>JBOEGV010000038.1:0-69682 GCA_050633605.1 Neptuniibacter sp. | reverse complement strand
ATTTGGAGGTTTCTTCACGGTGATACCAAGGCTGATCGCCAATTTCTAAACGACGCAACCATTTAATCGAAGTGTTACCTTCCCAACCTGGGTTTAACAAACGTAGTGGATAACCTTGCTCCGGACGCAGCATTTCACCGTTCTGAGCATAAACAACCAGCGTATCATCCAGTGCTTTTTCGAGAGGGATCGAACGACTCATGTGCGATCCATCCGCACCTTCAGCAAGAATCCACTTGCCTTCGGGTTTAACCCCTACTTCGTCCAACAGTACTTTCAATGGCACACCGGTCCATTCACAACAGCTCAGCATGCCATGAGTGAATTGCAGTGCTTCCATTTGCGCACCTTTCCACTCCATACCGCCGTTGGCTGGACACTCAATGAATTTGATCTGAGAAACCGAAGGAAAACGCATCAGGTCTTCCATTGTAAATATGATCGGTCTCTCAACCAGACCATGAATAATCAGGCGATGTTCATCCGGTTTAATCTGTGGCACACCCCCATGATAACGCTCAAATACCAGACCATTGGGTGTAATGATGCCTTTTAAATCCTGCAGAGGAGACATAGAGATAGATGCGATCGAATCAGCCGTTAACCAGGGTACCGTTCTGCGTACTACATGCTCTTCGAACTTGGAGGGTGAACCATATGGGTGTTCTACTACACCATGTCCCAGCTGTTTACCCCAGGAGGGTTCATTCGGCGGGAGATTAGCTTTATTGATTTCGCTTGCAACAGAACTTCCTGCAATCGTTGTTGCAGCCATTCCAGCAGCCGCAGCGATCCCTTTACGCAAAAAATCTCTGCGATCATTAATGGACAAATGTTCAGATTCACGAACCATCTGCTCCATTAATTCGCGGGTGCTGGGACCTTTGATGATATTGGACATGCATGCCTCCACATGGCGTAGCCAAAGCGCTATTTTCTTATATTATTATTAGAAATAACTATATAGATTAAAAGAATATACAAGAATTCGACCATCGTATATAGCTAATACAGCTAAAGCTTATATTACTTTTACTGATAATAATTTTTCCCCATAACAGCATCTATAAAGCACTTAGTTTTCGGTATAGCGTTCTTTCACTGACCCCCAGTATCTCTGCCAAATCGCTGTTATTACCCTTAAAACAATCTTTAACTTTTGCCAGGTAGTACCGCTCAAGATCCGCCAAAGGAACGAATTTCCCTGAGCCCGATGAACATAACTCCGGCGAAACCATGCCCTCTGCACATTCAATGTCGGCTCGGCATTCGTGCGGTAAATGTTGCAGACCAATGTGTTGGTTGTCAGTAAGCAAAACTGCCCGCTCCAGAATGTTTCTTAATTCACGAATATTCCCCGGAAATGGGTGATCCATTAAAGTAGTGAGAGCAGGTGTCTCAAGAGATACGTTCTCGCTATCAGGAATACGTTTCAGCAGCGCCTTGATCAATAGCGGTATATCCTCTTTCCTCTCTCTTAAAGGTGGGAGCTCTATAGGAAAAGCACTGATACGATAGTAAAGGTCCTGTCTGAATTGACTTGTATCAACCAGACTTTTAAGGTTTTTATGAGTGGCACACACGAGTCTGAAATCAGCTTGTTTCAGCTCAACTCCTCCCACTGTCCGGTAGGTCCCAGTTTCAATCAATCTTAGCAATTTGACCTGAAGTGAAAGAGGAACATCACCGATCTCATCAAGAAATAAAGTCCCACCTCTGGCTGCTGAAACCAAACCATCCTTGCGATTAATGGCTCCCGTAAAGGCACCTTTTTCATGCCCAAACATCTCACTTTCAAACAATGTTTCACTCAGTCCTGAGCACTCTACCGTCACAAATGGATTGTTCGCTCTATTGCTGACTTTGTGTAGAGCTTTAGCGGCAAGCTCTTTGCCTGTTCCCGATTCGCCTGACAGCAGCACCGATATACTGCTTGGACCTGCTCTCTGAATCAGAGAAAGCATTTGGTTGAATGCATCAGAACAGCCGATCAATCCCTGGCCTTCTGGATTCGCTTGCGCCACTTTCACTTGATGCATTATTTCGAGATAGTATCTACCTCCATCATTAAGAGTAATCGGCTGCATCTCGACATCAACATGTTCTCTACCTCTTGATGTTTGGTGCAAATGCAAAACTCGTTGTCTGCTGTTGGTATCCTGACATTTTTTTAGTGGGCATGACTCTCCCGATTCATCACAGGGACGTGAATAACCATGTGTCACCTGATAGCAGAACTTTGTCTTCACTGAA
The DNA here is from genome assembly GCA_050633605.1 of Neptuniibacter sp. GTDB lineage: Bacteria > Pseudomonadota > Gammaproteobacteria > Pseudomonadales > Balneatricaceae > Neptuniibacter. The sequence goes on along the minus strand of JBOEGV010000038.1, from coordinate 67,429 downwards.
TCTGATATTCTGTGATGTATCGAGTAGGCGCGATTGGTAGCAATGATATGGTAATCAGAGGAAAGTACAGCCGCAGGCTGCGGCACAGCTTCTAATACTGCGGAAAGGTCATTGGAAATATTGGATAGATTATTCACTGAACTCTCACACTAACTTTCTGACAAATATGTCAGAATATTAGTGTAGGATTGCCAGTTTATGCAAACTTACTAATAAACTATTTTCTTATATACAGATCCATTAATATAACATCTATCTGTGGTGGGGATGCTGGAAGCTAGATAATTTATTCAATAGCCGCTGTGGGTCATCATCAACAAGCAGCATGTCAAAATAGTCAGGGTGCAAAAAACCATTGTCACGGGCATGCTCCAAAAAAAGCAATAATGAATCGAAATAGCCTTTAAAATTCAAGATGCCGCAAGGCTTATGGTGCTGACCAATCTGAGATAAGGTAAAGACTTCAAACAGCTCATCCAAGGTACCGGTTCCTCCCGGCAGGGCTATGAAAGCATCGCCCATCTCAGTCATAACCTGTTTGCGAGCGGCCATATCGGCAACTTCAACCAAGTCACTAATACCTGGATGAATACTCTCCTTTGCTTCAAGTAAGGAGGGCATTACACCAACTACTCGTCCCTTTTTAGTCAGGACAGCACTTGCCAGACTCCCCATAAGGCCAGATCTGGCTCCACCATAAATCAATTGAAATTCATGGGCAGCCAATAGATGTCCGAATCGTTGGGTTAAAACTTCAAACTCAGGATCAGCTCCGGATTTAGAACCACAAAAAACAACAAGGTTTTGCATCTAAACTCCAACCTGAACCGACCTGAGAATAGAACGATTATTCCAATGCGAATTATCGCATTTCAGCATTCAATCGATCCAAAGCATCGGCTACTTCTATACTGGCAACTTCCATCGAAGACAAATGAACCGCTGCTGTTTTCAAATCGCCGTGACGGGCAGATTCGACTGCTGCCAAACCCGATGTATGGACCCGTTCATGCGGGTTTTCCAATTGATTAAAGCAGCTACTAGCACTGTAACGCTCCCTTCCCTGCCCCACGTAGTACCATTCACCTAATCGGCAAGAAGTATGGTCAGCCAACGCAGTCATATTATTCAACTGCCCGGTGACTATTCCTTCATAAACATTGTTCTTCCAGTTAACATGATCAAGCTTAACCGTTTCGATAAAGGTATCTGCTGCACTTGAACTAATGATTGAATGCATGCGATGGGAGAGATCTACAACGTTTGTAACCCCTGCCTTAATCTGCTCTGCTGAGGCGACAACCTCACTACTGAGCATATCAACTTTGCCAATATCGTCTGATGCTGTTGAAGTTTTTGTACCTATCTGCCCAACTAAGCTGGCAATTTCATCACTCGCTTCGCTTGCTTTACGTGCCAGATTTCGTACTTCATCTGCCACCACCGCAAACCCTCGGCCTGACTCTCCTGCCCGGGCCGCTTCAATTGCAGCATTTAAAGCCAGCAGGTTAGTCTGATCTGATATATCCCGGATAACTCCAACAAACTTTTCAATTTGTTCTGAAACGGTAAGCAATCCCTGGACATGGAGAGTACTATCCTGAGCACTGGACTGAATAACCTGTACACGGTCAAGAATTGTCTCTACCGCTTGTTTGGTTTCATCAAATATAGACATGGAACTCTCTAAATTATCTTTTTCGCACTCAAGATTCGACGCCGTAGCAGCGATAGTTTCCCGAACCTGAGCGACCAAACTTCCACCTTTGACCCAGGCTGCGCACACATCCTGCTGGTCATCCATATCTGGTGTATTTTTAGCAGCTTCCAATTCGAAACAACGATTCTTTAAATCCATATTTTCCCTGGCCAAATGCCCATTTTCAGAACGAAGCTCTTTAAGCTCATCCTGTAACTCCTTAATTTCCTGATTCAATTTTCCAGAGAAAAACATCAACTACTCCAATTAAATGTCGACTACTTATGAACAGATCAGCTCATCATATAGTTATTAAACAAGTGTTTCATCAATATATTAGATTTGTACATAACGACCTCTGAATGGTCGTAAATGATACTTCCTGATGAACTCTCGCCCTTCATGCTTTCCCTTAGATACAGATGAGTATCAAACTAAAAAATCAATATCAAAGAGAAACACTACCCTCATGCAGGTAAACTAACTTAAAATCCTAAATAATCTCTGAATGATAATTTTGAAAGGTATCATCATGGCAAGTATTTCACTGACTGATGAACAACACGAAAAGATGTTGAAAGATTTTTTTGCAAAAAAATCTGCACGCCACCGCTTAAGAAAAAATGAACTTATTGCTATTGCTCAGCGTTTGAATGAAAAAATTAATCTTCCATTTCTTAGTGAAAAAAAAGAACACATTGTTCTGGTAAAACTCATTTTGAAAGTAGACAGTTATCTTTATGAAATTTTACCCAATGAAATTTATGGATTGATTCATGATCTCGACGAAGGCTTTGATGAAAGTGAAGCAGCTCAATTAGCAGCTCGCCTCAGCAAGATGGCACATCAAGAGATTGAATTGCCCTTTCTGAGTGACCATCAGGAATATTATTCCGTTACTTTTGTTTTATCCGTGCTGATTAATGCTATGCGTGAAGGTTCCGACCTTGAGCACGCAATAAAAGTTACCCAACATCCTAGAATGATGGAAGATGACTTCCCATTCCCTGAAATTCTGTAAGCAGAAACATGTAAACTAACGATGTTTCAAAAGTTGCATATCAAACTAGCCATAATCACTCTTTCAGGCTGTATTACAGCCTGTGCAACTCCAGACCTTGTTCCCGAACAGTTAACTAAAGATGATCTTTTGCGAGAGCAAACAGAGCAATTTAAACAAGCATTAACCTATCAGAATAAGCTCAATGCACGGTTGGCTGAGGTCGCATACCCTTTGCTTAAAGGCTCTTTGGAAGATTGCGGCAAACGTACCCGTTTCAGTATCGGATCATTTCTCCATAAAAGTAGTGAATATCCTAAGGAACAACACACAGCAACGACAGAACTCTACGGCAATAGTGATAAGGTTCAGATTTTGTATGCTCTGAATGCTGGCGCTTCTCAAGGCAAACTTTTCAAAGGTGACCTGATACTCAAAATAAATAAACAAAGTATCCCTGACAATTCGACCACAGCCGCTATCAAGATATTGAAAGCGGCAATATCAGACGGTGCAAAAGTTAAGCTACTGGTAGAACGCCAGAATGAGACACTGACTGTAGCCATCCAACCCGAAAAGGTTTGTGACTATTCAGTTGTATTAAGTCCATCTGAAACGATCAATGGGTATGCAGATGGTGGTCGAATAATCATTACGTCTGGTCTTATGCGTTTTGCTGCCGACAATGATCAGCTAGCTCTGATTATTGCCCACGAGCTAGCCCATAATACCCTGGGCCATATACCCAAACGCTTAAGCAATGGAGCGTTAGGAATGGTTATAGATATTGTACTGACAAGTAGTGGTTTCCCCTCCCCGCTTTTAGCAACCGCCATTGGCGCAAATCTTTACAGTCAGGCGTTTGAAACAGAAGCCGATCTTGAAGCAATAAGGCTGTTGCACAACGCTGGGTATAATATTAAAGGCCTTGATAATTTCTGGAGAGAGATGGCGATGCTCCATCCTTCATCTATTACTCACAACCAATCCATTTCTCACCCCACCACGGTTGAGCGTGCCCTGAGTATTCGACAAAAAATCAAGGAACTGGAAAAAAACTAAATACATTTGCCTGGCTTATAAATTCCGTTACAGCTAGCGTGTATACTGTTTAAAAAGTAAAGCGATCAGGAGTTCATGAATGTCGGACGAGCCGCATTTTCTAAAAGAAGAAAAGGAAAAACTAGGTATTCAGCGAAACGGTTCAGGTGAAGCCACGGTTGAACCTATGCAGCTTGGAAAGCGAGTGAAAGAGATTCGACTGAGCAAAAACCTGACTCTTGAAGAAGCCAGCAAGCTCACGGGCTTAGCCCGTTCGACCCTTTCCAAAATCGAAAATGAGCAGATTTCACCAACCTTTACTGCAGTAAATAAATTGGTAAAGGGGTTAGGTATAGATATGCCTCAACTTTTCATTGAAGCGCGGGCTTCGTCTGGTGCCGGCGGTCGCAGGGATATTACCCGCGGAGGTGAAGGGCAGCCTTATCCAACTCCAACCTACGAGCATGAACTGCTCGCCACACAACTCAGTAGCAAAAAAATGATTCCCTATCGCACAACAGTGCGAGCCCGCAGTTTTGAAGAGTATTCAGATTGGGTCCGCCATGATGGTGAAGAGTTTCTATTTGTCCTCAGAGGCTCAGTTTCACTCTATACCGAATTTTATGAGCCCTTAGAGCTGTTCTCCGGAGACTCGGCGTATTATGACTGCGAAATGGGTCATGCTCTGGTTTCCACCAGCGAGGAAGATGCAGAAGTAATTTGGGTGACCGCCTGACTGTATAATCTCTGGGACTATTCACTCAGAGTTTTTTTTGTTTATACTTAACCTAACCTTCCTGAACACCGCCGCAGAATCTGCAGATGGTTTCAAACCACAGCGGTATTATTGCGGCGGTTTTTTTTTACCAACCAAAACCGGCAAGTGCTAATGAATTATTTTCTTGCCAGCATCCATCTTTTTTAAGTTTTTCTACCGTAGCTTCTGGTGCGGAAAGCAATTCATCTAATTGCTGTGTAAGCGTGGTTAGATGAGTCACTAAACTATGTGGCTCACTCATGTTATGCCAGAGTTCATAGGTATCAACTGCAAGTACTGGGAACTTCAGAGAAGTCAGATAAGCAAGCCATTCCTGTATTAACCCTGCATCTTTTTCGTTTAAAAAGGGCAGCATGATATTCATTCTTTTATTCAACAACTGAACTGCCGGCACTTTTTCCTTCATAAGCACAGGATATTCTGAACAATCTGAAGGGTTGGCCGAATTCTTTTCCACTTTTTGGGTCTGGAGCATTTCGATATCCTCCCCTCCAAAAAGAAACATCCAGAATAATGGAATACTGTGGTTTGCTGCGCAGATTATCTCTGCTTCCGCCTCCCCTTCATTACTCCCTGGGAACTTACTCATTCCCATCATAATCACTCGGGTTCCTAACATCTCTTACCCTTACATCTGTTGAATAGAATATCCCTGATGCTGCAGCAAATCTAAGAGCCCATCTGGCCCAATCAAATGCGCTGCACCCACAAGTATGAGTTCAATTTCTGGGGTCCTTGCCATCTTATTAACAAGTGGCAACCAATTGTTATTTCTTTCTACCAGCAATGTCTTATACAGGGCCGGATAGTGATCCCGCATATCTGCAACAACCAGTTTATCCAGAAGATTTACGTTGCCAGATTTCCAAGCAGTCACAATATCGTCCATCATTACTTCGATTTTAGAGAGGTCTTCTAAGGTTTGTTGTATAAACATCTCTTCGTTCCCCTCCCCCATAGTAGCTATGAAGTTAATATGTGTGTCTATAGTCTCAAGACTTAATACCGGTTTGCCATCCTTTACTGCGCGTTTAAAATAAACGCTGTCCGCGCCATCATGGGTTATACCTAAACGTTTAAACTCAACTGACATCATCGTCAGCATCACGCCTGCTGGCTTCATTGTTAGAAATATGTGCGGCATTAGACCACGTCCGACCAGATAATCATTTAGCTTCTGATATAGCGAATGTGAAATTTTCTTATTAAGGAAGGAGCCATCCTGATATGAAAGTGAAGACATCAGGCGAAATTGAATTTCCGGATCACTCAACATAGAGATATCTGTTTCACATGCAATGATTTCAGAATCTTCGTAAGCCCGTTCAAATGCTGATGGGAAGGGCAGATCCTTTGCAGATAAAAGGTGTACCGTTCCGGCAAGATAGAGATAGTTATTATCTTTACTCACCTTCCACAAGGTCGTTTCTGCTAGAGTTAAAGTACTCAGAAAAATCGCAAACGCAGCTAGTATCCACTTCATAGTTCCAACTTTATGGCATGTAAATTAAGCCTTTATTCTAGTTAAGTTTCCCCGTCCCGTCCTTGAAATCTTCTGGCTCATAAACCGGGTCAAACTCAAAGCAATATTCTCTTGATTCATAACAAGTTAATGACCTTCGTAGCTTGTGTCTTTAAAATTGATCGGTATATTGTTTGTTAAACAATCTACGGTATTTACCATGGCTAATCTTGATTCTTCTGATTTAAATATATTGTTGGTGGAACCCTCTGCTGTACAGAGAAAAATTATCCGCAATGAATTATCCGTTGAACAAGTTGATAAAATTGATGAAGCCGATTCTGTCGCCTCTGCAAAACAACGCATAGCCGCTGTACAGCCCGATTTAGTTATCAGTGCACTGTATTTCCCTGACGGTTCTGCAATGGATCTGTTGAGCAGTATTCGCAACAATACAGCCACAAGCGAACTGCCTTTTATGCTAATTTCCAGTGAAACCCGACACAGCGAGTTAGATCAATTCAAGCAGTCTGGTGTAGTCGCTATTTTGCCAAAGCCCTTTGGACATGAGCACCTTGCCACAGCGCTTAAATCCACTCTGGATTTAATCTCTTCTGATGAGCTGGAACTTGAATATTACGACACGTCTGTTCTCAGAGTGCTGGTAGTCGATGACAGCCGCATGGCACGTAAAGTCATTCGAAGGGTTCTGGAAAATATGGGGATCGAACATATTACGGAAGCGACTGATGGTTCAGAAGTGATGCCACTTTTGCCTGAAGGCTTCGATCTGATCATCACTGACTACAACATGCCAGAAGTTAATGGATTAGAGCTGACTGAGCAGATCAGATCTTCAACCGAATATTCCCACCTGCCGATTTTAATGGTTTCAAGCGAAGCCAATCAGGCACATTTAAGTAACGTCGCCAAAGCGGGTGTTAATGCAATGACTGACAAACCATTTGAACCCGCGATGGTTAAGAAATTATTGATAAATATCCTCGAAGGGTAAGCGGAATAACCTTATTTTAAGCGCTTTACAGGCAAGCCTTAATTATTACAAATCTGTAAAAAAAAGTGCTCACTTCTTGTTCACCGTGGTATGACGTGTATAATGCCGCTTTCCCACCGGCGTAGACAACTCCTGTATCAAAGACGATGCAACGCTGCCCAATTCCAGATAGGTAATCACGTACACATGAATTCAGATGATCAGCTCTCTTTCGCTGAACTTGGCCTTGCAAAACCCGTTTTAGAAGTACTCGACGAGATCGGTTACGAAACTCCATCACCGATACAGGCGGCCAGTATCCCTCATCTGTTGGAAGGTAGAGACCTGCTGGGTATTGCTCAGACGGGTACAGGTAAAACCGCAGCGTTTTCACTGCCTCTTCTTTCAAGGTTAAATCTTAAGAAACGTGAGACGCAGCTTCTGATCCTCGCTCCAACACGCGAGTTGGCTATTCAGGTTGCTGAAGCTTGCCAGACCTACGCCAGAAACCTTAAAGATTTCCACGTTCTGCCTATCTATGGTGGTCAACCTTATGATGCGCAACTTCGCCAGTTAAGACGTGGTGCACAGGTTGTTGTAGGCACTCCGGGTCGAGTAATGGACCACATGCGCCGCGGTTCTTTAAAACTGAATAACCTTGAAGCACTGGTTCTGGATGAAGCTGACGAAATGCTTCGCATGGGCTTTATTGACGACGTTGAGTGGGTTCTGGAAAACTCGCCAGAAGATCGTCAGATTGCGCTTTTTTCGGCGACCATGCCAAAACAGATTAAAACTGTTGCAGAGCGCCACCTTAATAAGCCTGCTGAAGTTCGTATCAAATCCAAAACAGCTACAGCGACAACGATCACACAAAAATACTTACGTGTTTCAGGTAATCAGAAGCTGGATGCCTTAACTCGTATTCTTGAGATGCAGGCTTTTGATGCCATGCTGATCTTTGTGCGGACTAAATCGGCAACCGTAGAGTTAGCCGAAAAGCTGGCAGCTCGTGGCTATGCCGCAGAAGCACTTAACGGTGATATTTCTCAGCAATTGCGCGAACGCACAATCGAAAAATTAAAAGGCAGTAAGATTGATATCCTTATTGCCACTGATGTTGTAGCACGTGGCCTTGATGTTGAACGTATCAGCCATGTAGTGAACTACGACATCCCATACGACACTGAATCATACATTCACCGCATCGGCCGTACAGGTCGTGCTGGCCGGGAAGGTGAAGCGATTCTATTCGTATCACCTCGTGAGCAGCGCATGCTAAAAGCGATTGAACGGGCAACACGCCAGAAAATCGATACCATGCAACTGCCATCCACAGATGATATCAATGAAAAACGTGTTCAACGTTTTGTCGATCGCATCACACAAACCATTGATAGTCAGGATCTGGAATTCTATAAAAACCTGCTCACTGAATATCAACAAGAGCATGATGCTGATCCATTGATTATAGCGGCGGCGCTTGCTCATCTTGTTCAGGGCAAAACGCCACTTCTGATGAAAGATGAGCCCAGAGCACAGCGCAGAAACCGAGATTCTGAATCTGGTAGCAGCAACTCGCGTCAGCCAAGAAACATGTCTTACAAGGCTAAACCTCTGAAAGACAACCCAGATGTTGAAATGGCTCGTTATATGCTGCGTGTAGGTCACGAACATGGAGTTGCACCCAAAAACATTGTTGGTGCTATTGCGAATGAAGCCGGTCTTGAAGCTAACTTTATCGGCTCAATTGATATCTTTGATGATTGCTCTACCGTAGATCTGCCTGCGGGTATGCCTAAATCAGTATTACAGCAGTTAAGTAAAGCTGTAGTTTGCGGACAAAGGCTTAATGTTAAAAAGCTAGATGGTGAGCAACCAGGCAGAGGGAAAAGCCGGGGCCCTAGAAAAGGTAAACCTTCTTCTCACCGTAAAGGCCCACGTAAAACGAAAGATAGCTGAAGCTAATTGTTAGGAAAAAAGACAAGCATTTGCTTGTCTTTTTTTTGTCTGTTATTCACTGGTTACCATAATGGCTTCCACCTCAATATCAGCCCCTTTCGGAATTTGCTTCACCGCAAATGCTGCACGCGCAGGATAAGGCTCTGAGAAATAACGAGCCATTACCTCATTAACCTGCGCAAAGAAGTCCATATCAGACAACAAAATCGTAACCTTAACTACGTCAGCGAGAGTACCTCCTGCTGCTTCAGCTACCGCCTGCAGGTTTTTAAAAACCTGATCGGCCTGAGCTTCGAAGGATTCTGTCACCAACTCCATAGTTTCAGGTATCAAAGGAATCTGACCAGACATATATACTGTGCTGCCTACACGAACGGCCTGTGAGTATGTCCCGATTGCGGAAGGGGCTTTTTCTGTTGAGATTATGCTCTTGTTCATTGTTTTCCTTAAAACTGATCAGTAATAAAAAATCAAAAGCAACATAGTGCTGTGAAACCAAGTGTACACCGGAGTTACTCGATTGCGTATAATTCGCTTCTTTAATAAAAGGTGTTCTCATGCAACGCATCGATCTTCTGCTGGTTGAAAAAGGTCTGGCACGTTCCCGTACCCAGGCCCAAAACCTGATAAAAGACCGCAGAGTCGAAATTAACGAGAAAGGAAGCTGGCAACTTGCCACTAAGCCCGGTCTAAAAGTTTCGCCATCAGCAGAGTTCAAAATAGAACATGATCCAGCAGATCAATTCGTCTCCCGCGGAGCACTTAAGTTATTAGGCGCCCTATCTAAACTAGAGATAGAACTCTCAGGAAAATCCGCCATTGATGTTGGCCAATCTACTGGAGGGTTTACCGACTGTTTAATACAAAATGGCGCTAAGCAAGTAGTTGGTATAGAGGTCGGGCACGATCAATTAGCACCTAAACTGCGGGAAGATCCCCGAGTAATTTGTTACGAAGGAATGAATGCAAGGGAGCTGCCTGATGATCAATTGCTCGCTCACACTCAGGGGACTGGCTTTGATATTGCTGTGATGGATGTATCCTTCATATCGCAAACCAAAATACTCCCCTCATTGATACCCTTAATAGCCCACGGTGGCTATCTGATTACACTGGTAAAGCCTCAGTTTGAGGTGGGTAAAGCAGGGATAGGCAGAGGAGGTATTGTTAGAGATGAAAGCCTTTACCCCAAAGTAAAAGAGCAAGTAAGCCACTGTTGTGAAACACTTGCTCTGAATATCGTTGATTACTTTGAAAGCCCCATTAAGGGCGGCGATGGCAATCGCGAGTTTCTTCTAATTGCACAGAAGAAATAATCGTCTCACTTTGAATATGTGTAAATTATTTCAACTTTAGAACCACCATTGTCATAGCTGATACTTTCACACAGCTCTTTTACCAACGCGATACCGCGGCCAGAAAAGAGGTTTGTCTCATGAGTTCGATTCTGTAAACACCAGCTTTCATAATCAAAACCATCGCCACTGTCCTCAATCTGAACCAACAAACGCCCACCGTTTAACATCCGGGTATGTTGCAAATATAGAGACACGGCACCTGAAGTCAGACGCTCAAGACGACGTTCACGCTCTGAAAAATACTCTGCAAACCCTTCTGGAGTAGATTTCATACTGGATTCAAGTTTCAGAACACCATGATCAAGTGCATTAACAAATAACTCAGTCAAAATACTGAACACGTTGTGCCAATGCTCTCCATTGCCTTCTGACTCCTGCAATCGACTCAAAGCCTGTGCAACCGGATTGATTCTGCCAAGGCTTTTACCCTGTAATTCTAAACTCCAGTTCCAGATATCAAGTTCAGTAGGTTCCAACACTTCTGTGTGAGACCCAGTAGTAACAGATTGAGAGTTTTGCTTAGAGTCTTCTGTTACAACTTTACCTGGGATATCAATCAGAGAGATATCATCCTTCTGAGGATGTTGGCCCACAAAAATACTCAGACTCGATAGGATCAAATCAACCAGATTGGTATCTTTCTCATAAGCCTGCTCACCGATAGTATTCAGTAAACGCTCTTCACCGAACATATCACCCTGTTCATTTTCAGCTTCTAAAACGCCATCACTGAGTAATAAAACATGTTCGTCAGGTTCTAGTTTAAAATGTTCGAAATGCAGGTCAGATAAACCTCTGATAATTCCCAAAGGTGGGTGGTTTGAGACAATCCTTGCTTTAACTGCCCCTCCGGATATAACCATGATATCAGGCAAGCCACCGTTCCATATCTTAGCACTACCGTCCTGTGCAAGCGTTACTATACCTGTTGCCAGAAACATTCCTGTTGGCAGTAAGCTATTTAGCTTACGGTTGATCTGCACAACGATCTCTTCAGCGTCATAACCTTTTGCAGTCATTGCCCTGAAAGTCTCGGAAAGGGGTAAAGCGCCAACAGTTGAAGTGAGTCCATGCCCGGTAAAATCACCAAGCAATACATTTAAGTCTCCGTTAGGACGAAACGCACTCAGCTGAACGTCTCCACTGAAAGTTTCCGCTGCCTGTTTATGAATACGAATCTGGTCTAAAGCAACATTACTTGAAAGAACGGCTCCACTGAAAAGTTGTTCCGCAACCTCTTCTTCATGCGCTCGCAAGCGGTTTAAATGTGCAACCTGACCATACAGGTGAGAAATTCGCAACAGCGCAACAATTTTGCCTTCAAGAAGTTCAAGCGGGAATGGCCGTTGAATGTAATCATCACCACCGGCATCTATTGCCTGGCGAATAACATCCTGACCTTCAGCACCTGAGACAAAAATCACCGGTACAAAGCCATCACCCGCATGCTGCTTAATCTGTCGGGTTGCTTCTATGCCATCAATACCTGGCATATTGATATCCATAAGAACCAGATTGGGTTTCAGCTGTATATACTGTTCGACCGCTTCATGGCCATCGACTGCAAATGCAACCTGAATCCCTAATTCTTTCACCATCTGCCCTAATATTTCACGATTAAGGCGCATATCATCAGCGATCAGAATCAACTTATCCTGATAGCCGGAGTCTGGCTGAATTACCATTATTTAACTCTCGATCGTGACGAACTTATCAAAGTTAGCAATGGTGAGTATTTTGAGTACAGACTCATTCGGCCTGGAAATAACCACTCTACCGCCGAGTTTGTCAGCATGTTCTTTCAAGAGCAGGATCATACCTAAAGCAGAACTGTCCATATAGGTAGATTTAGACAGGTCAACCCTGAACGTGACCCCCGTCTGAGTAACATCACGATATGTATCGCGAAACACTTGATGAAGTGAGTAATCGAACTGACTACTGACAATAATATTTACCTTTTTACCATCATCAGTAATTATTTTGGAAACTGCCATAATTTTTCTCTTAATAGATTAAAACTAATTCCTAACTTATATCAGAACAGTTCGACATCACCTTCATCCATGTCTTTTTGCGAAACTGTCCGGGTTGCATTACGCTGCTGAGCTTCATCTCTTAAGATTTTGCAGCGTGATTTGCATTGATCAATCGCTTGTTGATTTACCTGACTTTGTGAATCAATCATACCGGTCAGAAGACTCGATACTTCATTCAAAGAACTAACATTATGCTCAACCGAACTCAGTGCCTGCGAAGAAATATCTTCAAATTGTAGCGAGCGAACTGCGGTATCCACCACACCATTAAGCTGATCACCGATATGAGAGATTTCCACAACCTTTTCGTTGAGGAAATGGTTCATGCTTGCCATATGTTCCAGCATAGTTCCCATTTTCTCTTTCGTTCCTATTGTGTCGCTCATATCCGTGGAAGCCATGCTACCTACAGTGCTTCTCAGAATTTCTATGGTTTCCTTAGCTGAACCAATCTCTTCACGTATTTGATTATTCAGTTTTGCAGAGTTGATGGACAACGTTCTGACTTCGTCAGCTACCACTGCAAAACCTCGACCGGCCTCACCCGCTCTTGCCGCTTCAATACTGGCGTTCAGTGCCAGAAGGTTAGTTTGACTTGCCAAACCTTCTACATTTTCAATCAATCCGAAAATACCATCGAGTTTCTCCACCATATCATCAATGTGATGGACTGTTTCAAGGCTGTTCTTACTTACATCCACCATAATTTGAATGAACTGATCCAGTGTGGAGCCCGTCTCTCGAATGAAGTTATGAACATTAAATACCTGTTCGTCCTCACTGTTTTCTTCTTCGTGTGTTTGGGAGATTATCTCTGAAGTAAGCTGAATCTGTTTGTTCGCCAAATCATGCATATCGTGGAAGCTATTGCCCATTAGAGCTACTGCTTCTTTGATCAGGCCATCCACTCTTGAAATTTCCTGATTCACAACAACGGCATCATGAACCAGGGTTTCAGAGACCTGTTCCAACGCTTCTTTAAATTCAGGAACAGAAGCGTCTATTGATTGGTTTGCCGACGTCTCTATCACCTGTGTCTCGGTATCTTTTCTAAGAAAAAGAAAGATGATGGATATAAATAAAACCGCCAGGCAGGCAAAAGGAATTGCCTTTGGGATCTCGATAAATTGAGCAACTGACAATACAGCCGTTGCAACTAAAGCTAAGGCTAGCATCCCATTTTTTTGGACCATATTTACAACCCTTACAAATTTAATTGCCCGATAGAATTTGAATCAATCGTTCAGAAACTTTGTTTAACGCCAAAACCTCCCTGGCCCCACCATGCTTGACCGCCATACCAGGCATACCCCAAACCAAACTGCTTTGCTCGTCCTGTGCAATCGTATAAATTCCTGCGTCATAGAGACGTTTCATTGCAACTGCACCATCATCACCCATCCCGGTTAAGATCACAGCAATTGCTTCAGTATCCTTACAATCAAGCAACGAATCAAACAGAACTTCAACGGATGGCTTGTGACGGTTAACGAGTGCGCCATCATCTAAAGCTGCCATTAAAAGGTTGCCTTTTTTCTTGACTCTCAAGTGTCGGGAACCGGGCGAAATATAAACGTGTCCAGCCCTCAGAATATCACCATTCTGAGCTTCTTTAACTGATACTTTACACTGAGAATCTAACCTTTTTGCAAATCGATCACTAAAATTTTCTGGTATATGTTGAGCTATGACTATGGGTGGTAGGTCATCAGGTAATACTTCCAAAACATCACGCAGCGCCTCTGTTCCCCCCGTAGAAGCACCCATCGCAATTACTTCTACCGCGGTGTTTGAACTAGCCGTTGAAGATAAACATTTCTTAGAAGAATGTTCCAAGCCGGGACGCATAAACTTAAGCTTTTTCGCCGATAAAGCTGCGACTTTCACTTTTTGAAGCAATTCTGTCCTAAATTTCCGTAGGGTTTCATCCGATTGAGCTGTTGTTGGCTTCGGCATAAAATCAACAGCACCAAGCTCTAGTGCCTGAAGCGTTGCATCAGCACCCTGATGTGTTAACGAAGAGAGCATAACTACAGGCATAGGGTTAAGCTTCATCAGGTTTCGTAGAAATGTAATGCCATCCATCTTTGGCATTTCAATATCAAGAGTCAGTACATCGGGTCTGAATTCCTTGATTTTATCTCTGGCATCAAAAGGATCGACGGCGGTCGCCACAACTTCAATTTCCGGATCACCTGAGAGTAGCTCTGAGAGAACTTTACGCACGACTGCCGAATCATCTACTATGAGAACCTTATGTTTTTCCATAAATTAGTTCTTTCCTTTAAAACAACTCAACATCTGTGTCATCCAGATGTGAGTCGACATCAACCCTGAAGGTACGCTCTTCCTCAATAAGGCGCTGATCTTCACGATGATCAAGTTTGTTCACTAACATTCGACCTTCTAATGGAAAATATGCCACCTTTCTGGCACGATTCCCACCCAAGTCCGACGCAATAAAATTTAAGCCTTCATCTTTAAGGTACTGAAGTATGAAATCAATATTCTGTTGGCCTATTTGATTAATCGCCGAGCGGATCATTTCACCACCGCCTGTGAGTTTAATCTGTAGGCTTTCACGCCTGCAACCGTACTTCATCAACTCATTTATAAGTTGTTCCATCGCAAAAAAACCATACCGCATGGAACGACTCAAATCATCGTTACTGCCACTGTTTGGAAGCATAAAATGGTTAAGGCCGCCTAGCTTCTTAACCGGGTCATGAATGCATACAGAGATACAAGACCCTAGTACTGTAGTGATAACCATGTCACTGTTGGAAACATAAAATTCACCGGGCGCGACTTTGACCGCATATTTGCTCCATCGAGGCTCCCAAAAAGGCTTAAAACCCTCAAACCCCCTTAATGCACTGGGCAGCATACCTTTACTCAAATTCATTAACCGACCTTACGGTATATAGTTTTTCCGACCAGCTCAAAACAACTTGCATGCCTTGCCAAGGCTTCAGAATGCCCTACAAATAAGTAACCACCTGGCTTTAGAATATCGGCCATCTTATTAAGTAATCTTACTTGAGTGGGTTGATCAAAATAGATCATGACATTCCGGCAGAACATAAAATCCAGAGGGCCATTAATTGGCCAGTCACTCATAAGATTGAGATGACCGAATTTAATAACGTCCTGTAACTCTGGCCGTACCTTTACCATCCCTTCGTTTTTGCCTTTACCTTTTAAAAACCAACGGTGAATTAATGCTGTATCCAGTGCCTTAACCCGGTCCCTAACGTAAACCCCTGACTTAGCACTAGAAAGCACCTTAGAGTCGATATCTGTTGCCAGAATTTTCACATCCCAACTTGCCGGATCAACACCCGCATCAAAGATTGTCATTGCCAAACTGTAAGGCTCTTCGCCTAAAGAACAGCCTGCAGACCATGCCCGAAGTTTTCGTATATTTCTGGTTTTGAGATCTCTGATTATCTCTTGTTCAACAAATTCAAAGTGGTGACGCTCTCTAAAAAAAGCGGTCAGGTTGGTCGTTAATGCATTAATGAATTGAGTAAATTCGATCGGCTCTCGTTCCAGATAAACAAAGTACTCATCAAAACTAGCAATGCCCAGTTCACGTAACCTCCGTACCAAGCGGTTATAGGCCATGTCTAGTTTCGAATCGGCAAGAACAATGCCGGCATAGTCGTATAATTCGCCTCTTACCTTCTCAAAATGATTTTGAGTAAAGGTAAATTCACGATCTTTCGAACTTCCCACCATTTACCGACCTCATATCTTTCCTGACACATACTCCTGGAGGAGCCACTTCATGAAGCGGAAAGATTATTAAAACTCTTCCCACTCATCATCACTGCCATTTGCCGTAATGATGGGTTGCGGATGATGGCTCTTCACCGATTTGGGAGCTTGCAGTTCTGGAAATGAATCAGGAGCACTCGGCGAAACTGTTGCCGCCAATGATCTGATGCTACTGATGCCAGGAGTCCGATTAATACCGGCCATTGGATTTCCCGATACATTAAACTTATCGACTAATTGTTGTAACTGCCGTGCCTGTTCTTCCATTGAAGAAGATGCAGCAGCAACTTCTTCGACCAGAGCCGCGTTTTGTTGCGTACCTTCATCCATCTGAGCCATGGCAATATTCACTTGTTCAATACCAATCGCTTGCTCTTTACTGGCTGAAGCAATTTCCGAAATAATGGAAGAAACGCTGTTGATAGCATCCATGATCTCCGTCAGAGCTTTACCTGACTCATTAACAAACAACCCGCCCTCTTCAACTTTTTCCACGCTATCATTAATCAGCTCTTTGATCTCTTTAGCAGCACTTGCACTGCGCTGCGCCAGGTTACGTACTTCTGCTGCAACAACGGCAAAACCACGTCCCTGTTCTCCTGCCCTAGCAGCCTCTACCGCCGCGTTAAGCGCCAAAAGATTCGTCTGGAACGCAATCTCATCAATGACACCAATAATTTCAGCAATTTTGGTGGAACTATCACTAATGGCGCTCATGGAAGTAACAACCTTTTTAGATATCTCACCTCCACGCGAAGCTAATTTCTGAGCATCATTTGCCTGTTGGCTGGCCTGAACAGCATTGTCAGCATTCTGTTTAACAGTACCCGTCATCTGCTCCATGCTTGCAGCTGTTTCCTGTAGGCTCGCCGCCTGTGATTCTGTTCTTGAACTTAATGTGTTATTACCGCTGGAAATTTCTGTAGCGCCAGTTGTAATACTATGACCAGCCGAACTTATCTCACCCACCATCCCATTCAAATTCTGAATAGAAACATTCAGGGATTCGTTCAACTCTGCAAACTCTCCACGAAAGTCACCTGACATGCTTTGTGTCAGATCACCATCCGCCAGTGCACCCAAAACACGTTTAACTTCACGTAACGGATCCACTACTGCGTCCAGCATCTGATTCACACCCGATGCTACATTACGCATAAAGCCATTATATATTTCTACATTCAGGCGTTGATCCAACTCACCATGAGTTGCGTTATCAATAAGCTCTTGAACCTGATCTTCAGCAATTAACTGATCCGTTACATCAACCCACTCAACTACTGTTCCTAAGCGGGCACCGGAAGTATCAACCACTGGGTTCGCTGTAAGGTCGAAACTACGAACACTGACCTTGATACGACCTTTGTACGTATTCGTGAGTTTATTCAGCATATTACGCTGATGTGCAGGGTTCTTATGAAAGGAATCAAAGTTTGAGCTTAGAATTTGGTCTGCCTTAAAATCTGGAAGCTGTTCCTGAATATCACTTTCTGCATTTCGCATCATTTCCAGAACGGCATCATTGCAATAAATAATTTCACCATTGTTGTCTGCCATCATGACATTTGAGGTCACACTGTCGAGAGCAACTTTGACCCGTTGGGAGGCAGCAGCAGCTGTCTGTGCGGCGTTGACCTCATACCCCATGCGCACGGCTAACATTTTAACTGATCGACTTAAATCACCTATCTCACCGGGTTGATTAAGTTGAATCTCCGTTTGATAATCACCCTCACCAATCAGCCTCATCAGTTGTTTTGTATGCTCAATCGGTTTGATTATTTGATTATTCATGCAACTAAAAGAACCAAATAACATGATCAGAAAAGCGATCAATGGACCTGCCATGAGTGCAGCTGAAGGCATACCTGAAAAGTAAACACCCAGATTGATCAGAACAGCTGCAACCACAGCAATGAGAGCGTATTTAGTTAGCTGCGATGCTAAATTGCTAGTCGGAATCTGGCCTGGAGAAGGCAGACTTGCCTCACCTCTACTCAATTGTTCATACAAAGAGTTCGCTTCTGCGATTTCCTGCTCAGAGGGTTGGGTTCTAACTGACATATATTCAACGATGTCACCTTTTGCAAAGATAGGCGTCACATTAGCTTTCACCCAGTAGTAATCACCATTTTTACAACGATTTTTAACCAACCTGGACCAAGGTCGTCCTAGCTTTAAAGTTTCCCAAAGGTCTTTGAAGGCAGCTGGAGGCATATCAGGATGGCGGACAACATTGTGGTTTTTACCAACCAGTTCATCACTACTAAAACCACTCACTTCAACAAAAGCAGGGTTCACGTAGGTAATAGTCCCTTTCAGATCCGTTTTGGTCACAAGTTCCTGGCCATCTCTGAGCTTTACTTCGTTATTGGTAACTGGCTCATTGATTTTCATTATTTTTTCCCCGCGCTCTGCACTCAAGCATCATCAGATTCAGACTGATCTAATGCCAGTTCAGCTGAATTCATTAATTCATCAACATCCATCAATACAACCATTTTCTCACCCTGAGCGACTAAACCTGTGATGTATTCAGGGTTGATCACCCCTCCCATCTGAGGTGGTGGTTGTATTTCTTCCCGAATAATATTGTATGTTTCTGCAACAGCATCAACGATGATGCCCATAATACGTTCAGTCGTACCACTCACGACATTCACTACAATAACTACAGTAGTATCGCCATACTCCTGGGGTTGAAGCCCAAAACGTTCCCTGAGATCAATAATGGGAATAATTGTTCCTCTTAGATTCAGTACACCTTTAAGATAATCAGGCATATCAGGTATTTTTGTGACGGGTGTCCAACCTCTAAGCTCCTGTACCTTCAAGATATCAATTCCGTACTCTTCTTCATTCAAAAGAAAGCTCAGAAACTGTTGCCCACCAGCATTGATACCCAGAATATTGTCCTGACCTTGAAGATCATTACTCATTGTGTAATGGCTCCCTGGCTCGTGTTATTGAAAATTTCATTACGTTTTTTAGCTGCTGCAGCGACCTCATAATCAAGGCCGCGCTTCATTAATCCAGCA
Organism: Neptuniibacter sp.; assembly: GCA_050633605.1. Classification (GTDB taxonomy): domain Bacteria; phylum Pseudomonadota; class Gammaproteobacteria; order Pseudomonadales; family Balneatricaceae; genus Neptuniibacter. The sequence continues at coordinate 48,278 of JBOEGV010000038.1, read as the reverse complement.
ATGTCCAATATAAGCGCAACACTACCATCACCCAAAATAGTCGCTCCGGCGAATCCATCGACTCGTTTGAAGTTTACTTCCAAACTTTTTATCACCACCTGTTGTTGCCCATAGAGTTCATCCACAACAAGTCCTACCTTTTGCCCACCATTTTCTACGATAGCAATAAGGCTCTGCCCGGAACCCCCTTCTGAAACAGGTAGGTTAAACAGAGACCTCAGGTTAATAAGTGGAATATATTCTTCACGGAAATGCAGGAGCTTATTTTGATCCGCGATCGAGCTGATCGCAGATTGATCAGCCAAAATGGTTTCTACAATTGAGATTAAAGGAATGATATAGGTTTCTTGATCAACACGGATCAATTGACCGTCGAGTATGGCGAGGGTCAGGGGTAAGCTAACACTGAATTTAGACCCGTATCCTGGTTCAGATTTAACCCGAACATAACCACCCAGAGATTCAATATTCCGACGGACAACGTCCATGCCAACACCGCGTCCTGAAAGGTCGCTGACCGCATCTGCGGTTGAAAAGCCTGGCTTAAAAATAAGCTCGTTGATTTCATCATCAGATAACTGCTGGTCTGTAGTGATTAAGCCATTATCCAAAGCTTTCTGATAAATTTTCTGCGTGTTTAGACCTTTACCATCATCAATGATGTCTATGATGATATAACCGCCTTGATGGTAAGCATCCAGCTGAACTTTACCTACTTCATTTTTACCTGCTGCAACCCTTTCCTCAGGTGTTTCCAGGCCGTGATCCAGAGAGTTTCTGATCAGGTGAACCATAGGGTCACCTAATTTTTCCATTACAGTTTTATCTATCTCGGTATTTTCACCCGTAATAACCAACTCAACTTTTTTACCGAGCTTGCCACTCACGTCATGAACAAGTCGGGGAAAGCGGTTGAAGACGAAACTAATAGGTAGCATTCTGACCCGCATCACGTCTTCCTGAAGATCACGAGTATTACGCTCTAATTGATCCAGGCCAGACTGCAGTCGTTCCAATTCAGAACCCGCTACGATTTCGGATAGTTCTTCTCCAACCTGCCCTAACATGGCTTGGGTGATTACTAATTCACCTACCCGATTTATCAAAGCGTCTATTTTATCAGTATCAACTCGAAGAGAGCTGGTTTCAACCGCCTTCGCAGGTTTTCTACTTGCGTTTTGCGTAGATGCAACTGTTGGCGTGGAAACTACCGGCGCAACAGTTACTGGAGGTAACTTATTCTCAACCTTTTCTTCTATTTCCGGGACAGCCGAAGACACCTCTGCAGCACTTTCTGGCTCAGGCTGTTCAGATTGGGAAAACAACTCAGTAATTTCAACTTTACTGATATCTTCGACCCATTCAAAAATCTCACTCACTTCCTCTTTTGAACATGTCGATTTGAGACAAATCGTCCAATCAATATACAGTTTTTCCGGATCAAACTGGCTCCATTCGGGCAACCTATTCAGACTTGGCGTCGCCGTAAGTTCACCTAAGTCGGCCAGTGCTTCGAACATATAGCAAGGCTCATTACCTGTGGATAGAAATTCTTCCTGAGTGGTAAAACGAATTAACCACCCTTGTACATCTTCAGCTGGGCTTTTCTCAGCTGGGCGGCTATCCACATCACTCTGTGTGATATTTAAATCACATTCATCTTCAACCCACTCAAATATTTCACTGATCTCAGACTCATCACAATCGCTGATGAGTTGAATATTCCAGCTTAGATAGATCTCTTCGGGGTCCATCTCAGAAAGTGAAGGGAGCTTATTGATTGCAGGTGTTGTTGTAACTTCGCCAAGATCAGCCAGGGCCTCGAACATAAACACTGGTTCGTGACCACTTTGCAGAAGCTCTTTATGAGGTGAAAACCAAATACTCCATGCTGTTTTCTCTGCTACAACAGCTCTAACTTCTTCACTAACCGTTTCATCTTCAGCTGCTTCAAGAAGATCATTTGAAACACTAACAGCCTTAGTTTCAGTAGCAACAGAATCACCCCCAAGCGCTTTCTGCAATCGATCATGCACATTCCCAATCATTGCAGCATCTGCTTCAGGTCCGTCCTGAGCCGCTTCCAATAGAGCTTTTATGCAATCCACTGATTCAAGTAGGAGATTGATCAGATCCGGGGTTACACTTTGTTTACCACTTCTGAATTCATCAAGAAGTGTTTCTACAACGTGAGTAAAGTCTGCAACTTCAGAAAAACCAAACGTGCCTGCTCCACCTTTAATTGAATGGGCCGCTCTGAAAATAGTATTGATCGTTTCCTCATCAGCAGAATCCAAATTCAACAGGCTGGACTCCATCACCTCCAGCCCCTCGTAACTCTCTTCCAGGAAAGTTGCAATAAACTGGGACAGATCAATACTCATAGGATTAATTACCGGATTACACGTTTAATGGTACTCATCAATTTTTCAGGATTGAATGGCTTCACCAACCAACCTGTCGCACCTGCTCCTTTACCCCTTTGTTTCATTTCAGGCGAGCTCTCTGTGGTTAAAACAAGAACTGGGGTAAATTTGTAAGCTGGAAGTTTTCGTAGCTCTGAACAAAACGTTATACCGTCCATGACTGGCATATTGACATCTGTAAGCACTAGATCAAATCGACCTGTTTTTGCCTTTCCTAATGCATCCTGCCCATCAACAGCCTCAACAACCTGATGCCCTTCCTGCTTCAGGGTAAACGTAACCATATTTCTTAATGAGGCTGAATCATCTACTACGAGAATGGATGACATTATTTTCTCCAATTAATACTGTTGTGTCTGTTAATCTAAATTCAGGTTCTGTGACATGCCTAAACGTTGAGCGGTTAACGTAAACATGTCAGAGGGTTCAACCCAGGAAAACTCTTGGTTTGATTGTTTTGTTTGAATTACAAATGCAGCGAGCATCTGTATCGCAGCAGTATCCACACGGGAAAGATCCGCCGCATTTATAGTTAATGGTGGCTCTTTTTGAAGTAGATCTGATAGATGTTTTTTCCATTCCCTCGCATTAGCAATAGACAATTCTTCTGGAAGGGTAAGTAGGCTCTTAGCACTCATCTTAATGGTCCTTAAACGGCGTATATTGCTGTGTTCAAAAGAATGTTTACACTCGTAATGTTTTCGAACATCCATAAGTGTAAAGTTCTCTTAACTATCGGGATAAGTCAAAGCCTTTTGGCCTAGCCAAAGCAATTTAACTGTTTTATTTATATCTGATATTACAAACCCTTATAAAAATTCCAAGCTGAATCAGTGGGTTCATCACATCTTCGAGAACATTTACATTTCATATCGCTCAACATCAGAATGAACCAATTCCAAAAACTGTGTTCAAAGACTTTAACTTATTTATATTTGCACTGCTTAATTACAACAATTACATAGTTTAGAGAACACAATAATGAAAAGCTCATTCATCAATCCCTTTTTGTTACTGGTCGGATTGGGCATAGCCTTACCACTATTTGCAAACTCATCTCTGCAAACAGATAAACATGCTGTTGCAACGTTTGCCGGGGGCTGCTTTTGGTGTACCGAATCAGATTTTGAAAAGCTCGACGGAGTTTTACAGGTCATCTCTGGATACAGCGGAGGTGAAAAGCATAATCCCACCTATAAAGAGGTTGCATCAGGGAAAACCAAGCACACCGAAGCAATACAGGTGTACTACAATCCGGATATAATCTCTTACGAGGGTTTATTACACAGACTATGGCGAGTTATGAACCCTGTGGATGGTAATGGGCAATTTATCGACCGGGGAAAACAATATCGTCCCGCAATTTTTTACCATAACCCTGCTCAAAAAAGGGTTATCGAAAAATCAGTATTGGAGCTGAAAAAAACGGGTAAGTACCAATCACCTCTGGCAACAGAGATAAGCCCATTCAAAAGCTTTTACATTGCTGAAGATTACCATCAGGATTACCACACGAAAAATCCCCTGCGATATAGCTACTATCGAAATGGATCGGGGCGAGATAAATACCTTGAATCAGTCTGGGGAAAAGATTACAAATTTGACTATTCCAAATTCAAAGATCAGGCTTCAATCGCTGACGAACCAGCAGATAAGTTTGTAAAACCCACAGAGCATTATCTTAAATCTACCCTGTCTCCACTTCAGTACAAAGTTACTCAGGAAGATGGAACTGAACGAGCGTTTGATAATGAATACTGGAACGAAAAACGAGCGGGCATCTACGTTGATATCGTTAGTGGCGAACCTTTATTCTCTTCCACAGATAAATATAAATCAGGCACAGGATGGCCAAGCTTTACACAACCCATCCGAGGCGTTTCCATTTTAGAGAAAGAAGATAACTCATTCTTTATGAAGCGAGTGGAAGTTCGCAGCCCTCTTGCTGACTCCCACCTTGGGCATCTTTTCCCAGATGGCCCAGCACCTACCGGACTACGTTACTGCATAAATTCAGCATCTTTGAAGTTTATTCCTAAAGAGAAGCTCGCGCAGCAAGGCTATTCGGAGTATTTGGAATTGTTTAAGTAAAACTCACAAAAACAGCGAACAATAAGTTCGCTGTTTTTCTATTCACTTTATCTGTTATTCCAGTTTATACACTCTTCCAGCGTCACACCTTTACCACCGAAAATATCCAACGCACTACCAATTGTCAGATCTACTTTGCCGCCAGATAGACTTTCAACCTGTTTGAGATCATCCAGGCAGCGAGCGCCACCAGCATAAGTCACAGGAATCGAACAGTGCTTGCCTAAAAATACAACTAAATCCTGGTCAATACCTGCCTGCAACCCTTCAACATCAGCGGCATGAATCAAAAATTCCGCACAATGTTCGCTGAGTTGTTGTAACGTTTCTAGATTAATTACAGTTTCCGTTACTGTCTGCCAGCGATCTGTTGCAATATTCCAACCGGAGGGTGTTTTTCGACAGCTAAGATCAAGAATCAACTTTTCCGCGCCCGTTACAGCTTTTATCTGATTCAGTTTTTCCCAGCTGAACTGGCCATTTTCAAACAAAAAGGAGGTTACAATAACGTGAGAAGCACCGGCATTGAGGTACTCTTCAGCATTTTCATGGTTCACTCCACCGCCAAACTGAAGACCTTGCGGCCAGGCCTTTAAAGCAAGCAGAGCCTGTTCTTTATTACCCGGCCCTAATGCAATAACGTGCCCACCACTTAACTTATGCTGGCGATACAGGTCGGCGTAATATTCAGCGTTATACGGGCTGATGAAGTTTGTATCAGCGCCTTTGTCACTCAAACTCCCCCCAACAATCTGTTTAACCTGCCCTTGATGGAGATCTATACAGGGTCGAAACTTTGTCACGCTTAATATCACCTTGATTACGGTTATAGATCGCTGATTTTATCAATGTTCAGCCCGTACAACATCCTAAGGATGCAAATAATTGTGCAGCATGAAACAGGTAAACACATTTTTCCTTAACCCCCCAAAACTTTGGCCAGACAAGTAGAGCAATAATCCACTGCAATTTATGGTTCTGGTAATTTCATGAATACCTAACTATCATCGGTATGCACCTAAGCAGTTCATTTTTCACACAATTATAAAAAGCAGAGATTGTGAGTTCATCAATTTTATTAGCACGTCAGCCCATTTTTGACAGTAAGCTAAACACTGTTGCATATGAGTTGCTTTACAGAAGCCCCGAAGGATTAGGGCCCGCTACCCCCTTCAATGGAACTGAAGCAACTGCTCAGGTTTTGTTGCATGCCTACAGTAGCATTTTTCAAGATGGTAAAATTAAAACCATTCCCGCTTTTATAAATTTTAATGCTGAGTGGCTCTACAGTGGCAATCTTCCCTCTCTAAAACCGGAAGCTCTGGTCCTGGAAATTCTTGAGGATGTTCCGGTAACAGATGAACTACTGGATAGGATTGAAAATCTGACTAAAGCTGGTTACCGATTAGCTTTAGACGATTTTATTTATGATAAAAGCTGGGATGCTGCCCTAAGCAATATCCAGGTAGTAAAAATTGATATTCAACAACTATCACCAACGCAGCTTCTTCAACATTTACACGAATTAAAACAACATAACGTAACCCTACTCGCTGAAAAAGTAGAAACGCACCAACAATTTGAATACTGCAAGAGTCTGGGTTTTAAACTCTTTCAAGGATATTTTTTCTGCCATCCTCAACTTGTAGAAGGATGTAAACATTCTGCTAGCAGTACAACAATGCTGCACCTCTTAGCTGAACTGGAAAACTCAAATGCCTCGCCTACTTCATTAGAAAATATTATCAGTAAGGACCCTGATCTGGTAATCAGACTATTAAAGATTGTTAACTCAGCCAGATTTGCTATTTCCCGGGAAATTTCCAATATATCTGAGGCAATCATTGCACTAGGTCTTGATGAACTTAAGAAATGGACACTTCTAATCGGTGTTTCTCAATGCCAAAGCCAAACAAATGAGTTGACCAGGCAAATCTTGATTCGCGCCAAAATGTGCGAAATTCTCTCTGCGACATACAGCACGAAATCCAATAATGCTTTTTTACTCGGAATTCTATCTGGGATTGATGGTTTACTGAATATGCCTCTTGATCAGATACTCGAGCAACTCGCTCTAGCAAACGAGATTAAAACCGCCCTTCTTACTCATGAAGGGCCTTTAGGAATTCTCTTAGAAGATGTAAAACACTTTATGGCTGGAGAATGGGATGACATTGACCATTGTGACGACAATAGCAATCTAGCCTTAGCTTACCAACAAAGCATTGACTGGGCTTTAAACACAATGAAAGAGCTTCACTCTTCTGCGTAATTTAAGGCTTAAAACTCTCTAGTTCAAAAATGATTGTTCCTCCTTTAAACATGGGTAAATCCATCGGTTCATCCCGAGTAAGTTTGACCAAACCGATACCAGGTGCGTACCACTCTTTTTGAGTTATCAGAATATCCTGATAGCCTAAGCGTGGATCAACATACATGCTTATCTGTCCCTGTCCAGTTACTAAAATACAGTTTTCGAACGTTCCAGCGGGTACTGAAACTGTCGCATTTACATCAGTAATCTCATTCGACATCACAAACTGTTTTAAACCTGGATCAGGTAAAGAGTGGAAATCAACACCCCTTAAAGCATAGGGCTGAGTATCCACTGACCAGAACCTACCTTCTTCAAGATCTTTAAATCCGGGAAGAATTTTACGTTCTTCAATATCCATAGTGGGTTTGAGCTCTACCACCGTTCTCTTCGCTACACGATGACTTCCACTATCATCCTGCAGAATGAAGTAATCGGTTCCCTGACTACTGCGCCTTATATAAACGGGCAACCCTTCATAATCACCGTTCAATTCAACTGCACCAAGATTGGTCATTGTGAAGCGATTAATTTTCGGGTTATTAGCAATGTTTTTTGTCACTTTATATTGCCAGATAACACCTTTTTGTAACGGAAAAAAGTCGTTTTCAGGTATATCAGGCCCACAACCACTGAGCAGTATCAAACAGATAAAAACCAGCAGATTACGCATTGATCATTTCTCCGGAAGTGCTGGATCGGGTAGTTTTACAAATTCCAACCCTAAATGTTTCTGCCCGGCTCGTTTCATTTGGGTATCTGTCACTGGTAACTCTGCATTAGGATTCACGCTGCCAATTTGTAAATTACCATTCTGAATTTCCCGTAATGCCTCTGACACTTTACCGTGAGTTCCCTGATCGTAATCAAGTTGATAAGCTCTGGGCTGTTTTGCAGGTTGAACATTTTTCAGATCCGATAACCACAGAAAGATACTGCCCTGTAATCCTAACTCTTCATCAGGCTCCTCTATAACCGCATAGTGGAGCAAAAAACGATCAGGTAATGCTGTAGCTGTTGGCCAACCCTGAGTTTCTTTCCACCCCTGATAACTCAGCCAATAGAACCCCAATGCCAACACAATCAATCCTGCTTTTAGCAACCAGCCAAGACGACTGAAGATCACCGTCAGCAGTAACAAGGCCACCAAAAACACATATCCAAAACTCAAACTAAGAAGTACTTCGCTCATTTTGTTATTGCCTTCACCAGACTTTTTTGCAACCGATTAATGTTTGTTACCTTACCCCCTGGAGTAAGTGTAAAGCGCACTGCAGTTTGCTCATCGCCTTCTTTTTTCAATACAGCGGTGTGATAGTGTAAGACTTTCATCACCGGATTAACCTCAGCCAGATAGACGGTCACCGGAACCTCGATCTTATCCTCACTTTTAAAGTAATGAACATTGATGATGTACTCTCCGGGCGGCCTTCCTCTGATAGTCAGCACCTCTTGATTCAAGGGATTAACAATCTCTTTGCCATTAATCACCTGAGTATCATTCGCCAACCCTCGATCATCACGATCCAGGTGCATCAATCCATCCTGAGTACGTTTGTACCAAACCTGTTTGCCATCTGGCCCAGAAGCCCAGACATCAATATCATTCGGATCTCTATCTGGCCAACTGACTGTCACCAGCAATTCTGCTTTTGGGTCAATAATGCCTGTTTTGGCAGGAGGGTTTAACAACAGCAACGCAATTAAAAAAAGGAAAGTGAACGTCAGCAATGCATTAAACAAAAGGTCGGTGAAAGGATCAATTTCTGTAGTTGATTTGCGTTGAAACAAAGCCATAAACAGACCTTTATTTGCTACTTGAAGCCGGCAGGCAATATTCCTGCCCGATTTCCACACCGGTAATCACAACTTGGTCTGCGCATCGATCCAACAACAGATACTGCATCCCCAGCAACATGCTACTCACCAAACCAACCATGGTTGTGTTCATTGCAACCCCCATGCCCTGTGTCATCTGTTGCATAAGTTGTTTTATGTCTGAAATATCCAGATTATCCAGGCCGGATATTGAGCTAAGCATCAAAACAAAGCCCACAACGGTACCCAGCAACCCCAATTTGATTACCAAACCCGCTACAAACCAACCTACCTGATGCGAACCTCTTAGCTTTTCAGCCAACACTTCGGATAATATTACTTTATCCTGCTCCGAATCCCCGTTTTGCAGACCCTCTAGATAATCCTGAACCAATGATTGCCCATTAGAAAAAAGAAAAGCCTCTTGGCGATCAGGTATTTCCATCTGCAGTTGAAGTTGCTCAGCCATACGTAGCTGAACAGTTAAATACCAACTTCGATAACCACAGTGAATAGATGCTAAAAAAAGTAAACACAATATAATCACAGTGATACGGGTGATATCGCTCTTCAGGATGGATTCCAACACCCCTAAATCCCAACTAACGTATAGAGCGAACCCAATTAAGCTCGCCGAAAGTAACCAATAAAGAAAAATACGGTAGGAGCTGGATGAGGACATAATTTAAAAGTCCTTGGTTAATAAAAAGAAACATCAGTACAAACTATAAACAACCCTCTGCACAAATGCGGCAAAAAAATAAAAAACAGAACTAAAGAAGGTTACCCAATACTCTTTGGTTCAAAATGCCCCTTCATAATGCATGATTTTCTCAACCGGCAATCGAATCTGTTTAATACCTGAATGAGCTTTCTTGTTACCTGGTTATGAACCTAATAGGCAACACTTGAATACAGGGTCTAAACTCAAGCAGTAATCTCGCCTCTTATGGCGTTTTTTTGTCCAATTCTCTAGAACAACTGTAATTACTGACTCATAAAATTGTACTAATAAAAAACTAACAGAATTATCCACAAATTTTTTGGATAACGTTCAGCCCGACATAAGGCTAAATATAGAACACTGGCCTGATAATTGCTGAATCCAAATGCAATGTAAACAACCTACAGGTTCTTAGGGAATTGTCGCCATAAAGCACAATATATGTGCAACCACAATTATAGACGCCCTATTCAATGCACAATTAAGGTGCATACCAACCTGGATATGGAGAGAAGACAGGGTATGAGTATTATTTGGGACAATTACGACTCAGAACGACATTTTGATGAGTTGATTACAAATAAGGGTAAGGCAAGAGAGCCCTCGCGAAAGTTAGTCAAACATATTGCTGAGATGGATGTAGAGGAATTAGACAAACGCAGTCTGATGGCAAAAGCAACCATTCAGGAAATGGGGATTTCTTTTACCGTCTATACCGAAGAAGGCAATATTGATCGCGCCTGGCCATTTGACATCATCCCCAGGACAATTCTTTCAAGACAATGGAAAGTTGCGGCGGATGGCCTACAACAACGTCTGAAAGCATTAAACATGTTTATTAATGATCTCTACCATGAGCAGAAGATCATTAAAGACGGAATCATTCCTGAACACATCATCACAAAATCAAAGAATTTTCGCCCTGAGTGTATCGGCGTAACTCCTGCCCATGGCGTTTGGGCAAACATTTGCGGGACTGACTTGGTCCGTGATGCCGACGGAACATTTTATGTTTTAGAAGACAATTTAAGGGTGCCTTCCGGCGTCTCCTATATGCTCGAAAACAGAGCCATAACTAAACGTGTCTTACCTGAAATATTTGAGAAGGAAAACATTCTTCCTGTCGATGATTACACCTCTCAACTATTTGATATGCTGGCCAGTCTCTCTCCAAGGGAAATAGAAGAACCCGAAATTGTTGTTATGACCCCGGGTATCTTCAACTCTGCCTATTTTGAACATGCATTTCTCGCCCAACAAATGGGAGTTGAGCTTGTAGAAGGCAGTGACCTGTTTGTCGCAGATGATGATTGTGTCTATATGAAAACCATCTCAGGTCCGGAACGCGTCGATGTCATTTATAGACGTATAGATGACGAATTCCTCGACCCTGAAGCATTTAACAAAGAATCTGTCTTGGGTGTACCTGGGTTAATGCGGGCTTGGAAAGCAGGCAATGTTGGATTAGCTAATGCTCCAGGCGCAGGCGTGGCAGATGATAAAGTTGTTTATGCTTATGTACCCCAGATAATAGAATATTACCTTAACGAAAAACCCATCCTGCCGAATGTTGAAACTTACCTTTGTGAATATGAGGATCAACGTGAATATGTACTGAAAAATCTGGACAAGCTGGTCGTCAAACCGGCTAACGAATCCGGGGGATATGGAATGCTGGTCGGTCCACACTCAACTAAAAAAGAGCAGGCTAAATTTGCTGAGTTGATTCAAGACAACCCCCGCAACTACATTGCCCAGCCAACATTAAGCCTGTCCACTGCGCCGACTTTGATTAGTTCTGGTAATCTTGAACCCAGACACCTGGATCTGAGGCCATTCATTCTTCAAGGCAAGGAAACCTATGTCACCACAGGTGGACTGACCCGAGTTGCCATGACAAAAGGTTCTCTGGTTGTAAATTCATCACAAGGCGGCGGTAGTAAAGATACCTGGATCGTTGATACGGAGGTTAAATAATTATGTTATCTCGCGTAGCTGAAAGAATATACTGGGGCGCTCGTTACCTTGAGCGCGTTGAAAATACAGCTCGACTGTTAAGTGTTTACGATAACCTGCTGTTTGACCTTCCACGAGACACAAATATCGGTTGGTATAATCTGATTATTATCAACAGCAGTACCGAGCGGTTCACTGAGCGATATAAAGTGCAGGATGAGCACAATGTTGTTAAATTCCTCCTGGCTGATGACACCAATTCAAGCTCGATGCTCTCATCACTAAAACAGGTTAAAGAAAACATTCGAACTACACGCGATGTAGTTCCTCAGGACACCTGGGAATTGATCAATGAACTCGACCTGTATGCCCGGAATAATATCCGCCAGGGGATCAATCGCACCAATCGTCATCAGTTCCTAAACACGGTAATCAAACACTGCCAGGAAATTAATGGTTTGTTTGAGAGCGCTATGAGCAGGGATGCGACCTGGCAGTTTGTTCTTTTAGGTAAAAATATCGAACGGGCAGATATGACTACCCGCATTCTGGATGCAGGTGCTTCAATCATGCTGCAACCCAATGAGGGAACCCGGATCAATTTAAGTCAAATCGTTTGGGGAAGCGTATTGCGCTCTCTGAGTGCTTACATGAATTATCGCAGAAGCATTCGCACCGCAGTGCAATCCAGCAAGGTAGCACGCTTTCTATTGGAAGATCCGCATTTCCCCAGAACGATCTCGTTTTGCTTGAATGAAATTGAAAGCGCAATGCATAAACTGCCTCGTTCAGAAAAACCGCTTTCCAGCCTGGAAGCCTTGAAATCGCTTCATTTCCCACTCGATAATGGCAAAGCTTTGGATGAAGATTTCCGGGATTATCTGAATGAACTACAGATAAAAGTGTCTGAGCTACACAACGAATTCAGTGAAAACTGGTTTGCCTTTAATGTGGAAAACGAAGAACTAAAAACTGGAAAGATTAAATCAGAAGCCCATCAACTACAGGTTGCCTGTGAGGCATAATAAATTTGCTTAATTTTCTGAAATAGCCGCTATAATGCGTGCATATTCAGTAACAGGTAGTAGACCAGCAAATATGGAGCAATCTCAGAGTTCACAGCCAGTGCAGGCCTTGCAATGGAACTCCCCCCCAGATGGGCATTTTAATGAAGCTTATGATGACTTCAAAACGCCACGTGCCCACTGGGAGTATTTGCTGGATAGCATTAATGCTCTAGGCCAGAACGGACTACAGGATCGATATAAAAAAGCATCCCGCATTCTTAGAGATGATGGCGCGACCTATAACCTTTCTGCCGATCCACTCAGTGCAAAAACCTGGGAACTCGATCCTATTCCAATGCTTATCCCCAGTGACGACTGGGGAAGGATTGAATCAGGACTGATCGAACGCGCTGAATTACTTAACCTTTTGCTAAAAGACATTTATGGCCCAAGGGACTTAATCAAGCACTCCATCATCCCGCCAGAAATCATTTATGGTCATCCCGGTTTTCTTCGGCAGTGCCAAGGGATCTCAATTCCTGGAGAGCATCAGTTAACCATGCATGCAGCTGACATGGTACGGGGCCCTGATGGCAAAATTGTTATCATTGGAGATCGAACCCAGGCGCCAAGCGGAGCCGGTTATGCGTTAGAAAACAGAACAGTTTTATCCCGTGTTATGCCCAGCATTTTCCGGGATAGCCAGGTTCATCGATTAGCCCTGTTTTTCCAATCGTTGCGTAATACCCTGTCGTCGTTGAGCACTGATACTGACGATCCACAGATCGTCATCCTCTCACCCGGCGCTTACAGCGAGACGTATTTCGAGCATACCTATTTATCAAATTATCTTGGATACCCTCTTGTTCAAGGCAGTGACCTGACTGTAAGAGATGGTCATGTATGGCTGAAAGCGTTGAACGGACTGAGTAAAGTTGATGTAATTTTACGCCGTGTCGATGATATTTATTGTGACCCTGTAGAGCTAAAATCCGACTCATTCCTGGGTATTCCCGGACTGTTAGAGGTCGTACGTGCTGGCAATGTAGTCGTCAGTAACCCCTTGGGGTCGGGTATTCTGGAAACTCCGGCACTACTAAAATATCTACCCAAAATCAGTCAGTTTTTCTTTGGACGTGAGCTCACCTTGCCCTCTGTAGGAACATGGTGGTGTGGGGATAAAAACGATTTGAGCTATGTGAAGTCAAATCTTGATGATCTTATTATCAAACCCGCAATGCGGCAGGTTGAGAACCCCAGCATTTATGGTCACCTGTTAACTGAAAGTAAAAAAGCCGAGGTGCTGGCACGCATCCAGAAATATCCGCACCTCTATGTCGCTCAGAGTTATATCTCGCCTTCATATTTGCCCTCATGGCAAAATGAACAGATAAATTCCAGGCCGTCGATTTTCAGAAGCTTTACCGTATCTAATCAGGCAAGCAGCCAAAGCACTTATTCTGTTATGGCTGGCGGTTTAACCCGTGTCGGCCTAAGCGGTACGGATACAGTAGTTACGAATCAAGCGGGTTCCCAGAGTAAAGACACCTGGATTTTAGCATCAGAGCCTGAAAAGCAAGTTTCCTTAATTGAAGAACACTCTGGTATTACAGATCTGGCGCATGAAGCTAACCTACCAAGCCGTGTTGTAGAAAACCTATTCTGGATGGGACGTTATGCAGAAAGAGCTGAATCCACACTGCGTTTGATTCGTACTATATTCATGCAGTTAAACGGTATTGAACCGCTGCCTGAAAAATGTAGGGAATTGCTGCTACAAGCTCTTTCACAACAAACAAACTGCCTTCCTGGCTTCATGAATCAAAAGCTGCTGGACAATCCGGATCAGGAATTAATTGATATCATCCTGGATGGCAATAGACCAGGTAGCATCAAATCCAGCTTACTCGCTCTTCTGACCAGCTCAGAGGAAGTTAAAGAGATGCTATCTGCGGATACCCATAGAATTATTAACGACCTTAGAGACAACATTTACGAGCTTGAACGGTCATTCATCAGCGGCCTTCCATCTGCCCCTGAGGAATCACTTGACCCACTCGTAACCACCTTGCTCGCATTATCAGGTCTCAGTCATGAAAGCATGCTCAGAGGCGTTGGCTGGAAGTTCCAGGAAATTGGCCGCAGAACTGAAAGAACTTTACAAACATCTAAGTTACTTAAATCTCTGTTAACATGCGCCCTACCCAGCTCTCAACAAAAGCAGATTCTGGAATCAGTATTGCTTAGTGTGGAAGCACTTATCACATTCAGACGACGTTACAGGACACATACAGATGTCGCCCACGGGTTAGAGCTGTTAATGCTTGATTCAACTAACCCAAGATCCCTTTTCTATCAGTTACAAAGACTCCAGAATCACTATCTGGAGTTGCCACAGGCAACTCTGCTGAAGCTAGGATTAAGCCCCGGTGAAAAACTACTGATAAAATCACTCAATGATATCCAATTGGCAGATCTGGATCAGTTAGCGAAATATACTCCTGCTAACCAATCCCGTAGTTTGCTTTACAAGCTAATGGAAGAAATTGCAGACCAAGTGGAACAATTCGCATCCGTTCTGAGTGATCAGTACTTCGACCATCAATCAGGCCCACAACAATTGGGATCAACTCAGGGAGGGGCATTCTTATGATCTACCGTATTCGGCATATCACTAATTACAACTATAGCCGCGCTGTATCCCTGTGCTACAACCAAGCTCATTTGCTACCGCGTGATACTGATTATCAAAGTTGCACAAAAACTCAGGTAAACATCACACCCAAACCCGCTTACATGAATCAAAGGGAGGATTATTTTGGCAACAACTGTTTTTATTTCTCTCTGCAGAAACCTCATAAAAAGCTGGTCATCGATGTCACAACCGAAATAGATACGTTACCTGATCGAAGTTCTCTTAATCTGGACTTAGGCAATACTTGCGCCCAGGCTCGATGCCTGTTGGAGCAACCCACTTCTCCAGAAATAATTGAAGCCCGGGAATATATACTGGACTCCCCAATGATCAAATCATCCAAAGAACTGCGGGAATACGCGCAGGATGTATTTGATGAAAACCTGCCACTGCTCTCAGCGGTTAGAGCCTTAACCAGTAAAATATTCAAAGAATTCAAATACGACCCGGCTTCTACTACGGTCGCAACACCTCTAAATGAAGTACTGGAAAACAAACATGGGGTTTGCCAGGACTTTGCACATCTAGCAATAGGCTGCCTTAGAGCGCTTGGGTACCCTGCACGCTATGTCAGCGGCTATTTGGAAACCCTTCCTCCTCCAGGAGAAGTAAAAATGATTGGAGCTGATGCCTCGCATGCATGGTTTGCTGTTTTTTCGCCGGGAGAAGGCTGGTTCGAGTTCGACCCAACCAATGATAATATTCCTGCAGACCAACACATCACTACTGCCTGGGGAAGAGATTACTCAGACGTAACTCCGATGAGAGGTGTTATATTTGACGGTGGCAATAGCCAGGAATTAAGCGTTTCTGTGGATGTACAACGCATCGCCTAAAACCTTATTCCGGTAAACATTCTATACTTGAGTTATAAAGCTCAGGAATAATTATGTCTGACTTCACCATTCCTCACCCAACTGTTTTTTGGCATACCCTAACTGATGGTCGCGTCCAATGTGACCTATGCCCTCGCTATTGCAAACTCAAAGAGGGCCAACGCGGACTGTGTTTTGTTCGCGGCTGCGAAGATGGAGAGATCAAGCTATATACCTGGGGTAGATCCAGTGGCTTCTGTATTGACCCTATAGAGAAGAAACCCCTGAATCATTTCTATCCCGGACAACCGATACTCTCGTTTGGTACTGCTGGTTGTAATCTTAACTGCAAGTTCTGTCAGAACTGGGATATGAGTAAATCCCGAGAGATGGATAAGCTGGCTCAGAAAGCCTCTCCTCAGCAAATAGCTGAAGCAGCAAAACGACACTCCTGCATAGGAGTTGCATTCACCTACAATGATCCCGTTATTTTTATGGAGTATGCAATTGATATAGCTGATGCCTGCCATGCCCTGGGGCTCAAGAGTGTCGCTGTGTCTGCAGGATATATTTGTGATAAGCCAAGAAAACGTTTTTTCTCCAAAATGGATGCCGCAAACATAGACCTTAAATCCTTTAATCAGGCGTTTTACAAAAAGATATGTGGTGGAGATTTAGCCCCAGTTCTGGACACGCTGCTCTATCTGAAACATGAAACCAACACCTGGTTTGAGATAACAACCCTGCTCATACCAGATGAAAATGATAGTACGGAAGAGCTTGAAGCACTCTGCCGGTGGGTATACGACAATCTTGGGCCTGATATTCCGATCCACTTCACAGCCTTCCACCCTGACTGGAAAATGCTCAACAAGCCCAGAACACCACCAACCACTCTCACCCGTGCTAGAGAAATCGCAAAAAAATCAGGTATCCACCATCCATATACTGGGAACGTATACGATGCACAGGGTAATAGTACCTATTGCCACAATTGCGGCTCATTACTCATAGAGCGCTGCTGGTATGAATTGGGAACCTGGAATCTGGATAGCAATGGAGAATGTTCTTGTTGCGGAGAAAAACTATCAGGAAAACTATCGTTAGAACCCGGCACATGGGGGCAGCGACGATTACCTATCAGAATATGAAATAAAAAAAGCCCGTAGGTAAAATCCTGCCTACGGGCCATTTCCCCGACATCCTTATCGGTCATCGCTCATTCCTTAAACGATGAGATGGGGCAGCTCATCCCTGTGAACACGTGCAAATCCATTGCAACCCCCTTCCAGATAACCATTCTATTAACTCAGCGATAAAGATATATAAGAAAATTTCTTATTTTTCGATAGATTCTAATGTTGAGACCAGATCCTTAAACGCTTCCCGGTTTGACTCATTCAGCCCCATTAGCACTTTGTGGGCTGATATAATCCGCTCCTGCATCTCTTCAACTGACTCCTGAACAAATGGTAGCTGTTTTAATTCTTTTGCCGATGAGGGTAATTGATCCAATAAAACAAACACATGATCAAATCCCATTGTGATCAAAATTCGTGTGATGTCCTGGTTTGTGGACACTAAAGCAGGCTTAGGTAAACCTTTGTCTTTAGCTTTGACAGACAACTTAGCAATCAACCCAAGGGATGTACTATCAATACCTTCCACCTGAGTTAGGTCAATAAGGATTTCTGATATTTCAGGATTATCCAGCGTGCTATCAAGGTGGGAATCAAGCGAAGAACATAAGGTTAACCTTACGTCCCCTATAAACTTCAGTACATAGCTTCCATCAACTAAAGCCGAAAAAATCGAACCTGCTTGCATCCTACCGCCTACTAATTGTCATAATTGCTATATCATCAGGTGCATCATTTATTATACCGGGAAGTAGGCTCTGTTTGATCTCTTCTGGCCCTGCTCCTTTAGTCTCTATAACCGCTTTTAAAAGCCTTTGTTCCATATCATCCATAGTTTCTTCCGGGAGCATTTCCAATATTCCATCAGAAAAGACTGCCAGTTCAAATTCAGGGCCTAAACATATCTCTTTTTGCTCAAACATTGGCTCGGGGAAAAGCCCAACAGGCATACCTCTACCTACGAGAAATGACGCTTCATCGCCTTTCCTAAGTATTGGCATGGGATGATGACCACCAACAGCATAGATCAGTTTTGAGTCTTCAGCATCATAGAGACCTAAAAAAATACTCAGGTGCTTACCTAGACCTGTATCCAGTAATTCTGAATTGATTCGATGCAAGGTATCTATAGGAGTTAAAATGTCGAAACTAGAGCCACGTCGGAAGTTCCTTAACAAACGGTTTGTCATATTCTTAAGCAGCACAGTAACCAGAGCGGAAGACGCTCCATGTCCGGAGACATCAGCTAAATAGAACAACGTCCTGTTACTATCAATAGGAACAACATCCACAAAATCCCCGCTGAGATAAAGAGATGGGATAACGAGAAAGCTCGTTTTGATTGCCCCACAATCCACTTCCTTATCTGGCAACATGTTTTGTTGTATTTGCAGGGCAGCTTGCTGATCAGCCTTTAACTCATCAAGGCTTCTTTGCAATTCATCCCGATAATGGAAGTTTTTCTCTATTAAATCAGCTTGTTTCAATAGCTTATCTAAAGCGTTAAGAAACTCTCCTTTCTCATCGCAAACAGTGTCCTGGAGAAACACATCAGAAGCCCCTGATCTCAGGGCAGGAATAACCTGATCTGAGGAACCTGATGGTAAAATCACAATCGTTGGTTTTGGTGCGTGAAGGGCTGTTAGATCGGAAATTTCTGCCAGCTTAATATTTTCACCAATACCAATCACCAAAACTGAGAACTCATTTTCTGCCAGCAGTTCGGCTGCATACTGAGCACTGAATGCAGTTGATATTTTTACAGGAGGCAAGGAAGCAGCATTACAAGTATCGATTATACAATCGATGGCTTCAGCAACATGATCAACTAATAAAATGGTCTGATAGGATTGTTTCATAACTCTGCCACCGGGCAAGTGATATGAAGCACCACGTTAAAACTAAGTGCTTTAACATGCAATAAAATTATTCGTATTCTCTGGAAAAGGATACCAAGGAATGAGAGCTCCCATCACATTGGGTGGATTCAACCCTCGGTCAAATCCATCCTTTAAAAACCAGATCAGAAGTTACTGTCATCATAATCTTCAATATTACCATCCACAATATCGAATTCACGCTTCTGAAGATACGCATCTCGGATAAAAGAATATCTATCACCAGATATCAGTTTTTCTGATTCAAGCAAGCTGCCTCGTGTATCTATCGCTCGCGTAATATACAGGGCATTCTGGGCGCCGTTATCTTCTACGTAGTGAACGGGATCAAGAAATGTATCTGGCACTTTACCCACTCCATCACGCACTGTGGTTGGACCAAAGAAAGGAAGTACAAGGTAAGGACCGCTATCAACACCCCAATACCCTAAAGTCTGTCCAAAATCTTCATTGTGCTTTTCAATACCCATTGGTGTAGCTACATCGATAAATCCAACAAGCCCAAAGGTTGAATTAAAAGCCACGCGCCCTAAGTCTTCAACCGCATTATCGACCTTCCCCTGCAACAGGTTATTCACCATAGTTCCCACATCTGCAAGGTTATCAAAGAAATTAGAAACACCTTGTTCAATAACATCTGGCATCACAGCCTTATAACCTCTGGTTAAAGGTTTAAGTGCATATGCGTCCAGAGTCTCATTAAAACTGAACACCGCACGGTTAAAACCTTCCCAAGGATCGGCTTCAACTTCTTGCGCAGTAATATTCTGAGATAAAAAAATAGATAAAAAACTCACCACCATTAAACTTCGAAACTTCACTCTCATTTGTATATCCTTGCGCCTGCACAATGAGCACTAATTGTAGCGAATACTTAAACAGAAAAAAAATAAGAAAAAGGCTCAATTTTAATTCATTGAGTTATAAGAAAAGATTAAACAAAAAAAGGCTTCCCGAAGGAAGCCTTTTTAAAATTTCCAAAAGGAAATGTTGAGACTTAGAAGTCTACGCGGTAACCAGCAACAGTACGATCGCCTGCATTGGTATCGTTATCGTCATTGTTTACGTGCTCAAGGAATACACGACCTTTACCCAGCTTCTGCTGTACACCAAGACCGAACTGGTCCAGATCACCAGCATCACCAGCTACTTCATCATCACTGTAATCAGCGTAACGAGCGTAAAGGGATGTAGCACCTACAGTATAACGTGCACCCAGCTCCCATACGTCTTCATCAGCAGTTTTAGAACCAGCTACTTCAGTTTCAGAAGCTTCATACTTAGCCATAACTTCCAGGGCGTCCATCTTATATTTCGCAGCAACACCCCAAACATCCTTACCTGTAGTACCACCTACATCAGAAGACTCAACGTCGCCGTATGAAGCGGAAACTGTCAGGTTGTTTGCAGAGTACGTAGCAGCAACATTGTAACCATCAACAGTGTCATCAAAAGCACCATCTTCATCGTTTGCTGTTGAAGCCAGTACAGCACCAGCGATGATAGTCAAACCGTTCATGCTTGGAGTGTAGTACGCGATAGTGTTATCAGTACGCTTGTGGTAAGTGTTACCTAGGTTGAAACGCTCACCGTAATCACCAGAACCTGGGTTGAACAGGTTTGTAGGTGCGCTGATCAACAGGTAGTGCGGGTGGTACTGACGACCGATAAGGACTTTACCCCAATCACCAGCAGCACCGATGTAAGCCAGACGCTCGCCCAACATAGATTTGCCAGAATTTGTTTTAGCACCGTAGCTATTAGAATCAGCAGTCGATACGTTAAACTCCCAATGGAACAGGCCTTTAGTATTCTCAAGGCCTAGATCTACATCACCTTTGATACCAACACGAGAAGACTGGTCAGTAACTTCGATCTCACGGTCAACACCATCTACACCATCTACATCAGACTCCTGCTGCAGACCAATACGGAAAGAACCGTACAGAGTAGCGTCAGCCTGAGCGATCATTGGAGCAGTCATAGCACCAGCAACAGCCAAAGCAATCAGTGACTTTTTCATCAACATTTCCCCTTCAATATATTCAACATACTAGTAGTGAATTATTTCTTGGATCACCTGAAGCAAGCTGCAGGAAACCCACGAAAATTCTATAAGAAAATAATATTTCAACCAAATTGAAATACTTTCTCATATCTTTTACTTCGGCAGCTTAATTATTAGCTTTATTATTCTTGATTTTTGCCGAACATGTACTGTCATTTGCTACTTATCTATTCCTTTAGAAAACATACTCCTTTAATACTGAACCATAAGTAGTATATTGACGCACAAATTTAGCGCATTACAACATACCCTCATGGCATGTGCAACTCCTTAACTTCATATAACTAAAGCATTTTGTGAGACAAAGGTATTAGTGACACCATGTGTTGACTTAAGTCAAATCACTAAACTATCCCACAACTGTTTGAGCCTTTTTTCAGAAACCGTGACACGAGTCCCCAGCTGCTGAGCAAATAACGAGACCCGGTATTCTTCTATCATCCAACGATAATTTTCTAATTGGTAGTCATATATACCCTGCTTGGTATTTTTTGCTAACCTATCTTTATACTGTTGCCTAAAGCTATTAAGCTGATCACTTAATAATGTTTCCTGCCTTATATTTCTTCTGAATTTATCCAGTCTTATCTGTACGGCTTTAAGGTAGCGCGGATAGTCCTGCAACTTTTCAAAGCTTAGGTTTTTTAAAAAACCTTTATAGAATAAGTCAGCTAGTTGTTGCTTTATGTCATTAAGAACAGAAACTTCTGTAAGTTGAACTTTACCCTTTAACTGCTTTTGTATTTCGTGGTGTAACTGGAAAGACTCAGTTAGCAGTTTCAATACCCGTTGGCTCATTTCAACATTACCGCTCTTACAGTGTGCTACCCCTTTTGTAAATTCGTCTCTATTCCGAATTAGCTTTTTATCAATGCCGAGTAATTCACGACATGCAATCCATATGATTTGCTCTTCCAGCTGCTCTTTAGAAAACAATTCACGTCCGAAAAGAAGCAGCTGACTAAAATTCGCTCCCTGTAATTGCTTTCGGGAAAAACGTACCTGTTCTTTCATATTTAAAATAACAAGACGTAGCGTTCCATTAATTGTTAAATGAGAAGCTTCAGAGCCTGAGGTTTTAAGGCTTAGGTTCACACTGCCCCCAACATCGATCAATGCCGGATATGCATCAACCTCCATTCCTGCGTATTGAGTTATCCGGCACACCGGTTCCAGCTCGTCGAAATCCCAATCAGTTAGGCCCTCTCGTCCCCAGCTCATCTCTTCCGACTGACTCAAATCCTGGCTTATTTGAGATGCAAACCTCTCATTCAGTCTCTCCCAATGGCGGGATTCAGCCATTAGATGACCTTTTTCATCCACTAAACGGATATTCATCAACAAATGATCTGGCAATTCCACACAACTTAGATCATCAGTAGAAATTTTTACTCCTGTCATTCTTAGCAAATGCTTGGCAAAAACCTCATATAAATCACCTACTCCAAACTCAATAGCCTGAATAAAAGCTGATACATGATTTGGTACAGGAACAAAATGTTTTCTTTGTTGTTTTGGCAATCCCTTAAGCAGTGCGATGCATTTTTCTTCCAGTAAACCAGGCACAAGCCATTCCATTTTCTGCTTAGGCAATGACGTTAATAAGGGTAAAGGCACTTGAAGGGTGACACCATCATCGTCACTTCCGGGTTCAAAGTTATAGAAAAGTTTTAGTTGGGAACTATTCCACCTAAAGGTATCGGGATAATCACGCTCAGTAACGTGATCTGTAGAGCGCTGCAGGATATCCTGCTCAGTCATTAGCAAAGCATCAGCCTGGACGGATTCCACTTCTTTACACCAATTTTCGAACCCTGCCGCATTCACTATGTGAGTACCATTCAGAGCTTTTAACCTGAGACGGTAAAATTCGAACAGTTGCTCTTCATCGACCAGAAGATCTTTACGTCTAGACTTGGCTTCCAGCGTTTCAATATCCATTAGAAGCTGGCGGTTTTGCTGGATAAATTTAGCCTTGTAGTTCAATTCACCAGCGACTAAGGCTTCACGAATAAAAATCTCATGTGAAAGTTCTGCATCAATTTTACCGAAACTAACCCTGCGCTTGGGTACCAGAATTAAGCCATAAAGCACTATCTGTTCTGTTGCGACCACCTCTCCTCTTTTTTTCTCCCAGTGAGGCTCACTGTAGTTTTTCTTGATCAAGTGTGGTGCAAGGCCCTCTGCCCATGCGGGGTCAATACGAGCAAGACAACGAGCATATAACTGACTGGTTTCGACCAGCTCTGCCGCCATTACCCACTTGGGTGCTTTTTTATAAACAAATGAACCCGGAAACAGATAGAAGCGCCGATTTCTAGCACCCAGATACTCTTTCTTCTCCTGTTTCAAACCCATGTGACTTAACAAACCCGCCAGAAGGGATTTATGCACCGCTTCGTAAGAAGCTGGTTCCGGCCGCTCGACAAACTTTTTATCCTGTTCTTTTAATTCTTTGCATATAAGGTGAAGCTGACGGTGAGTGTCCCGCCACTCTCTCATACGCATATAGGAAAGAAAATTCTTACTGCAGTACTTACGCAGTTGATTCTGACTCAACTCCAACCTTTGCTCTTCATATAGATTCCAGAGATTTACGAAAGTCAGAAAGTCTGATTCTTCGTGGGCGTATAATCGGTGTTTTTCATCACTCGCTTGTTGTTTCTCGCGAGGACGCTCTCTAGGGTCCTGAATACTTAACGCACTAACGATAATTAACATCTCACGCACACAGTTATTGCGGGCAGATTCAATCACCATTCGTCCTAATCTAGGATCAATTGGCAATCGGGACAACTGTCTCCCCACTCTTGTAAGGTTGCGTTTGTTATCGACTGCCCCAAGTTCCTGAAGTAGCTTAAAACCATCATTTACATAGCGGTTATCAGGCGGATCGACAAAAGGAAATTCCGATATATCACCGAGTTTTAAAGCCAACATCTGCAAAATAACAGCCGCAAGATTAGTCCGCCTAATTTCTGCATCTGTAAATTGCGGACGACTTATAAAGTCTTCTTCAGAATACAGGCGTATACAGGTACCTTCTGATACTCGACCACAACGCCCGGCTCGCTGGTTTGCGCTTGCTTGAGATATAGCTTCTATCGGCAACCTTTGCACTTTGGAACGGTAACTGTAACGACTTACCCGTGCTAAACCTGTATCTATTACATATTTAATACCCGGCACAGTCAGGGAGGTTTCTGCGACATTTGTGGATAAGGTTATCCTTCGACTTGATGTCCCATTCCGAGAAAAGATCTTCTGCTGTTCGGAAAGTGACAGCCTCGCATACAGAGGTAGTATTTCTATGCCTTTGAGATTAGCCTTGCGAAGAACATCAGCAGCCTCTCTAATTTCCCTTTCACCTGATAGGAAGACTAGAAAGTCTCCATGAGGCATCTTTCCTGCCTTGCGTTCCATATCCTGAATTTCTTCTACAGCAGAGAGAATCCCCTGATACATATCAGACGTTTTCTCATTCTCCCCAGCCATTTCATTCAATGGACGATAGAGAATATCAACTGGGTATGTACGGCCTGATACCTCAATAACTGGAGCATTATCGAAATGCTTCGAGAAACGTTCCAAATCTATTGTCGCAGACGTAATGATGACTTTAAGGTCTGGGCGCCTTGGTAATATTCGCTTGATATAGCCCAGAAGGAAATCGATGTTTAGACTTCTTTCATGGGCCTCATCAATGATCAGAACTTCGTATTTTTCTAAGAAACGATCATTCTTTGTTTCAGCCAGAAGAATACCATCTGTCATCAGTTTCACTTGAGTAGAGTCGTTAACCTGCTCATGGAAACGAACCTGATAGCCTACCCGATCACCAAGGGATGTATTGAGTTCTTCTGCAATACGAGTAGCAACTGTTCTTGCTGCCAAGCGGCGGGGTTGTGTATGTCCAATGAAGCCCTTACAGCCCAATCCAAGATCAAGACATATTTTGGGTAACTGGGTTGTCTTACCTGAACCTGTCTCACCCGCTAACACAATGACCTGATTTTCATCAATTGCCTTTGCAATCTCTTCGCGGCGTGAAGAAATCGGCAAATCAGGATAGGTAATTTCAGACAAAAGCTCCTTTCTCTTGCTCACCCAATCACGGGAACTCTGAATGTCATCAGATAGCTTTTGTAATGCTCCTTCATCCTCACCTTCTTTCAACCGATCAATGCGGCGTTTTAGGTGAAAGCGGTCTGAAATCCGGCATTCGCTAAGAAGTGTTCTGAGCTGTTTCTTACTTTGAGACAAGTGAGGGCCTTATACATTTTCGATCTCTGGGCAGGCAATTTTAAAGCATACATAGCATTCCTTCACCTTAAATAAGAAGCATTCGCTCAACTTAATGAAATTTCAATTTTTCCAAAACGCCAATTCATTCTCAATTGGCTAATAACCTGCTGTTTTTATTACATAAAAACGGCACCCAAAAACACTTTACTGAGGAACTAAAAATGAGTAAAAAAGCTTATCTATACACTAGAGTTAGTAAGCAGGAACAAGCCTCTCTTGGGCAGGGTCTTAAACGGCAGCGAGAGCTAGCTGAGGACTTCCTCAAGAGCTATCCAGAATACGAAATTCATCACGTATACGAAGATGCAGGGAAAAGTGCCTTCTATGCAAAAAATCTAGATGAAGATGCTGGGCTTGGAGGCTTTATATCCGCCGCAGAGAATGGTGATATTGAACCAGATAGCCTGTTAGTTTTGGAGTCCATTTGCAGACTGAGCCGCATAGGCACCAGAAAAGGCTCCAAACTTCTAAACAGGATTTTTGACTGCAAAATCAATATTGCCGTCGTTAAGTTCAATACCATTTTCTACTGGGCTCAAGAAAACGATCTAAATGAATGCATTATGCTTTCTAGTGGCTTGTACCTTGGACACTTAGAATCTGAACAAAAATCACAACGAATTAAAAAAACTATGGATATGAAGCTTGAGCAAGCTCGTAAAGGAAAGGCGAAATTCAAGCCGAGAGCACACCCAGCGTGGCTGATGTACAACAAACAGTCAGGAGAGCATGACCTGATACCTGAAAATGTGAAGGTTGTGAGAATGATCTTCGAACTGTACCTAAACAAGAGAATGAGGTGTTCAAGAATTGCGAAACATCTGAATGATAGAAAAATCAGGCCCATTACCAGAAGTAAACAATGGACGTATGACTCTGTTCTTAAGCAATTGCAAAATGAAGCTGTCATTGGCGAATACCAACCGAAAAGAAAGATCATCAAGGATGGGAAGGCCAAACTTGAAAACAACGGAAGCGCTCTCAAACATTACTACCCAGCAATCATCTCAATAGCGGATTATGAATCTGCTCAAACATTGTTCCTAGAAAACCGAGAAAATCATCGTCAAGGGAGTGTTTCTAAATTCAAAAACCTCTTTCGGCACATTGGAACCTGCCTTCTCTGCGGTTCGTCAATGATTCTTAAAGAGGGCCACCTCAGATGCAACAACGCACCTGTTAAATGCACAAATAAAAATGTGCGCTACACCGATGTCGAAAACGCAATAACGGATTTCTTTCAATCAGCCAGCTTTTTGACGTTTCTTGTATCCAGCAATGAGGATGTCAGTTTAGAAGCCTCCCTTAATGCCGAGCTACAGCCTTTGCTTCGTGCTATGAAAAATTATAGGTTCGCCATAGAATCAGTCATTGATGAAGAAGTCATAGCACGTTTTCGTAGACGAATAGATGAACTAACCCAACAGGTGTTAGAGATCGAGGAGCAACTTTCCACCTTCCAATCTGAAAGGGAGAAGCAAATTCAAAGTGCCGACCTGTCTGATGAGGTCATGCGAGAACGATATAACGCTCTCCTCATTGAGCATGTTGAATATATTAAGTTCTACGGTGACTATATTTCGGTCAAGCTTAAAGATGAAGATTGCGAATCCATAAAGCACTCATCGTTACCAACTATCAAAGCGACACGCAGTCTCAGCAGCATGCCAGCAGCCGGAAGTGACAAAGACCGTAGCTCTTTTGACTTTATTGAGACCTTGAAAGCAGATGAAGACATTCACAAAGCTAGATTCATCTATCAAAGGCAGCTCAAAGAAGGACTTTCTAGAAAGCAGACCATGCGCATTTTCAGAGAGCAAAAAGTAAAGATCTCAGCTGAAGATCACCGAAGGTTGCGAGCTGAAATTGGAATAGAGTACAGAGAGGATAAGGCAAAATAGTGCTTTAATTTCAGATAGTTGAATTTATCAATAATTATCAATATTTATCGGTAAAGTATCAATTTTAACCGCATTCCTGCTTGGCTACGATGGATCTCGACATAAACCAATACAGGAGAATCAATCATGTCGAATAAGCAGAGCAATCATAACTCTAACATCAGTAACGCCAACAAAGGCACCAGCGGTACTAATACAACCTATTCTCAAAACCAAGGCAATCGTGGTTGGCAGATGAACCCACAAAACCCTGCTAGTGGTCGAAAAGGGAAATAGCATTAATGCTGGGCGATATTTTCGCCCAGCCTTTATCTTATCAGAGGATAAAATGGGAACGGAATCGACAGGTAAAAATTCTAAGAAAAAGAAATTTCAGCAAACAAGGCAGCTGATCGGCCTTGCTTTAAATGACGGATGGACTCAGACAGAAATAGCTAAAGCATGTCGCGTACATCAATCAATGGTGAGTAGCTGGAAGAATGGGGCATCTAAAGCCACCGAAGCCCAACTTTATCCCTTACTGGAAGTATACGGTCATAAACTACGACGCAATACTTTTAGGGTCTATTGGTCAATCAGTCAAGAATCCCCCAACCCTGTTTTCCATAAAGTTGAAGGGAAGGTAATCCTATCACAGAGCTTTTCAGACCCTAGACGACACGGCCATAAGCTAATCAAGAAAATACCAACTTACAAACTGGTTATTCATGATCAGGGAAAAGGGAAATTCAGGATAATTGGACAAACTAGACTAACGTTCCAACATTCAAACGATGAACTAGAATGTAGTCACGAAGATGCTATTTGGAACTCGACTGTTAGTGACCAAATCACTGTTTCTGAATTACTGGACTTCATTGATAACTACTGTCGAGACGTTCTGAAAGAATTTCCGAGTGATGCCAACACACTCCCCTACCTGATTCGAAAAGCTCTACTCAACCATGGGCATCATGTAGAAGGTGTTGTCGATTACCCAGCCGTTTGGTAACTTTATTTTAAACCCAAAGGTAGTGAGCACCTTATACGCTCAACAGGCGGTACGACTGCTGTAGGTTTGTACACCTTCGGGTTAGCCCTGTGACCAGCCATTTTGCTACCACAGCGCGATCAAACCATTTTGGAGTGCATTATTACCGCCCACTAGTGGGATAGGCGAACGGGTAACTTATTAGCTGAACCGTAATTTTGCATAACGGGAAAGGGTGGGATGATAGCCAAGCCGTCTGAAAATGGCCGCTTGGCTATTTTTTTAATCGAGGCAACTATAGGTCTGCGTATGTACATACCTGAATGTTATCTTGGTTTATTCCACAACTCATGAGGGCTTGTACATGCCCTACTTTCTCTTCATCTGTGTAACAACAAACTTTCCATCGAGCACTTTTAGCTGTATCTGCAATGCGACAGAAATATGGTTGGTCAATATTATTTAATGAGTGACCTATAACCACAATTTCATTGATATCTTTGAGCCGATCAAAATAGCCTCTGTTGTATTCCAACACTTGATCAACAGGCTTTTTTAAAGCAATGAGAGGATACTTTGCTTCCCTTTCCGCATCAGTAAACATAGAGCCGGTTATTTCCTCATATTCCTCTGACTCGGGAGGCTCATCAACATTCTCCCCATGACCAAAGACCAAATCATCATTTGAACCCGCACGCCCATGAATATGAAAAACCCGATCATCTTCTATCCCATAAACCGATTGAAGCGTAGACGTATAATTAAAATTAATAAATTTCGATTTTCCCGGGAAGGTCAGCTTAGGTTGTGCAGACTGAATATCAATCTGGCTCACCCAACCAAGGAATGTCTCTTTAATCGTTGAGACATGGATATCTGTTTGCTGAGTGAGCTCATCTTCTAGCCCATATATATCCTTAGGCTTAAAGTGTTCAGAGGTTACGTCTACTTCATTATGAAAATCAAAGAATTCTTCCCAAGTGAACTTCCCAAGTGCATTTTCAAAGTCATTCCAAGGCTCATACTCAAGTAAATCAAATGAATAATATTGCTCGATTTCATCCAAAGTGCCTTTAGAAAAAGCATAAAATTCACCATAGCTAGTAGGTAATCCATGCCAGAGATCAAAGCCATTACCTATGATATATAGCCTTGCCATTTCTTGATCATGATTGGTAGCATCCACTTCTTTCGAGGGAAAATAACGGGACCTTTTATACTGCTTTCTTTGTTGCACCCTAGCCAGCTTTTTCTTTAATTTACGCAAAAGCTTTCTCTTTGCACTTTTTTTATTCATTCCCTCAATTTTCCTCTCAATACCCCATGGCTAGCTAACTCTAGATGGCATCCACCTCTGAAAAAACTGCCTTAAAATGTCAGATCTCTAGATGAGTAACATCAGAGGAAATAGGAAGCTTCACATCCTCCGGTACCATATAGGTATCACCAGAAAAAACCTCTAACACCCCTTCATTCATTAGCTTCTTAATATACCGCCTGATAGTACAAACAGGCTTTGGTAACTCAGTCCACTCTTTTACCGTTAGCCCAGAGAATTCCTCTGGTTTACCCTTTTCCCTCAACAATGGACCGCCAGCAATAGCTTCCGCTTCACTGCTTATTTTGTTGAGCGGTATGACCTTCTTCACTGATTGATACAATTCCTCAGCGGTCCATTTATAGGCATTGTCATACCAAGCCAATAGCCTAGCAGCACTTTCATATCCTCTAGTCGCCCGCGTCATCTTAATTGGCTTGTTCGCTCGTTCATTGGATTTATAGAATGAGTAGAGTACCGCTCGTCGATACACTTCCCATTGCCATATTGATCTATGACACTTGAAACCGAGTTCTCCCTTAACCGGTATATTTATAATCTCAGGAATTCCTCCAAACTGGATCTGAAACCACTCAAAATACTGGTTCGATAAAGTTCCTTCGGTATGCAGATGTGATTTATAAAGTTGTTCAACATATTCCTGATTTTTAGGATCATTAAATGCTTCTACTAAACGAACAAACGCGTCATTCTGCTCACGCCAGATTTCCTTGGCACTTCTCTTGTTAGCCCTACGGTCGTTGACAATCTTACTTTCACGATTAGCTTTGAGTTTAACCTCAGCAACAGCTTGATTGTCTAAATCAGAATATCTTGAACAATGAACCCATCGCCTTGGAGCCTCATTAAGAACATAATTTTCAAAGTCAGCAGAGCAGTTCAGCATTTGTAGTGGAGCATCAGACAGGTCAATTTCTAAACAATCTATTTGCTTCTCATGGAAAAAGCCTTCTTTTGCTCGGTCTACTTTATTAGTTACATAGACTTCAATAGCGAAATCATTCCCTGTATCCGCATAAACTGAATAGACATCAGCAACTCTATACTCTTCATCTGTAGCTAACCTGAT
The DNA here is from genome assembly GCA_050633605.1 of Neptuniibacter sp. Lineage (GTDB taxonomy): Bacteria > Pseudomonadota > Gammaproteobacteria > Pseudomonadales > Balneatricaceae > Neptuniibacter. The sequence goes on along the minus strand of JBOEGV010000038.1, from coordinate 17,743 downwards.
TTCTTTCATTGGGTTTATAAAGTTAAGAATTTCAGCAGATCGAGTCAGTTCAACTGAGTGCAGTTTTCTTGCAGCATCCTTGGCGGTTGCTCTGGCTTGAAAGCCATCACCCAGAACTGTTTTACGGTCAATCAAAATCTGTTGAGCCCATAGATGAACGAGACTCATGCCATTACAGTTAGAATCTGTCCTGTGTCGAAAATAAGTATCTTTTTGACGGCTTTCTCTATGCCAATTAGAGGCTATAAGGGGAGACTTACAATCTGGACAAACGGCTTGGTCAAAACCCTCTGGAACCTCATCAATATGCACCACTCTTTGTTCTATTTTATCAAAACCAAGCTTAAATCCTTTTTGACTCATTCTCTATTTATCCCTTTATCCCAATAATACAGGCAGCTATTCGTTCACTTACATGAGTGGTGGGATCAGGCATAACAACAAAATGCTCATAAAACTTATCAAACGGAATTGGTTCATGAATCAAGGTATCTCTCAAATCAGAAAGGACGATAGCTCTTCGCCCACGTGCAGAGTTAAGCTTCTCATACCAAATAGGTCTGATTAGTTCTAACCACTTATCAGCCAACAAAGACCAATTCACCGCTCTTTGTGTATCGACCTTCTGAGTCAGGATATCTATAAGCTTTTCATAAAAAGTAGCGTGTTCTGCATCTGCTTTTTTCGACCATGACGCTAATATCAATTCCATCTCTGCGAGAGCTACCTGCTTCCTTCTCGGTAACAAGGTTCTCTCTATTTCCGGCAGTTTGCTCAGATAATTTTTCACATCGGTGAAACACCTTTCAGACTGAAGCTCGATCTCCCGCGTTTCTTCATTGAGATGATTCTTAAGAAATTCAGATATAACCGAGAGGTCTACAATTGGTTCTTTATGAGAACTGGATAATAACAACCACTTCGGCGAACCAAATTCTGTACCCGAAATACAAAAGAAGCCCCAATCGTGGTTTGATGCCACAGCACTGATTCTCGTACAAGTTTCCTCAATCGAAGCCATACTTTGATAATGCTCAGTGGAGATCAGTCCCCCGTCGTTACCGATTAAGGACCTAACTGGATCAAAAGCGTCCTCTATCCCATCCCACGCCACACTTTCTTTTTCTGCCTTCTCAATAATTTCTTCGTAATTGACGGACTTGTCTGTCATTTCTTCCGGCAAATAGAAGTTTGAACCTAACAAAATTTCATTCGCTTCAAACCGCTCAATTAATAGATCGTCTGCACGGAGTGCAAAGGCTTCGTGATCTCTAGGCCAATAAACCTCTATGGCATCATGAATACTATCCATTCGATCAATTCGGCCTATACGTTGCTCAACTAAACGGACGACTGATGGCATATCCAGATGAACCACTACTGAAGCATTTTGAAGGTTATACCCCTCAGACATAGCATCCGAACACAAAGCCAAAACATTTACCGAAAGCTGATTCTCATTGTTCAGATATCGATCAACCTCCTTCCTCTCAGTTTTTGAGCTATCACCCGATGCTTTAAGCAATCTGACACCTTTGAAAATCTGATACTCTTCAGACAAATGACGTAGGTACTGAAGAGTGAGTGGGTGGCGGTCGAACGCTATGACCCCTAAACGTTCTTTGTTTTCAAATAAATCACGGATGAGCCTTAACTTCGTTAGCTCACGAGAATCATCAAGCTGCTCCAACTTAAAGATTATTTGTTGATATATGTCGATTTCTTTTTCAAGGAGCTCATCAAATGTGGTTTGATCAACAAGCCACTGAGGAATTTCTACCTCATCTGTAAACTGAGACGGTATGGTCACTCCGGGAGGAGATGCGAGTTCCCTGAGTTTAGGAATCATTCCTTTATGGCCTGAGCCATCTTTTGCCTCAAATTTAAAGAAGTCACTCGTTTGTTGAGTGCCTGCAACATGGGCATACGCAGATACCCTTGAGGAGCGAAGGTGGGACATTACTTGATAGGCTGCACTTCTCTGTGCCATTCCCAATCGGCGCTTGAATAGTGAATCCGGTTCAATCAATTCCCCTTCCGGTGTGAAGAACGAATTTTCCTCAATAGCACGAGTAATAAAAGCGACACCCTGCAATTGAGTACATAGGTATCGAATTTGGTTTGCTATCGCTATGGAAGATTCAGTCTCACCTGTTTCGTAAGGAAGCGCCTTATGTTCTGGATATTTACATAATTTCTGATGCTTATTTCGATATGAATCGGGATCTTGATATACAAGAGTGTTTAACTCTCGTTTGGTACGACGGACCGTGAATTTAGCAATTTCTCTCTTAAGAACAGCTAATTGGTCTTCCCTTGCTTCTCGCATTTTCTTTACATCCAAACGCAACCAACTGTTGAACTTCTGGATTACGGCAGGATCAAAGTTATCGGCACCCAATATATTAACCAAACACAGTAAGTCAGATGCACTCCTGTTGATGGGTGTAGCAGTGAAGAGCAACACATGATCTGCTAAATTACGCAAAAGCACCTGTGCTCGTTTAGAAGCTGAGTTTAGATAATTGTGAGCTTCATCTACGGAGAGAATCTGAGTCTGTTTAATACATAGCGCAACAAAGTCATTTACAGCTTTTTCCCTATCTACAAAACTTAAAGCCCCCTGCGATAACGGTTGATGGCTTAACCCGTAATTCAGCAGTTCTTTCTGCCACCCTTTAACCACACCGGGAGGGCTAATTAATGACATCCCTCCCCCACGAATATTACCCGTCCTAATCAATCTATCGAATACTGCACGTTGAAGAGCGGTGCCCATTCGAGTTTTGCCACTCCCTGTCGCATCAGCAACTAAAACACTACCAAGGTTTTCTATGATCCATAGAGCTTGTGCAATACCCTGTTCCTGCGAAGGCCATAACACCAAGTCTGGATTACTTAGGCTTGTATAGACAGTATATTTTTTAGCCCAATGCCCCTCTAAAAGTTCTGAGCAGGATCTAGCAATACAGTCCTGCCAATTAGAGGATTTCAAAAGGGATTCAAGTAGCTCTTTAAGGTGTCCTCGATAGTCGTCAGCCAGACTAAAAAGTGCATCAGCATATTCTGCTATTTCGCTATAGCGCTGTTCCTCTTCTGCTTTCTTAAAACGAACATTGGCCTCAATGTTTCGAGTCAAACCAGCATTAGAGAAGTTGGAAGATCCCAACATCGCTACCTCATTGGTAACAACCATCTTGGCATGCATCATTCTGCCGGGAATTTCTAGATAAGCCGCATCAACTTGCCCCATACGGATCTTTTCGAGAGCGATAAAGACTTCTGGATACTGAAGAAGGGAGATACGTTTTTTAAGCCAATACTTTTGCACTTCTTCCGGGAAAGTGACCGGAGCAAGGGACATTGGCGCATTCGTGATTGGAAATGGCTCGTTGCCTATAAGCAGCCGAAGATCTTGATCGTCATCCAAATCAGCAATTAGCTTTACCACTCTAAGAAGAGAGGTATAACCCGTAACAATGAAAGGCTCTTTTTCATGCTTTAAGTCGATTTTGAGAACCGAATCTACAGTATTTCGAGCATAGTTATGCGGAATTCGGGTTATTTCAGGAAAGGAGCCCTCGGAAGGCTCACGACGTTTTTCGTTATCTGGTGAGAATTCATCTTTGAAATATAAAGGCAACTCGTCGGCCATACTTCCATTCCATGGTAATTAATCAATTCTATTTGCTAATCATTGTTCCAGTAATTCTTAGAGTGATCGAAATTAACAATTACTAATCAACAGACAATCACATTCCGTATAATCATCATACGGAAGAGGATTTCAATTGTTCGCTGGCTTTATTCAGCGGTCCCTTAATGCATTTTTCTAACCGGAACATAGCGTCAGTCATGAAATCTATCATTTCATCCCATTGTTCACGATCAAAAACATTTCCGGGGGATTCGGCCTTTATTCTTGACGCTCTTTTGTTATCCAACCTTTCCCATTCCAGTTTCAATTCCCCACCAAAATCCTGTTGAATCCTATCTTGCATAGAGAACAGTTGATCATATATAAATTTGTTATCTTCTTTCTCACCACGGTCTATATACAATTCAGCTCTGGCATATTTCTTAGAAACAGCAAAGTTTAGGCTCGCCCCACGAATACCTGTACCAGCACCTATCCAGTGATATCCACCGGGATTAATATTTTGATAAAGATTCGTATCCTTAGCATTCATAGCTGGAATCAATTTAGACCAAAACTCCCTGCGTACAACATGTCGAGTTTTCTGCTCTGCTTGGTTTTCAATATCATCCTGAGCCTTTTCCGCCATACCAATCATGTAATCTTCAGCATCTTGGGTTGGGATAATTTGCTCTACATTTAGGAAAAGCTCTTCTCCCATGGCAAATGGGGTCGCGCGAAAGCACTGTAATCGAACCTTAAAGTTCATTAGCCAAAGAACTGTGCTCGTTACTTCTTTTCGAAACTTAGCAGCTATCAATATTATTCTCTGTGAGACTCCCTTGTTCAGGACAATTTCTTCAAAATCTTGTCCTTCCATAAAGTCTGAAATACGTTCTTCCGCTTTCGCTCCGGGCTCAATAACATCTAAATACTGTTGAAAAATTTTCGTGATGTTTGCTTTGGATAAGCCTGAACAGTATGACGCGTATTTCAATGCTTGCCATGTCACATCCTTACCAGAATCATCCAACTTATTCTCAATGATGACCAAAGCCCCTTGTTTATCCAAAGCTAAAAGGTCGAGGCGTTCTTGTGTTTCATCAAAACCAGAAAATTCTTTCTGGATAATCAATAAATCTTCACCCAGTACATCAGGTTGTTTAGCAATCCATTCTTGAAGGTGATCTCGCTCACGAAAGCCCAAAGAAGAAAAGGACTTCTGTTCAAGTCGCATAATACTATTTGAAGATTTATCGATCTTATACATATCTCAACTTTCCCTGATCAGTCTTCTTTGATGGCAGCTACCGTTTCAACATGACTTGCTAAAGCGGCTAAAAAAGCTTTGATGCTTGTTTCACGAGTTACCCAGCTATATTGGCCATCGTCAATTGCTGCCCTTGGGGACTTTATAACGGAAGCAGCTGTATAAAGGTTTTTTTGCATTAGTCTGCGACAAAGGGTGTCAAATCTATCCATATATGAAATCCCATCTACGGTCGGGTATTCACCTTTGTCATTACGCACATAAACTTGATCACGAGTTTCAGGTTTTAGCATGAATTCTTCCATCGCACGGAAGTGTTTCATCTGTATTTGTACGCTCGCTAGAGTTTCGTCACAGTCTTCAACCAAAATTAGATAGCCCGTGAATAATCTGGTTAAACCTTCGAACGCTCCTTCTTCAAAAGCTTCTTTAATATCCACCCCACTGCCAAGGACTTCTTCATTGCGATTGTTTGCATTTTTACCAAAAGAATCGGCAATTGATTTCAGCTCAATTGCTGCAATCAATGTGTCATTATCCATAATTAACACATCCCAAGACTTGGTAGGTCTAAAGAAACCGGGTAGCTGTGCTCTTCTCCCTGTTAAGACAGTAGCTTCCGGTAAACCATGCTCTCGCACAACCCAAGTAAGCAAACCGACAAACGCATCAAGCGTCTTCCCGCTTCGAACTCCCTCTCGCTCACGAACTAACCAAAAACTTTTTACAGCTTCTGCTACTCGTAATTCATACCCATCAAGATTTAATCCCATTTATATTCCTACTATTAATTTCTCTTTCTCGGTCAGATCATAGACTTCACATGTGAGATCGGTAAAAGAGTTAGTGTCATTACTTTTCCCTGCACATATCAAACGATTCTGAAGGTCATTATCTAGTTCTTCCCAATATGGGAGCCGAAGTTTACGTAAATGCTGCGCTTGAAAACGAAAGTACCCATTAGCAATTTTTGTGCTGTAAATAGAAATAAATAGCTTGGTAACATTCGAAAGCAGAACAACCCTCAACGCATGTAAATTCCATTTATCTGAACAGATATAATAAATTGAGTTGTTTGGATGATATTTACCCTCATCGTATAGAACAATAGGATCGCAACTGATATCTGGGATTAACAGCTTCTCTATTTTTGCTCTTGTTTCGTAGACCCTATCGATTGTTTTGAACCACCGAGACATATCTTTCTTAGCAACGTGGCGTCTACAAAGCAGCTCTTTGTTTGAATAGAGATAGTTCGATAGCTTAGGGTAAGCCTCCAAATCTATGACACCATTTTCATCATATGTATTGATGAGGTATTTACCTCGCCAATCTATTGAACCACCTTTCAGCTCTGAGGCTGTAACAACCGGTAAAAGCCTAGTTTCTTCTATTTCAGTCCCTACCATCTGAGAATCAACAATATAGACCTTATTTGCCCCTGTTGCGGCACCTATAAAGACCTTACAACCAGTTTTTTCAAGTAACGGGTGCTTCTCTTCGAGCTTGTGAATTAGAGCTATCTGATCTGAAGACCCTAGAAGCCAAGGTTTATTGCCGTTAACTATTCCTTTTCTGATCTGAAGGCTAGAAGAATTTCCCTCGATGGCAGATAAGATCTCCTTAGCTTCTTCATTACTGAAGCTCGTCTCATGTTTCAAAATAGTTTGGTCAGATTTACCTTTGATGAATTGGGTAATTGCCGGATAAGTCAACACATCTTTTTCAAATGCATCAATACCGTACAAATCAATGAACACCTCTAAACCATATGCATGATCAATTAACTCGCGTAGAGACTTACCGTAAGTGTTCTTTGTCCATCGATCTGTGCATATGAAAGATAGCCGACCACAATTCACAAGTAAGGAAAGGCATTTCTCATAAAATGGAATATACAGATCAGCACGATCTGTCATGGTTGAAAACTGGCGCCGATATTCTCGCAATAAAGTTTTAGGGATATTCTCTACCCTAACATACGGGGGATTCCCAATAATATGAGTGAAATCAGAAGTAACTTGGGTAAGCAGGAAGTCAGTTGATACAAACCAACGCTCCAGCAACAAGGAAACTTCAAGTTTGTTATACCCCCGCTCCTCAAGAAGTAATGCTACTTTACCTTTTGCAATCTCTAGACTATTTTCGACCAGATCAACAGCAAGTAACTGTTTTGAGAGTTGGTCAACAGTTGGCCTCTTTGGGGGTAGATTAATCAGACGGTCTACAATAGCGACAACAAACTCTCCTTCACCGCAGGACGGCTCAAGAATCCGTGCACGTTCAATCTCATCAGGTGTATTCAACCCAATGATTGTTAACATAAACTCTACAACATTCGTGCGTGTATATATCTGCCCTTTATCTGAATCAGATGCTTCCCAAGCAGCCACTTCCTCTCGTAGTAATTCTTCTTCACCGAATGGCAATACGTTTTGCACCCGTCTGTTAACCTCATGAATAACTCATACATATCGTTGGCGTAAATGATGCCAGTGAGCGATGCTATCAACTCTAACCCCAACCTTATAGCTATGACGGCCTTAAGGAGCAAACCGTGAGCTTGGCATTGACGCGTCTAATATTATTAATTGACGCGTCTGATATTATTAAATATCTGTATCTAGAACCTAATGTTGATCTCGTTTCAATAATGGCCGGATATCATCTCTATACTCACAGAGCAAATGAAGACACAAAAAAGGCGTAGCAAGGTAGGTTACTACCGTAATAAATTTATTGATATCGTCTTCAGTGGCTGAATACCAGAGCAACATAATAGTCGTAGCCGCTATAACAACTGCAACAATAAAATCAATGAACCTTAATAACCACTTCTGATGAAGGTATCTTTTATTCAAAAATTGATATATTTCTTGAAATCTAGGTGCAACAGAACGATGTTCATTTTCAATCTGTTCCCATTGGTGACTCATTTCCGTTTTAACGGCTTCAAGGGTCACTCTCTGATTTCTTATCAACATTGTCATGAACATTGCAAAAACGATACAGCCAAGCCAGATCAATATGTTACTTTCCTTCCACTCACCAGTATTATCCATCTGCCCGCCAGCGAGAATTAGGGCCGCAGGTACAGCTAATAACTGATTTTGAATGTCTGAAAAGACCTTATTCAGCCTTGCAACAAATTCTACTTTCTCCTTTTCTACCTGCCCTTTGATTTTTTCAAAAGAAAACTCAGATACATAAAGTTCGTATCCATGAGTTATTCTCCGATGCAAGTCTGAAAATCTTGTAAAAAGCTCTTTAATAGGGACTACATCCTGCCCTTCAGTCCCCTGAAACAATTCCATTAAAGAAGCTCGAAGAATGGTCCCTTTTTGCTCCGCATGAATACTAGATTCTACAAATTGATCTTGAAAATCGTTTAGATCTGGTAAACACACTAAATCCGTTGCAGTATAACTCACATCAAACTCTAGTTTCCGTTGCTCTAAGAAAACTAATCTCAAAGAACCATTTAAAGGGTAAGAGTAATTAGCTACAGACTGAAATGAAGAGATTAATTCCACTATGTCGAGGTAATTCTTAACTTCAATAGGTGTATTAGTTTCACTAACATCAGGAGAAAATAGGAAATCCAAATCTGATAGATAAAACCTTGTAGGTGCTTCATACCGCCTAGTTGGATTTTCTAGAAGCTCATCTAAATCAAAAGCAAAGAAACCATCCATTCGATGAGGTAGAGTGTATTCAATTACCCTGCTTGGCTCATCATCCATTCCTAAAAGGTTAGCTCGATCAAGAGTTCGAAGAACCTCGCTGAAATCGAAACATTCAGGCAATCTACCACTTACTGTTCGACCATCAATTTCCTTATCTTCTATGTGTTTGAATAGGAAGATTGATAATTCCAAAGCCTCAGTCGGAACTTCCATTTCCCAATGCTTCCTTAATCCGCTCTTCTAGCTGAGAGGAAATATTATTGATTGTAATACTATGCGAGTTTAAATCTGGAACAACATTACCCGCGACCAAATCATCAACATCAAATGCGAGTGAAACATTACCAATTTTAGCGGAAAGCCTTTTAAACCTTTTATAACTTCTAGGGTGAGGGGAAAAAGTATCATTAACGCTATACTCGCCCTCTCTTACATAGTCTCGAAAAGCTTGCGGCGCTTGATCATCAATTCTTGATGATAGAGACTCCAGATTTATGCTTTCACCCGCAGCATGTTTCTCAGAACAGTACTCGTAATATTTTTGCCTTGCCTGACGCTTTTGTTCTGCATCCCAGCCCTTGTGAGCACAATAGTCATCAACGGCTTTCATCGACTCTTTAGTATTTAGCTGTGAATCCGTATATTCCGTACAGCCCAAAGCTAAACGGAAATACCGAGAAACGTCTACACCGCCAGATTTTTTCTTTACAAAGGAAAGGTAAGGCTGTTCATCCGAATGCCATTTATCAATATCAATTCGAGCTGCTTCATGGAGATGTTCAATATCAAGTGTCATTGCACCTGTTAGGCTTTTGGTCGCATCATCAACACCCGTTCCAGCCTTAAGTTTAAGCATTACAATCAGGAACCACTCCCGCCCCTGATTTGTGTATTTTAGAAAGACTACATATCCACCTGTTGCGAGAAGAGCTTCCTGCATTGTTGCAGAGATCAAATTCAAAACTGTCTGACTAAATCCAACTAAATCTAGAGTTACAGTAGAATCTAGATAAGACCTGAAGTGAGTCGGAAAAGTATAAACATCTTCATCTGGGCTGAACGTACCATAGCTATTCGTCTGTTTACCGTAAATTTTTAGTACGTCGTCGGCGAGTCGCCTTAAATGATTGTCTATAGGTAAGCAGGTTGGTCTCGGGTCAAGTGTTACATTATGACTGCCTGACTGCTTTTCTATCCTATGCAGAATCCCTTCTTGAATATCCATTAAGATGTTCTCTAATTACAGTTACTTTATAAATATATGCTTAACACTAACAGATTTGAGCGACTGGTAAATATGGAAGTTTATAGTCAATTTTCGGTAGGGAACGTTTTTTGTACTTTTTGATTCTATTCAAAAAGAAAAGCTGTAATATTTGCATAATGCCACTCCAAGCGGACCATGCAAAACCTATTGCATTGATTTATAATGACTTTTCAATGAAGAACCATTTGGGTGGTTTTTGATTCCGCTACATTTGTACTAAGAACGATTCTTCGATTACTGGTTCCACTTTTACTAAAGATCTTCTGCTGTTCAGAAAGTGAAAGCCTTGCATATAACGGCAGAATTTCTATGCCTTTCAGCTGTGCTTTTCGCAGAACATCAGCCGTTTCCCTAATCTCCCGTTCACCCGATAGAAAAACCAGAAAATCCCCATGAGGTAATTTCCCTGCTTTTCGTTCCATAACCTGTATTTCTTCTACAGCAGAGAGAATTCCCTGATACATATCAGACGTTTTCTCATTCTCCCCTGCCATTTCATTCAATGGACGATAGAGAATATCAACTGGATATGTACGGCCTGATACCTCAATAACTGGAGCATTATCGAAATGCTTTGAGAACCGTTCCAGATCGATAGTCGCCGAGGTAATGATGACTTTAAGGTCAGGGCGTTTTGGCAGAATTCGCTTGATATAGCCCAGAAGGAAATCAATATTCAGGCTTCTTTCATGCGCTTCATCGATGATCAGAACTTCGTATTTTTCCAAGAAGCGATCATTCTTCGTTTCAGCCAGAAGAATACCGTCTGTCATCAACTTCACTTGGGTAGAATCATTAACCTGCTCATGGAAACGAACTTGATAGCCAACCCTATCACCAAGAGAAGTATTGAGTTCTTCAGCAATACGAGTAGCAACTGTTCTTGCAGCCAAGCGGCGCGGCTGTGTATGACCTATCAGGCCCTTGCAGCCCAGCCCAAGATCAAGACATATCTTGGGTAACTGAGTGGTCTTTCCTGATCCGGTCTCACCCGCTAAGACAATAACCTGATTTTCATCAATTGCCTTTGTAATCTCTTCTCGGCGTGAAGAAATCGGCAAATCAGGATAGGAAATTTCAGACAAAAGCTCCTTTCTCTTGCTAACCCATTCATGAGAAGCCTGAATGTCTTCCGCTAACTTTTGGAACGCAGTTTCATCTTTCCCCTCTTTCAACCGATCAATACGGCGCTTTAGGTGAAAGCGGTCTGAAATTTTGCACTCACTAAGAAGTGTTCTGAGCTGTTTCTTACTATGAGACAAGAGAGGGCCTTATACATTTTCTAGCTTTAGGCGAGCAATTTTAAAGCATACAATGCGATCCTTCACCTCAAACAAGAGAAATACACCTAACTCTTTGAGATCCCTTCATTTTTTAAATATATCGGGTTATTGTTACTGTATTGATAACTGACTGTTTTTATTGAGTATCTAAGTCAGAAACCATCGTATATTTGAAGCAAAGAAATGAGCAAAAAAGCCTACCTGTACACGAGAGTAAGTAGTAAAGAGCAAGCTTCTAAAGGTCAGGGGCTGAGAAGGCAAAGAGAACTAGCCGAGGAGTTCCTGAAAAACCACCCAGAATACAAAATCCATGAAATTTACGAAGATGCAGGGAAAAGTGCTTTCTATGCTAAAAATCTCGATAACGATGCCGGACTTGGGGGATTTATCGCTGCCGCCGAGAATGGTGATATCGAACCGGATAGCCTTTTAGTTTTTGAAACCGTTTGTAGGCTAAGTCGAATAGGTACAAAACGAGGCGCCAAGCTTATTAGCAGAATTTTTGACTGCAAAATAAATATCGCTGTCGTTAAGTTCAATACAATTTTCTTCTGGGATATTGATAACGACTTAAGTGAGGCGATTTTACTTAATAGCGGGCTTCACTTAGGTAAACTAGAATCAGAACAAAAGTCCCAACGGATAAAAAGAACGTTAGACATCCAGCTAGAAATGGCACGAAATAGTAAAAGCATTTTCAGGCCCAAATCACACCCTAAATGGTTAGAATTCGACCAACACACCCAGCAATACAATGTCATTGCTGAAAAAGCAGATATCATTAAGCATACTTTTTACCTGCGCCTCAAGCGAGCACTCGGTATTTCTGCAATCGTTGATCTCTTAAACGAACAAGATATTAAGCCAATTTCGGGTAGGCCAAGCTGGAGTGAATCAAGCGTAAATCGCTTATTGAGAAATAGGGCGGTTATTGGGGAATACCAACCAACCGAAAAAATTACTCGTCATGGTAAAAGCTCAATTACTCCTAAGGGTGAGCCGTTCAAAAATTACTACCCAAAGGTAATCACTGCTAAAGAATTTGCCACTGTACAAGACTCTTTCAGTCTTCATCGTCAGTTACAAAACCAAGGAAGTAGATCCGGTAACAAGAACCTTTTTCGGCACGTCAGCAAGTGCCTTCTATGCTCATCATCTATGACACATAAAGAAGGCTCCTTAAAATGTTCTGCAGCTCCCAACCACTGCAAAAACGTTAATACCCGTTATGATGATGTTGAGCGCACTTTAACCGAGTTCTTTAAATCAGCTAATTTTTTGAAGCCATTAAACAAGACACAAAACGGAAGTCTCGACCTTTCTGATAAACTCATACGAGAGCAATACAATGGTCTGTTACTAGGATTTATCGAATATATTAAATTCTATGGCGATTACATTTTGATCAAAATGAAAGGTGTTGATCTCGAATCTATCAGACACTCAAAATTGCCAACTATCAGAGTCGCTAGAGATGCAAATATGGATGGCAGTCTTGTGGACTTCATTGAGGCCTTAAGATCAGAAGAAGATATCCACATAGCAAGAGCCATCTACAAAAGAAAAGTTGAGGAAGGCCTCAGCCGAAAGCAAACAACAAGACTACTGACTAAAACAAAAATCAACATCTCTGAAGAACAACACCGTCAGATAAGGAAGGAGCTTGGAATACGCTATCGAGAAGATCTTTGTTCAAAAGATTCTGAGTGACTAGTTAAATTTTCAGCTCAAGATGTATTAGATATGGCTTGTACAGCGAGAAGTTGTAGATAAAAACTTACAACAAACCAAATCTGCAATCCTAAACAACTCCGATGACTATGTTATTTCAAGAGAAATGTCACTAGCGATCATCCAAGCTAGGTATTTTAAAATAATGCAACAGGAACTATCACCAGAACAAATACAAGCAGGACAAGAATTCAATGATAAGATTAAAGCTAATCAAAAGCGCCGGATGTAAAGGACAACCATTCATATTTACTAGCCCAGACCTAAACTGACAACAGTTTTCAACTAACGAATACGACGGTCTGATTAAATTGGGAATAATTCAAGTCAGCCATGTACGATTAGGCTGAGACCAGTTCCAGTTTACCTATACCTGTTTAATATTGCTTTTAGTTCAAGAAAGGAGTCATTCATCATTTGGCTTAATTTTATAACCACCCCGAGCTTTGTAGACCTGGTAATAATTCCATCAATCTTCCACTGTAATTTTTTTAGTTTTTGAGGATCTCCAGCACGTTCTATTGCCTCGTGTATCAATCGTTCTCTGAACTTGTTAAATTCATCCTCACTTTCATTGAGCTTTAAATTGAGCTCTTCGATGAGATCACTTTTTTTGCTCATTTGAGAGAACCTGTGTGGATAATAGTTCTAACTGGGGCTTCCCATATAACCAGCCTTGTGCCATGTCACAATTATTCTCTATCAGTATTTGAGCCTGCTCTTCATTCTCTACACCCTCAGCTATGACCTTTAGTCCAAGCCCTTTCGCCATTGCAATAATACTTTTCACAAGGGCTAAATCTGAATCACCCTGAGTAATACCGCGCGTGAAAGACTGATCTATCTTAATACAGTCAAAGGGGAGGTTTTTAAGATAACCAAGAGATGAATAACCTGTCCCAAAATCATCAATAGATATTCTAACACCCAGTGCTTTAAGGCTTTTGAGTACATTTGCAGCCTTCTCAGGATCATCAATCAAAAAACTTTCAGTAACTTCCAACTCTAATAAGGTTGGATCAACCCGATATTGCTCAAGAGCTGTTTGTACATCATTGACCAAATCAGTTCGAGCAAGCTGAACTGCTGAAATGTTCACAGCTATGTAATATTGTTGACAATTTTCGATAATGTTTTGTTTTATTTTCTGTACAGTTTCCTTGATTGCCCATTGTCCCAGCTCAATGATGAGACCTGTTTCTTCGGCTATAGGGATAAACTTAGCAGGTGAAATAGCTCCAAGTTTCTTATGATTCCAACGAGCCAGTGCCTCATAGCCCATAATTTGACCGGTTACTAAATCAACTTGAGGTTGATAGTGAAGTTGAAGGTCACGGTTTTCAATAGCATCTCTTAACAGGCTTTCTAGCGCTACACGTTCGGACGTTGCTTCAAGCATTTCAGTACTGAAAAGCCTACAAATACCTCGACCATCTTTTTTGGCCTGATAAAGAGCTGTATCAGCTGCACGCTTGAGCTCACCTAAATTTCTGCCATCGGATGGATAAAAAGCGATACCCACACTTAACCCAATGTAAGCAGTTGCCTCATCTAGTAGATAAGGCTGACTTATTTTAGAAATCAGGTTCTGAGTGAAGTTAGAAATATCTCTGGCACGTTCGTAATCTTTGAAGAAGATCCCAAACTCGTCTCCACCGATCCTTCCAATGAATACCTCGTAGTCTTGACTGGCCTCATTCAGCCTTTTGGAGCATTCGATAAGCAACAGATCGCCGTAATCATGGCCCAAGCTATCATTAACTGCTTTGAAACGATCAAGATCTAAATAAAGTAAAGCTCCGTGGTCGTTTTCAAGCTGTGCATCTACCAGTGTTTCAAAATGATGCTTATTATATAAACCGGTTAACCTGTCATAATGGGCTAAGGTGACTAACTCTTGTTCGTTTTTCTTGAGTTCACTGATATCACTCAAAACACCGATATGGAATATATCTCCGCCATGTTCCAGCTTACTAACAGAGAGTAATTCAGTAAATATACTGCCATCCTTTCTCTTATTTTCTATTTCTCCTTTCCACTTCCCTACGCTTCTCAAGGAAGACCACATCTGTTTATAAGTGGATAAAGGCGTTCTTCCAGAAGACAAAATGCGCGGATTCTTGCCCAGAACTTCAATCTCATTAAAGCCGGTGATTTGTTCAAAAGCTCTATTGACCTTTACAATACAGTTATCAACATCTGTCAACATAATCCCTTCAGCTGTGTTCTCATAAACCTCTGCTGATAAATGAAGGTCTCTCTCTTTATGTAATGCATCTGTTATATCATAAAACGAAATAACGGCACCTGTTAACTGGCCATCAATTTTCAGAGGAGAGACTTTTCTGTAAACATGTAATCCTGTTCCATCTCCACGAAGGAAATAATCACGTCCTTCCAAATGCTGTCCAGAAGCAATCGCTTTATGAACCTCACATTCTTCATGTGGATAAGGGGAACCATCTGCTCGAGAGTGGTGCCATATATCATGCCCTTTTTGGCCGTAAGGGGTATCGTCTAAACCCAAAATATCTCTTGCGGCCTGGTTGATGTATGTATGGTAACCATTATTGTCTAACTCGATGATGCCATCGGAGACAGTATTCAGAATCGTTTCTGATTTCTGCGCGATACTGTTGATTACCCCAAGGCCTTTCTTAACTTGACCTTCCTTAGCTTTAACTTCTGTAAGATCGATGTGAACACCAATCATTTTTGTAGCTTCACCACCTTCGTAGAAGACTGTAGCCATTGATCTAATCCAGACGTAGTTGCCTGATTTGTGTTGCAATCGATGTTCAAGGTAATAGTCTGTTTCTTTGTTGGTAATACAATGAGTAATGGTATCCAAGGACCTTTTCAGATCTTGCGGGTGTAAGCGAGATTGCCACTCTTGAAATCCACCTTCAATTTCCTGTGGTTCATACCCTAATTGAGATTTCCAAGTATCGGAAAAACTGACGGTGTCGTGTTTGAGATCCCAATCAAACACACCAACCCCACTTTTCTGAGTGGTGGTTTGTTGAAGTAACTCAAAGCGCCTTATTTTTTTGGCTCGATGCCTTTTTTTCATACTTTCCCAAAGAGCCTCAGCGACTTCTTCCCATGTATGAATAAAATGTGTATCAGGCTTAGAAAATAGCCTCATTGTGAAAATAATTTGTGGTTTATTTTTTCTAATTATTGGTATCAGAAGAAGGTAACCATTGATAACACCTTTGGCTTTATGAACAATGGTTGTTGCTTTAATTTCGACATGATCTATCAGGTAGCTATATTCGATTTCAAACCCTAAACAAGAATCATCCAGTTCAATTTTTGGGTTAAACGAATAATTAAGCCAGATACTTTCAGCTTTAGACTGATATGCAATTTCTGACAAAGCTTTATTCAAGAAGTACTGATCGTCATCACTCTCCTTCAAGGAAAGAATGGTAGAAATAGCAGATAGGCCATTTTGGTAGGTTGAATCGGAGCTTTCACCCTGTACTCTTCTTTTCTTACTAATAACAAAAAAGAGAAATGCTGAACATAAAATCCCAACAAAAAACGAAGCTTCCTTGTACACAGGTCCATCAAACATTTCATATAGCCTGAAGCATTGATTTAAGTTCAGTAACCAAGTCAGAAAGCTCTCTTGATGAATCCTTCATATGCTTTGAAATTTCAAAGTTTTGAGAAGCGATATGGCGTATAGAAGTAATATTTCTGTTTACCTCTTCTGATACAGCACTCTGCTGCTCAGAAGCTGCAGCTACCTGAGTACTACTGTCTGTAATAGCATTCATAGCTCCATTAACTTCTTCGAAAGACAGCCCAACATTCTCTGCACGTTCGATATTAGAAGCTGCATGGGAACTACACTTCTCCATCGCAGCTGTGGTTTCATCCACTTGTTTCTGTATTGCGTCAATTGTTTCACGAATTTCACTGGTGGATTCTTGAGTTCTTTGAGCAAGAATACGGACTTCATCGGCAACAACAGAAAAGCCTCTGCCCTGTTCACCCGCACGGGCAGCTTCAATAGCCGCATTCAGTGCAAGAAGGTTGGTTTGTTCTGCTATGTCATTAATTATGTTTACGACTTGTTCAACAGCTTTCGCTTTATGATTCAGCTCTTCTGAAGAGTTACCTGCCAGATTAACCTCTTGAACAAGATCTCTTATACCTTCAATCATTTCTGACACAATTGCTTTTCCCGATTCAGCCAATTGAGCCGTATTGTGCGTCGCTTCTGATGTTTGGGACGTGTTTTGGGCAATTTCATGGGCTGTAGCAGACATTTGTGTGGCTGCACTCGCAAGCATATCCGCCTCAGTATTTTGTGTTTCAATGCCTTGTGTTGTTTGCTCAATGGACGCTCGAGTTTCGAGCATAAAGTGATTAAGGGTTTCAATACTGTCCTCAACCCGGCCAATAACTGTTCGAAGCCGGGCATCCATCATATTCAAACTTAGTTCGGCAGCGCCTAACTCATTCATGGAGCCTGCCATGACATACTGAGCTAACGGATTGTTATATATTGCTTTAGATGAGCCTTTAAGCTTATTTAACGGTTTTAGTGAGCTAAAAATACATGCCATCAGAACAACTTGACTCGCTATAACCCCACCTATCTGCAGCCAAGTATTTGTAAAGAAGTAGATAGACGCTAATGCAGCAAGTAAACACAGGAAAGTAAACATAAGTAATTGATTAGTAACGTTACCTTCACTGATTTTTACTTTTTTTGATCTGAGTTTTTTATAAACAGCTTCAGCCCTTTCAATCTGTTCATCAGAGGGCCTTGTTCGAACTGATTGATAACCGACTTTTTCACCATTTTTTCCAAAAAGCGGGGTCACATACACTGCTGTCCCATAGTTAGGG
>JBOEGV010000037.1:0-8491 GCA_050633605.1 Neptuniibacter sp. | reverse complement strand
TTTGTTGTGTATCTGCCATAAGTAACCTCTTTATATTCATGGCCAGCTTAAAGCTGGCCATTACTATTAACTGGCAAAGTTATCCTTCAGCAAACCGCGCTGTTTTGCCATTGTCATCGCGGTATCAAGAATCATATCTTCCTGACCACCAATCATTTTCTTACGTCCCAGTTCAACCAGAATATCCCGGGCTGGCACACCAAAACGCTCAGCCGCTCGTTTAGCATGCAGCAGGAATGTTGAGTACACACCTGCATAACCCAATGTCAGGGAGTCTTTATCAACGCGAACAATGTGATCCATCATTGGGAAGATAATGTCTTCTGCCATATCCATCATTTTGAAGAGATCAATACCGGTTTCGATGCCCATACGATCACAGACCGCAACAAAGGCTTCCAGAGGGGTATTACCTGCGCCCGCACCAAGGCCCGCAACCGAACCATCAATCCGGGTAGCGCCTTCTTCAACAGCGGCAATGGAATTAGCGATACTCATTCCCATATTGTGATGACCGTGGAATCCGATCTCTGTTTCCGGATTCAGTACATCCCGTAATGCCGCGACACGCGCTTTAACATCTTCAGGCAGCATAAACCCGGCTGAATCCGTGATATAAACCGTCTGAGCACCGTAGGATTCCATCAGTTTGCCCTGCTCTGCCAGACCTTTGGCATCATTCAGGTGAGACATCATCAGGAAGCCGGTTGTGTCCATACCCAGCTCGCGAGCAAAAGCGATATGCTGCGGTGATGTGTCTGCTTCTGTGCAGTGCGTAGCAACGTGTACGCTTCTGGCACCGGCATCGTATGCAGATTTAAGCTCTTTCATTGTGCCCAGGCCTGGCAGCAACAGAACAGAAACAATCGCTTGCTTCATTTTTTCTGCAACAGCAGAGATATATTCCTCATTGCTTGCCAGAGCGAAGCCATGCTGCAATGAGTTTCCACCCACACCAGCACCGTGGGTTACCTGAATGTAAGGCACACCCGCATCGTCAAGTGCAGTAGCAACCTTCACCATCTGCTCAACACTGATCTGCTCTTTTTTTGCATGCATACCATCGCGAAGGCACATGTCATGGATGATTACTTTTTTACCTTTTAAAGAGCTCATGCTGTTACCTCCGCTGCGGTTGATTGCAGTTCAATTTTTCCTGCCAGAATCTCTTCCGCAAACATCTCTGCAGTACGTGTACCTGCGGCAGTCATGATGTCCAGGTTACCCGCGTACTTAGGCAGGTAATCACCCAGACCTTCTACTTCCATAAAGACGGATACTTTGTTGCCATCAAAGTCAGGGCCGTTAACCAGCTTGTAGCCAGGGACATAACGCTGAACTTCTTTGATCATATCCAACACAGACTGCACAATTTTGGTCTGATCTGGTTCATCTTCAGTCAGGCAGTAAATCGTATTACGCATAATCATGGGTGGCTCTGCCGGATTAATGATCGCCAGTGCCTTACCTTTCTTAGCGCCACCGACTACTTCGATCGCGTTAGATGTTGTAAAGGTAAACTCATCCAGGTTGGCACGGGTACCCGGACCAATGGATTTAGATGAAAGGCTGGCTACGATCTCAGCATATTCAACCGACTGTACACGGGATACCGCATTAACGATTGGAATCGTCGCCTGCCCTGCACAAGAGATCATATTGACGTTCATTTCGACCTTATCAGCATGCTCTTTCAAGTTTACTGGTGGCACACACAGAGGCCCAATTGCAGCAGGCGTAAGGTCAATCATCATCACACCCAGTTCGTTCAGCTTGCGGCTGTTTTCAGCGTGTACATAGGCACTTGTTGCATCAAATGCGATCTGGATTTCGTCATCTAAAACGTGAGGCAACAGGCCATCAATACCTTCTGCTGTAGTTTTAAGGCCCATATCACGGGCACGAGCTAAACCTTCTGATTCCGGGTCTATACCGACCATCCATACAGGTTCTAATACTTCACTACGCTGAACTTTATAGATCAGATCGGTACCAATGTTGCCCGAACCGATCAGTGCACATTTAATCTTTTTCATTTACCTACCCTTCAATTTCTGATTCAGCAGTGACTTTTTTCCGATCGCTGGCGCGCCCTGCTAAACCTGCAACATAAAACTCATCTTTTTTATGTTCGGTGATCAGAATACGTACTGTTTCCGGGCTTACTCCCAGGCTTTCTGCTGCGGCTTCTGTAATTGCAGAAGCAACACTTGCTTTTGTCTCCGAAGAACGACCTTCAAGGAGATGCATCTCGATAATAGGCATAGTTATTCCTTGAATTATTCTTCGAATTTGATGGAAATTGAGCCCAGATCCTGGAATCTGGCAATGACATTGTCACCGGGTTCAACCGCTACCGCGGCGGTGATACCACCACTCATGACAAAACTGCCTGCGGGCAGCTCTTCACCCAGTTCACCTAGCAGATTAACAACCATGGCAACCGCTTCTGCCGGATCACCCAGTACTTCTGCTGACGCACCCATCTCAACAATTTCGCCATTCTTTTCCAGAACAACGCCGATGATTTTCAGATCCAGTTCCTCTACACGGCGCGATCTGCCACCGCCGACATAACGGGCAGAAGAGCTGTTGTCAGCTATCACACTTTCGAGATCAAACTTGAATTTTTCGTAACGGGAATCGATCACTTCAACCGCTGGAATCACGTAATCCGTCGCAGCCAGAACATCCTCTGCCGTGCAGGAAGTTCCACGTAAAGTTTCTTTAGTAACAAATGCCACTTCACACTCAACACGTGGATGTACCAGATCGGACGTTGAGATCACTGAATTTTCAGGTCGTGCCATTTTGTCTGTCAGGAAACCGATTGAAGGTTTATCAACCCCCATCTGGCGCATCTTCTGTTTAGACGTCAGACCGGCTTTCCAGCCGATGAGTTTGTGACCCTGTTCCAGAAAACGGCGCTTCAGTTCAAACTGAATGGCATAACCATCCTCTACAGTCATATTCGGATGTTCATTGGTGAGTTTTGGAATTTCATAAGCGCGGGTTTGCGCCCCTTCCACACGCTCACATAAGCGAACAATCTCTTCTCTGTTCAGAGTAATACTCATTGTGAACTCCCCCCGTGAAATGACACTTTACAGCTACCCAAACCGCCTACTGTACAGACCAGTTCATCGCCGTCTTCAACATCTACCAGTACAGATTGAGATCCTGAAAGAATCACTTCACCTGCCTTAAATGGCAGGCCAAGTTCACCCAGCGTATTTGCTAACCAGGCAACCGCGTTAGCAGGAGAACCTTGAACTGCTGCGCCTACACCAGTGGAGAAAACTTCACCATTTTTCTCTAACACCATGCCCGCCAGAGTCAGATCAATATCTCGTGGATCAGCCTTAGCATCACCCAGAACATAAACACCGCAGGATGCGTTATCAGCCACGGTATCCTGAATCTTGATCTCCCAGTTTTTAATCCGGGAATCCACAATTTCAAAACAAGGCATGACGTAATCCGTTGCGCGAATCACATCCATCGCGGTAACCCCAGGCCCTACTAAATCTTCCTTAAGAACAAAAGCCAGTTCTGCTTCTGCTTTAGGTTGAATGAGTTTGCCAAGATCCAGACGTGCGCCATCTTCGTGGACCATATCGGATGTAAGCTGCCCAAAGTCTGGCTGGAATACACCCAGATAGTCCTGAACCGCTTTACTGGTAACACCAATCTTCTTACCCACAATGGTTTCACCAGCATCCAGCCGACGCTGAATAAAACGTTCCTGAATTTTGTAAGCATCTTCAAGGGTAATCTCTGGTTCCTGCTTGAGAAGCGGTGTGATAACGCTGTTTGAGACAAACGCTTCGTAAAGCGCATCACCTAATTGTTCAATTCTGCTAAGTTCTAAAGAATGTTCCATATTCACCTCAAAGCTTTACGCAAACGTTGCGCATTTCGGTGTAAAACTCGAGGGAATGAACACCACCTTCACGACCTATACCCGATTGTTTACTACCACCAAAAGCAGTCCTCAAATCACGCAGGAACCAGCTGTTCACCCAGGCGATACCGACATCGATTTTCGCTGCAACCCTATGTGCACGAGCAAGATTAGATGTCCAGACTGTAGTAGAAAGGCCGTATTCTGTGTCGTTGGCTTTTGCGATCACTTCCGCTTCAGTATCAAACGGCATGATGTGACAGCACGGACCAAAGATCTCTTCGCGAACTACCGCGGCATCATCGGATAAACCGGTCCAGATTGTTGGCTGAATCCAGTTACCTTTCGCCATATCACCCGGCATCTCTGGAATGCCGCCGCCAGTAACTACCGTAGCGCCTTCTTCCACCGCTTTCTGATAGTAAGAAAGAACTTTTTCCTGATGTTCTTTGCTGATCAATGGACCGTAGTTACTACCCTGCTCCATTGGATGACCGTAGCTGACTGCTTCGGCTTTTTCTTTCAGAGCCTGAACAAACTTTTCACAGATAGGGCGCTCTACGTAAACCCGCTCAGTACCCAGACAAACCTGTCCGGTATTCAGGAAGGCCGAGCGGAAGATACCGTCTACTGCTTTTTCGAATTCGGCATCTGCAAAGACAATACCTGCGTTTTTCCCACCCATCTCAAAAGAGACATCACGACAGCCTTCAGACGCCGCTTTCATAATTGCTGAACCGGTACGTGTTTCACCAGTAAAGGTAATTGCGTCCACCTCTGGATGAGTCGTCAGAAACTCGCCCGCAGAATCAGGGCCAAAACCGTTAACCACATTGAACACACCATCAGGGATGCCAACCTTACTCATTACTTCACCGAGCAAAGTAGTCGTCAGAGGTGTTTCTTCAGAAGGTTTAACGATAACTGTATTACCGCAAGCCAGTGCAGGACCTACCTTCCAGGTCATAAGCAGGAAAGGTGCGTTCCAGGGAGAGATAACACCTACAACGCCCTTAGGTACTCGCAGAGAATAGTTCAAAGCACCTTCACCATCCGGTGTTGGCATCATGAAAGATTCTGCTGGAACATTTTTGATTACATCGGCAAAAACTTTGAAGTTCGCTGCGCCACGAGGGATAAATACATGACGCTGTACGTGTGATGGCTGCCCGGTATCCACCATCTCTGCTTCTACAAAGTCTTCGAAGCGATTGGTGATTTCATCGGCTACACCGTATAACAGATCAACTCGCTGATCCGGCGTTAAAAGCCCCCACTCTCCACTTAGTGCATTGCGCGCTGATTTAACTGCCAGATCAACATCAGACCGGCTTGCTTCTTGAATATCAGCAATATGTTCATTCGTCAGAGGAGAGTATTTTTTAAATACCTTCCCTTCTGATGAGTCGACAAACTCACCATTAATATAGTTTTTTATCAGGCGCATAAACTCACCGTTTATTTGAATTATTTTGTGCCTATGCAAAAGTCATATAACAGCAGACAGGACACCTGAACTGATGTTACATAAAAGAAACAGATACCATCTAATACCATTTAAACCCCAACCTGATACAAAATAGGTATTAAGCTTAGTTTCTATCTGTCTACTTCAATCATTCTTCATTAAGCATTGTTCAAAAAAGCCATTAGGCAAAACTAAAACTGCCAGCACTCAGGCTGGCAGTTACAAGGAACATCCACTTATATCCGCTTAAACAGTGCTGATTTGTTTTGCTCTTCAGCGCCATCGGCTGCGGTGTAGAACCTTTCCATATGGATGTCGCGTTCAAATAACCGCCCATGCATCAGCGTGGTAATTGCCGCATCAATCATCGGTGGTGGCCCACATAGATAGGCTTTATGGCCATCACACTTACCGTCGAAATAGTCATTCACCGCTTCATGCACAAAGCAGTTATAACCCTCCCAGTTATCCCCTTCCTCCGGTGCATTTAACGCCGGAATGTAATGGAAGTTTTCATGGGACTGATCCAGCGCTTCGAAGATTTCACGGTTATACAGTTCCGCGACGTTACGTGCGCCCTGGAACAGATAGATCTCGCGGGGATCACCCTTCTCTACCATCTCCAGTATCATCGACTGCGGGCTTGATAGCCCAGAACCGCCGGCAATAAAGATCGCACCCTTGGGATCGGAGAGCCGGGTAAAGAACTGACCGTAAGGACCGGAGACCTCCAGTTCATCCCCTATTTTCAACTCTTCATGCAGATAGGTGGTGCCCGCACCGCCCGGAACCTGACGTACATGCAGTTCCAGTTTCTGGTTTTCAGAAGGTTTGTTAGCGATTGAGAAGGCACGAGAACCTTCTACACCCGGAATGTTCAGGTTGATGTACTGCCCCGCCTGGAAATCAATCGCATCATCCAGCTCAAAGTGAATACCTTTGATGGTCGGCGAAAGGTCCAAGATCTCTGTGACCGTACCCTTGAAATCCCGAATTGGGTAACCCTCAAAGTCATCATCGACATCGATATCTGCTTCAATCACCAGATCTGACTCGGGAGTAGCACAGCAAGCGAGAATCATGCCGTCATCACGCTCCGAATCCATTAAAGCAAAAGGAGAGGCATTACCCAGATCCACATCACCTTCTGTCAGTTTGCATTTACAGGTGGCGCATGTACCGTGACCGCAGGCAAACGGCAACCAAACACCCTGACGCAGAGCCGCGTCAAGAATAGTCTGATCCTCTTCCACCTCAATGATTTCACCGGTGGGCTCGATAGTTACTTCATAACTCATATCTATTCTCCATAAATCGAGAGTTAAACACCGGCGTTCTGAAACCCTTTCAGGCCTGGAGTATTAAAACGCAGAGCCGATTTATGGCCGATGCCCTGATCTTCCAGAGACACATCCATCTGTGGAATAAACGGCTGACCATCAAGAACCCATTCAGCGTCACCCCAACTGATCTGTTCAAACTCAGGATGGTCAGAAAATGTGCTAGGCATCACTTCAGATAGTAGCGCTTTGAATGGCATCTGCGGTGGTACTGGATATGCAAATGGTGCGGCAAACAACAGGTGATGATCCCAGCCTACATAGACCACCTGGTTATCACCAAAATTGGCACGCTTGTCTT
The DNA here is from genome assembly GCA_050633605.1 of Neptuniibacter sp. Lineage (GTDB taxonomy): Bacteria > Pseudomonadota > Gammaproteobacteria > Pseudomonadales > Balneatricaceae > Neptuniibacter. The sequence continues at coordinate 1,478 of JBOEGV010000037.1, read as the reverse complement.
TTACTTCGCCTTGATAGTCCGGCGTTATAGCTTTTACAGGCATTGTTATTCTCCTGATCTTGCAGCGCTGCCCTGAAGGCTGACAGCGCTTATATTTTTATTATCTCGTTACCGGTTCAGGCAACACCTTTCCACTTATTCCAGCGTTCTTCGTCTGGCGAACCTTTAATATCAAGATTGTCAGCCCCCACATTCATGCGATAGAACTCACCGAGAATATTATCCAGATCAGGACCACCACAGTTACCCTGGAAGATTTGATGCACGGGTAACCAGGACTGCACATATTTCTCTGGTTCATCTTCGAAGATGTCCTTACAACCATCAGAACAGAAGTGGTAGCGATCGCCTTCGTGTACACAGTCTCTGTAAGAAGTTAGTGTTGGATGATCCATCTCCGTAAACAGCATCGGAATCTGACAAGTGGTACACAGCTGTGGCAGACCCTTGTTGTAGAAACGCTTACCTTCCGCTTCCATCTTCTTCGCCAGTTCCCAGCGTGGGCGGTAATACTTGTCGAAGGTATCCGGGTATTTTTCAGACAACCAGTCCAGCTCTTCATCGCTTGGTATCCAGGTATGGAAACCTGCAACATGACCATGAGTGTAGAAAGTCCACCACGCCTGATGCGAAACGTGTTCTTTTTCCTTCTCGATCACTTCAGCGTACTTCGGCATTTTGATACCGTAGCGAGCCAGATCCTTGAACAGTGCACCACCGGCTTCTTCAAAGTAGACTTCCCAGGCTTCTTTCCAGGACATCACTTTGTTCGGCAGCATGTAGTCCATCATCATGCCAACAATGGATAACAATCGACTGCCACGCCAGAACCATTTATCGATCCACTTCTGCACGATTGGAACATTGTCTTCATGCTGTTCCAGCAAGAACTTAATGATCTCAAGACCCAGTGTCATATGACGAGCTTCATCCGACTGGGCTGAGAAACCAAAGGTCACAGTAGCCATATCGCCGTTGTAGGCAGCGCCTGACATGAAGGGCACAAATACCAGGTTGGTCAATACATATTCAAAGGAGAAACCAATCGCCAGCATAAATTCAAACGGGCCCGCACTTCGGGCATCGTTGAAGAAGGATTTAGGAACAGACAGATACCATACGCGGTCATGCATATAGCTGTATTCCTGGAAGCCATCGAAGAACTTGTTGTAATGGCTCATCGCATGGATCTGGGTCTGGACGTGGCGCAATTCATCAATAGATTGCATCTGACAGGCTACACGTGCACCCACACCACCAAACTGGCGGCCCACATGAGCAAAGCCTTGGTAAGCTTGATATTCCAGCGGGGATATACCGGTTAAAAACAATTTCAGCGCATTCACATAACGCGGGTCTGTCACATTGAGATGCGCATTATTCTGAGCAAAGGCATCAAAGATTGCATAGAGTTTCTTCTCTTTCTCTGCCTGATACTTCCAGTAGGAATCCATAGTCAGACGGAAAGGGTCTTCCCA
>JBOEGV010000036.1:0-2216 GCA_050633605.1 Neptuniibacter sp. | reverse complement strand
CAGCGCTTATGGCTTGATTCCTTGAAAACAGCCCTGGATGAAAAAGGGTTATCCTTACCCCGCTGAAACTGTAGGTAACTCAGAAAGTGGTGCTTCTTGGTCGTTGTGTTGCAGGACTTTTTTCATCAGTGAGCGCATTTGGGCCATAGGTCTGCTGCCGGGATGATCCAGGCGCATTGGGCTGTCGCGGAAGATACGGTGATCCATTGGCTGAAGGTCGTCATCAATAATAGGCTTGAAATCCATTTGATCCAGGATATCTTTTTGTAGGTCGACCCCAGGAGCAATTTCAGTCAGTTTTATACCTGCCGGAGTCAGCCTGAAAACGGCTCTTTCTGTGATGAAAGTTACCTTTTGTTGGCAAGCCATGGCGTATTCGCCGTTGAAGGTGATCTGCTCGACTGCTTGTTTGAATTTCCTTAAAGGGCCATTTTTAATTACTTTGAGGCCTTGGTCACTGATCTGGATCTCTTGTTTCCCTGAAGTAAAGGTGCCGAGAAAATATACATCTTTAGTGTTTTGGGTGATGTTGATAAAACCACCGGAACCGGCGAGCTTAGGGCCAAATTTGCTGACATTGACATGTCCTTCCTTGCAGGTTTCAGCTAACCCCAGAAAAGCCTGATCCAGTCCGCCGCCGTCATAAAAATCAAACTGGGCGGGTTGATCCACAATACAGTCGGCATTACTTACAGCACCAAAACTCAGTCCACTGGCAGGTTGGCCGCCAATGCCACCAGGTTCTACAGTTAAGGTGAAATCGTCTATCTTATTTTCTTCGGCGGCGACATCAGCAATTGCTTCAGGCATTCCGATGCCGAGATTGACCACCGAATTTTTTTGCAGTTCCATAAGGGCTCTGCGAGCGATAATTTTTCGCAGATTCAAGGGCATTATTTCTGCATTGCTGTCAGAAACATTAATATCCCCGGTATAGGCAGGATTAAAATCTTCGGCAAACGTCTGGGGATGATCACCCGGTGCGGAAATCACAATATGATCGACCAGTATACCGGGAATTCTTATGCGATCCGGAGTTAGTTTATGTTGAGCGGTAATCTGCTCGACTTGTACTAAAACGGTGCCGCCACAGTTCTTAACTGCCTGTGCAATGGCTAGGGCATCCAGAGGTAAGGCTTCTTTTTCCATGGAAATGTTGCCTTTCTCGTCGGCAGTAGTTCCGCGTAATAACGCAATGTTGAGCGGCACATGTTTGTACAGAAGGGCTTCCTGGCCATTAATGTCAATAACTTGAATCAGGTCTTCTTTACTGCGGCTATTAATCTTCCCACCTTCAATTCGCGGATCTACAAACGTGTGAAGACCTACCTTGGATAAGGTGCCGGGTTTGCCAGCAGCAATGTCACGAAACATATGGCAGATGACACCCTGTGGAAGGTTGTAACCTTCAATTTTATTCTCTATGGCGAGCTTTCCGAGTGAGGGAGCCAGCCCCCAATGCCCGCCGATTACGCGTTTGACCATTCCCTCATGGCCAAAATGGTTCAATCCGCGGTTACCAGCATCACCTTGTCCGGCAGCATAAAAAAGGCAAATGTTATTGGGTTGCCCATATGAAAAGAAGCGTTGCTCAATTGCTTTTGCGAGCGTTTCGGCAAAACCGATACCAATAAAACCGCCTGTGACTATAGTGTCGTTTGATTTTACCAGCGAGGCTGCTTGTTCTGCAGAGATAACTTTGCTTTGTTTCATGGCTGTATCACTTATTATTTTTAGTGATTCTTAACTAAGCAATTGTGCTTCCAATTTTTAAAAATCTATATTAAACAATAGGTAAGCAGGTTTTCAGGGTTTGAGATGAAGACGGTGTGTCTATTTTGTTGGACAGTCCTGTAGCTGCGCGTCTTTTATAATAGACAGTTTAGCTTGGCTTACTTAGTTGTTGATAGAGACTAGCACGTGAGATGCCTAATAATTTGGCGGCTTCTGTTTTATTGCCGTTGCACTTTTGAATGGCATCCTGGATCGACCTTATAGATGTATCCCTTTTAATGCTTTTAAGGTCGGCAGGCTGTTCAGCGGAGTACGTTTCTGGAGGTACATCATTAGCTCCGAGATCTTCAGCGTGAATCATGTCGCCTTCGGCCATTACGCAGCCTCGCTCCAACCTGTTGCGAAGTTCACGGATATTGCCAGGCCATTTGTATGCTGAAAGCCATTTTATAGCGTCATTGGAGAGTTTTAGCTCTGGTAGT
>JBOEGV010000035.1:0-29285 GCA_050633605.1 Neptuniibacter sp. | reverse complement strand
CCTTCCAGGAATTTACCACCCAGGATACCGATACCTACAGCTGCACCAACTGCGCCCAGACCCATCATCAGCGCACCAGCGATGTATAGCAATGCCATTTCCATCAGTTATTTCTCCAATTAAGTTTTAAAGTTTAAATTGAAAGTTTTACAAAAATCGGTTTTTCGTTCTTCTATTCAGCAAGCAATGCTTAGTGGTTATCATACGCCATGGCCAGATATACAATCGTCAGGACCATGAAGATAAACGCCTGCAGCGTGATTACTAGAATATGGAAGATTGCCCACGGTACTGAAAGTACCCACTGTGCCCAGAACGGAAGAATAGCGATCAGAATGAAGATCATCTCACCCGCATACATGTTACCGAACAGTCGCAGAGCCAAAGATACTGGCTTAGCAATGAGGCCAACAATTTCTAGGAACAAGTTAAAAGGAAGCATCAATTTGCCCAGAGGCTGGAAAGATAGCTCAGCTAAGAATCCGCCAAGACCTTTCTGCTTGATACTGTAATAAATAATCAGTGCAAATACGCTCAAAGCCATACCAGCCGTCGCATTTACATCAGTAGTAGGTACCACTTTCATGAAATGGATGCCCATTTCAGCAGCGATAAATGGAATCCAGTCAACTGGGACCAAATCCATTGTGTTCATCAGGAAAATCCAGACAAAAATCGTCAGCGCCAAAGGTGCTATCAGAGGATTCTTGTGATGGAAGATTCCTTTAACGTTATCATCAATAAATTCAATGATCGTTTCAACAAAGTTTTGAGTACTACCCGGAACGCCTGAAGTAGCTGTTTTAGCCACTTTACGGAACAACCAAGTGAACAATACGCCAAGTGCTATAGACCAGCCCATTGTATCAACATTGATCGCCATAAAACCCATTTCAGCAGCTTCCTGAGAGCTATGAGCAAAGCTCCAGCCATTAACAGGATGATTGCCAAACGTAAGGTTTGTCAGGTGGTGGGATATATACTCTGAGGATGTGACAGTTCCGCTAGCCATTCTCAGTTTCTCTCGTTCAAAGTTTCAGGAATCTTTTATTTAATTTCATCTGACCGACCCAGCCTGCGATCTGCATCAGGATGAAAGTGCCAAATAGGGAAAATGGGTTCAGAGGTTGAACCAGGATAAATACAGCGGCAAATGCCAGTATGCTTATCCCCATTTTCCATATTTGGCTCACATACATTTCGGCGAGTGCTCGTTTAGCGCTTTCCTTTTCACGGACAGCTAAAGCACGATGCGCAAAATAGAGATTAGGCAGAAGATACAGTCCGCCTCCAAGCAGTGCTGACAAAGCCATTACCTGGCTATGTAACAAAAGTAATGCAGATAAAGCTGCACACATTACTGCTTGTATCAGGAATATTCTAAAAATCCGGTTACGGTTTTTCTGACTATGGACACCGTGTTTCCGGTTCCTCTTGCCCACTGTCATCTTCATCGCAACCTTTTGTAACATTGAGTCCCGATTTGCTCTATTTCGGAGCATACTTACCCCAAAATGCGAGCCGATTATATGAGCTTAGGCGTACCGAAACAACAGGCAGTTTCAGCATTTGCACTAATGTCGTAGCAGTAATTGCGCTAAGTCATCATTAGATCAATGCTAAAGTACTGCTTTTGCAGTAAAACTGCCGTCAATTTCCTATTTTAAGAGTTGCAGAATATTTTCCAGTGATTCGGCATCATCATAGTTAATTGTGATTTTACCACGGCCTTTTGCATTCTGAGTGATAGCTACCTTACTTGCAAAACGCAGTGAAAGCTCACCTTCCAGCTCCGATATCTGCGGATTGGGTTCCGGCTTAACTTTCTCAGTTTTTGGTGCTTCGCTCTGTTGAACTTTTTTAACCAGAACTTCTGTTTGTCTTACGGAAAGACCTTTACCAGAAACTTCTTGGGCTGTCTGAATCTGTTGCTCGTCTTGAAGTGAAAGAAGTGCACGAGCATGGCCCATCTCCAGATCACCATATTCAAGCATTTTCTTAACCTCATCTGTGAGGTTCATCAAACGCAGCAGGTTTGTTACCGCAGAACGGGATTTACCTACCGCATCTGCTACTTCCTGTTGTGTCAGTTCAAACTCATCCTGAAGACGCTGTAACGATATTGCCTCTTCAATCGGATTCAGATTCTCTCGCTGAATATTCTCGATCAAAGCCATAGCAATGGCGGCTTCATCAGGAACATCTTTTATGATTGCCGGGATTTCAGTCAAATCTGCCATCTGTGTTGCGCGCCAACGACGTTCACCGGCAATAATTTCATATCGATCTGAATCAATTGGGCGAACAACTATTGGCTGCATAACACCCTGGGCCCGAATTGAATTCGAGAGCTCTTCCAATGCTTGAGGATCGATATCACGACGTGGCTGATAACGTCCACGTTGTATCACATCAACAGGCAACAAGCTGAACCCTTCCAGCTGCTGCGCCTCTTTAGTAGTGAAATCCTCTTCCACATTGCTGACACTCGTTAGCAGTGCGTCCAGACCTTTTCCAAGCCCACGCTTCTTAGCCATTGATTATGCTTCCTGTGACTGTTCTTTTTGTTCTGACTTTTCTTTTTCATCAAGCTTAGTACGACGAATTAATTCACCGGCCAAAGCCAAATAGGCTACAGCACCACGAGAATTTTTATCATAGAGTAACGCTGGCAGACCATGGCTGGGTGCTTCAGCCAAACGAACATTGCGTGGAATAACTGTGCGGTAAACTTTATCGCCAAAATATTCCACCAGATGTGTAGACACATCTTTGGTCAGGCTCATACGCGGGTCAAACATTGTACGCAATATCCCCTCAATTTTTAAAGCAGGATTCAAGCGCTTATTGATCTTATCGATCGTACCAATCAGTGCGGATATCCCCTCCAGTGCATAATATTCACATTGCATTGGAATAATCACACCAGCAGAAGATGCCAAGGCATTGACTGTTAGTAGATTCAGAGACGGTGGGTTATCGATCAGAACATAATCGTAATCTTCACTCACTTCCATCAGCGCCATTTTCAGGCGAAATTCCCGCCGTGGAATCTGCAGTAGTTCAACTTCAGCTGCTGTCAGATCACCATTTGACCCAATCAGGTCATAGCCTGCAGGAGTATCTTTGATAATAGCTTCTCTGATTTTGACTTTATCAGTCAAAACTTCATAAACCGTATTTTCCAGAGTGTGCTTATCCACTCCACTGCCCATACTCGCATTACCTTGTGGGTCAAGATCCACAAGCAATATGCGTTTTTTAGTAGCAGCCAGTGAAGCAGCCAGGTTTACGCAGGTTGTTGTTTTACCCACGCCGCCTTTCTGGTTTGTGATCGTCAGGATCTTTGCCACGCCTAGCGTCTCCGTAAAACTAGCAGATGCCTTTCTCCATCTGTTCCCGGAACATTGAGCCGGTGACAGATTTTAAGTTCATAACCGTCAGGCAGAGCTGACAGTTCATCCTCAGGATACAGACCTTTCATTGCAAGAAAAACACCATCTTTGTTACAAAGCTGATGGGTCCAGTTGATCATATCTTCTAATGAAGCAAACGCCCGGGATATTACCTGATCAAAAGGCTCAAAGTCGCAATTTTCTACGCGTTTATTGATAACGGTTAGGTTATTCAATGCCAACTCAGTTTTTGCTTGAAGTTGGAAACGAGTTTTCTTGCCATTACTGTCCAGTGTTGTGACATCCATCTCCGGATAACAGATAGCCAGCGGGATTCCAGGTAAGCCCGGGCCACTTCCAACATCAATTACCCGCTTTCCATCTACGTAAGGAACAATGCTCAGGCTGTCGATCAGATGACGATTTACCATCTCCAGAGGATCACGAACTGCGGTCAGGTTATATGCTTTGTTCCATTTGATCAGTAACTTGAGGTAGTTAATCAATTTATTGATTTTTTCCTCTGACAGATCCAGATTAAGCTTTGATATGCCCTTCTTCAGTGCAGCTTCCAGTTGTTGTTCAGATATCTGCTGCATCAGCTGGCAACCTTACCTTTTGTCATTTGATGTTTCTTGAGATAAACCAGCAACAGTGAGATCGCTGCCGGCGTCATACCCTGAATCCGAGAAGCCTGTGCGATGGTTTCAGGCCGAACATCTTGAAGCTTTGCCTTAAGTTCATTCGACAAACCACCCACCTGCTCATAATCAAACCCTTCTGGCAGAGGTGTGTTTTCCTGACGCCGCATCTGTTCGATCTCATCTTTCTGGCGATCAATGTAACCGGCGTATTTATTCTGAATCTCAACCTGCTCAGTAACCTGATCATTTTCAACTGCTTCACCTTTAAGATGAGCAACATCGCTGTATACCAGCTCAGGACGTTTTAACAAATCAGCAAGATTGTATTCTCGTGATAACGGTGTTTTCAACTTTGGCGCCAGTTCATCCGCTTCAGATGTATTCGGCTGAATCCAAGTTTCACTCAGACGCTGTTGCTCTTTCTCAATAGCTTCTCGTTTTTCACAGAAAACCTGCCAACGCTCATCACCAACCAGACCTAACTCACGTCCTTTCTCAGTCAGACGCAGATCCGCGTTATCTTCACGTAAAATCAGACGATACTCTGCCCGGCTGGTAAACATTCGATAGGGTTCAGAAGTCCCAAGTGTAATCAGATCATCAACCAGAACACCGATATAAGCTTCATCACGACGTGGATACCACTGATCTTTTTCCAAAGCTCTCAGTGCAGCATTAGCCCCAGCCAACAAACCCTGAGCTCCAGCTTCTTCATAGCCTGTCGTACCGTTAATCTGGCCCGCAAAATAGAGACCATTCATATATTTGGTCTCCAGTGTATGTTTCAGATCCTGAGGATTGAAAAAGTCATACTCGATGGCATATCCGGGACGTACGATATGGGCATTTTCAAATCCCTTAATTGATCGTACTGCTGCAAGTTGGATATCAAATGGCAAACTAGTCGATATGCCATTCGGATAAAGCTCATTGGTGGTTAATCCCTCAGGTTCAACAAACACCTGATGATGATCTTTATCCGCAAAACGCATGATTTTATCTTCAATGGACGGACAGTAACGCGGACCTACTCCCTCAATAACGCCGGTGTACATCGGTGAACGATCCAGACCAGAACGCAAAATATCATGGGTTCGCTCATTGGTATGTGTGATATAGCAGCTGATCTGCTGAGGATGATCACTGAGCTTACCCATGTAAGACATTACCGGTGTGGGTGTATCGCCTGGCTGCTCTTGCATTACAGAAAAATCGACGCTGCGAGCATCTATACGCGGAGGTGTTCCGGTTTTAAGACGATCTACACGAAAAGGTAATTCTCTCAAACGCTGTGCCAAAGAAATAGAGGGCGGATCTCCTGCACGACCACCAGAATGATTTTCTAAACCAATATGGATAACACCCCCCAAGAAAGTTCCCGCTGTTAACACTACGGACGATGAATGGAAACGAAGCCCTGTTTGAGTAACAACGCCCTTGACCGTATCTCCTTCGACAATCAAATCATCAGCTGATTGTTGAAAAATTTGCAGGTTAGGTTGGTTTTCCAGAATAGAACGAATAGCCGCTTTATAAAGAATTCTGTCAGCCTGGGCACGTGTAGCTCTTACTGCTGGCCCTTTTCTTGAATTCAGCGTCCTGAACTGGATGCCACCTTTATCCGTTGCAACTGCCATTGCGCCATCAAGGGCATCAATCTCTTTCACCAGGTGGCTTTTGCCAATACCTCCAATTGCTGGGTTACATGACATCTGACCAAGTGTCTCAATGTTATGGGTTAACAGTAGCGTTTGAGCACCAGTTCTTGCTGATGCTAAAGCCGCTTCCGTACCGGCATGACCACCACCGATAACAATAACGTCATAACGGGTTGGAAAATCCACCTGTTGTTACCTCAATAAAAAGAATAGTGATCTGCTGGTTCAAACCTAGCGCAGATCTATTTGGAAAAAGGGGGCTGATTATACAGTTACATTGCACTCTTAGGAATGATCAATTTTTGAACAATTCTTTTCTGTACTTATATAGTTAATATTAAAAAGAAAATATATATGTTTTTTAGTTATTGTTGTTATTAATAGGGAGACATAAATCGGTTGATAACTGAATTTTATTGTTTAATATCAATTAATTGAGTTAATGATAAACCTCTTTTCAAGCTGCTCCTAAACTATGGAATTGTTATGGTTAGTCTGTGTATAACCAAGCGACTTTTCCACAGAAGAAGTTAATCACAGTTTTACACATAGCTTAAGCCAGTTCACCTATACAGTTTATTCACAGGGTTTGTAGATATCTTTTTTGTAATGATTTGGGAAAATATTAACGAGCAAGCCTAATTTACTTTAATTTTAATTAACCTATTGAAATAATATATATTTTTTGTTGTTTTTGGATAAATTTAAAAAAATGCTTCTGAAGAAAAGCACAAAAATCAAGATCTATTTTTGTGGATAAGCTGATAATAACTTGAGTTTGTTTTGTAGAAAACTGAGAAAAAAGACAAATAATCAGTCAGATAGAGTAATGAGCTCATATTTTAGGTAAAGAGTGGGTGCTACTACCTCAATACTTAAACGGCAGCATCTTGATTTAGGTTTAGTTTGTAACGAGTGCTTCTACCACCGGCCCCTAGCTTACTGATACAACCTTTAGCCTGCATCTTACTCAGGTGACGAGTAGCACTTGCTTTACTTAATCCGGTCATTTTTTGATATTCGGCAGCACTGATGCTGGTTTCAACACCTGTGCTGTTGAGTAAGTTCTTAAGTACATCAACTTGAGTCGTATTGAGCCCGCATTCAGCAATGCTTGCCCAAAATTCCGGTTGTTTCTGAAGCTGGTTAAGCCCTGAAATAATACTACTTAAACTCTTACCTACTATATAAAGAAAAGAGTTAACCCATTCCGTTATATCTGTATTGCCTTTGCGAGCACTATCTAAGTGGATCTGAAATTGTTCATTTGTTGCTGCAATCAAATCGGGTTTAAGGAAAAGGGGGATATTCAGATTGAACGACTGGTTAAAAGCCAGATTACTTAACATACAGCAGACTTCTGCATTGTGATCATTAAAAGGTTTGATGCAGGCAAGGCGCAGGTACGCAACTGCCATTTTGATCAGGGGATCACATTGTTCGTTATCTTTATTGTTAAACCATTCCGTAAGGTCGATTAATTCGAATAAGACTTTATCCGTACCATCGTGACCTTTGCCTTGCCGTAATGAACTGTTTTCATTCTGTTCTATGGCCTGGTGCCACTCAATGAGGCGTTCTAAAGAGAACGGTTTATTTTTGTTCATACATGAATCAAAAATAGCTTCAGCTAATATCTGTGAATGACCACTTTGAATGGCATCATTTGTAATGGGTAGTTGAAGCTTATGTTTCAGAGACGAGAGTAATTGCTGTTTAAACGATTTTTTTTGTTTTCCAGAGGATTGCAGAAGGTAATTTAAAGTCAGGTACTTTTTATCTCTTTCATCCAAGGTATTACACAGGCTATAGGTTTGTCCTGCTTGGAAATAGAGTTGTTTTAATTGTGATGAAACAGAGCCTTCTTGCCAATGAAGTTCAGGCCAACCCTGATGTTCCCATATCCAATCACTACTAAGCATGGCTTTAATAATCTACTTGTTATTTGATTGGTATATTAAGTGTAATCGGATCAGTTTTCAAGCTGAAAATTTGTTCGTATATGAATGCTTTAAATCTGTTTTTTTAGATTAAATACTTAATAGCGCATAAGGACTATCCCGAAATTTTTTCTCAAATTAGGCATCAGATTTTATTACATGGCATTTATTAATCGGCTCATAAATTAAGCTTATAATAAATCTTAAGAATATATTATATGGTTGTTATGTTTTTATATATATTTGAAATATAAAGGCTATTTAATATTTTTATCAATTTTAATTTTAATGGGTAGGTTGGATTTTTTGTTACAGATCGATAATGTGTTTAATGATGTGGTATCAGTTGTAAAGGATAAAAGACTCATTAAATAGGTTGAAAAATATATTTAATAGAATCAAAATGTGAGTTGATTATTCTACCTTTAAACACTGTATATCTAAGTTTTTAAATAGCTCGATTGTTCATAATGCTTGATGTAAAGCTTTGGGTCTATATCTTACTTACCAATACAAAATGAGCTGAATATTCTGCCAAGCAGGTCATCGGAACTGAATTCTCCGGTAATCTCGCTAAGATGTTGCTGAGCCTGTCGAAGGTCTTCTGCCAGTAGCTCACCTGCCCCGCCATACAGTAATTGTTCCTGACCGGTAAGGATGAGGCTTTCTGCCCGGTTAAGTGCGTCAATGTGGCGACGGCGGGCTAGAAAGCCACCTTCAGTCGTATTGGCGTACCCCATGCAGTCTTTAAGATGCTGACGTAAGTAATCAATCCCTATGTCTGCCTTGGCTGAAAGCGATATTAATGTGTGGCCGTGATGTTCACCTAGTGCGGGCTGTTCCGAAGTAAGATCGCATTTGTTGCGAACAACGGTGATCTTGCTTTTATCTTCAAGTTTATTTACAAATTCGGGCCATATCTGTTCAGGGTCGTCAGTAGCTGTTGTGGTGCCATCGACCATCAGAAGCACCCTGTCGGCTTTTTGAATTTCATCCCAGGCTCGGTTAATACCAATTCGTTCCACTTCATCAGGAGCTTCACGTAAACCTGCTGTATCAATAATGTGCAGAGGCATGCCATCTATATGAATATGCTCGCGCAGCACATCCCGGGTTGTGCCGGCAATATCGGTGACAATGGCTGATTCTTTACCAGCCAGAGCATTAAGCAGGCTGGATTTTCCGGCATTGGGCCTGCCAGCGATTACAACATTCATGCCTTCTCGGATCAGGCTACCCTGTCTGGCTTCACGTTTAACATCTGATAGCCTATCAATAATGGCTTGCAGATCTGTTGCTACCTTGCCATCACCGAGAAAATCAATCTCCTCTTCAGGAAAATCGATAGCCGCTTCGACGTAGATACGTAATTGAGTCAGGGATTCCACCAGTTGGTGCACTCGATTCGAGAATGCACCCTGCAAAGACTTCAGGGCGCAGCGCGCAGCCTGTTCTGAGCTTGAATCAATCAGGTCTGCGATTGCTTCGGCTTGGGTCAGGTCGAGTTTGTCGTTCAGGAAGGCGCGTTCAGAGAATTCTCCTGGATTGGCCAACCGCGCACCGCAATCAACAATATGGCGTAACAGAATATCCATGATGACCGGTCCACCATGCCCTTGTAGCTCTAAAACATCTTCACCTGTGAACGAGTTAGGACCTGGGAAGTACAGAGCAATGCCTTGATCGATTACCTGTTCACTTTTATCAAAAAATGGACCGTAGTATGCGTACCTTGGCTTCAGGTTGGTTTTCAGTACTTGCTCAGAAATCTGTTTTGCCAGAGGGCCTGAAACCCTGACAATGCCCACACCCCCTCTACCCGGCGGAGTAGCTTGTGCGGTAATGGTGTCGTTGTTGGCAAGTGTCATATTTGATCTCAGCTTATCTGTACCTGTTTTGGCCGCAGTTTATCACTTTGCGATGAACTAGGCATAAAGCACAGGTACAAAAAAAGCCGCTAACTGAGTAGCGGCTTTTCCGGTAATTACCTTAAGTAGAAAACTACTTATCGGTACCGTTATCAATCTGTTTATTGATCAAATACTGCTGAGCGATGGACAGAATGTTGTTCACAACCCAGTACAGAGTCAGACCAGCTGGGAACCACAGGAAGAAGAATGTGAACATGATAGGTAGCATCTTCATGATCTTCGCCTGCATTGGGTCTGGAGGTGTTGGGTTCAGCATCTGCTGAATAAACATACTCGCACCCATGATGATCGGCAGAATGAAGTAAGGATCTTTAACCGACAAATCAGCCAGATACAGGAACTCAGCGTGACGCAGTTCAACGGATTCCATCAGAACCCAGTACAGAGCGATGAAGATTGGCATCTGCGCAACGATTGGCAGACAGCCGCCCAGAGGATTAATTTTTTCCTTCTGGTACAGCTTCATCATTTCCTGAGACATCTTCTGACGGTCATCACCGTACAGTTCTTTCAGACGAGTCATCTCTGGACCGAACTTACGCATCTTCGCCATTGATTTGAATGCTTTAGCATTCAGCTGGAACAGTGCTGCTTTAACCAGTACGGTAATACCGATAATCGCCAGACCCCAGTTACCAACAAGGTCGTAGACCCACTTAAGTAGCATGTACAGTGGCGAGGCAACCCACCATAGCCAGCCATAGTCTACTGTCAGCTTTAGATTTTCCTGAGCCTGTTCCATCAGATCCTGATCTTTAGGGCCCGCATAAAAGTTGGCAGCTACTGTCTTGCTTTCACCAGCGTTCACCAGGAAATCAGGGGATAGGAAGCCAACAATGTAATTGCCATTCAGCTTACGAGACTGATAGTTATATTCAACACCAGGAGAAGGAATCCATGCACTTAGGAAATAGTGCTGCGACATAGCTACCCAACCATCAGGACTGCGCTTCTTATACTGGCTATCGTCAATATCGTCGAAATCATACTTCTCGTAAGTATTTTCGAGGGTAGAGAAAACCGGGCCCAGATAAGATTGCATTCCCATTTCGGTAGTGGCAGATGGGTCTTCGCTGCGATCGCGTTTAATCTGACCAAACAGGTTAGCTGACCACTGCTGTTCAGATTGGTTATTAACAATAAATTCCAGACCTATCTCATAAGAGCCTTTGCTGAAGGTGTAGCGCTTAGTGATAGCAACACTGTTTTTATCAGTAAAGGTCAGATCGACAGAAACCGTATCCTGCTCACCCAGAGAGTATTCATTTTGGGAAACTGAGTAAGTTGGACGGCCTTCAGGGCTGGCATCAGGACCATTTTTACCAACCAGGCCACTTTGAGAAACGTAGGTACGGTTAATTGTCTGCTCTAGCAGAATAAATGGTAGCTCTGAACCAAGGCTGGCTTTGTATTCAGGTAGTGCAACCTGAATGATGTCGCCACCTTTAGTATCGATGAGAATATCCAGAACATCAGTTTTGATGCTGATTAACTGAGCTTGTTTAGCTTGCACAGCAGTTCCTGGTACTTCACCAGTTTGTGCTGTTTCTTCAGCTTTAGGCAGTTCAGAAATAACGGGTTGACTATCGTATGCGGATACAGAAGTTGTAACCTCAACAGCTTCTGGCTGCTGACCATAGTCTTGGTTCCATTGGAGCACCAGCAGATAGCTGATCAAACAAAGTGCACCAATAAGAATAATACGCTGTACATCCATAGGTTAAGGACCAATCAGGTTTTCTTTAGCTTCTTTGATTTATTCATCAGTCGCGACCAGCACTTCTTTATCAGCTTATGGACTTGTTCATTTTCCATCTCTCCAAGACCTTGTCTGGCGAGAATGATCATGTCTACTGCTGGTAAATTATGTTGGTTCAGACGAAAAGATTCGCGAATGATACGCCGAACACGGTTACGTTTCACCGCTTGACGAATATTTTTTTTGGAAATAACAAATCCAAGCCGGGAATAGCCTAGATTATTGGGGCGAGCGAGTATAAGGATAGTTTGGTCTGGTACCTTCAGTTGAGCGTCATCGAAGACATACTGAAAGTCCCTGCCAGTTAAAAGTCGTAACTGGCGAGGGTATCTGAATTCGGTCATTCAAAAACCAGACCGTCTATAAGCCAGTCTTAAGCAGACAGGCGCTTACGGCCTTTAGCGCGACGACGGTTGATCACCTGACGGCCAGCTTTAGTAGCCATGCGGGAACGGAAGCCGTGTGTGCGTTTACGCTTAAGTACGCTTGGTTGAAATGTTCTTTTCATCGGTCAATCCTGCCAACGCGTTGTTTAACAATAACGTAGCAATTAATGCCACGCCCAAAAATTTAGAGGCGGAATTCTAGTGAATTTGTCGCCCAGGTTCAATCTATTTTTATGATTATTTAGGAAATATCGAAATTAATTCGAATCCCGGGATAAACTCTTTGCCTGTATTCTTGCAAGTAAAGTTGTATTTAGGGGATTAAAACATGCGATATGTGATTAACTTTGTTAATTCTGTGGATAACATGCTTAGTTTCAGTCATATTCATAACTTATGTATTGTATAAGCTTTGGGATAACTAGTGACTTAATTGTGGTTATCTTGACGATAACTTTTTCAGTGTACTCCAGAAGCCGCGCGTCATGAGCGGTCTGGTGTATGTGACAATTTGGAAAAATTCTCAAAAATGCAATAATTTACTGTGGATAAGTGGCTGTGAACTGGTTAGAATCTTAAGTTCTACTGGGGCAAAGCTGATAGAACAAAGCGTATTTCATACACCCTCGTTTGATCCTGTTGATCCGTAACCAGTAAGACAGCTTATAAACAATAACAAAAAGTAGAGAAAGGCTTCTCCTCTTATGTCGAAGGAACTATGGGCCCGCTGTTTGCACAGTTTGCAAGCGGAATTTCCGGCTCAACAGTACAATACCTGGATCCGACCCCTGCAGGTTTCTGCAGATAGTAGTGAACAGTTGGTGCTTGTAGCGCCGAACCGTTTTGTGCGTGACTGGGTTAATGACAAGTTTCTTTCCCGAATTCGTCAGGTTGTTTGTGATGTAACGGGTGATATAGCAACCGAAGTATCTCTTGAAGTAGCGAATAGTAAAGCATTCACACCACGCCCAAGAATTCAGACACAGCAGCCAGTAAGATCGACACCTCCGGTTTCGGCTATGCCGCGCACAGCCGTCCATCATGAGCCTGCACCACCACGATCACCTATAGTGGATCCAACAGCGGCCTTTATTCCGGGTAGTGAAGAATCGGCAGAGATAAATATTCCTCAGCAGGTGCTGGAAAGTGCGTCTTCACACATTATTCTACCGCCAGCTACGATGGTTTCTCATCCAGCAGAGCGTACGGTCAATGTTGAGGGTGGTCTGAAGCATCATCAATCGAGTCTGAACCACTCTTTTACCTTTGATAGTTTTGTTCAGGGTAAATCCAACCAGCTGGCTTTAGCAGCTGCCCGTCAGGTGGGTGACAATCCAGGTGTTTCCTATAATCCACTGTTTATATACGGTGGAGTTGGTTTGGGTAAAACCCATTTAATGCATGCTGTGGGCAACGAAATGCTGAAGCGTAATCCGAATGCAAAGATTGTTTATTTGCATTCTGAGCGTTTTGTAGCGGATATGGTTAAGGCCCTGCAACTGAACGCAATCAATGATTTTAAGCGCTATTATCGCTCTGTTGACGCCCTTTTGATCGACGATATTCAATTTTTTGCTGGTAAAGAACGTTCACAGGAAGAGTTTTTTCACACATTTAATGCTTTGCTTGAAGGTGGTCAGCAGATGATTCTGACCAGCGATCGTTATCCAAAAGAGATCAACGGTGTAGAAGAACGACTGAAATCACGTTTCGGTTGGGGCCTTACGGTTGCGATTGAACCGCCAGAATTGGAAACGCGAGTGGCTATTTTGATGAAGAAAGCTGACGAAGCCCGTGTTCGTCTTCCTGATGATGCAGCTTTTTTCCTGGCACAGAAGATCAGATCCAATGTTCGTGAGCTTGAGGGCGCTTTAAAACGTGTTATAGCCAACGCTCATTTTACCGGTAGCCCGATTACTACACCTTTTATTAAAGAATCTCTTAAAGACCTGCTGGCTTTGCAGGATAAACAGGTTAGTATTGATAATATTCAACGGGTTGTGGCCGATTACTATAAGATCAAGGTTTCTGATCTGTTATCCAAGCGACGCAGTCGTTCTGTGGCAAGACCTCGTCAGGTTGCGATGAGTCTTTCCAAGGAATTGACCAATCACAGTTTGCCTGAGATTGGTGATGCGTTCGGTGGCCGTGATCACACCACAGTGCTCCATGCTTGTCGCAAGATAAAGGAGCTACGGGAAAGTGATACGGATATCAGAGAAGATTATCAGAATTTACTACGTCATCTTACGGCGTAAGGTTACCGGCCAAAATGGACCGGCTTATATAAGGTAGGTGGGGAAACGATGAAATTTGTCATCTCACGGGAAGCACTGATCAAACCGCTCCAACTGGTTGCGGGTGTTGTAGAGCGCCGACAGACTTTGCCGGTGTTATCCAATATTCTGCTGGTTGCTGAAGAGGATCAGCTTTCTATGACCGGTACAGACCTTGAGGTTGAACTGGTCGGACGTGTAACACTGGATGAACCTGCTGAAGCAGGCTCTGTAACAGTCCCAGCGCGTAAGCTGATGGATATTTGTAAATCACTTCCGGATTCGGCGCGTATAGAATTAACGCTGACCGGTCAGAAAATGGTGATTAAAGCGGGTCGAAGTCGCTTTACTCTCTCTACCCTGCCTGCAACTGAATTCCCTAATGTTGAAGACAGTCCGGAAACTGTAGAGTTTTCACTACTTCAGCATCAGCTGCGTAACTTGATTGACAAAACCGGCTTTTCCATGGCCCAGCAGGATGTCCGTTACTACCTGAATGGTATGTTGCTGGAGATCGCGGATGGTCAGCTGCGTTCTGTATCCACGGATGGTCACCGACTGGCAACCTGTATTGCTGAAGTTGAAGCACCCGAAGGCATGGAGCATCAGATCATTGTACCGCGTAAAGGTATTCTGGAACTGGCGCGACTGCTACAGAGTGGAGATGAGACGCTGAAACTGGTTATAGGTTCCAGTCATATCCGTGCTCACGTAGGTGACTTTACTTTCACATCTAAACTAGTGGACGGTAAGTTCCCGGATTATGAACGTGTAATCCCGAAAAATGGCGACAAGATTCTACTCAGCGACCGTATGGAGCTGCGTCAGGTTCTGAGCCGTATCGCAATCCTGTCTAACGAAAAATACCGTGGTGTGCGTTTAGCGCTGACAAGCGGATACCTTCAGGTTATGGCGAATAACCCGGAGCAGGAAGAGGCCGAAGAAAGCCTGGCGGTGGATTATGAAGGCGATAGCCTGGAAGTTGGCTTCAACGTTAATTACCTGCTGGATTGTCTCTCAATCCTGAACTCTGACGTTGTCCGCCTGACGCTTTCAGACTCTAACTCCAGCGCACTGGTTGAAGGCTTTGATGAGCCAGACAGCCTTTACGTTGTCATGCCAATGCGTATGTAAACGCAGTTAAGATTACAAAAACGGGGGTTCGTTATGCCCCCGTTTTTATAACTACTCAATGTCCATATCTAAACTTCAGATTCAGCATCTGCGTAATATCAGTTCAGTCAGTTTGGAGCCTTGCTCTGCGATCAATATCATCTGCGGTGAAAACGGCAGTGGTAAAACCAGCCTTTTGGAAGCGATCAATGTTCTGGGGCTAACACGCTCCTTTCGTACGAATAAAACGCGTCATCTGGTACAGAATGAACGGCACAGCAGTGTCGTACATGCTTCTATAGATCCACTCTGTCAGGGCTTAAAACAGTCACTGGGTGTGGAGCGCCCTGTGGAGGGTGAAGCCCGGGTGCGTTATGAAGGCTCAGATATCGATATTTCCACACTTGCAGAGCTTATTCCATTGCAGGTAATTAACTCAGATACCTTCTTGATTCTGGAGGGTTCACCCGCGATCAGACGCCAATTTCTTGATTGGGGTGTCTTCCATGCAGATAAAGCTTTTATTCAGCTCTGGAGAGGCTTTAAAAGGGTATTAAAACAGCGTAATACCCTGTTGAAATGTGGTAAGATTGACAACCAGCTACAGCAGGTCTGGGATCGTGAATTTATAGCATTTTCAGACCAGTTAACCCGGCTTCGTCAGGAGTATCTGAGCCTGCTTAAACCTGAGTTTGAAAAGGTTGTTTCAGAGCTGCTGGATGATATGCAGATTGAACTCGGTTTCAGCTGTGGTTGGGATCAAAAACGCGGGTTGGCAGAGATACTTGCTACCAACTTTGAACGGGACCTGCGTCAGGGGTTTACCGGTAACGGGCCGCAACGTGCAGATATTCGTCTTAAGGTGGATGGACACAGTGCAGCGGAACGTCTTTCTCGCGGACAGAAAAAATTAGTGGTCAGTGCTCTTAAGCTTGCGCAGGGAGCATTGTTCCAACGTATGAACAGTCGCCCATGCATCTATCTGATTGATGATCTTCCTTCAGAACTCGATAGCGTGCACAGAGCACTGTTCTGCAAAGTGTTAGAACAAAGTTCTAACCAGTGTTTTATAACTTGTGTAGATGACAGTACCTTAAATGGCTTCTGGCATCAGCAAACGGAAAAAGCTACTTTCCGTATTGCAGAGGGTAACATTGTTACGCCAATGTAACGGAAAAGTTAGGAGAGTTGGATGAGCGGCGAAGACAATCAAAACTACGATTCTTCCAGTATCAAAGTCCTTAAAGGTCTTGATGCTGTAAGGAAACGCCCAGGCATGTACATCGGTGATACAGATGATGGTACAGGCCTGCACCATATGGTGTTTGAGGTCGTGGATAACTCCATAGACGAAGCGCTGGCGGGTCACTGTAGTGAGATTAAGGTAATTATTCACCCGGATGAAAGTATCACCGTTACTGATAATGGCCGAGGCATCCCAACCGATATACATGAAGAAGAAGGTGTTTCTGCTGCCGAAGTTATCATGACTGTTCTGCACGCAGGCGGTAAATTTGACGATAACAGCTATAAGGTTTCCGGTGGTCTGCACGGTGTAGGTGTCTCTGTTGTTAACGCCCTCTCCGTAAAACTGAAGATGACTATCCGTCGTAACGGTCAGGTGCATGAGCAGATTTATCACCACGGTGAACCAGAAACACCACTCTCAGTTGTTGGCGAAACAGACAGCAGCGGTACTATGGTTCGTTTCTGGCCTTCTGAAGATACCTTCACCAACGTTTCCTTTAAGTTTGATATTCTGGCGAAACGTTTACGTGAACTCTCCTTCCTGAACTCTGGCGTACGTATTGTTCTGAAAGATGAACGTACAGCGGCTGAAGAAGTATTCGAATACGAAGGTGGATTGAGCGCGTTTGTTGAGTACCTGAATACCAACAAAACTACGGTTAATAAGATCTTCCACTTTACCGCTGAGCACGAAACCGGTGTCGCAGTAGAAGTAGCCATGCAGTGGAACGACAGCTATCAGGAAAGCATTCATAGCTTTACCAACAATATTCCACAGCGTGATGGCGGTACTCACCTATCAGGTTTCCGTGCGGCACTGACCCGCTCGCTGAACAGCTATATTGAAAACGAAGGCCTTAACAAAGGCGGCAAAATCAACACTACAGGTGATGACAGCCGTGAAGGTCTTACTGCGATCATCTCTGTTAAAGTGCCAGACCCTAAGTTCTCCTCCCAGACCAAAGACAAACTGGTCTCCTCTGAGGTGAAATCAGCGGTTGAGCAGACCATGGGTGAACGTCTGGGTGAGTACCTTCAGGAAAACCCGCAGGAAGCTAAATCAGTCGTTTCCAAGATGATCGATGCGGCACGTGCACGTGAAGCAGCACGTAAAGCCCGAGAAATGACTCGCCGTAAAGGCGCACTGGATATCGCAGGCCTGCCGGGTAAGCTGGCAGACTGTCAGGAGAAAGACCCAGCGCTTTCCGAAATCTACCTGGTGGAGGGTGATTCTGCGGGTGGATCGGCTAAACAGGGCCGTGCCCGTAAGACTCAAGCGATTCTGCCGCTGAAAGGTAAAATCCTTAACGTAGAAAAAGCGCGTTTCGACAAAATGCTCAGCTCAGCTGAAGTTGGCACCCTGATTACCGCACTCGGCTGTGGTATCGGTCGGGATGAGTACAACCCGGACAAACTACGCTACCACCACATCATCATCATGACCGATGCCGATGTGGATGGATCACATATCCGTACCCTACTGCTGACTTTCTTCTTCCGTCAGATGCCTGAGCTGATCGAACGCGGTTATATCTATATTGCACAGCCACCGCTGTATAAGATCAAAAAAGGTAAGCAGGAACAGTACCTGAAAGATGACGAAGCGCTGGACTCCTACCTGCTGCAGGGCGCTCTGGATGGCACTGCCTTGCACGTTAATGCAGAAGCACCGGGAATTGGCGGTGAGAGATTGCAAGAATTGGTTTACAAGTATCGCGCAGTGATCCGTACTATCAACCGTATGTCACGTGTTTACCCATACGCCATGCTTAAGTCATTGCTGGATGCTCCAGCATTCCCTCGTGACGGTATGACCGATCAGAGCACCGTAGCAGACTGGTGTGACCAGTTTGACGATGCTCTGGCGGTGTATTCTGATAAAGCCATTAGCTACCAGTGTCTGGTTGAGGAAGATAAAGAACACAGTAACTTCGTTGCCAAAGTAGTAATGCAGCAACACGGTGTTGCTCACGACTACGTACTTAACGAAGAGTTCTTCGCTTCACGTGAATACTCTGAGATGTCTAAGATGTCAGAAACCCTTTCCGGTCTGCTGGAAGAAGGTGCTTACCTGAAACGTGGTGAGCGCACAAAAGAGGTGACAGACTTTGAAGAAGGTCTCAACTGGCTGCTGGACCTGTCTCGTCGTGGTCACTACATCCAGCGTTATAAAGGACTGGGAGAGATGAACCCGGATCAGCTGTGGGAAACTACAATGGACCCGGAATCACGCCGTATGCTTCAGGTAACAATTGAGGATGCAATCGCTGCAGACCAGCTATTCACTACTTTGATGGGTGATGAAGTAGAACCTCGTAGAAACTTCATTGAAGCCAACGCACTGCAGGTATCTAACCTGGATGTGTAATTGTATGTAAGTGCTTACTAATCTTAAAGCCCGCTTATGCGGGTTTTTTTCAAAGGTTTAAAGTAGTGATGTCAATTAGCTGCCTGAACGAACAGCGATATGGTTTTTGGGCAAAGCTGATGAGTGTTGGTGGGCGATCAGCCACGCTTCTGATTGCCTAACCAGTACAAAGGTAAAGCGGGCTTCAAGGTTTACCTGTTGTTCATCATGACTCTTCCAGTGGAAGGTATACAAGCCACTGCAGGTTGCGGTATCGCCATAGGTCTGTGCGTGAATATCTATTATCTCTACCGAGCGTTTTTGTTGGCGGAACAAGCTATCAAAATACTCTTTAATCAGCTCAGAGCTATTTCGATAGAAAGGTGAAAGTGTACCCATTAACACGGCATCATCGGTATAGAGACTGCATATCTCTTGAGTGGTTGAATTAGAAAAAGCAGCTGCCCATCGAGTGATAGTGGATTTAACTTCCTGTGTTTTCAATGAACTACCCTTTTGCTCCTCAGACTCTTAATGATTATAGCTTTGAAAATAGCACAATCCAGCTCAGGTAGTTATTTCAGTTTAGGCGTACTGCACTATGCAGTTTTTACCTTCAGATTTTGCCTGGTATAGGGCCTGGTCTGCTTGTTTAATCAGTTGTTCAACCACCAATTCAGTTTCTTTCTGGTAATGGGTCAGACCGATGCTGATGCTGAGGTTGATACTATGCTCATCTATGGTGAGTGCTCGTGCTGAGATCTGGGCTCTTATTCGTTCAAGGATTGAGTATGCACCTTGAATATCCGTATCGGGTAGAAGCATTGCAAACTCCTCTCCTCCGATTCGGGCAATGATATCGCTGCCTCTTGCGCTTTCTTTGAGGGTTGTCGCAAATGATTGGAGCACAGCATCGCCCGCCACGTGTCCGTATTTATCGTTGATGGCTTTAAAGTCATCAATATCGATGTAGGCCAGGGTCAGGTGGCTACGTTGGCGTTCTGCAATTTTCTTCAGGGTGTGGAAGTTCTCAAAGAAGGCGCGGCGGTTCATGGTGCCTGTCAAATCATCGTAAGTAGCTAGATCACGTTGTTTCTGTTCAAGCTCATTCAGTTTCAGTAGTAAACCAATCAGGTACCAAGTGACCAGAGGGGCAATGAGTGCGGGAGCAACAATGGAAACAACGGCAACAACTTGGTGAGTTTCTTCACTGGCGCCATAGAGCGCTAAGATGGTTATACAAATAAGTACTGACAGCACAATCGACATGAGTGTGACGGCCAGAATAATACCAATGCGTCCGATTCTTGAAATTATTTTTCTCATTTGACACAGGTAGTGCGCAGCATAGAGTTTTTATTATTCTCTGCAGTATAGCTCGTGATTTCTACAGCGTAATGTTATTGAAATATTAAGCGAACTGATAAACATTACGTAAGCAAGTTGCTGCCTTTAGCCAGATCCACAAATGCCTGAACCGGTTTGTTACTTCTGTCGCTGCTACGCATACCGAGATGGATCTGTTTATGAATGCCTTTTTTACCTAAACGTATAGATTTGATTGGCAATGTTTCTTTGTACTCCTCTGCTAACCAGAGGGGTAATGCAGTAACGCCGCGGTTGGCTGCAACCATTTGCAGGATGATCTCTGTTGTTTCCAGGGTTTTGTGTTTCCGTGGTCTGCAGTTTCCGGGTGTCAGAAATTGTTGATAGATATCCAGACGTGAAGGCTCAACCGGATAGGTAATCAAAACCTCTTCTGACAGATCCTGTGGATATGCGACCTCCCGTTCTGATAAGGGGTTATGCTGACTAACCACTAAGACCAATTCGTATGGAAACACGGGTTCAAAATGGATCGCTTTCATCTGAATTGGATCGGGTGTAACCAGAAGGTCGATATCATGGTTAAACAGGGCTGCCATGCCACCAAACTGAAAACGTTGTTTCACATCCAGATCGATTCCTTGAAACTGTTCAAGATAGGTTGCTGAGATCTTGGTTAGCCACTGGTAACAGGGGTGGCACTCCATCCCTATATGCAGTGTGCCGATCTCGTTGTTAGCGAATTCTTTGAGTTTGCTATCGATTCGTTCCAGCTGTGGCAGTACCCGTTCTGCTTCTTTCAACAAAAACTCCCCTGCCTGAGTCAGATGGATATTCCTGCCCTTTTTCTCCCATAAAGCGCATCTGGACAGTTCCTCCAGTTTTTTAATGGTATGGCTGAGTGCGGACTGGGTCAGAAAGAGTTTATCTGCAGCGGCGGTTAGTGAGCCCTGACGGTTTATCTCTCTAAGAATCTTCAGGTGTGTTCGTTCGATCATTTAGATCCATGACAAAAGCTAATAGGTTGATGAGAAAGGACCATTATTTTTCATGAATACGCTTCTTTATCCTAGTGAAAAATTTTTGGAGAAAGATGAATGGCATTACTACACAACCTTGGTTTCCCACGTATAGGGAACCAACGACAACTTAAATTTGCCTTGGAGAATTTCTGGAGAGGCGAAACTTCTGCTGACCAGTTACAAACTACAGCAGCTCAACTGCGTCAAGCTCATTGGCAGTTGCAGTCAAAACTTGATCTAGTGCCCGTTGGTGATTTCTCACTTTATGACCAGGTTTTGGATATGAGTTTTACCTTGGGAAATCTGCCAGAGCGGGTTTCAGAATTACAAGGAAGTGAGCTGGACAATTACTTCCGTGTCGCTCGCGGACGCTCAGCTAATGAGTCCTCACTAACCTGCGTTCATGCGGGGGAGATGACTAAGTGGTTTGATACTAACTACCACTACATCGTTCCGGAAGTGATGGAACAGACGGTATTTACACTTAACCCAGAACGTTTATTAACACAGTTCACAGAAGCTCAGCAGCAAGGTGTGAACGCCAAGCCGGTGATTATTGGTCCGGTGACTTACCTTTGGTTATGTAAGGAAAAGGACGCCTCTGAGCGCATTCAGTTGCTGGATAAGTTGCTACCCGCCTATCAATTGTTATTGGATAAGCTGGTGGATGCAGGAGCTGAATGGATACAGATTGATGAACCTGCACTGATTATGGATCTGGAGAGTGGCTGGCAGCAGGCTTTTGAGAAGGCTTATGTATTGTTGTCCAAGAGCCGGGCTCAGTTGATGCTTACAACCTATTTTGGCGAATTGCGGGATAACCTTCAGCTTGCTGTAAATCTTCCAGTGGCGGGTCTGCACGTTGATGCTGTACGTGGTCATAATGAAGTCGTTCAGTTTTGTGCTGCTTTACCCGAAGATAAGGTGCTTTCTCTGGGGGTGATTGATGGCCGTAATATCTGGAAAACAGATCTGAATGCGGTATTGGATTTTCTGGAACCTATTGCTGAGAAACTTCAGGATCGTTTGTGGATAGCACCTTCCTGTTCCCTCTTACATGTCCCTGTGGATCTTGATCAGGAAAGCGGTTTTGATCCCGAAATTATTAACTGGCTGGCGTTTGCTAAGCAGAAACTTGCTGAGCTTTCTGTATTAGGCAGTGCGATCAACCAGGGGCGTTCTTCTGTTTCTGATGCACTGGAGAACAACCGCAAAGCTATTCAGAGCCGTAAGTCTTCTTTGCGTGTACATAAACCGGAAGTTAAAGCGGCTGTGGATTGTATAACTGCGGCACTGGGTAAACGTCAAAGTTCATATGCGAAACGTGCTGAGCTGCAATCTTCAATCCTGAACCTGCCGGCCTACCCTACTACGACCATTGGTTCTTTCCCGCAGACTGCTGAGATTCGTAAGGCGCGCCTGGAGCATAAAAAAGGTCAGCTTTCCGAACCGCGTTACATTGAACAGATGGAAGCTGAAATTAAACGTGCTGTTGATGAGCAGGTAAAGCTGGGTCTGGATGTGCTGGTGCATGGTGAAGCCGAGCGTAATGACATGGTGGAATACTTCGGCCAGCAACTGGAGGGTTATGCATTCAGCCACTATGGCTGGGTTCAGTCTTACGGTTCCCGGTGTGTAAAACCGCCAATTCTTTTTGGTGATATCACCCGTCCTGAAGCGATGACAGTGCGCTGGACTTCATATGCACAGAGCCTCACTGACAAACCGATGAAAGGTATGCTGACGGGTCCGGTTACGATTCTGAACTGGTCCTTTGTTCGTGATGATCAACCTCGTAGTCAAAGTTGCTTACAGCTGGCACTGGCCATTCGTGATGAGGTTCTGGATCTTGAAGCTGAAGGTGTGGATGTGATCCAGATTGATGAAGCTGCACTGCGAGAAGGTTTGCCTCTTCGTAAAGAAGACTGGAACCACTATCTGGACTGGGCTATAGAATCCTTCCGTATCACGGCAAACGGCGTTAAGGATGAAACGCAGATACATACTCATATGTGTTATTCCGAGTTCAACGACATTATTGATTCCATTGCGCAGATGGATGCGGATGTCATTACCATTGAAACCTCTCGTTCAGATATGGAGCTTCTGGATGTGTTTGAGGAGTACGAATACCCGAATGAGATTGGTCCGGGTGTTTACGATATACACTCCCCTAATATCCCACCTGTGGAACAGATGGTTAAACTTATGCAACGAGCAGCAGAACGCATTCCGGCTGAACGTTTGTGGGTGAACCCTGACTGTGGCCTTAAAACCCGTAATTGGGAGGAAGTCATACCTGCATTGAAAAACATGGTTTCTGCGGCAGAGCGGTTGAGAGCATCGGCTATCTAGTTATTGAACTGTTAAAAAAGCCCGGCTATTCAGTCCGGGCTTTTTGGGTTTTTAGATCGGTAGTGTAAACAGGTAATAGGTTAAACCTGAGCTGGGGATAATCGCGGCGGAAAAACGAATCCAGTTGATCGCTTCCCTTTCTGCTCCGTCAGCTTGCTTCTGCTTCTTGCCATGGATCATGGCAGGAACCAGGGCTTCCTTGAACTTAACCTTGTATAGAATAATCGCCAGTACGTGAATACCTACGATGACCTGTAATAATCCCTGGATCAGTTCGTGAATTTCTCCGGCCAGACCCGCAGTGTCGTCACTCACATAACTGTATAAGGGGCCGTTCCAGATAATATCATCGGTGGACATCATGCCTGTCAGTAACTGTGTGCTCAGGAGCACCAGTATCAAAATAACCATCGCACTACCCGCAGGGGTATGGCCGTAATGGGAATTGTGTTCGGATTTAATCAGCCCCTTTGTGTAACTTAACACTTTAACCGGGTGCAATTGGAATGAAGTGAATCTGGCATAGCGGGTACCAAGAAAGCCCCAGACGATCCGGAACAGAATTAATCCTGCCAAGAGGTAACCGGCATAAAAGTGATACTCCATCAGGTCATCACTTTCACCGCTGATAATCAGAAAAACAAAAAGGATCACCAGGGTCCAGTGGAAGAGTCGTGTTGGGATATCCCAGACTTTGATCATAGAACTCATGATTAGGTTAACTCATAAGGTAATAAAAAGGCCTCGGTGAGAGGCCTTGATTCGAGTAGATTATAGTAGATGTTTACTTCGCTTTGTAATCATCGTGGCAAGCTTTACATGCTTTGCCGACTGGGCCAAAACTGTCTTTAAGAGCATCCAGGCCATTACCAGCCTCAACTGCCAGAGTTCCAACAGCAGACTTCCAGTTGCCACTTTTCTCTTTAACGTCTGGATAGTTTTCCCAGATACCTGGTTTAGCGCGGGTATTATCCAATTGAGAGTTGTCTGAACCTTTAGGCCACAGCAGAGAGTTATTCAGCTTGCTCATAGCCAGAATATTGTCAGCGGCTGTGGCAGCCATATCTGCATCGTAGTCTTTTTTACCTTTTACCATCGCACCTAGCAGGCCAAAGTTATATTTGATTACCTGATAGTATCCCTGGCGTGCTTTGATCTCATCTTCGAATGGTTCTGCTGCAACAGCAGGAATTGATACGGTTGCCATCATCGCAGAACACAGTGCGATCTTAATCATTTGCTTCATTGCTCACTCCTTTAAATATCACCTCCGGTGATCATACCATCGCAATATATGTTGAACAGCTAATATTAAATCGAGATCATGTAAAGTTATGTAAATCTATCTTGGTAATAGAGGTTTAAATTCTGCCTCAGGTTGTTCCGTTTATTAGGCTGCAGTTGGTAGCTCAAACTCAAATTTGGTACCGCGGTTTGGTTTGCTCTCTACACGAATGGTGCTGTTATGCAGGTCCAGAATTCGTTTCACGATCGCAAGACCCAGGCCGTTTGAATCTGTTCCTTTCCGGCTCTTGTCAGCATTTGCATAAAAGCGGTTAAAGATGTGTGGCAGATCCTCCTGATCAATACCCGCGCCTGTATCAATAATTCTTACTTTGATGGGCTGGTATGGACGTAGAGCGTCTTGTTCTGTTTCGAATGTGATGTTGCCGTTCATCGGTGTATAAGCAATAGCGTTTCGCACAAGGTTCTCAAAAACGCGTTGAATCAAACTGATGTCTGCTGTCACCGCTATATTTTTCAATGGGCTCTTCAGTTGCCAGCTTATACCTTTGTGCTTTAGCTCCAGTTCGAACTCCTGCATGGTGTCATAGATCAGTTCAGTCAGTGAGAAGGTTTCTATATTGGGCAAGGTTGTTGGCGACTCTAATTTTGAAAGCTCAAATAACTCCCCAACCAGATTGTTTAAACGTTTACTGCTATTCATCGCTGTATTCAGATATTGCTGCTGTTCTCTTTCTGAAAGGTTCTTGCCTTTAATGATCAGTGTTTCTAAGTAGCCTTGAATGGAAGCTAAAGGTGTTCTCAGGTCGTGGGAGACATTAGAGATTAGTTCGCGTCGGGTTTGGTCTGATTCCTTAAGCAATTGAAACTGGCTTCGGATCTCATCTGACATGTCTTTAAAGGTTGTGGTGAGCAGGCGTATTTCGTCACTGCTTTGTGATGCCATTATTTCCTTATCACAAGATGTTTTATGGTTACTGTGTTCCTGGGTAAAACTGCAGATTTCATGTGTAAGCTGATGTAAACGGCTTAAGATCATTCTGAAAACCAGTATGCCTGTCAGTATTGCCATTAGGGATACCAGACCGATACTTACAATCATCATGCCGCCACTGTGACTCTTCGAAGCCAGGGCTGCGATATTTTCATGCTCACTACTGCCGAGCACTACATAAAGGTAACCCTGCAGTTCTCCGTCTATTCGTAATTCAGAGGCTGAGAATACTTTTAACTTGTCTGGGTTTTTTGGATCCTGGGCATAGATTGGCAGCCCCTGATTACCTGCGATGAATTGTTCAATAGGCTCAAGGCCAATTACTGTGTTCAGAATATTTTCATCAGGTTGGCTATGCGCAATAACTCTTCCTGTCCTATCAAGAAGGTAGGTTTCTATCATTGGGTTGATGATCATTGCCTGTCTGGATAGTTGCTTAATGGCGGTCAGGTTTACGGTGTTTTCCTGTCCAGACAGCAGCTGATATTCATCATTGATGTACATGGCGATACTGGCATTGAGCTTTTGATTGGACTCCTCATGGTAACGATTCATCCAGTATTGGGTACTGATTAGCATGGCAATGCCGGACGCAATCACAATCGCAATAAGCGCAATAGTCAGTTTTGTATTGAGTGGACTTTTAATCCAGTATGGCAATGCCATTAGTTTCACCTTTTAGATTTATGCAGATAAGGCACTCTGTTCCAGTTTGTAACCTACCCCCCAAACAGTAACGATTATCTCCGGTTTGTTTGGGTCGGCTTCTATCTTTGAGCGGAGACGGTTTATATGTGAGTTGACCGTATGTTCGTATCCCTCATGTCCATAGCCCCAGACGTTGTCCAATAGTTCAGAACGTTTAAAAACGCGCCCAGGGTGTTTTGCGAAATATTTAAGCAGATCAAATTCCCGGGATGTCAGGTCTACTCTTTGTCCGTTTAGTTCTATCTGATGAAGAGCTTCATCAACCAATAATTTCCCAACGGTAATCTGTTCGTTGGTTTGTACGTTCTTATCCTGAAGGGCTGCCTCCCTTCGGAATACGGCTTTAATGCGTGCAATCAATTCCATAATGCTGAAAGGTTTTGTTATGTAATCATCTGCCCCTAGATCAAGACCAAGCACACGATCTAGTTCGGTAGCTCTCGAAGTTAATAACAATATAGGGATGTAAAAATGTTCCTTTCTCAGCTTTCTACAGATCTCTAAACCCGATGGGCCAGGTAACTGTATGTCCATTATGATCATGTCCCACTCTGCATTCAGGCTTTTGAACATGCCTTCATTACCATCCTTTGCATGCTCAACCTTCGCCCCCAGGTCGCTTAGATGTAGTAACAATATCTGAGCTATCTCTTCCTGATCCTCTATGATCAGAATCCTTTTGTTTTCCATGTGTTCCTCTGCCAGGGTAACTATCGACTTGTTAAATTGAACAGCCGCTTTTGTCAGACCTATGACAGCTCGAATACAAATAAATTCTATCTGATAAATATCACGTAAATATCACGGGCTTTTAAGCTAAATCACAGCATGTGAGATCTGTGTATTTGTTGTGATTTATTGGGATGTTTTCTTAACCTTTTTCTTACCCCTGCCGGATAACTGCATGCCCCCCTTTCTCTACACTGGCTCCGGTCTCTCCGATGATTTAGTTTTTAAAAGGAAATGAAGATGGTTAATAAAGTTAAAAGCCTGGGCCTGATTGCCGTCATGTGTGGCTCAATGGGTTTTGGTATCCATGCAGTTGCTGCCGATGGTTTTTATGTGGGCGGTAAAGTTCAACGCTCTACGTTTGGTCATGAGTTACAGCGAAATACTGGTGACGTTACTAATCCTAGTATTACTACGTTTGCTGAGGAAAGTGATATCGCTGGTGGTGTTTTCTTAGGTTATAAAACACATCTTACTGATGATGCTTTTGTTTCTGCTGAAGTGTTCTACAACGCTGAAAATGCTGAAACAACCAACATTAATAACATGCTACAAACTCAACTTGAGCTTGAATCAACATACGGAATCAATTTCAAAGCGGGTGTTGATGTTACTGATAAGTTCTCCGTATATGGTATAGCGGGTGCTACATGGTTGGATTTTGATATTCATAATAGCTACCCATTTGCTCCACCTATGACAAGTGGCGATGCTTCTGAAGCCGGCTTAAGTCTAGGCGCTGGTTTTGAATATCAGGTCAGCGCTGAATGGTCTGTTAAAGGTGAGTATGTTCAGATCAGTGATGTGAGCTTTGATCCAATTCCTGAGGTTGCGATTCCAGGCAAGATTAATCCAAACGAAGTGGACTACGACAGTCTCTCTATAGCGATTAGCTATTCCTTCTAATAGATCAAACCCCTCCCCTTCTTTGATCTTTTGTTTCACGTGAAACCTTACGAGTCAGCTCCGCTCGGTTTCACGTGAAACATCTTAGCCAATCAGGCTATCTGCAAATGCTCTCAGGTCTTTGAAGATGACTGTGCCTTCAGGCAATTTCTTTCCACTGTCTATTGTCCTCATGCCCTTTCCTGTTTCGACAAGGCAGGTCTTACAGTTAAGTATGCTGCCTGCTTCTAGGTCGCGTAGGCTATCGCCAACTGTTCTTGTGTTTGTAAGGTCTTCTAATTTGAAGGCTTCTGCCACTTGTTTGAACATGCCGGGGAGAGGTTTTCTGCACTGGCAATTGTCACCTGGTCCATGAGGGCAGAAATATATGGAGTGTATTTTGCCTCCGTGCTTTTCGACCAGTGACATTAGTTTGGTGTGCATTGCTGTAAGCGTGTCTTCAGAGAAGTATCCTCTGGCGAGCCCCGATTGATTGGTTGCTATACATATCGTAAAGCCTGCTTTGTATAGGTCGGCGATAGCTTCAATGCTGCCAGGTATTGGAATCCACTCATCAGTAGTTTTGACATATTCATCTGAGTCCTGATTGATAACGCCATCACGGTCGAGGATTATGAGTTTGCTTGGATCTATATTTGCCACGGTATCTGCCTGAATTTGTCTGTGTGTTTCACGTGAAACAAAAAAGCCGGCTAGTGCCGGCTTTTATAGTATCTGATTGTTAGCGTTTATCCGAGAACGGAAATGTCTGCTACGCCAAGGAAGAGCGCTCGAAGCTGGCTAAGTAATGCAAGTCGATTGTTCTTAACTGCATCGTCTTCAGCCATAACCATTACATCTTCGAAGAATGAATCAACGGTTGAGCGCAGAGAAGATAGAGACTCAAGAGCCTGCTGGTAATCGCCGGCAGCGAATAAAGGCTCTAGCTTAGCTTTCTGCTCTTCAATAGCGGCTGCAAGATTCTTTTCAGCTTCCTCACTAAGGAGTGCTGCGTTTACTTCTGCTGTTTTGGTAACACCCTGCTTGTTAAGGATGTTAGATACACGCTTATTTGCAGCAGCTAGAGCATCCGCTTCAGCAAGTGAGCGGAAGTGACTAACAGCTTTAACGCGGCGATCAAAGTCGAGAGGACGGCTAGGCTTAAGCGCCAGAACCGATAGGAATACCTCGGCATTGATCTCTGCATCTTCGTACCAAGCGCGGAAACGTTCCAGCATAAAGTCGAGGACTTTATCTTCCAGGCCGTCGCGTGCTGCAAGTTCGTTATGATTGTTTGCAGCAATTGTTAGCAGCTCGCGTAAGT
>JBOEGV010000034.1:0-35604 GCA_050633605.1 Neptuniibacter sp. | reverse complement strand
CATGTGGAGGGACTTAATCGCACCTTCCCTAATATGTAAGTGAATATAACCATGCCTTTTTCCTTTTTCTTCACAACTAAATCAAAGCTCTTAAGATCAAAGGAATTGTTATGAAACGTAAACTCTTAACCCTTGCTGCCATATCCATCGGATTAACCGGTTGCTCATCCCTAAGCCAGAAAGAATGCCAAACGGGTGATTGGAAAGGTATTGGTTACAGAGACGGACTTCAAGGTAAACAACCCTCTGAAATTTCAGAGCATCAGAAGGCCTGTTCTGATTACAGAATCAAGCTGGACACAGAAGAGTATGAAAGAGGCCGGGAAGCCGGTTTAGCAAAATACTGTTTGCCCAACAATGGTTATCGTTTGGGTAAGAATGGAAAGCCTTATAGCTTTGTATGCCCTAAAGCGCTTGAGGAAAAGTTCTTGGAGGAATACAGTGAAGGCAAAGCCTATTATCATCAGAAGAACCATGTTAATAAGTTAAACGCCTCAATAAAGAAGACCAATGCTGATATTGAACAGTTAAAGCGGGATTCTTTAGCAAAAAGTAAGCAGATTATTCAAGATGGAACTACACCGGCTACCAGAGCGGTTCTATTACTCGACATTAAAGATATTGATGATCAGATTGCAGCTAAGATGGAATCACTAAGAAGTCTCAAGAAATACGCTGAGCTGGAACAGTATAGATTAGATACAATAGATCGTAAGTAAGACGGTCTCTTTATGGTTCAATAAATAATCTGAAGAAATCTAGACTTAATCTGACAGGCAGTGTCCGCGTTCAACAAAGCGGACATTAGGATTAGATCAAGCAGCCACTATCAGATCTAGTCTGAGCTAATTCACAATAAGTGCCCCTTCTCCGTATTCTTGCCTAATTCAGTCAAGGCTATATACTGTATATATAAACAGTACAATGAGTTATTATCATGGCTTCATTAGACATAGTTGCTTACACACAAGCAATCCTCTCAATCCAGAAGTTTCCCCAGGATGTAAACGTAATCGACCTAGGGAGAATCGATAGAATCCTCCCGATAATCGCTGCTGCCTACGCTCAAGATATTCCCGCAAATGTAATCGACGCTGCCCTTCAATCGGCTACAGAACCGGAAGATTTAGAGGATTATCTGATGAAAGAGGTTTGGTCTCACTGATGGACTCACAAAAGCCACTTACGTTTTTAGATATCGAAGCGAGCGGAATTGACGAAAACAGTTACCCTGTAGAAATTGGATGGGCAGATACCCGAGGTAATGAATCATCTTTTCTGATCAAACCAATACCAGAATGGACGCACCGGAACCATAAAGCCGAGCAAACCCATGGTATTTCACGAAAAGAACTTTTTGAGACCGGTATTACGATTGAGGCAGCTTGCCTACGTCTCAACAAACAGCTT
This sequence comes from Neptuniibacter sp., assembly GCA_050633605.1. Lineage (GTDB taxonomy): Bacteria > Pseudomonadota > Gammaproteobacteria > Pseudomonadales > Balneatricaceae > Neptuniibacter. Next base: position 34,194 of record JBOEGV010000034.1, on the reverse strand, counting down.
GGCACTCATGATGTTTATTCTGATGCGGCATTTTATGATAATGAATGGTTAACAAACCTATATACATCTGCAGGTGTAGAACCTAGTTTCAAGTTGCTAGATATACTTGAGCTACATGAACATTTTCCCCCACAGGCATTAACCGTACTTTCTAATCTATTGAAAGCGAATCCACCCCCTCATCGAGCTCTACTCGATGCACTACGGATGGCAAATGGTGCCGTATGCCTGAGGCGTGCAGGTATTATCGTACAAAGACTGCTACAACATGGCATCACTAGAATCCATTGCGTCAGTCTCCCTCCATTCCGCCCAGCTAGGACGTTAAAGACTCTACTGGATTGCCATGACGATGAATTCAACACAATTTCTCTAGGCACTCAATCGACAGAATTTGAGTGTGCAAGAAAATCCTCTCGACTAGCGACTGAAACCGCCTTATCTGACGCGAAACTAGTCATTACATTTGGAGATGTGTCATTAGAGCAGGTTATTGGCTTTCTTCCTTCAATCCCAGAAAACAGAATTTTAAAATTGGATATTGAAGATCAGCAGCCGCTTTTAGATCTAGACCTCGCTCAAGAGTTGTTAGAAAAGCTTGGTGAGCAACTAGAAGTTTTCTTCAATGAAACTCCTCTCTCGTATGCAGCTAAGTTGAATAGTTCAAGCAATCCATTCAATATTCTGTTTGAGAGTGATCCACCTAAACACCAAGGAGAAGATATTTTAGATATTGTCCCACGAATGAAAGAAAGAGAAACTGTACTCGCCATTTCATTTGTTGACGGCGTTACTGGTGAACTCCACCTCAGCAAAAAAACTCATGAGTTTTATTACTGTGGTTTTGAAGAAGACAACCCTACTGAAATCATTAGCGATGATTGGACCGACGATTTTATTCTCGAGGAAAAGCACATATTGATCGCTGCGAGTAAGCGTCCAATTGCAATTTCATTGGATGAGCTCCACAAGCATTTTCTAACTAATAAACGTTATTTCCTCTAAAACACTCAAGTTCACAGAAGTCATGCATACCCATTCTACCTCCGTTCAAGTACCACCTATCAAACTTCTATAATACAGTGAGAATCAAACCCTGTTTTTTCTCCGTAACTCACATACCCTAATGGGTTGGAAATCAACCGAGTTACACCCACCATAAAATCTACTTTCTCGTGGGTATGCCCATAAATCCATACATCAGGTTTGTAGTCTTCAATGAGATCACTAAGATCTGAGGCATACGCACAATCTAAATACTGATCATGCACATCGTTCAGGCATTCTCGGTGTGGAGCATGATGTGTAATCACAACCGTAGGTCCGGCAAATTCTTCGGACAGTTGCTGCTTTAACCATCGAACAGACGTTAAATGTTCTCCGATTGTGTCTGACACCCTCAGCCTTCTATAACTCCCTCCTGTACGTATACGGCGATAATCCGTCATACGCGATGCCATTTCGTTAATCACGACAAACGTATCCAGTATTTCTTCATGAATCTTACAATCAGTCCATAGAGTGCAGCCAAGAAATCTCACACCATCGATTACAAATGAACGGTTCTCGAGTATTTTTATATTCGAGCCCCCCCCTAGTGACCGTTCTGACTTTATTCGCGTTGACACTAGGTGGCCCGTGTAAAATTCGTGATTTCCCCAAACCCAAAATGTTAGCTTTTCACCAACATTTTCTTGTATCCAAGGAACAACTTTTTTTCCGATGCCTATATCACCAGCGAGTACAACGGCATCCGCTTGCTCCAATGCTCCTTGAGGAATAGAAAACGGTGCTAGCTCGGTATGCAAATCAGAATATATTAGGATTTTCATTCCTTGATCCCCTTCGTCAATTCACTCCCATTACTCTGCCTGACAGGCGTAGAGGCTTGTTCATCAGAGATATAAAGAACTTGTTCGTTAAACCTAGGCTGATAGCCGGACTTTAAGCGAAAGCTCAACCATTTCTGCCAATCCCAGGGATAATGGCATTGCCCTTCACCGGGGATAACCGGACAAGTAGACCCTACAGAGTCAGCAACAAATTCACTGCGCCACGGGTTAGGGATATCAATGATTCGTACGTACGACGTTAACTCGCCCTTGTGAATGGGTACTACGTGCTCTAACTCTTCAACCCTAACAGAGCTACCAGCTGAGCATAAAAAAGAACTCTTTAACTCATTGAACGCTCGAAAGTACTTGGCTGAGAGGAAGACAAAACCGGGACCACCGTTCCTCTTCTCCACGAAAACGACATCTGGCCCCTCTGCCTTTGATAATCGCCTTATTACGCTGTTCAAGTTTCGATTAAAGCGTGAACAATAAAGTGGTTTCATATGGAGGCTCAAAATATTGAATTGATAAATTCTGGGGTTACGCTTTTTCGACGCCCTGAATTAACCATTACGTAGACTCGGTTGCGAGTCTCGAAAATGCCGGGGGGGTGGAATTTTTGCAGGAGGGATGTCCTGACCCAATTCCCTACAGCATCGGGGTCGGTCGAGTCATAGAGAATCTCATTGGCCATGAGCATAACAGGCTGCAGGCCTGCATCTGCATACCGATCAAATACGTTTTTGTTGGTACGGATATCGAACCACGACCAATTGGTGACAACCCTAATAGGTTTGGTAGTTGAGACCTCGTTGCCCAACTGAACTAATTCCTCAAGAGGCATGTCATTATAGCCCGCGTCAAACAGCAGCCCCGGGTCAAGAACGTCGTCTAGCGTCATCTGTAAACCAGTATCACTCGATGAGGTCGCTGGTTTAGATCTAGCCTCCTGATTTTCATCGGCACTTTGTTTGTATTTATGAATCTCACCGCTATGAATATTGTTCTCATCTGAGTCGTTCATTGTACATTTACCTGATCATTTCATTAGTGACTACAATTAACTTATAGCAGATAGTAAAAAGAATTAACAGCAACTAACATGTTGTTTTTAAAGGTTATTTATTATAACACTTATTAATTGCTTTCTTTAAATCAGGGTAAATCTGGGCCAATTATTTTCCTGTTTCTGAACTAGACCAGTATGCTAAAAACCCGATTATTTCTTTCAATAACACAGGCTTATCCACGTCAAGAAATGTCAAAGAAACACACCTATAAAATTAATTTTTTGATGCTATTTTTGAGCATTTTGACGAAAAGGTTTTAGGTAAAATTGCTAAATTTGGCCGTTTTCAACTTTTTAGGCACAGGGCGGTCAAGCAGTGGGATTTATGGAGGAATCCAAGAGTTATGAAGGTTCTCCTCTAAATTTTTTTTGAGGATCACAATTGAATTTCATAGTGTTTTGACACTGGTTTAGGCTCTAGAGCTATCGCAATAAGGTCCAATTCAGTTGTCCCCTGACTTCACTGTCACAAACTTTATTGATAAATAACATATCCTTGATAAAGGCTGAGGCTATGTACGAAGCACACCTAAACTGAGTAACAAGAGAAATATCAAAGAAGTGAGGTAGCGACATGTATGTTCAGCGAAGAGAGTATCTGGTCAAAGTCATCAGAAGCTCTTTGTTCAAGGAACTAATTATTGTGCATTTCCAACCTAGAACCTTAAAACCGTACTACATTCAACTTAGCCAAAGGCTTAAGATCTGGATTCACCCTAGTGCTTCACTGTACAGCACCTGGACACTCAGCTTGATTTTAGTAGTACTTAGTGCGCTAAACATAGCTAAAATCACGAGAGACGTTTTCCTTCAAAAAAAGCACAAAAAAACCTTTAAAATCAGAAGGATAGAAATTCACAATCTTTATTCAAATATTAGGAGAGAGAGCAGACGTCACCACGGACTCTTTTCACAAACTTTATTCGACGTATAAGCACTGTTTTACCCCCTAATTTTCACAATCTTTATTCAAAATCGACACTATTATTGTCGATTTCGAATAAAGTTTGTGAATCGATTTTAAAGATTGTGAATTTGAATAAAGATTGTGAAAAACTCAGTTTACTTCAACCCCTGACCAGCATTCTTACCAATAGTTACTATAAACGGGCCAATGGCCCGTTTTTTTTTGGTATCCAAATTAAGTGGTTGGAACTCTACTCTGTTTAGCACAACATCCTCCTAACTCTAATTATCTGGTTGGAAAGGGTAGTGGGTTATTGGCATCGATATACTAGAATTTTATTGAATAGATGGGAGGAATGTTCATATAGAGCATATGAACGGGTGACCATCGAGAGGTCAGCTAACGACACAAAGCCGTCATTAACGACCGCGTAAAATGCGCGAGTTACGATCGTCGCATTTGACGCGTTTGTTATGTGTAAATCGCCACTAGTTCTTTACAAACTCATCAGCCGTTTCTCAGATCGGCTGCATTCGGAAGCTTATGACATGGTTTGTGATCTTTCTTGAAATAACATATCTGAGCGCTAAAGCCTCAAGCATTTTCTCCTTCAGTTACTGCTCAAGTTGGAAAACTGGATCATTCGATACTCTATCTTGTGTCAAATGCCTTAGACTTTCACGCCTATAGCAGGCTGTTTGAAGGCTTCGATGATTTGCTCTTCCGTATAACGTTTTTTTTCATGCCTAGATCTCTATTTAGATCGTAGATTATCTGTATATCTTATAGTGTAGTGGTGTTGAATTTGAGGGAAAGGTCATAGGGTAAAAAGTCAGGCGTTACCAATTCATTCTTTTAGGCAAAAAAATGCCCGCATATAGCTGGCTAAAGGACGGTCATGTCAAAACCGAAATACTTTGAGTGGGGTGTGAGGTTACTTGCTAGAGATACCTAAAACGTTTAACTGAAAGCTTTTGTTTGAGACTGAAAGACATTCTCCATCTGGAATAATTCGTTTACATAGATTCGTCAGTGTTGCGCCGGGAGGGACTTGGATAATTTTATTTACCCCTCGCTCATGTAGCATTTCACAGCTATCCAACCAGTTAACTTGGCGGGACATATTTCTTACTAAATCATCTTTGACCCCTTCTGCATTTAAAATTACGCGTGCTTTAGCGGCACTGACATACTTAATTTGAGGGGCGGAGAATTTGGTGCTGTCTGCAATTTGTGAAAGAGTATTGGAGGCATCATCTAGTAGGTTACAATGAGAAGGGACAGGTACATCAAGTAATTGGCTAGATGAACAGCTTTCATTGTTTATTTCATCTGCTACTTTGTTTATATCATGCACTTTTCCAGAGAGAACAAATTGTGTATCTGAATTTATGTTGGCGAGATAGGCTTCTTTGTTATTCTCATGATAGGTATGAAGGTGCCTTTCTACAGTAGTGCGGTTTGTGCCGTTGATAGCTACCATGCCATAGCCACTTGGATAAGCTGCTTGCATAAGTTCACCACGATGGCAGATTAGTTTGACCGCTTCTTCAAATGAGATACTTTGACTAATTACCGCCGCTGGATAAGCTCCAACAGATAGGCCCAATACGAAGTCAGGAATGATCTCTTTTTTAAGAAGAGTGTTTCCCCAAGCAACGCCACAAATGAGTAAAGATAATTGGATGTTACGTGTATGTTGAAGCGCTTGTTCTGAGTCAATTTCGCTCAAATGAACCCCAAGAATATTCTCTGCTTCTTCGTATACTAGGGAGGCTGTGGGGTCATTAGTTCTTTGTGTCAGCATACCGGGATACTGAGAACCCTGTCCGGGAAAGGTAAGCAGGGTCATTTCATTGACTGATTTCATATTGATCTTCCTCCCAAGGGTTCTTTACTAGAAAAGGCCCCGTATTAGTTTTAACCAGAACTTTTGAGTCTCTTGTGGACCACTCTTTGAGAGCTATAGCTCCTTTAGGGGTTTCAAGTTGGATATCTAGTCGACACTCTGTAATAGATTGCAATTCATTAAAGAGTCTACGTGCATCATTTCTATGTAGTTCAGTTGGCATGTTGATAACTAAATCTAAGTCGCTGTCTTTAGTCATCGTTGTGGATCCAGTAGCAAGTTCATAAGCACAACTGCCTGTTGGGCCCCATTTAAACTCAGTAGCGTGCAATAGACCTGATATTTTCGAGAGCGTTCTTAATACTGGGTGATGTTCTAATAATTTATGAGTAGACCAGCTTGATTCTTCAGTAATCTGATAGGGTGTTATGTGTTTCTGAATTATTAATTTATCAACATAGCCAGCTAACCTTTGTTCTTTTAGAACACCACGCACCCCGATTGGAATTAAATGTTTTGTTGATGTTCTTTCACGTCGAACTACAACTGGCCCCTTATTATTAATTACCCAGTCTGGAAGTGTGGCAAACCCGCACGGCAAGTTAGATAACGTTATTATCTTCTTGCAATCTATCCAGATCAGATCGTGCGGATTAAACGCTATCATGGGATCACCATTCAGCCTTAATAAGGTCTCTAACCATGCGGGTTGCTTGGCGATTGGCACCATTATATCGGTGTTCAAGATTTACCTTTTCGATAGAGTGGTTAACGATTGCCTCTGTAAGTAATTCAGTGACCTTTGTTACATCTGAATTTGTTGGATTAGTGGCAGAATCAACCTCGATAAGGGGTTCCAAAAGTCCTAGGGATGCATAATTTTCTAGATCGTAGGCCATTGGTGGGATTTCACCGGCTAAATGCTCTAATTGTTCTTCTGTTCTTTGGGTTACCCTAGCAGCAGCAGCTTTCCCCATCGCATGGACCATAACTTCCTGATCATTTAATGCGAAAATTTTATTTGCTTGATATCCGTGTGCTAAGAATGCACCAGACATTGCTTTGCCAACTAAGAGAGAGTACAGAGGGTGGCCTGCTAAACGAGCACTAGCATAAGCGGAAACAGCGGCAGCAAGTGCTTGGTGAATTCCCAGAGCTTCTTCTCTCCTACCGTAAGCTTGGCTGGGCACATCTACTAGAGCAATGATGCTGCTTTTCTCATCTTTATAATGATCATCTGTGATGATCTTATTGATGTATTTAGCTAGCCCCCAACCTTCTAATAGCCCAACTTCACCATTTCTGGCTCTAGGATAAAGATTCTCAGGAGAAGGTTGTACTAAGATAAAATGAGTCGTTCTTCCACCTAATTCGCCTTGCGCAAATAATAGTGATTTTTCAGAACCATGGGTAATAGACATGCCATTGGTTAAAGCGTCAAACCAAGTACGTCCCCGGAGGTTTTTTTCATTATGTGATTCAGTCGTATTCATGATTTTTCCCCTAAGAAAGTACTGTTCTTACAGTTTCGGCGTCTATTTGATGACTTGTGTCTACTTTCGAAAGCTTATCCAGATACATCTCAAACATGTTGCAGCGATCTTGAGAACTACTATTTGTACAGTTAATGACTGCTTCTCGAATAGAGGTGGGATTGTCTGGTAGGAATGCATCAGCAAATCCTGAATTGAAACGTTGGTTTCCTCCAGTTAGGCTCCAAATGAAAGGGCGATCTTTAGAATTGTATTCTTCAATGCCAGCTTCCTGCTCTATAACAAGTGGGCCATTTAGACCTAATCGGCCTTCTTGAGTGATTAAAATATGGCTGCATAAACCCGCAGTAATCGACATGCCCCCGAAACATCCTACGGGACCCGTAACTATTGCGATAACAGGTGCATAGGAGCGTAATTCAACAATTGCGGATTGAATCTCGGCAATAGATGCTAAGCCCAAATTTGCTTCTTGCAGTCTGACCCCACCAGTTTCGAGTATTAGGATAGCGGTGGTAGGATTTCCTTTCTTATTCTCTGCGATAGCCTGTTCAAGCACTGTGGCTATTTTTGCTCCTCCGACTTCTCCCAAGCTTCCGCCTTGAAAAGCTCCCTCTATTGCGGCTACAACAGCTGAGTTTCCTTGAATGGTTCCACGCGCTACGATTACTCCATCATCAAATTGAGGAATAACGCCTTGTTTTTCTAGCCAAGGTGAACTGACTTTAGCGAAAGGGCTAAGTAGCTCGCGCATAGATCCTGTATCTAAAATTTGCTCTGTTCTTTTTCGAGCACTTTGTTCAATGAAGCTAGGGTGAGCATGAATGGATAGTTTATTTGCCGTATTCATTGGTCACCTCCGGTTAAAGCAGTTTCTAAGGCTTGAGCTATTCTTAATTTAATTACGCCAGGAGTAGCAGCAAAATCATGTATTGATATTTTCATTGCGGGTAGACTCTGCTCTGTTTCGATGCGCTGGAAGATTTGATTCCAACGTTGCTCGCTACCTTCTGCGGAAGTTTTTATCTCAACATGAAAGAAATTTTCATTGTTAGGTTCAACCATTACCTCAAGGTCACCTGAGCCGACATTACCGACTAATGATGAGTTTATTACTTGAGCGGGTGCTTCATGTTTGATTTCGAATGTCTTCATTGGGTTTTCTCCAATTAGTCTCTCTGATATGTCACAGCTGGGAAGTATCATTCCAGTAGCTATCTACTAATAATGTTGCTGCAAGAAGGTCTGCAGCCCCTCCTGCTGATGCTTTTAGAGACAATAATTTCTTATCTAATTTTTTTAAGGCCTCAGAACCTGAAGGTGTTCCAGCACCCCCTAGAGCTAACACTTGGGCTGCTCCATGTTGCATAGCATTCAGCCCACTTAAGCCTGCACGGGATAAAACGCAGGTGTCATTTAAATTGCTCATGATTAGGAGTAGAGCATTTAACTGACATATTTCTTCAGCGTCCCCCATCTCTCTTGATAGGCGTAAAGCAGGTAAACCAGCATTAACGATTGTTGGAAAACCTAGGGTTGCTTCTTCTCTGGCGCCTTTTACTCCGTATTTACTTAATACTTTTTGGCCATTAGTAACTGGAGCGCAACTGGGTATTGACTGGTCTGTTAGTTTGGCTAGCAGTGCAGCTGTTTGAAACAGCTCTACTTCTGACTCAACCTCCATCCCTAATGTTGTGACCAGTAAACCAAGCGCCCATATTGCGCCCTTGTGAGTGTTAACCCCCCCAGTTGTGATAAGCATCGCTGCTTCAGCCTCACGTCCAATTTCTCCGATTATGTTACGGAGTAATTGGAATGAGTCTGCCTTTGATCCCGCTAATGCCATTTGAGTAAAGTAGGGCTTAAGACAATTAGCTGATGCAAGCATCATTTCTAAATTCATGTCTTTATGGGCACCGTTATTCCGGCTATCGACAAGAGCGGGTTTTGGAGTAAGTGTCACTTCATGCACTAATGCCTGACAGGCTAACTCACCGAGAGCATCAGCTTTGAGGGAGTTAGTATATGTAGGAAACACCACAGCATTCATAATTACCAACTCCTGAATTTCATTGGTGGTTGGTAAAGATTTTCAGACCATTCTTGTAACTCTGGAATGCTTTTAGCGGCTAATAGATCACGCGTAGCGTCACTTCTGCGAATACCTAGATCTTCTGGGTATGCAACTAAACCTTCCGCTCTAAGACTCGCTGTGACATCAGGATCTTGTTTTAAGCCAATAGGGGTAACACCAGAAACAGCAGCAATCATTGCTTGTCGCTGTTCAAGGGATGTTGCTTTGTATAGGTATGCGATACCTTCTTCAGTGAGGACGTGGGTTACGTCATCTCCATAAATCATCACCGGAGCTAATGGCATTTTGTAAGATTTAGCCATGTCTATAGCATCAAGTTCATCAACGATGGTTGGATTGCTGCTATTCTGGAAGGTCTCAACCATTTGAACTACGAGCTTCCTGCCTTTGCTCAATAGGTCATTATCAGTTTTCATATCTAACCATGCTTTTGAGGCATGACGTCTTCCGCCTGGATCATGCCCCATATTAGGCGCACCACCGAAGCCAGATAGACGACCACGAGTAACAGTCGATGAGTTACCTAATCCATCCATCTGCAACGTTGATCCAATGAACATATCAACTGCATATTGGCCTGCAAGTTGGCAGAAAGCTCTGTTAGAGCGTAGTGATCCATCGTGCCCAGTGAAAAATATATCTGTACGTTGCTCAATATATTTCTCCATACCTAGCTCACCGCCAAAGCAGCAGACACTTTCAACCCAGCCTGATTCAATGGCAGGAATTAATGTTGGATGTGGATTTAATGCCCAGTGCTTACAAATTTTTCCTTTAAGGCCAAGTGATTCGCCGTAAGTGGGTAAAAGAAGTTCAATAGCAGCAGTATTAAAGCCAATACCATGATTAAGTGATTGAACATTATGTTTGGCATAAATGCCTTTAATAGCCATCATTCCCATCAGTATTTGTACTGGAGTGATATGGCGTGGATCACGAGTGAATAAAGGTTCTATGAAAAATGGTTGGTCCGATTCTACGATGAAGTCAACCATGGATGCTGGAATGTCTACACGTGGTAGCTCCGAAATATCATCGACAATTTCATTAACTTGGAAAATGACAATTCCGTTTTTAAAAGCCGTTGCTTCTATTAATGCAGGCGTGTCTTCTGTGCTAGGCCCTGTGTAGATATTTCCTTCTTTATCCGCTTTATAGCCCGCTAATAAAGCAATGTTAGGGTTAAGATCGATGAATAACCGTGCGTAAAGCTCTACATAAGTATGGATGGCACCTACCTCTAGCAGGCCGTCTTCCATTAATTGACCTATTCTTAAGCTTTGTGGGCCTGAGAATGCGAAATCAAGTTTTTGGGCAATTCCCTTCTCGAATAAATCAAGGTGTTCTGGTCTGCCTACGCTCGGCATGACCATATGTAGATGGTTGATTTTACTTGGATTTACACTTGCTAGAGCTTTTGAAAGAAAGTCAGCCTGTTTTTGGTTATTACCTTCCAAAACAACTCTATCGTTTGGCTCTATTAACAATTCCAGAGCATCGCAGATTTTATCGGTAGGGAGGATCGAACCATTGGAGATAAATCGAACTCTATCTAGTCTTTTTTGTTTATCAAGGTGATCGCGATTCCAGCCGGTAGATGCGCCTTCTGATGAAATTTGCATAACAAGTCCTCTGGTTAGTTTTAATAACGTGATGAATGCGCGAACTTATAGGTGTAAGCGCGGGCATCTTTATTGGCAGGTACATACAAGGCTGTTAGCTCAGAGTAATTACTGGAGCGGATTTTGGTGGTATCAATATGAAGATATATGGCTAGTCGACAATTAAGCGATGGATCTCTGATTACTCTGTTCATTCTGATATACCAAATAATATAAGCTATTGTTTTTATACTTTGCCTATCTTAAATGTATACCAAGATTTCAACTCTGTATACAAGAAATGTTGACTTGTATACAAAAAAGCCTATATTTAATACAGGAAAAGGGTAGTGATCCTGTTATGGGCTACTCTTTTTATTACTTGATTTAATAAAAATAAAATTGGAGTAAGTGATGAACAAGTCGAAGATCGTGGCAAGTATGCTGCTTTGCTTGGGTATGACAGCAACTAATGCAAATGCATTAAATCTTAAAGCATCTCACCAATTCCCAGGCGGGAAAGGTGATGTTAGGGATGAAATGGTTCAAATCATTGCTAGGGAAGTGAATGCAGCAGATGTTGATATCAAAATTCGTGTATATCCTGGTAGTTCGTTATTCAAAGCCAAGGAGCAATGGGGCGCTCTAACTAAAGGTCAGTTAGATATTTCATTATTTCCATTAGCATATGCAGCAGGACGCCATCCTATATTTGATGCCACTCTTATGCCTGGTTTGGTAAAAAACCATGACCATGCAGCTAAATTGAATGATTCAGCTTTCATAGACGTAATAAAGAAAGAAATTGAGAAAGCGGGTGTGGTTGTGCTTGCTGATTCATGGCTGGCTGGCGGGTTTGCTTCAAACAAAAAATGTATTAAATCCCCAGAAGATGCTAAAGGGCAGACAATGCGAGCAGCAGGTAAAGCATTTGAAAAAATGCTAGCAAAAGCTGGTGCCTCAATTGCCTCAATGCCAAGTTCTGAAATTTATACTGCACTGCAGACTAAGACCATTGATGGTGCGAATACTAGTTCAGGTAGCTTTGTATCTTACCGTATTTACGAGCAAGTAACGTGCTTGACGGCTCCTGGTGAGCACGCGCTTTGGTTTATGTATGAGCCTGTTTTAATGTCCAAAAAAGCATGGAATCGTCTGAATGATGAGCAAAAATCTGCAATAACTGCAGCAGCACAAAAAGCTGAAGATTATTTCTATGAAGAGGCCAAAGGGCTTGACCAGAAAATGGTTGATGCATACAAAAAAGCAGGCGTAGAAGTTGTAACAATGAGCAAGGAAGAAGCCGATCAATGGAGGGCTATAGCAGCTGAGACTAGCTATAAGTCATTTAGTGAAGCAGTGCCGGGCGGCGAAGAGCTGATCAATAAAGCTCTAGCTGTAGAATAAAAAATTAAGCGACTGGGTTGTCTATCAAAGCAGTCGCTACATAATTTTCGGTATAGTCCTATGAATGATAATAATGTATCTCCCCCAGCAACTAGTGGCTTGCTTAATGGGTTTGTTGCCTTAATAAGGTTGCTTTCCAAAATCTGTGGTGTTTTTTCTGCTTCTCTAGTAGCGGGCTCAGTCGCAGTAGTATGCCATATGGTTTTTGTCCGTTATTTCCTCGGAGAAAGTACTATTTGGCAGACCGATTTTGTTACTTATGGCTTAGCCGCTTCAGTTTTTCTTGGTGCGCCCTATGTCGCGCAACTCAAAGGGCATGTAAATGTTGATCTCCTGACAATGTATGCCTCTCCCGTATACAAAAGAATACTGGGTTATATTACTTTGGTATGTGCGTTCACCTTCTCTGCATTGTTTGCCTATACCGGTTGGGAGCTTTTTCATGAAGCATGGGTAGGAAATTGGACAACTGAGTCGATCTGGGAACTGCCTTTATGGATTCCTTACCTTTCTCTGCCTATTGGCATGGGCTTGTTAGCTCTAGAATATTTTGCTGACTTTCTTTGTATTCTCTCTTCTGACGAAGTTCCGTTTGGTACGGAACCTGGAGGTCACTCATGACACCATTAGCTATAGGTGGATTGTTGTGCCTAGCAACTTTCCTAGTCTTGGCAGCAGGCGTTCCAGTAGCATTTGCCTTAGCGCTTGTGGCCGTTTCTTTCTTATTAATGTTTGACGGGGTTGGTTCTCTGGAGATTGTTGCAGAAACAATGTTTTCTAGTATCAGCCATTTTACATTGGTATCTATTCCAATGTTCATTTTGATGGGTGCTGCTGTTGCGAGTTCTCCAGCAGCCAAAGATCTATATGAGGCACTTGATAGGTGGTTGCATAAAGTTCCAGGTGGATTGATCATCTCAAACCTTGGGGCGTGCTCTATCTTTTCTGCTCTCAGTGGTTCTTCCCCGGCTACCTGTGCGGCCATTGGTAAGATGGGTATTCCTGAGATGCGTGCGAGGGGTTATCCGGCGAGTCTGGCTACAGGTGCAATAGCAGCTGGTGGGACACTGGGTATTCTCATTCCGCCGTCTATTACGATGATTGTTTACGGCATTGCAACAGAAACATCTATTGGGCGATTGTTCCTAGCAGGACTAGTACCGGGTTTCATGTTGACCGTTTTGTTTATGGCATGGGCGTTATATACCGCGAAACGTAATGGCTACGACTTTGCAAGCCAGGGTAAGAGTTACACCCTCCAGGACAAATTGGTTGTTTTACCTAGAGTAGTACCGTTCTGTCTTGTCATTGTTGGCGTTCTATACGTGCTCTATGGCGGTATTGCTACACCATCTGAAGCCGCGGGTGTTGGGGCAATGATGTGTGTCATGCTGGCGGTTGTAATCTATAAGATTAGAGACGTTAGAAAGCTCTGGGCAATGTTATCGGACAGCATGAAGGAAAGTGTAATGATCCTAATGATCATTGCTGCTTCCGAGCTGTTTAGTTACACCCTTTCAAGTCTTTACATCACACAATCAGTTGCTGAAATGATTGCTGGGATGGGTGCGAATAAGTGGGTGCTATTAGGAATGATTAATGTCTTCTTATTAGTAGCGGGGTTCTTCCTCCCACCTGTAGCAGTCATATTGATGACAGCACCTATTTTGTTGCCGATCATTATTACTGCTGGATTTGATCCTTATTGGTTTGCGGTGATTTTCACCATCAATATGGAAATAGGGTTAATAACACCACCGGTGGGGCTCAACCTCTATGTTATAAACGGGATATGTAAGGATGTAGAGCTTACAACTATCCTAAAAGGCTCCTTCCCATTTGTACTTTGTATGATTGTAGCTATCGCAATTTTGGCAGTTTTCCCAGAGATTGCTCTTTGGTTACCTGACTATGTCATGGGACCAGAAATAAAATAGAGGAAAACAACTATGGCGCGACTTTTCGGTCGCGCTTTTTTTTATTCATAGGTAGAGGGTAAACTAGATGAGAATTGCGATTGTCTCTAATTTTCCTGTGGTCAGAAAATATCTCGTAGATAACTTGCTGAATTGTAGTGAAGAATTGCAAGTCAGTTCTCATTCAGAAGCTAATTATCTAAATGGTGTGAAAAATAAACATCAATATGAGTATGTTGTATTAGATGGTAACGGTGAAAATTTATTTTGCTTGATCAATCATAGTTTTTACAAAACTAAATTTATTATTCTCGGCTCTAAAAAATACCCGAGTTCACTTGTGCATCATATTGGGAAAGTTGAAGGTTTTATTCATTATGAAACTTCCTCTACATTAGTGGGTTATAAAATAAATCGTATTCTCTCTGGATTGGATAAATGGTCTTCCACAAAAGGCTTTGATTTTTTGTTAAGAGGTATGAGAAATCGAAGAATTGTGGCTTCTCACCCTCTGACAAATAGTGAAGGAAAGGTTGGAAAATATCTCGCTCAGGGACTCATGAATAAACAAATAGCATTCGAGCTAGGTATCAAAGAGTCAACAGTAAAAGCCCATGTGCGAGCGATCAAGAAAAAGTGTGGATTAGATACCCGAACGAAGATTGCAGTCTGGCTGAGTGAATCTATGTGATCAATATAAGTATAATCTAGAACATAATGGGTTCTGAACGGGCTTCGAATCTCTTTAAAAACAAGCTACTAAGTCGCTGAACCGATTTCCTTGCACGGAGATATGCTCTATTAATAGTTGTTTTGCTTTGTCAGGATTTCTAGCTTGAATAGCTTTTAGAATTTTTAAGTGTTCAGCCATTGAATCAGTAATTCTATTTTCATTTCTTAATTGCGTACGGCGGTATGGAGCTAAGCGGTTTCGTAAATTTATTGTTTTACGTGACAGGTAGCCATTATGGGCAGCTTGGTAAATAGCTTCATGAAAGCCGGTGTTTACTTGGTAGTAAAGATCGCTGTCTTTAGTTGATGCTGCTTCCGCACATTTGTTATATTCTGCTTCTATATTTTTCAGATCCTCAGGCGATGCTCTACGTGCCGCTAGGTGGCCACACATCCCTTCAAGTTCCGCCATAACTTCAAACATTTCGAATAGCTCTTTAAACTCAATAGAGGCGACAATTGCCCCCTTTCTTGCTCGAAGCTCTATTAGGCCAATTGTTTGTAATTGTAATAATGCTTCTCTGACAGGAGTTCGAGAAACACCATACTCTTGTGCTAACGTAGTTTCATCGAGTCGATCACCAGGCTTTAACTCCCCTGAAATGATCTTGTTCTCAATTTGTTTTTTAACTTCTGCGTTAATCGATATTGCCATGAGTAAATCCTGCCTTGTATGCAAGACTGGTTAGTTTGAATATTTAAGATTCGATTAATTATAGACTATGAACAGTAATGTATAAAGAAGGCGGAATGGCTATTAAGTTGATGCGTGTAATTTTTTCACCAGAAAGTCAATTATTGTATATCGGTTAGTCGGTTTTACGTTTTGTGGTTTCTGTAACTGGCCATCTGCTTTATGAGATGTATGAATCGCCCCTAGTTTGGTAGACGCCTCTATGCCGTAGCAGAGCTTGTAAAGGTCTGGATTTGGCACACAGCAGAAGCAACTGTCATGTTCGAAATGTGTCATTAGCTGACTTACTCTAGACCCATCAAAGCGGCTGCTTTCGACACGGAGTAGACCCAGAGGTTACTCCTGATTTTTTCAGGCCACCTAACGACACATTGCTGACATTGCATCTGCTTTGAGGTGTAGGTAGCCCTTACCAATACCCTGGCTTGCCCTAGCGAAAAAGAAAAGATAGGCCTCGCAATACCCTATCAATCACAACACTGACCGCTCAGGCATTGGTTTAGAAAGCCAACCTGACGCATGGGAGTATCTGGCTAAACATTCACTGTCGGAAAACTCTAATTATACGTGTAACTAATTAGGGGAGGTTTACACTTTGAATTAGACTTATTTCGATGATGTTGAATTTGAACTACGGCGTTGTGAATATCCGTTGATTATATACGATCTTCACTTAGCTTAGCACTACCATTAACTTATAGCAGGCAAACAACAAAAGATAAAATTATAAATTATTGTTTTTAAAGGTTTTTATTATAACAGTTATTAATTACTTACTCTTAATGGCGGTGATTTCGAGTAAAATATTTTCTTGATTTTGATAAAAAACTATATATCCAAAATCTGACTTTACCTTTCAATAACACCGGCTTAGCCGGCACCCGCAATTTGTTTTAAAAACACACATAAAATCAATTTTTTGATGCTATTTTTGAGAAATTTCACGAAAAAACTTTAGGTAAAACCGAAAAGTTTGGTCCTTTTCAATTTTTCAGGTGATGGGTAATCTAAGAATGGGCATCATGAAGAGATTCAACTAGGCTATGAGCTCGCTGAGTATAGAAATGAACAGTCAATATAAAAGAATGAGAAAGCGTAACCCGGCATTTCCTCAGAAGTAAAATATCTGACATACTGCCTGCCTAATGATTGCATCATGCTTGAGATACCATCCGCTTTGTTCGCCGTGCACAGCAGGTGCACATGATTGGTCATCAACACCCAGGCATGGACAGATACTTCATATTTAACGCTGAATTCTTTTAACCAGGACAGATAGGCAGCAAAGTCTTCATCACGACCAAAACAGATTTGGCGGTTATTACCCCGCTGAATAATATGCTGCGGTATCCCTACCGGGCAGAAACGGTGCTTTCGTGCCATAGTCCCACCTCACATCCATGTGAACGGTATTATTGCAGTTAATTTTACTCTGACCCCAAATATCTTTACCCCAAATATCTTTATGGAGCCAGTCCGTAGCTTCTTGCGGTACTTTGGCTGTCAAAAATAATAATGTCCTCATCGGGACCTTCAACAACATAACTATCACCAGCTTCGAATCGTCTCCCGGCAGATATCACAAGCTCAATACCCTCAGAAAGACTTAGTGAATAACTAACAAAATCTCCCTTTTCTTTATAAATAGAAGCTGAGTTAATGATCTTCCCACAATAATCTTCTAGAGTTTGATCTAGCATATAGCTCGATATTTCTTTCGTTCTTTCGGCATACTCATTTTCCTCAAGACGTTCTAATAAAAGTGTATATTTAGAATCAGAAACGTAAGAACAAAAGTTTATCGGAGTATCGTCACCATCTAAAAAAAGATAGCAACCACAACAACTTAAAAAATCAAGATCCTTTTCTATCTCTACATCTTCCCTATATCTAGTTGCTACTAATTTAGTCACACGTTTGCCAACAGCTAACTCAGTAAACACATCACTATTAATTAATGCCATCATCAAAAGTTTCCCAAATTGTTGCTGGAGTTTTGTCTGGTGAGGGAGGAACTACACTTGTACGAGGGTTTCTCGTCGCCGTACTACGCTTGATGATAAAAGTATTTGTCGGTTGGTCAGTAAATACTCGACCAGAAGATGTTCTCCCGTTATTAAAACCTTGAACGCCTTTATATTGCAAATATCTCGTTCAAATATCTCCTAAATATCTCCTATATCCTATAAGTTTCATCTGACCCCACTTTTTTCGCACTATAAAACCGAAACGCACTTAACTCCTGAAATACTTAAACCATCTAGTTTCTTTTTGAACTCTGGCGTGCATAAGATTTCTGCAGACTTTGTTTCTGGAATTTTGAACAGATTAACTCCAGACAATCTCTTCAGATTAAAATCGTAATGTCTCACTGTTCTAACCGTCTTTCCGTCAGCGTGAAATCGCACTTCAGATCTCTCAAAATTTAGGCAGTCAATAACATTAATCACGTTAATAACGTAAAGCTCTATCGTTTCTCCCATAGTTATTGGTAAGAATTCGACTTCGTCTTTAATAAACGGTTCAATTTCCGTCTTTGCTGACTTACTTATAACAATAGCACCAGGACGATACGACATAACATCATAGATCTCACCTTGACTTAGTTTCAAAGGAGGTTCCACCCATGCATTTTGCATTTTAGATCCGGTAAAGAAAGGAGGAGCGTCTAAGCTTTCTGGCATAACTCGACTACCGTCATTAACATTAATACTGCCAGAATATGAACCTGATACCCAATACATTACATATTTACCTTTATTCGACCGGAGGATAGATCCTCTGCAACTTCTCGTAGGACCATAATTATTCCAGTACGGTCATTGATGCCATTTAACTGTCTTTCAATATAGTCAACATATTCCTGTGAATGCCTTTTACCATGATCACTTGCATCCAACCAAACACCATTTTCAATACTCTTACCACGTACACCAGCTCTTTAACACCTTCTCCCTCTATCAGGTGTACCACTTCCTGAAGCGAGTTCCGGTTGAAAATTACGCAGAGTAATTGCTGGCAATGAAAGTAAAAAGGCGAACTTAATGTTCGCCTTTTTTGTTTAATATCAAGCCACTTCAAAACCCAAGATATTAGCCACTTATAGCATTATCAGCACTACAACTTCGCTTGATCACTACTTTTCGGCCCCTTTTCTTCGCTACACATTTTCATTTTTTTATCCGTCTAAACCCCAAACTCAAGCAACAAAAATGAAACACAAGCTTCACTGAAGCTTAACTTGCACTGCAATCTGCCTGTCACAACTCTCACTTAAAGTTTCCTCATCAATTTGAGGTTGTCTAGATGTCTGCACTAATGATTAATCGCGACAGAGGTTCATTGCCTGTTTACAAACAGATAAGTGAGTCGCTACGCCAGGAAATCCAAAACCTGTACAAAGCTGGTGATCTGCTTCCGCCTGAAGCTGAGTTAGCAAAACGTTACAGCGTTAATCGTCATACTCTTCGTCGCGCTGTCGATGAGTTAGTTGAAGATGGTTTAGTAATACGCCAACACGGAAAAGGAACCTTTGTCCTTGCTCCCACGATTGATTACGTCATTGGTGCTAATACCCGTTTTACTGAGAACCTTGAAAGCCTTGGTGTAACAACACAAAGCCGCGTTCTGCGAAAACAGATCATTCCTGCCCGGGGCGGGGTCGCTGAAAAGCTGCAGATCGAAGTGGGAACAAAGGTGATTTTTCTTGAGACTTTGAGAGAAGTTGATGGCAAGCCTTTTTGTATCAGCTCTCACTTCCTGCCTCTGGAGCTGGCACCAGAAGTTTATGCAAGTTACCAAAGCAGTTCTCTGCATGCCTTTCTGGACACTGAATGTTCAGTAAAGATCAAACGAATTGAAAGTTTGATCAGTGCTGTTACCCCTTTAGCGGACGATGCCTTACAGCTGAAAATGCCACGCAATATGCCGGCATTGAGAGTAAAAAGTTTGAACGTGGAAATGGATAGCCAGGTACCAATCGAATATGTGGTAACGCGTTTCAGAGGCGATACCACACAGTTATCAATCCAACCCTAATAGCATTACCTAACTGTCGAGGAAACGTAATGAAATTTAGCAAACTGATTACTGCGGGTATCTCCGCACTAATTCTATCAAACACTACCATCGCTGCAAATCTGCCAGATGGTTCCAAAGATAACCCTCTGCGTGTATTGATGGTGCCAGCCGATACTGGTACCAATGATATTACTGCAGACTACGCTCCTGTTTTTAATGGCATTACCAAAAACCATGGTATCCATTTTGAACTACGTGCAGGTGCAAGCTATGCAGCGGTTGTAGAAGGTATGTGTAACGATCAGGCAGACATCGCCTGGTACGGTGCTGTAACTTTTGGTCAGGCAAATGAGATGTGTGGCGTTGACCTGCTGGCTGTTGACGTTAAAAAAGGTAATGCTTCTTACCATTCCGGTATTTTCGTTCGTAAAGACAGCGGTATCGAAAGCATCTCTGACCTGAAAGGTAAAGGCATGGCTTTTGGTAGCCCGAACTCTACCTCTTCTTTCAACTTCCCTGTTGCAATGCTGATCGCTGATGGCGTAGATCCAGTTAAAGATCTGTCTAAAGTGATCATTGCCGGTTCTCACTCCGCTTCTATCGCTGCTCTGGCAGAAGGTAAAGTTGATGCGGCTGCTGCGTCTTACAACTCTTTTGGTAAAGCGGTTAAGAAAGGCGCTATTGATCCTGCGAACTTCAAACCTCTGGCTAAGTCCCAGCCAATTCCAAACCCTCCTCTGGCGATGAACAAAGGCCTGCCAGCTGAGATGAAAGCTGAGCTACGTAAAGCTTTTGGTGAGATCCACACTAAGATCGATCCAGCAAAAATCCGTGGTTACGGCGGCAAAAAAGTAGACAGCTACGACACTAATTTTGACGTTCAGAAAATCTTCGATGCACTGGGCAAACTGTCTGCTGTAACTAAAGAAGTTAAAGCGGAAATGATCGGCAAAGCCGGCCAGCGTTAATTGCTAAAAGTACCCAGCAAGTAACAACACAGGGGGTAGTGATACCCCCTGAATCAACACTTGTGAGAATTTAAAATGTTGCAGTTCAATTCTGTATCCCGGGTATTTGATGATGGTACCCGTGCTGTAAACAACGTTAGTTTACGCGTAGAAAAAGGTGAATTTTGTGTTCTCCTTGGCCCGTCAGGTGCGGGGAAAACCACGCTGATGAATATGGTTAACGGTGTTGTCATACCTGACAGCGGTGACTTGAATATTGGTGGTGTTCACCTCAGCCGTAAAACCCGAAGTGCGATTCAGCGTAAAGTTGGAATGATCCACCAGCAACTTAATCTGATTCCACGCCTGTCCGTTCTGCATAACGTGCTGACCGGCATTTTGCCACAGGCAGGATTTCTGAGCAGTCTGATAAAAATTTTCCCTCAGGAAAAACAGCGCCGTGCCTGCCAGTTACTTCACGAAGTAGGATTGGAAGAAAGGCATCTATACCGCCGTGCATCTAACTTATCGGGTGGTCAGCAACAGCGTGTTGCTATTGCCCGCGCATTTATGGCTAGCCCAGAAGTTGTTTTGGCGGATGAACCGGTAGCCAGCCTTGATCCGGCAATGAGCAGGAGTGTGCTGCAAAGCCTGAAAACAGCGGCGCAACATCATGATGTGGCAGTGCTATGCACACTACACCAGATGGATTACGCGCTGGAGTTTGCTGATCGAATTATCGCTCTACGTGCCGGTGAAGTATTTTTTGATGGCCGACCGGATCAGATGGATAAAGCGACTCAGGACGAGCTGTATAAGTTGGCGAAACCTTCTGAAGTAAGTTCTGAAAATTCCGAAAAGGTGGCCGCATGAATAACTCAACAAGCCGCTCCTGGGAGCATTGGGAACTCCACCGGGCCATTACACCCAAAAAAATCCTGATCGCATTCGTGGCAATGATCCTTCTCTCCTTTTCAGCACACAATACTGAGATGGATAAAGCGTTTGTGGAAACAGCGAAAGCCGGGCTTTCTGTTTTCGGTATAGGTGAGTCGCAGGTATTAGATGGTGCGGTGCGATTTGGTGGAAAAGCGTTTCCGCTGCAGATTTCTCAGCAAACAGATGTGAATCGTCTTGAGAATTATGATCCTGATAACCTGCCCTGGTTCTCTTATGTCGAGGTGCTGGAAAACCGTGACTATGATGCTCTGACCGACACCTGGACCGTAGAACAAACCGAATTTCTGATTGAGCCTATAGGTTACCTCACCAAAGTGTTGAGAAAGATGTGGGAAACCATTGAGATGGGTTTCTGGGGCACACTGATTTCAGTCATGATTTCGTTACCATTGGGCATTCTTTCTAGTCGTAACTATACCCCTAACAAGCTGGTTTATACCCTGTCACGCGGCGTTTTAAGTTTTCACCGCGCCATGCCTGAACTGATTGTGGCGCTGTTCCTGGTACTGATGTATGGCTTTGGACCAATTGCCGGAGTTCTGGCATTGGCTATTCATACCAGCGGTGTACTGGGTAAGTTTTTTGCCGATGAGATCGAAAACGCCCCTCCAGGCCCGCAAACTGCGCTGGCTGCTTCTGGTGCCAATCCTATGAAAGTGCTTCGTTACGCAGTGCTTCCCCATGTGCTTCCGGCATGGATTGCTTACGTGCAATACATTTTTGAGCGCAACATTCGTACCGCAACAGTGCTCGGCATTGTCGGTGCAGGCGGCATAGGCATGGAGCTTAAAGGACGTTGGGATCTGTTTGATTATGGTCACGTATCCACCATCTTACTGGTGATTTTTATCACGGTGATCATTCTGGAAGTATTTTCCCAGAAACTTAGAAACAAGACGTTGTAACCATAACTCTCCCGTTTGTTTTACATCCGGGCTTATATAGACATCTATGACAATGACTGAATTAGAACGTGAAGAGTGGATCAGCGTACTCAACCTCGTACCTGATGAGGCGCTAAGGGAAGTGATAGATAACTTTCCAGCAGACTGGATTATCAAACCCAAAGCTCTGCCACAGGCAGGTCTCGGCTTATTAAAAATGCGAGACAGTGCACTAGGTGAACCGTTTTACCTGGGTGAATTTCCACTATCCACCTGCTGGTTATCCATTACAACTCAGGATGGTCTAACCGCAGAAGGCGCAGCCCTGATCATGGACGACCGTATTGAACAGGCTGAACAACTGGCCATTTGTGATGCTGTTCTGTCTTCGAAATTACCGGGTTGGGAGTCTGTTGCTGAGCTTGTATCTCTAGGTGTTGAGCGTAAACAGGTTATGGAAAGGGAACGAAAAGCTATTCTGGCGCGTACCCGGGTGGATTTTTCTTTGTTAGATGATGCCGGAGACGATGATGCTTGAGTTAGCCTCCATCTGGAAACCTGAAGTACAGCAACAAAATTACAGAGCGTTACTGGAAGCAATATCGCGACCCGGTCGTATTCAGAACATCAGTTTTTCACAGAGTGATTCCGATGCTTTAACCGCCATTCTGGCAACATTGCTGGATGGAGAGGTGTCACTGAGCGATCCCGACAAGCAGATCAGTGTTGATGACTGGCCCATGCTTCAAGCCTCCGCTGCGGAACCTGATTGTGCCGATTACATTGTCTGCACTGGCAGTAAGTCTCCGGACTTTGAACCCAAACTGGGTACTCTGTCGAGTCCTGAATACTCGGCAACACTGCTGTTACAAGTTGAATCATTAAGCTCTGGTTCTTCAAAAATAAGAGCACAAGGGCCAGGCATTGAAACCAGTGAGGAATTTTCTGTTTCGGGCCTGTGTAATGACTGGCTGACGGCCCGGGAAGACTGGGTTTACGCCTTCCCTCTGGGAGTCGATATGCTTCTGATTGATCACGACAGGGTTCTGGCCTTGCCACGCACAACACAGCTGGAGTTGATCTGATGGGTTATGTAGCTATTAAAGGGGGACGTGATGCCATCGAAGGCAGTAAAACAGCATTCGATTTTCTACGCACCCAACAGGCGGAGAGCGAACAACCTCTGCAAACAGATGCCATCGAAAACCAACTGCGCCTATTGCACAGCCGCGTACTCTCTGAGGGTGGTTTATACCACCCGGAACTGGCTTCTCTGGCAATAAAACAGGCTCAGGGGGATTCTCTTGAAGCGGCTTTCATTTTGAGAGCACATCGCTCTACAGTACCGCGTATTGCAGAAACAGAAGCGCTGGACACCTCCCGGATGCGGGTAACAAGACGTATTTCCTCCGCGTTTAAAGATATACCGGGCGGTCAAATGCTCGGCGCCACAACCGACTACCATCTTCGCCTGTTTAAGATGGAGCTGTTAAACGAGTCTCCTGAAGCATTCCGGGCCGTAAGCAAGCGCTGGATGGAGGAACTGAACCTGGAAAGCATTCCGGACAGTTTCCCAAAAGTGGTTGAAGTACTGCGCGGGGAAAATCTACTCGCACCCATAAAACAATCAAAACGGGATCAGATTCCGTTTGATATCACCCGTGAGCCAATGGTGTTTCCTCTACCTCGCTCTGCGGCGCTTGCCACTATGGCAAGAGGCGAACAAGGTGGGCTGCTCTCTATCGCTTATTCCAATATGCGTGGTTACGGTGATATCCACCCGACAGTGGCAGAACTTCGCGTGGGTTATGTACCGGTGATGCTGCCCCACCCGATCACTGGCAAACCGATGGAAGTCGGTGAAGTGGAAGTTACGGAGTGTGAGATCGTTGCTATGTATGAAGAGCAGGATGGCACCCCTATGTTTACCCTCGGTTATGGCGCCTGCTTTGGGCATAACGAAGTCAAAGCGATCAGCATGGCTATTCTTGATCGGGCGCTGCAGAAAGGAGCACAGCACGGGCCCACTCATCCTTCGGAAGATGCTGAGTTTGTATTACTGCATGTGGACGGTATCGACTCCATGGGTTTCTGTACCCACTACAAAATGCCGCATTACGTCACATTCCAGTCCGATATGGATAGGTTGCGCACGACTCAGGACAAGCAAGCTCAGGAGGAAGCGAAATGAGTTATCAGGAACAATTCGGTTTTCTCGATGAACACGCAAAAAAAGAGATTCGCCGCACTGCGCTGAAAGCAGTTGCGATACCCGGTTATCAAGTCCCTTACTCCAGCCGGGAAATGCCGATGGGGCGTGGCTTTGGTACCGGTGGTTTGCAACTAACACTGGCGCTTATTGGTAAAGGCGAGACTCTGAAAGTGATTGACCAGGGTGCCGACGATTCTGTTAATGCCGTGAACCTGCGCGATTTTATTCAAATGACATGCCCAGGCATCAACACCACCACCTTTACTGAAGAAGCGGATGTGATTCAGTCCCGCCACCGCATTCCGGAGAAGCCACTGCGTGAAGATCAGTTACTGGTGTTACAGGTACCTTACCCGGACGCTTTGGTAATCGTGGAATCTTCTGAAAGTAAACGTAAAGTTCTACACGGTGAAGCAGACTATTCACGTCTGTTGGTGAAACTCTACGAAGATATCGTCAAATTTAAAGAGATCACAATCGCCCATCGTTATCCGACCCGGATCAATGATCATTATGTAATTGATCCTTCACCGATACCGCGCTGGGATGTGCCCAAGCTGCATAATTCAAAAGCATTAACGCTGCTCGGCGCTGGCCGCGAAAAGAAGATCTACGCTGTGCCGCCTTATACCAAGGCTATTCCGCTGGCGTTTGAAGATATGCCCTTCCGGGTTGAAAACTTTGACGACGAAAACGGTACGCGCCGAGCCTGTGAACGCTGTGCCTGTACTGAGAGTTTTCTGGATGAATATATCGACTCAGAGACGGGGATCAAGATCTACCGTTGCTCCGATTCCGACTGGTGTGAAGAGCAGATGGGTTACCCCCGTTCTGAATCAGAGGGTTACCAGCCCGAAACCACAGCTGACAATGTAAACGACACTAAGGAGCTGGTTAATGCATAAGGTTCTCGAGGTCAGTGGACTATCAAAAATTTATGGTCCGGGCTGCCCGTCCTGTATTGAAAAAACAGGCCCTGAACATGAAACCAACATCTGCCCGGACTGCAACAGTGTGGTCGCTGCCCATGATATGTCATTCGATCTTTATCAGGGTGAAATTCTGGGCATTATGGGGGAATCCGGTTCAGGTAAATCGACAGCGGTTAAATGCCTGTTCTTCGATCAGGAACCCAGCTCTGGCAGAGCGACATTTTATGATCAGAACCAGCAGCACACCTTGTTTAATCTGAATAAAGCACAACAACGCAGGTTGTCTAATCAGCGCTTTGGCATGGTGTATCAGAATCCCAATCTGGGACTGAACTTTGATATCACGGCGGGCGGTAATATTGCAGAACGTTTATTGATGTCGGGGTTAGATCACTATGGCGATATCCGCGCGCGGGCCATTGAGTTACTCGCACGGACTGAAGTTCTGACACAACGCATGGATGAATTACCTAAAAACTTTTCCGGCGGTATGCAACAGCGTGTGCAGATTGCCAAAGCACTGGCGACCAATCCCCCGCTGCTGTTTCTGGATGAAGTCACTACCGGTCTGGACCTCTCTGTGCAGGCTGCGATTCTGGATCTGATTCTGGAGATTCAACAGCAGGAAAAAACCTCGATGATCGTTGTGACCCATGACCTTGGGGTAATCCGTTTGCTGGCAGACCGTACTCTGGTTATGAAATACGGTCGTGTTATCGAGTCGGGGTTAACCGATCAAATTCTTGAAGACCCTCAACACGCATATACCCAGCGTCTTGTGGCGTCGGCTCTGTAAGGTGAGATGATGAATCCGCAAACCGTACTTCGTGTAGAAAATTTTGCCAAACAATTTTTCATCCACGAACAGCAGAAAGTTATTCCATCCTCGAGCAATGTAAACCTTACGGTGGAAAGTGGCAGACTCACGGCACTGGTTGGTCCTACCGGCTCAGGTAAGTCATCTGTTCTGAAGGGTATTTATCGTAGCTACCTAGCCACTCAGGGCTCCATATTCTTTACCAGCAGATCCGGTGAGACGGTTGATCTGGCAAAAGCCGGTGAGCACCAGATTCTTGATCTGAGGCGGAACGAGATTAGCTTCGTTACGCAGTTTTTACACTGCCTTCCACGCCAGAAAACAGAGGATGTGGTCGCTCAAGCGTTGATTAACAGAGGTGAAATGGCATCTGAGGCGATCAAGAAAGCACAACTAACGCTAGATGCTCTGAATATACCGGAACGCCTCTGGGGCATTTCTCCGGCGACCTTTTCAGGTGGAGAAAAGCAAAGAGTTAATCTGGCACGTGGGCTGATTGCAAAACCACGTCTTCTGCTACTGGATGAACCTACTGCCAGTTTAGATGCTGCCACCACCAGCAGAGTGCTGGAGATGATTGAAGCACTTAAACACGAAAACACAGCCATTCTGGCTATTTTCCACCATATGGAACTGGTCGAGCGCGTGGCAGATCAGGTCGTTACGTTAGAGCCACCGGTGTTGACTGAATCGATTTTGGAGAACATTGCATGAGTAAAAAATATCTGACCAATGCCCACATTATTCTTGAAGATGAGATTCTGAGTTCAGGCTCGCTTCTCATTGAAGACGGAATCATCAGTGCCATTAACCCAACCTCCGTTTCTAGCGCTGAAGAGATTGATCTTGCTGGCCGTATTTTAATGCCAGGTATGATTGACCTGCACTGTGATGCACTGGAAAAAGAGGTTGAACCCAGACCTGGTGTTCATTTCCCACTGGATTTTGCTTGTGCTCAGGCAGATAAACGTAATGCGTGTGCGGGTATCACCACGGTGTATCACTCGCTTTCATTTGCCAATGAAGAACTGGGCGTAAGAAATAACGAGTTTGCCGCTCAGATTGCTCGTGCCGTTCATGAGTGGCACCCCCACGGGCTAGTTGATAACCGTGTTCATTGCCGTTACGAAATTACCGATGAAACCGGTGTGCCTATCCTGAAGGAGTTGCTCGCGGAACAGTCTATGCATCTGATATCGATGATGGATCACACGCCAGGTCAGGGCCAGTTCAAAAACATGGCTGCTTACCGTGATTATCTGACACGGACCTATAAAAAGACCCATGATGAAGTTGACGCTATTGTAGAAAGAAAAATCGAAGCAGCTGCGGGCGCTCACGATCGCATGAATGAGTTAGCACAGTGTGCTCACGCAGCGGGTATATCTGTTGCCAGCCATGATGATGATTCTGCAGAACGGGTAGCCACCATGCACGGTATCGGCGCCGACATATCTGAATTCCCGATTACACTTGAAGCTGCAATAGCGGCAAAGGAAGTGGGTATGTCCACCATCTTTGGCGCGCCTAATATCCTGCGTGGCAAAAGCCAGTCTGGCTCAATGAAAGCCATTGAAGCGATTCACCAAGGGGTTGCAGATTGCCTTTGTGCAGATTACACACCCGCATCTCTGATCGTAGCCGTCATGCGTATTCCAGAGCTGTCTGATCTTGACCTACCAGCAGCGGTTCGTTTGGTAACCTCCAACCCTGCCAAAGCAGCCAAACTGGATGATCGCGGCTCTATTGCTGTAGGTAAACGTGCTGATCTGATCGCAGTTGGTGAACCCGGTGGCTTACCTCAAGTGAGTGATGTCTGGGTTAATGGTCATTCGGTATATCAGGTTCGGTACGATCATGGCTAAGTTGTTTTATATCATCGGGGCATCCGGTGTAGGTAAAGACAGCCTTCTTCAGTATGCGCGGGAACAGGTCCCTGAAAAAGCACCCGTGGTTTTCACCCATCGCTATATCACCCGCCCTGCGGATGCTGGCGGGGAAAATCATATTGCCCTGAGTCAGGAGGAGTTTCAGCGCCGCCTTGAACAAGAGTGCTTTGCCATGAGCTGGCAGAGCCACCAAAACTATTATGGAATTGGCATTGAGATAAATCAGTGGCTGGAATTGGGTTTAAACGTAGTGGTCAACGGCTCACGCAAATACCTGCCTGAAGCAAAAAAGCGCTACCCCAACCTGGTACCTGTATTGATCTCAACCTCTCCCTCACTGTTACGAGAACGTCTCACCGCCAGAGGGCGTGAAACAGCGTCTGAAATTGAGGCCCGTTTAGCGCAGGCTGAATCTTTGGATAAGCAGCTCAGCCACTCGGATCTGGTGAAAATTATGAACGATGGCGTTTTATCCGAAGCGGGTGATCAGCTACTTGCAGTCATTCAAGGCAAGGAACTGTTGGTATGCGCCTGAAACTTCTGGGAACAGGTAATGCAGCAGGTATGCCGCTTTATGGCTGCGATTGCATTAATTGCCTCTTAGCCCGTCAAAACCGTGATTTGCAACGCACAGCCTGTAGTGCTCAGCTGGATACGGGAGGTGTCACTTTTCTGTTGGATGCCGGGCAACTCAATCTGGCAGAAACCTATCCCCACGGAACCCTTAACGGTATTTTGTTAACCCATTTTCACCCTGATCATGTACAGGGACTGTTTCATCTGCGCTGGGGTATTGGTGACAAGATACCGGTGTATTGCCCACCTGATGATCAAGGCTGTGCCGACCTGTTTAAACACCCTGGTATTCTGGACTTTCTGCCACAGCAAGCATTTTCCAGTTTTAGCCTCGGCGATATGGAAGTCACCCCTCTGCCACTGAATCATTCTAAGAATACTCACGGATATTTTATTCAGCGTAACGGCACCTCTTTAGCTTATCTCACCGACACAAAAGGTCTTCCGGAACGCACTGAGCAATTTCTTATCTCAAGAAATATTAACCTGATGGTTATTGATTGCAGTTATGTGCCGGGTAGCAACAAAGGTGGACACAATAATCTGAATGAAGTGATAGAAATTGCAGAACGCACCCAGCCCCATAAGGTAGTACTGACCCATATAGGCCACGACCTGGATATCTGCTTGAAACAAAATCCTGCTGAATTACCTGAGAATATCATCGCGGGTTATGATGGTATGGAGCTTCGACCGGGACAAATAGATGGATAATGCCTATCTGTTAATTGGTCTCTCTGTGATCATGCATGTGGCATGGAACCTTCTTGCGAGACATGTTGATAGCAAAGCAAATTATCTCTGGTGGGGGTTGTTAGCTCACTGCCTGATTCTAGGGCCCTATAGCCTTTGGCAATTATTCGAGAATGCCTTGTGGCATCAATCGCTCATACTGGCCATTATCACCACAGCAATCGCCAACTCCCTTTACTTTGTATCACTGAGACGCGCCTACCATTATGCTCCGGTTTCGTTAGTTTATCCTCTGGCACGAAGCTCACCGCTGCTCATTGCCCTATGGTCACTTCTGTTTTTTGGGACTGATTTTTCCACCCTCGAACTGATCGCTATATTGATCAGTGTTGCCGGGTTATGGATTGTGGCGTCCTCATCTGATGTTGGGGATAGCAAAAAAGCCCTGCCATGGACCTTCGCTGCAGCAATTTGTACCAGTATTTATTCCCTGAGTGATAAAGTGGCTGTCGTCTACTTACCGGGATTTGCTGAACAGCTTGGCTTTATTACGGTCGGTTATAGCTGTTCATTTATCGTATTAAGTCTGCTGCAAAAACAATCGACAGGTCATTGGATCCCGCAACAAAGGCCGCCCCTGAGGTATATCATTATGGGCGGGTGTTTCATCGGCACCGCCTACGCTCTTGTTGTCCGTGCAATGAACGAACTCCCTGCAGCACATGTGGTTTCATTCACCAACGCAGGCATAATTCTCGCGGTAATATTATCGGTGTTTGTCTTCAGGGAACGTGAACATTGGCAACAAAGGATAACAGGAGCAATCATTGTCAGCTCGGGATTGATCCTGCTTTTTTGGAGCAGTTCATAGACCAAGATTCTGGGTTAAGGAAGTGTTTACTCCTAATGCCTTTTTAATCATTTTTTGTCCATATTCAAAAGTACCACCATAGAAGTTCTCTGTTTTAGATTAAAAAACACTCTCATTTCCCTCGGTTCACCGCCTCTAAATCGTCCAAATCCTCATAGCAATCAACTGCAAGGACAAAAAACCGATCTATTAAATGATTAAAATCGATTTTCCTGTAATTAAATTTCAAACCATACTGCAAGCATAGATTAGGCAGATTGCAGACTATATTTACTGTGTATCGCCCTATCCAGAAAAATTGCATAGCAACAACCTAGAAACCATCAATACAGAGATATCTCATGATAAAACGGCAAAAGCGTTTATTAGGTAAAGAATACGTCGCACCATGGGAACGTGCTTTAGACCGGGTTATTAGCCCCATTGAAGAATTTATTCACCGCCAAACCACCAGTGGCATTTTGTTGATGCTTTGTGCGGTGATTGCAATAGTCATTGCTAACAGCCCATTGGCAGAAGCTTACCACCATCTGTTTAAACTCTATTTCACCGTTGGGATCGAAAACTTCCAGCTTTCAAAATCACTTCATCACTGGATTAATGATGGACTGATGGCTGTTTTCTTCCTAGTGGTTGGTCTGGAATTGAAACGAGAGCTGCTGGTTGGCGAACTTGCCAACTTAAAACAAGCGATGCTGCCAATCATTGCTGCTATTGGCGGTATGTTAATCCCTGCCCTGATCTACTTCGCAATAAACCCTAGCGGGCATACTGCTGATGGCTGGGGTATTCCAATGGCTACAGATATCGCCTTTGCTCTGGGTGCGCTGGCTTTACTGGGCAAACGTATTCCACAAAGTTTATTGATGTTCCTGATTGCTGTCGCCATCGTGGATGATCTGGGTGCCGTAACGGTTATCGCCCTTTTCTACACCGAAACGATCAATATGGCGGCATTGGGCATGGCTGGTGTTTTCACCTTTTTGCTTGTGTGCCTGAATTTAGGTGGGGTACGTAGACTGTCACCCTACCTTATCATTGGCACATTCCTCTGGATTGCCATGCTGAAAAGTGGTGTTCACGCCACTTTGGCGGGTGTCATACTCGCGTTCATTATCCCCATGAAGCCAAAATATGACCCTAAACGCTTTCTATCTCTGATTGGAGATAGTGTAGATAAGATCAAAGAAGCTTATAAAAACAATGAAAACATTCTGATAAATGACGCTTTACGTTCACGGGTTAAAGCGCTGGGTACTGGTTCTTACCTCGTACAAGCTCCCGCGCAGGTTTTAGAAACGAAACTGCACCTGAGTACTGCTTATTTGGTTATTCCTATTTTTGCACTGGCCAATGCTGGTGTTGCCATAAACTTTTCAGATATTGGTGAAGTTATCTTCCACCCAGTTTCTATGGGCATTGGCTTAGGCTTGGTTGTAGGTAAGCTGATTGGTATCGCGGGCTTCACCTGGGTTGCCGTTAAGGCTGGTATATGCGAGCTGCCAAAAGGCCTGAATATGAACCATATAATTGGTGTCGCTTTTATGGGCGGTATAGGCTTTACCATGTCGATCTTCATCGCTGAACTGGGCTTTGCCCAACATCCGGAAGACCTTCTAATGGCCAAAACCGGTATCTTGTTCGCATCCTTCAGTGCCGGGATTACAGGTTTTATCTGGTTATATTTAACGTCTAAAAAACCAGCCACGAATCAAGCTTGATCACTTTAGGCCATCAATACCTCCTAAAAATACGGGTACTTACTAAGTAAACTCACACCAAAGCGGGCTATTCGGCCCGCTTTTTTATCCCTCTATACAACAAGAATGGTTGGCAATATCCAACATTGATCTACTCTTATTGCAGGCCAAGAAGAATAAGAGAGAAAGCTGATGAACATTAAACTCTGGCAAAGCATTCGCTTTAAATTATCAATATCCATGGTTATTTTGATGTTGTGCATCTTGTTTGTAGCGGGCTCAGGTAACTTCCTGATCACCGATCTCAGACACGGCATCAATACCTTCGGTAATAACTATCTGCCTGCGCTTTCAGCCATTCTGAATGCTGACAGAGATCTTTATCAGGCAAGGGAAGCCGAATTGAATTACCTTCTGGGCGATAAAAGTGCCGAAGTAAAAGATAGCTTTGAAGAAAATGCGCAGCAGGCATTGGATCGGATGAACACCTATAAATCTCTCATGTCTGATCATCCTGATGTTATTTCACGCTTAGAGAGCTTTCAGGCAAAATTTGATAACTGGAAACAGAGTGCAGATCAGGTTTTTATTTTATTGGATTCCGGGAATGAATTTGATGCAATGAATTTGAGTCAGCAACAAACCCAGCCTGCATTTTCTGAATTAAGAGATATGTATGATATTGCGGGTGAATTTTTAGATGCTCAATCCGCAAAAGACAGAGACAATTTAACCGAGTATATCGCAAGTTTTTCAACGACCACCAGCATTCTCATCGGGATTGTTCTAATCATTGCTGCGTTTCTGACGTTTATGACCCCTAAAATGATCGTTGAGAGTATTAATGCGCTTGCTGACAGAGTTAAAGAAATTAATCAGGGAGATGGCGACCTCACGCTCAGAATCAACTCCAGCAGAAACGATGAATTAGGCGCCTTAGCAGCAGAGTTTGATCAATTCATAACGACTCTTGAAAAACTTATATCCGATACCCGTACTCAGTCAGAAAAACTAGACCGCGATTCATCTGAACTTGAGGTTGCTGCCAGTAACAGTATGAACGTTATTAATGAGCAGAGCAGCTCTGCCACAATGATCGCTACTGCTGTCACCGAATTCAGCACAGCTATCAGACAGGTTGCTGAAAATGCTCAACAAACGGCCAGTTTCTCTGAAAATACAGTCGCCATATCAAACGACGGTAAAGATACAATCAATGCCTCCGTGAATAAGATAAATGAGCTCTCAAACTCAGTTCAGCTAGCTCAGGAAACCATCCAAGACCTGGAAGTTGAATCCGATAATATCTCCTCTGTACTTGATGTCATCAGAGGCATAGCAGACCAGACAAATCTGCTGGCGCTTAATGCCGCAATTGAAGCCGCACGTGCGGGTGATCACGGTCGCGGCTTTGCGGTGGTATCTGATGAGGTTAGATCCCTTGCTAGTAAAACTCAGGACTCCACCCAAGAAATTCAAGAAATGATTGAACGTCTTCAAAAAGGTGTTAAACAAGCGGTTAGCTCAATAAAGCAGGGAGCCTCACAGGTAAATAACTCTGTTGAGCTGGTTATGAGTACACAAAGCTTGTTAAGCAATATTGAAGATTCAGCTCACCAACTAAATGATATGGCGATCCAGATTGCCACTGCAACAGAACAGCAAAGCCAGGTGACTGAGGAAATCAATATGAACCTGGATTCGCTTACCCAACAAAATCACAATGTTTTGGACATCTCCCGTAATACACAGGCAACTTCAAATCATCTTAAGGGCACAGCCAGTAATCTATTCAATAAGATGAAGCGTTTTAAAGTGGCTGTTTAGTTGTCAGGGGTATCACGTAAAACCGCTTCAGGATCAGGCGAACTTTATGTTCGCCTGCCTCTTAGTAAGCAAAATGTTCATAGCCAACTACACTGAGATAAAAACTGCGATCCCATAATAAAAATCAAGAGTAGGTAGTTTATGGATCCAATTGAATGCCTCGCTAAGTATCACTCAGCATTACTGGACACATGCGGAAAATCTGATTTCGCAGACGGTACCACTCTGGATAAAATCCATATGCTGTTAAAACTGACCAGCCAACAGC
>JBOEGV010000033.1:0-37893 GCA_050633605.1 Neptuniibacter sp. | reverse complement strand
TAAGCGTAATTGTTCTTTCTAAAGGGTCCGTTGCCGAAGTCAATTGATCCTGAGCGTTATAGCTATAACGTTCAATGCGGCCGCTTCTTTCCAGCCGAGTTAAACGATTACGGCTATCAAACGCAAATTGGGTAACAATCCCATTAATATCAGTCTGACTCTCAAGCTGACCTGACGCATTGTAGGAGAATGAAGCTTGCTGGTTCAGTGGATTGGTAATGCTGACAGGGAGGCCTTGAGCATTATAGGTAAAGGAATATGTATCAGTTACACCAGCCAGAGGGCCATCAATCTGAGCTAGTTTCCCTAGAACCTGATTTCCTTGACTGTCCGTAAAGTTAGCATGATATGTATAATTCCATACTCGCTGCTTACCAGTGACCAGGTCTGTTTCTGTCTTACTCGACACTCTTAGATCAGTATCGTAAGTGTTCTGAACTTCTATTAATCCATAACGTGAAATAGAAGCTACACGATCGGTATCATTCCAATAGGTATAGGTCGTAACTTTTTCATCTGTCGTACCAGCCAGCTCGATACGCTTGGTGATACGTCCCGCAGTATTGTATTCATAAAGGGTTTTATTGCCTCGACGATCAATTTTTTGGCTTATTTTTCCCGAAGCATTAAATGAATTATTTTGTGAAGTCCCCTGACTGTTGTTGACCTTACTTAAGATTAAATACGTATCTTTATTGGCGTGTAAGGTCTGAGTTTCAGTTACTGTGGAACTGTTTACAGCATGAGTTTTCTTGACAACTTTTACTGTAGAAACACCATTGTAGCTTGACTGGCTATAAGTATAGGTATGCTTGCGACCATCTGCTTCGGTATAGCTGGATACACGCGAACCAGTCTTATTATAAAGAGTTGTTCTCGTCCAAGTTACGTTCAAACGCAGGTCAGGTGAAGTACTCTGATTATCCACCACGCTATTAAGAAGATAGTGTTTATGGCCAATACGATCTATTATCTGATAGCCATAGTCCTTTGTGTTGCCTTCTGGATCAACTGCCTGAGCCAGCGTCCCATTATCATTGTAGAAATACTTCCAAGCGCGTTCACTTTGGTCTGTTACTTCAGAGACAAAACCTTGTTCGTTATACTGAAAGTTCAGACGATAGCCATAGCTATCATATTGGCTAATTAAACGTTCTTGATCATCGTATTCATAGTAGACCGTGACACCTTTATGGTCTGAATAACTTTCCAGCATGCGCCCTGTATCACTATAGATCACGTAATCTTTGCTGTCTTCATACACCTGTTTGAAACCACCGCCTGGCAGCTTCTCAAAGGTAAAGAAAAGAACATCCGGGGTATTACACCCAGTGGTTGTTTCTTCCAAACGATAGCGTCGCCCATACTCAGTCAAGAGGATAGGTATTGACTGATAATCAGAGGCAGCTTTCGGTGAACCATCAGGATTAGCTTCAGTTATTGCTTTATAAGTACGAGCAATGCTCACTTCTTGTGACGTTACCCACCCACGTCCGAACAAACCTGCCCTACGATCAAAGGAATTGTATGTTCGTACAAGCCCAACTGAACTGTCATTTGGAAGGTTAATATCATCTTCAGTAAATACCAAAAAGCCTTTTGCCGTGTATACCGGTGAATTGGTTAAAAGATCATTTAAGCTGGGTTGTTTACTACCTCCAGTAGGGCATGACTGCAAAGGAACATGTTCCTCTTCTCCTACCCCTTCTTCAGTGGTTGTTTTGTGCTTAGTAATATCTTCTCTCCAGCCATTCCAAGCCGCATCGTAAGCATGAACAACAGGGACTACCAAACCTGTGCAACCCGCGAGAATAGCCGTTGCTATACGTTTCCGTGTAAAAATCATTATGCGCTCCTTGCTATTCAACAACAGACTGATCTGCATTCAACTGATCCAAGATAACGACTAAGCCGTCATACTCGGACTCTAATGTTGCGATTTGTGTTTGGACTGCTTGATTTTCCAATAACCAGGCATCTATTTCAGAAACGTAGGTATCTGAGAACTGGTAAAACGTTAAAGTAGTGAAACCATAGCTTTCCAATACTGCGTCATAAGCGTTAAAACTAGGTTCGGCAATAAGCTCAAATTGCTCTTCGTCCGTTAACGTACTTGACTGCATCAAGCTGATAGCACTATTCATGGACTCAATTTGGGACTGCAATCCCGCAATCTTTGCATTATGAAATTGCAAAAGTTCTGCGCTGCTCACTGAATCCTGCGCTATCGCAGTTTGACTCAGCATAAGGAGGCCCGAAATGAGCCATATTATTAATTTGTTATTCATTACTGACTCCCTTAGTAATTAATACGCTGAGTGCGATACCAATAAAGGCTGCGATTACCTTTTTCATCTACAGAACGAACACCTACACGGTAATCGCCTGGAGCCAGATATTCGCCTTCATTATTCCTACCATCCCACTCCAAAGTGACATCCCCTGCAGGAACATTACTAAAGATTCGGGTAGCAACATCCACACCTTTATCCATATCAGAAACGATCATTTCAACTGTGCTCGGTTTTCCAATGGTCAGGTTTAAACCTATAGGTTCACGGCGAGGATCGTGCAAAATGGTCGATTCCAGAACATAATTTTCGATACGAGTGTTTTCCTTAACAAAAATTACGTTGTTTGCCAGTGTATAAAAAACGATACCGGGCAAGAGTCGCGTTACAGAGTTGGAAATTTTCTTGCCGTTAGGGTATTCACCATTCCAATAAACGCTGTAATTACCACGCCCCATGCGTTCATGTTCCATGATTGTCATAAGCTTCGCGCCGAAAGATACCTGCCAGAAGAATGTAACCTCTGCGGGGTTGGAAACGGCAAAGTTCACTTTCAACGGATTTTCAATTCGATCAAAAGAACGAGGATTATTTGTTGTTCGACGATAATAATAGAGACTTCCACCCGATGAAGTTCTAAGGTCTACTTCGTAAGGC
The DNA here is from genome assembly GCA_050633605.1 of Neptuniibacter sp. Lineage (GTDB taxonomy): Bacteria > Pseudomonadota > Gammaproteobacteria > Pseudomonadales > Balneatricaceae > Neptuniibacter. The sequence goes on along the minus strand of JBOEGV010000033.1, from coordinate 34,945 downwards.
TTGCCGTATTTGGTATACCCGACAACGACATAATAGTCTGCTGGCGATACCGTTTGACCAGATTCATCGGTGCCATCCCATTCAAACGAATGATTACCTGCATCAGTGTCAGTAGAGTCAAGCAGCGTTTTAACTAACTGCCCGGATGAATCCTCCATCCAAACGCTCAGAGAGGTTTTGTAAGGTAAACCAACGGTGAAGCTTGCTACCTGACCATTGTCCGCATTGATCGTATCGCTGCTGTTAGGTACTGAGACGGTTGGTTTTGCAGACGAGTCTGTATGGATTCTCAGAGATGCCTTTGCGGTTCTACCCGAGTCTGTTTCGACCTGTACTACTGGGTAAAAATCATCAACCGAACTGTACACATAAGTTACTGCTTCATTCGAAGCATTCCCGCCATTGGTTTCGAATGTTCCATCCCCATCCAAATCCCAAGACCATGCAGTAATAGCACTCCCATCAAATAACTCTGCGGATGCATTGAGTGTAGAAGAAAGCGGGACATTACCACTGTTTGGAGAGGCCGAAATCTGAATCACAGGATCAAGTGGATCATTTACGTCCACAGTAATCCCATTATTTGTCACAACAATTTGTTCACCTAACCCGTCTTGGACAGTGACGATTGCTGCATAGGTACCTTCGACGCTATAGCTTGTACTGAAGCTCCAAGAGCCATTTGTACCACTCACTTCTCGTGTTTCATCGACAACACCATCTGCGTCGAAATCGATACTAATCTGGCTTATTCCCTGAGGATCACTTGCATCTACAGTAAAATTAACATTCAGAGGTGCATGACCATTGGTTGCATCAGCAGTGACATAAGCAACGGGAGCCTCATTGATCAAACTAATGACTTTTGTTGCTTCTACCGTTTCGCCACCCTTGAAAACAACCTGCAGTTTGGCTGTAAAACTATCTCCAGGGTTACCGGAATATGTATAAGAACGCGGTTTACCGAAAGTATCTTGCGCATCGTAAGTACCATCACCATTAAAATCCCAACGATACTTAGAAACAGTGAGGTTATTATTTTCTACTTCTGGACTGAAACGAACCTTAAGAGGAGAGATACCAGATTCTGGATTAGCGATGATGCTTGCAGATATATTATCCACAGCAGGCAAAACATCTACATTGAACGACTGAACTGCACTTAATCCACCTACATCCTGGACTTTGACCGTAACTTCTTGCAATCCTTGTTGATCCGCAATCGGTGTCCACTGAATTAACCCGCTTTCAGCATTAATAGTCATCCCAATTGGTGGTGAGATGAGCTCGTATGAAAGAGAATCCCTATCTGCAATATCAGGATCGTGGCCCAACACATTATATTCAAATAGATTGCCTACTTGCCCTTCTGTTGGAGCCTGTGAGTATATGATTGGAGGGTTATTGATTGGCAGTGCATTACAATTCACACCATCTGCAGCCGAGGGATACACTACACCATTGTCTATCGCCACTTTACTTTCAGAATGAGGCACTTCAACTTTGACTGTTCCAGAGCACATGGAACCAGAGCTGTCTGTCGCCTTAAAAATGACCTGATAAACTCGACCACCCGCCTTTTCCCATTTCTCAGTATCATAATTATAGAAAGGCTGCATATGCCGATAAGCTCTTACAGAAGGCGAATCTGTTCCAATACCATCAGCATCAAAAAGCCCAATATCTCTATCCCCTTTTAAGTAGGGCTCATCCTGAACAACACATTGGGTTTCTAACTCTACAAGCTGATTATCAGGGTCAGTTACTCCAGAAATGGTCAATGGAATCATTGTCCCTTCAGGTGGCCAAATTCGGTCAGGAGAAACCACTGCCTGACTACAGTCTGGAGCGGTATTTAAAAATGTTTCTGCCTGCGAATTATTGGCAGATAAGAGTGCCATCACAGCCAATGATAAGGGAGGGACATTCCTTATACAGGAAGAACCTTTTGTTCTAATTTTTTTCAGCATCGAGTGATCTCCTTTCCCTGTGGGCACTGTTCTTTGCTGCCTGAGAAATGGTGTTAGTTACTTTCCTTTGTCAGCTCAAAAGGCAGGTGCTTCACTCCAACCTGCCCTTTGTAGCCAGATACATTGACTGTCAAAATATGCTTTCCAGCCTCCAATCCATGCCTAGCCGGAGACCATCTCCAAGTAATAGGCACAAACCCTCTTTCCTCTTCAGATATAAATTGGTTATCAATAAAAAAACTCACTTCATACCGCTCTTGGTCAAGATAAAGCTCATCTAGGGGATGAAGCTTCACTTCAGCAATCACTTCCTGAAATCCTTTAACTTGGTGTATTGGCTTTTTAGTTTCTGCGTCCAATAACTTTATTAAAGTTCGAGGACTCTTTTGCTGAAGGACCGGATAGAAAAATTCTTGCCTAAGAATCTTATCGTTTCTCTCCAGCGTGGCAGCACCAGCCACAACCTGCTTGATTGGCCAATTATTTGCTTCACGGTAAGCACGATAAGTCTGATCTTTATTCCCATAAGTGATGATCGCATGATCAGGCAAACGGTAGCCCATGATCAGATAACCCACATTTGGGGTTTGCTCTACTTGCATAACACCGTCTGCATCCATGCCGTCCCACCGTTCAGCATGAAACCCTTTTACTCGAGGTTCCCAGTCAAGAATAGTGCGTAACATGGGGCCATTTTTAATGCCTGAACGAATTAAAACCCGTGATGCGACAGGCAGGTCATAATTGATAGACCCAGGATTAAGTGTTTTCTCAAAATGATAAACTTCTTCACCGCCAGTTCCTTCAGAAGGATTCAAGGAAACGGTTTCACCACTTTTATTGGTAATGACGAATACTGGGAAATACGCTTCATCAGGTACGGTATTACCATTACTGTCTTTTCCATCCCAACGAATAGACAAATCTTCGCCACTAACTGTATCCACTTGGATAGTCGAGATAACATCGTTATCTTGTGTTCTGATTTGCACCATGAGGTTATCGATATTTTCTGCTTCAGTTATTTTCAATGGTATAGAAAATAGTTCCCCTTTTGAGGGCGAGAAACTCTGCTGTTTGTAGGCACCCACCTCCACACTAGGGCTCGCGCTTAGCCAAGTAGATACAAACATCAATGATGACACTAAACTGAATAGCCATTTTTGCATCAGTACGAAAACTCCATGTAACGAATTTTGGTCACCCCATGAGGGAGAGAATGGGTTAATAGATCAGACTCTTTGGCTGACTGTGCACCCAAAGGCAAAGAATGTACGGTTGTGCCTGTGCTCATTCGGCGAATGAAATAAACCCTATTATCACTTGCCAACACTGGGTTACTGTCTGTTACCTGGCCTGACGTTAGCCAAGTAACGCCGCCTTTATTCAAGTCAAGCAGAGCGATATGGTAAAAACCGTGGTGGTTAGAGCTGATCACACCATACCCTCCATCCTTACTAATACCATGAAGGTACGTTGTTGAATTGAGCATCGTAAGCTGCTCTGTACGGTATGTTTTAATATTCCTGCGCCATACATCTTGAATAATCGGATTGCAGATCAAGCGACATGACACATGAGCATAATAAAGCTCATTTCCATGCATGATTGGATGAAACTGCGCAGAAGCCTGCGAGTAAAAGGTTTTTATCTGGCCATTCAGGTCAAGATGTGACAGTTGTGTATCGCTACTTTTACCATCAATAAGCTTTACAAAAACAGCCCCTCTATCATCGGCTCGTAGTTGAGTTACTCCATCGTTACTTTTCGAGCTATCGTAGAGCTTTTTATGTTCTTTCTGATTAGCCCAATACACATCTCCGGTATCAGCCTTATAAATAAAAGCATTTGATTCTGCAGATCGAGTAATGGAAGCAGGGTTCTCAATATAATCTATCTTCTCCCATTCACCTTTTTGGCTTACGTAGGGATGCCAAGCGGAGCCATCGTAACCGACTATCATCAGGTTATCGGGCAACCCATCAGCGAATACGTTAATGGAAATAATGTATGCGAGGATCGCAGGTAGATATTTCATGCGACTCCCCGTTTTACCCTACCTACTCCAAACCTCAAGCAGATAAGAAGGGATACAGCTGTTGCCAACACACCGAAAAACATTATGCCCATCTGTGAAGCGACTTCACTACCAATTGAGAAAGCGTGGAGACAAGTTAGTCCCAGAGATACATAGAAAAAGTTATGCCATTTGGAGAGCGGGGTACCTTTGATACCTGACACTATTCCTGTAGCAACAACGATACACAATCCCCAAAAAGCAAAGAGACCAAAGGACACATGGATATGGTAGTAGTCTTTAAGATTCGGCAAAAACAAGCCAAATGCTGGGTATCCCTGCCTCAGACTCACACCACTAAAGAACAACAAGAAATGAGCCACCACAAGCCCAAAAACGATAGTCCCAGTCATCCTATGTGGCAGACCCAACCAACAAATCTCAGCTTTCCGTCCTAAGGCGTTTGATAATCGCTCCAACATGGTAATCGACACCTGCCAAAACATGATTAACAACGCGTACATTCCTGCCAACTTCGAAAATATGTAAGGTATTTGTCCCGGCGGCATCTGCTCTGAGAAGTAGAGTGACAAATCGCCAGTATGCTTCAGCCATAGCAAAGCGGGCCCGAAAAATAGGACTAGAAATATGATGCGAAGCATTTTATCAATCTCCCTTGATACACTTCTGCGGCTCCATAGAACAAAGCAATAACTGTTGTTTTGCTTCCTGTTCAGGGATTTTTGAGTTGGCAACTGGCAATTTTGCGTTCAACCAGCCTTTAAGACCATTAGGGCTCAAGGTTGCAACTTTATCTCCACCATTTAATTTAATGGCCTTAGCAACCTCAAATCCGCGAAAATCTTTAATGCAATATGGCACGATAAGATCAGCGTCTTTTAATTGAGCAACACTCTCAGCATTCACTTCTCTCAGGCTTATTTTCTTAGCACCTGGCAAATGAAGCTCATTAAACTCCTCCTGCTCTCGCGTATCGATAAACACAACCTTTTCCCCAAGGCTGATTTTACGTAGAAGCTCTAGATGACCAATCTGCCCCACAAATTCAGACTTCTTTTCCTGAAGCCCAGGGCAGCTATCCTTCAGCGAAAGGCGCTCTTCATACTGTTGAGCTGTTGCTTCGTTGTTAACAATGATTTCTGCAACACCATCAAAGAATGATAGGTAACAATCTACCGGCACCCTATCTCGACGATAACGGTCTTGTAATTGGCGATACAGTGCCTCAATCCATGCCGCGTGTGGGTGATCCGGCGTATCCCAAATATTCACTTCAAGATCATAAATCACCTTATCTAACTCTAAAACTTCAGGCTGTTGAAGGTTAGAAGCAGAGACCAAATGATGGAACATTGCTTGGCGGTTAGAACGTTTTAACGGTGAGCTACTCACACCAAAATGTACGGAGTTTTCAGGTAAGCTTGTACCTGGAGGAACGAAGGTGAATGCGGAATCAGGAGAAAGGTAACGCTTAATCAACCATACAGTAGCCCACTTATCAGGCTCTATACCCTGCCAGGATGAAAAAAGTTCTTTATCTTGATAATCAGATGCGACAACCTCATCAACAGATAAGTCAGAGGTTTTTGCAGATATATTTACTGATAGAATGCTCAGCAAAACAACGAGTATGAGTCTCACAACTGTTCCTTGTTGAAGTAGTTAAATCCGTTAACGCTGAGAATTAAACAACACCTATAAATGCATTACAACCGTCCTTTCGAATAAAAAACATTCTATTTCTAAACCTTAGTCGTAAATGCTAGTTCGGCACTCACCTTTCCTTTAATTTTGCTCTTTGAGATTCTTGCTTGATCTAAGAAAATATTCTGGTTCTCTAATTCTGAAATCACTTTAATCAAAATATTAAATTCCGCATCTCGTAACGAAAGGTTCACAGTATCTTCCGAAATACCTTTTAGTCTGAAGTGTCTAATTCCAAGCAACCTAAATAATCGTTCAACCTCTTGACGAAGGTTTACATTATTGCTTGAAGGTAATTTATCTTTAGATACATTTACTTTGGAACGATGTTCTTGCATCCACTGCAACGCTTTATAGCTTGTCTCTTGCTTTACCCTTAGCACTGAATGCTGGGTTAGTAATGGATCAATTAAAAAAAGCCATAGGCTAAGAAAAAACACTACTGGTAACGCAAAATAAACCGTCTTCTGTTCCCGAGAGTTTAGTTTATTAATGTATGAAAAAGCACTCATTCTGCTAACTCCATTGGAAGAATTGATACTGTTGCAGAGACCCCTTTTTCACTTTGCATAAATTCACTGATCGCCCCATTTAACCGCTCTGTTTTAAGTACATCTCGTAATTCTTCCAAGGGTCCAAAGGACTGCGACATAAGCTGAATATCTATTCGCTGAGTATCTCGATTGTACTTAATATTCTGTGTTTCAAACTCCCATCCCCCTAGCTCTGTAATTAGCTCATTTAGCTGCTTAATAAATCGCCCCTGTCTATCCACTGATAGCGCCTGCTCACTCAAGTTTGCTTTCATTTGGGCTAAAGGGTTAATGACTTTGATCGCATTCGGATATAGTTCTTGATACAACAAAACCATTTGGTTTTCGATTCTCGCGATCTCCGATTCAGCTTTCTGATTCTCAAGAAAGATATAACCGAGCCATAAGCCAAACAGGATCACCGAAGCCATGATTGGTAGTTGAGCCAATTTTAAAAATGACACCTCTTCATTTCGAGTATACCTACCTTGCAAAAGGTTGATCGCATTGCTTTTCTCAAAGTGAAGAGGTAGTTTAATCTTCTGCTTAGGTTGACACGATTTCAGTACGTTACTGATTAACTCATCTGCCCGGCCTCCTCGATCAGAGGACGATGGGGTCATTAGAACCGCAGGAAGTACGCCCGAAAACTCAGAGGAATGCACCAAAACCTTCTCGCCTTCTATACAAAACTCCCCGACCTCTCCATTCGACAGTAAAAAATAATCGGGGGTTAGTAATCTGACGTCTAATCCCGCCTGATCAAGGCGAGCCAACCACTCATCCATTGAGGCTCTGGCAGAAACCAGCACATCAACCTGGTTTGTTTTATTGGGTTTAGAGAACGCAAAATGACAGCTTTCTATAGGTTCCTTAATAGATTCCTCTACTTGAAAGGGAATTGTCTCCATAGCAGCCCGACTATTTTCAGGTAGTTGGACCCTGAATGTTGTAACGCATTCTGATGGGACAAAACAATAAGTCGGGACACCCGAGAATTTTTCACCCAATGAGAATAACTCAGAGCACTCCAGCTCTCCGTTTTCTTCCTGTGAGACGCCCAGATAATGCCACTGGCAGCGCTCAGAAGTAGCTAAAATCCGTATAAAGAGAGCTTCCTTCATGGCACCACTCCATAGTATTTTGAAACAACAAATCCACCCTTATCATTGATCCGTAGTGTGGCATTAAGTTCTAGCCGGGACCGTTTATGCGTCACTCTTACCTGACTAGAGAAATATTCCCTTTTTAGAGAAAATATAGGGGCAAGCTCTTTGCCAGCATCAGTAGCAAAGAACGAGTTATCCAGGAAGTCCTTCAAGTCTTTATACCCATTTGCGGGCCTACCATGTATCAACTGACTGACTGGCTCAGTATGATCATCTCGATTCACCAGATGTTCTAATAAGGCTATATTATCTTCATTTAAATCATTCGGGTTGATCGAAATAGTGCTATCCCCAGGCCTAGCGCACAGAAATCGGCGGACTTTGGAAAACTGCTCTTCATCAAGAATAGAAAGCGATTGTAATTCTGAAATATTGTGGATGTGTTGATTTGCGGGAGATGGGGAATTTTGTCCTGATCTTTCAAATCCATAGGTATCAACAGGCACCGTATCTTGATCAATCCAATCGGCAAGCCGCGAAGAAAATATTTTAGCCGTACGTTCATCAATATCTTGAGCAACCAATAAGCCCCTTAACAATTTAAGTGCAACCTCCCTCGAATCACTTCCCTTGGCTTGCTGATCCAAACTATTTACATTAAAACACCCGTGCAAAGAACCCAGTGACAACTGTAAAACTCCATCTTCAATTTCATAAGCCATATTTTCCTTTGTCTCAGAAATAACTCCTTCGACAGAAAATGCTTTTGCCTTCAACAGAGCGTACTCTAGCCCACTGTAGACATACCACTCGGCTTGACTGGACGATAATTTACTTTGCAGATAATTCCCCGTCCCCCTAACGGTCTGGTTCAAATCAACAAGCAATATTGAAAGCAAGGCGACAAGTGAAAGAACCAAAACGAGCGCAGCTCCTTTTTCTGTTCGCCTCATTTACTTTCCCCTGAAAGTAAAACAATCAGCTCTGCGCTTTCCCAATCACTACTCAGGAAGTTAAAACGCACAGCCTTTGGTAAAACCACATCTCTGTACTCAGAATGTAAGGTATCCCATTTTTCATCAAAAACTTCGATCTCTATTTGATCAATGTTCGGAAGTAGCCTTATGGAATGCCAATCAACTGTTTGCCCTGTTGTTGGATAAGCCTTTTCTTCTCTAATTAAGTCACTACCCATGAGTTTGTATCGAACTCGAATATAGCCAAGCATGTCAGAAGGATGATCTGATGGTCTCGAGTTGCCGCGAATCAATTCAAGAAAGGTAGTTTCAACGGCTTGGCTAAGAGGTCGGATATGCAACCCAATATTCTCTGCTGGAAAATCCTCTCCCTTTATTCGCATGGGAATCAACTGCAGCAGGTCTTCCTTGATAATCTTCAATCCAGTGTCTAAATTGACTAGCTCTTCATGTACCCTTTTACTATGACCATGATTTGATGTGACCACATTAAACATGTAGTGCGCTGCAATACCAATGAGACTTGTAATAGCAATAGCAATGATGAGTTCTATAAGCGTGAAACCACTCAGCCTTATATCTGTTTTCATTGATTACCTTTAAAGCTAGACAGCCTTATTAATTGCTCATGATGTTGATCGTCACGACTTACAATTACAGTAATCTTTCTAAATCCATCCTCATCAGTTTCATTCTGAATAACCTGCCAATAAAATACCTGTCCGGCAAAACGACTCTCTCCCTCACGACCAATCAGTAAACTATCCAAATGCGCGGAACTTAAATGATTATCTGCAACCCAACTTGCTTTCATTTTTTCCTGGAGCCTATCGGTATACCTAAGAGCGCTGCTGTTAGAATTTATGAGCGCAACAGCCGCTACAGACAAAATAAAGAGGGCCACCATCACTTCCAATAATGTAAAACCCTTTACTTTAGGTGTTACCAGAAGAGGTTCTGAGCCCCTTCCTCCAATTGATTTAGTAGATTGGCGTATCATAAGGACTTTTGATCTTACTCCGCAGATCGGGAGTTACCAGATACAAACTATAAGGACTTAATAAACCCTTTGGGTTTACATATAAGTGCACCTTACTTTTCATATCTGATCGTGGAACTGGGCTGAGCTCCAGTTCAAAATGATCAGGTAACACAACCCAGCCTCTGGTGCCACTCGTTACCCAGCCATGATCAGAGTACTCCATCATACGATAGCGACTGGTTTCAATTTGCAGGCCATACCATTTCTGTTCAATCTGAGCTTTATTGACCATAGATATGAGAAGCATTGAAAGTGAAGCTTCACTATTTACAGTCTTACTTGTTTGGAAATTACTGACTGTAATGAAACTACTCACCACACCGATAAGCATAATCATGACCATCAGCTCCAATAAGGTAAAACCCAATTGGTGTTTACCAACTGGTAATATCTTTCGCTTGTCCTTCACCGCCTAATGCCCCATCAGAACCAAATGAATAGAGATCATATCTACCGTGCTCTCCGGGGGATAAATACTGATACTCATTCCCCCAAGGGTCTTTTGGCAATCGCTTTATATAACCATCATCACGATAGTTTTTCGGCTCAGGTGGAAAGGATGGCCGATTCACCAACGCATTAAGATTTTGATCCGTTGTAGGATAACTGTGGTTATCTAACTTATACATATCCAATGCATTTTCTAAAGAGGCGATATCTGCCTTCGCTTTCTCTGCCATGGCAATATCCTGATTTTGCAAAACATTTGGTGCAACAATCGCCACAAGCAAGCCCAAAATAACCACCACAACCATAATTTCCAGCAGGGTAAAGCCTGATTCATTTCGCTTTTTAAACGGCATATAATTCACATCCTTTTATAATTGGGCCAAGTTATTAAGCTGCATAATTGGTAGCAAGATAGCCAAAACAATCGCTAGGACAATCATCCCAAAAATGATGATTAGAAAGGGCTCTATCAAACGTGTCGTGACAGCAATTACCGAATTGAGTTGGTTCTCCTGTTGCTGCGAAGCTTGTTGTAACGACTTCGCAAGCTCGCCGCTCATTTCTCCATTTGCAACCATAAAAACGGCTAAAGGGGGGAATAGCGCAGCTGTTTTCATAGCCTGATTTAGGCTTCCACCTTCCCTAATTCGCTCAGCCATATTCTGTATTTCTTTTTTAAAAAACAGATTATTGGTTGTGTTAGCACTACTTGACAGTGCATCCAGTAAAGGTACCCCACTACTTAGCATGATACTGAGGGTATTTAGCATCCTGGCTGTTTCTAAATTACGCATCACATTTGAAACCAGGGGCAAGTGAAATAAGTTTCGATGTAATCTGAGTTTTACCTTTGCGTTCCTATATATGTATCCAAAGCCACTCACTAACACGATAATGAAGATGAGTGCAGCTAAGCCATCATGAACAACAAAGTCGGAAATCATAATCATAATTTTTGTGAGAGTAGGGAGTTGCTGACCAACATCTTCAAATTGTTCAACAACTTTCGGGACCACATACGCCATGAGCAGTCCAATAACGGATAAAGAGACCAATGTAAGCACTATCGGATAAACTGAGGCTTGGAGAATAATCTCGCGTAACCTTTCTTTTCTCTCCAGATATCCGGACAGTTGAAGCAAAACGGTGGACAGTTCCCCCGCCTGTTCACCTGCCGCTATAAGCTCAATATAAACTGAAGGGAAGATATCAGAATACTCTTTCATCCCTTCAGCAAGGCTTAAACCCTCCCTTACCTTAGCTTTTACACCTCTCAATGCAGATTGAAATCTGAGGTGATTGGTTTGATCAGCTGTTGCCTGTAAAGCGTCTTCAACAGATGCTCCCGACTGGATCAATACAGCAAATTGCTGAGTAAAAATTGACAGGTGCTGATTAGAAATAGACGAACCGAAGAGCCGCCTCGGCTTAGTACGATTGGCACTGGCGCTTTCGACGCTAATGGGAAGAAGCTTTTGATCTCTTAATACCTGCCTCGCCTGCCGACTAGAGTCAGCATCAACAAAGCCTTTGGTGCGTTTACCTGATGTATCATAGGCATGATATTCAAACGATGGCATGGCCGGACGTATCCTTTACAATTCGGAGTACTTCATTGACTGAAGTTTTACCATCTATAACCAACTGAACCGCACCATCAAGAAGGCTACTAGTGTCGGCCTGCACAAGCTGTTTCAGTGCCTGCTCTCCTGCCCGATCATGTATCATGCCCGCAAGCTCTGGTGTCACAATCAAAAGTTCGTAAACTCCCAATCGCCCCTGGTAACCATGCTGATTACAGCTGTCGCAGCCTGCTTCCTGATAAACAACACTTCCTGCTAAATCAGGCCTGCCTAACCTAGCCGCGCTAGCCTTACTCAGCAGAGCCTCCTCTTTACATACGGAACATAATGATCGCACCAGGCGCTGAGCTAAGACCCCTTTTAAAGAAGACGCAATAAGATACGGCTCTACACCAATATCCATTAATCGAGAAACAGCTCCTAGGGAGTCATTGGTGTGGAGTGTCGAAAGAACCAAATGCCCCGTTAAGCTCGCCTGGACAGCAATTTGTGCTGTCTCAGAGTCCCTAATCTCACCCACCATAACAACATCTGGATCTTGGCGAAGCATCGCTTTTAATCCCTTGGCAAACGTCATGCCTGTTTTATTGTTAACGGGTGTTTGGCCTATACCGGGAATTGCATACTCAACAGGATCTTCAATGGTCAGTATATTTCTGGATTTATCATTTAAAAGGGTTAAACCCGCATAAAGAGTTGTTGTTTTACCTGAACCCGTAGGACCCGTTACTAAGATAATTCCATGTGGCTCATTCAACAGCTCCTGAAAATTAGATTCTGTATTTTTCGGCATTCCCAAATGAGCTAAGTCTAATTGTCTGGCTTCTTTCTCCAGAAGGCGAAGCACTGTTCGTTCTCCATGAATGGATGGCATCGTCGAAACACGTACATCAAGTGCTTGGCCCGCTACTCTTAGGCTGACACGGCCATCCTGTGGAATCCGCTTTTCGGCTATATCTAACTTAGCCATGACCTTAATTCTCGAAATTAACCGTGGAGCCCATCGATAATCTGGCCGTAATATTTCTGTAAGGACCCCATCCACTCTAATCCGAACAGACATTTCGTCTTCAAATGTTTCAATATGGATATCAGAGGCTTTTTGTTTAAGGGCCTGAGTAAATAACGCGTTTATAATGCGAATGACAGGCGCATCATCTTTACTTTCCAACAAATCTTCGCTTGATGCTTCCTGAAGCAGGTCATCCAGATTTTCAGTAAAACCCGCTAGATCAACACCTTCCAAATCCTCATTACTCTCCTTATATAACGTTGAGAGCTGTCCTCTAATATCCTCTGAACTCAATCTAGAAAAGCAAAGTTTTGCATTTGATCCTCTCACTGCTTCAGTAATAGCATGAAGAGGAGTCTCATCAGAAAAAGCCACCATGATTTCACTGGAAGTATTTTCCACCATCAAAATCGAAAATTTGTTGGCAAAACCGAATGGTAAGAGAAGACGTCCTGTCATAAGGTAACCTTAAAAGTGATCTTTATCAGGTTGGTAGCCAACATTGCCGTCAGCATCTATATAATTAGGAATTGGTTGATTGAGATACCATCGCGGGGCAATCTCGCCTTCATCCCAACTCGGAAGGACAGGACGTTCCTCTCCAGGCATCAGATTTACACCTTCTTTGTGCTTATCTTTTTGCTGAGCCAAAAGTAAATTATATTTTTTTTGTGATTCACTCGTTGCTGACTCCTGGTTAAAGAGCACCTTTGGCCTAATAAATACCATGAGGTTTCTTTTTTCACGCCGAGTCTGATCAGATCGAAAAGCTCTACCAATTCCGGGGATGTCTCCCAACAGAGGCACCTTTGAATAGGACTCTTGAACTTCATCTGTGATCAATCCTCCTAACGCCAGCATAGCGCCATCATCTACAAGAACCGTCGTTTCAATAACCCTTTTATTCGTTATGATATCGGAAGCTTGCAAGCCTGAGATTGAAGACACTTCTTGGGTAATCTCCAGTAAGATAGCACTCCCCTCATTCACCTGAGGCTTAATCTTCAATTTCACACCAACATCCCTTCGATCAATTGTTTGAAAAGGGTTAGTGTTATCCGAACTTGTTGTGGAACCGGTGATTACAGGCACCTCTTGACCAACATGAATGGAGGCTTCTTCATTATCCAGTGTCACCAGATTTGGTGTGGAAAGAATATTGGTATCCTGATCTGTTGATAGTGCCTGCAGTAAAGCAGCATAGCTAAAGCCATTATTAACAAATTTCCCAACACCAATATTTAATCCTTCTGATGCATAGCCCGCTAAGCTATCACCAGACTGCGCAGATGCAGCTAAATTAACGATTCCTCTTCCTGCACCAGGGAAATTCACCGATGAAATTTGATCACTGCCATTTGAAAAAATCCATTGAACTCCTAGTTCCCTTGCTTTGGTATCACTAATTTCAGCGATGATGGCTTCAACTAAAACCTGAGCTCTTCGTATATCCAAACTGGAAACAATGCTTTCTAAATTAGAAATTATCTCAGGATCTCCGGAGATGATAATTGCGTTTGTCTGATTGTGAGCATTAATTGTCACATCGGCTAAGGCGCCAGGGGATGCCTTGCCTCCATTATTCCTAGTAGCATTTTCTACAATGTTTTGGCTGACACCTTTTAGAACAGGCAGCAAATCCTCGGCTTTTGCATATTTAAGATAGATCACCTTATGATTAGCCGTATTGGACACATCAGTATCAAGCTCTTCAATTATCTTCTTTAGCTTTACCCAATCTGGAAGTTCTGCACGAATGATTAAAGCATTGGTACGAGAGTCAGCTGAAATACTTGCTGGCGTTCTATTTTGTTCCTGACCCTGTTTCTGAATTAAAGCGCTCAAAGTAGCTTCTAATTCTTTAGCTGATGCGTACTTTAGCTTCACAATGGATAAACGTTGAGAATCAGCTCTATCTACTTCACTGATAATTTTAGATATTCGCCTAACGTTAGAGGCTCTATCCGTAACCAAGATCACATTAGATGTAGCATAAGCCGCTATCACACCAATTTTCGCATCTACAAGTGGTCTTAATGTTGTCGCCAGTTGATTACTGTTTACATTTTTTACTTCGATGACCTGAGTGATGATTTTCTCACTGTTACTATCAGGAGCTCCTAAGCCTACTTCAGCTCCTTGCAGCTTAGCTCCTTGTGCCGGGATGACTTTCAGGATACCAGCATCATTATCAATGACCGTATATCCCTTTACTCCTAACTGGACTAGAAATATTTCGTACAGCTCTTCAGTGGAAAGTGGGTGTGGACTTTCGATCGAAATTCGACCCTTAACTTTTTCATCCACAATAATGGTTTTACCAACAAGTTTAGAGATCGTGGTAATGAATTCCTGGATCTCAACATCTTGCATACTTAAGGTATATCTATCAGTTGCTGCAGCATGAGTAGTGGTAAACAAAGAACATAAAAAAACAATCATGGCGAACGAGCGGTATATTTTCTTCATATTCACAACTACTAATTTATGCTGTTTGTAGAATGTTCATGTATCGGTTTTAGCACTCTCGAGCCACTAAACGAGTCCACATTTTCTGTTGGTAAGCCGCTATCACCATCTTCTTGAGTAATGCCAGTGAAGGAAGATGAATTACGAACAACTTCATATGAATCCCTCTCCCCGTTTCTCTCAACAATCACAGTTTTGGGAGTCACTTCTACTAATTTGATATCAGCCTTTCCGAAGCGCTCTAAAGTCTCACCAACTTGAACCGCTCCAGTTTTACCGTTCAATTGAAGTATTGCTATTTGCTTCTTATCAGGACTGCTGGCAATTCCAAGGATATCAATTGAAAGTTTAGGGACTGACTTTGGCTTATTTTCTAGTGCCTTTTTTGGGGGGATTTTTGTTACTTTCCCAAAAAGATTGGCAGCAGCAATTATTTCAGCTGAGATAATCTCAGTTCCAGCGGTAAGTGATGATTCCACAGACTTAAAGGGAGAATTTAAGTTCAAAGCAGGAGCACTTAAGTGCAGATAATATAAATAAATTAGATAGCAACAACACACTGCGATTGCAGCGGTGATGATTATTGTGAGGTTTTTAACTTTTCGCATCCTGCAGCCTAATGATCCATATCAAGCACTGAGCTCCCAAACTTGCATCATCATACATCCATATTTCGATGTATCATACCCCTATGCTTTACTGATACTCTTAATTTACCTCAGCGCATAAAACACAAAATCAAATTAATGGACATAGCCCAAGAAGGATCTTAAATGCTACGTAATCTTGTCACTATAAGTACTGTTTTTTTGATTGCACTACTCTCAGGATGCCAGGCACTGCCAAACCAGACAGTTTCTTCAACGAATAAGGACTTGGAATACCGCATAGAGTTACTTGAAGTTAAAAAGCGATTAAGAAGCGGAACAGCAGTGTTTCAACTAATGAAACGACATACCTCGGATCCGAATAAGGAATGGAAAGTTGCGCCAAATGATTCTCTTATCCTTGCTCATATCGGTGATGAGCTGGCTATCGACTCTCCAAAACGCATAGAAACCAATGATATTGGTATTGCGACATTTCAGGTTCAACTTAAAGACCCACTAAAGTATTTCAAATGGGTAAAACCGAGCAGCTATCCTGTAACATCTGAATTCCGCTCCTTCATCATGGAAGATGTAGATATCACAACACCTTACACAAAAAGCAAACCTTGGGAAGGATGGGAAAACGCAAAGGTTGACCCCAAATATTTAATACAGCTAACCAAGGGGGAATTAACGTTTTGGCTACCGATTTCATATAAGGATATTCGCCCATTATTAAAGAATTTAGCATATGCAATACACCGAAAACGCATATCAGCTCTTACTCTAAACCTTATCGATAATGAAGGAAGTCCCATTGAAGGTGTAGATATTTTCATTTCAGGGACTACGCCATTAACTAAATCACTAGTTGAAAATGCTAGCTCTAGTCAGTTAGCTACTGAATATCTTATAGATGTTTTTCCAAGCTATCTCACAGCTAAGGATGGAGGATATGACCAAACCAAATATTATGTACTTCCTGGCGATTACCTTCTAGAGGTTATAGATGGGGATCACTCTTGGCACCGGAATATTTCTATACCCAAGAACAAATCAACAAAGCTTGATAGGCATGAAATTATAAAGTCCGTGATTATTACTAGGGAATAATCTGAAATCCAGAGGCAGTATACTCCATACAATGGTACTGACAAATCTGATAATTAATCCTATTCATAATTTTTCCTCGACAACTAAGTATAATTATCTAGACGATACTCAGTCATAACATAGCTAGACTTCGATGGCCCCTATATTATCTACAGAAACAAAAAAGCGTCAATATTTAGCCCGCATTTTTCATGATTTGAGACTTAAATCGGTATTCCCCTGATAATTAACTGTCCTCAAAAGTAGAATGTTCTCGTAACCTAAACACAGGAGGTTCTGCAGTAAAAAAGAATTTTCCACACCTAAAGATTTCGATAAACCCAACAAAATTAATGAGTAATGAAACACTGCTCTCTATAACCCCCTAGATGCTGAAAGGGCAATTCTAATTGATAGTTCACGCACCTAGATTTGAGTTTTGGGGGTTAGTATCAAAATGGTTACAAATTTTTCTGAACCTTGATACCACAGAACTTAAAACAGCCACTAAAGCACTTCCCCAACTATTTATCGTGTTTACCAGAGGGGCAGGTTTCCAAAGGACAGTGTTCTACCCACTTAATTTCTCAAAATTTACAAAGCAGATACTAGGCATGAAAAACCAAAAATATCTGCGACCTCGCGATCTTGATTAAGGGAATTCTGATGATCGACACTACTCACATGCCATACAGATACCTCAGGATTCGCAATTGCAGCAATCAGTGAGCAAGCAAAGAAGATTTTAGGACCAAAAGGCAACAGAACCACCTTTGTTCCATGCTTATATCCGGATATTAGCGAATCCAAAAGGTAGATCGTGTCCACAGGGGTTTGGACATCATAGTTAACCTGCAATTCTTCAGGTGTGAAGGATAGCAGAGTGTCATTTTGTTCAATAATATCGCCTTTATAGCTTTCTTCGGAGGAGTTAGGTAATAACAATACACTGTTACTAGCCTCTAGGTACTCAATGGCACCTAGGGCCTTATTCTTTTCGTAGCCTAAGCCAACGATCGCCGTAACAGGCAAACCAGGTTTTGTACTCCAGCCGGTAAAAGGTATACCTACAGATTCTACTCTTTCATTGGGGAAGGTTTCTGTATTTGGAGGCGCATACCGTGCTAGAGAATAAAATACATGGATGGAGATACTGCGGCTTCCATATAATAGAAGTGCAAATAGCTCAGATAGTGCTTTCCTATGTATCAGCGATATATCAACTCCTATCCTGAGCTCCTCTTCAGAATTGTGCTTACGTAAAGCTTTTGATACTTGGTCTTTTAATACGTCGTCACATTGGATAGATATACGCTCTGCCGAGTCTTTCTTATGCTCGTTATAAAGATCGTTAAGCTCAATACCTCGTCGCTCGCCATTTGCTGAAATATAGATGTCTATCTCTTTCATGCATTCTGGAATATCATCACGAGAAAAACTTACCAGATTGGATATCGCCTTTCTGTTTCTCATTAGAAAAGATTCCTCTGAGCGGAAGTTGCTGATCTATTCGTTGTGCGCTTAACCTTGCTGGTAGTTTTCTTGTTATAGATAGAAGAAAGATTGATTTGTTTCTCCATGCGCAGTGGTAATTGAATAACGGGGGCCAATAAATATGAGATGCGGAACCTCATCCCCTTTAAACTTCTGTATTTCCAGAAGTCTTGTTCGCTATCCAGAGATACGATGGCGCCATGATTTAATGCAATTCTTAATGAGTTCTCTAAATCTAGCCCCACTTGTTCATCTACTATGAAAGTGAGTGAAGGGTCAGGTTTAAAATCCTCCTTCACCAAGGTATCTCGGAAATGGGAGCCTATTTGATTCAGTGCATCAAAAGGTGGAGTATCGGTGGAAATCCCCATATTATCTTTTAACGCTGTCGAAGCGATCATTGTTGAAAAGGCTTCGCAAGTTTTTTGGATTATCTTGTACTGTTGCTCTTGAGGAATCATCCCTTGGTTATCCTGTTCAAGCGCTAATAAGCTATCGATGGTTGCCATCAACCATCTTGGGTTACCGTCGCTGATTGTACTGATCGCTTCCCAACCACTGTAGAATTCATGTAGAGACTGCCTGCCTTTATTACCTCCTGAGGTGTTCATAAACGCATTTCTAAATGCAACTCTAGGGGCAATTTTCCTAATTAGGCTTGTTTTTTCATCATCACCAAGGAATATCCTATCAATGTCGTAATCTTTCTCTTTCAGATACGAAGCGAATGATTCATCTTTCTCTGCCAGAGACTCAAATTCTTTATGCCACAGCTGATCCTTCTCTTCCCCCTTCCCCTTACCTTGGCTATTGTTGATAAACTTGGTTTTACCAAATAGCTTTTCAGGGGTAGGAATACCGTATTTCGCTTTTAATAGGCTGTTACAGAATGTGCTAATTTCGCCTTTTTTTCGATACCATAGCTCGACAGCTCTAAGGTCATTATTGTTACTGATCAATGCCTCAATATTTTGGTGTAAACCACAAGGTACTAAGGCGACCTTTATCAATATTTTGGGGGCGCTTGATCGCATATTTTGAAGGATACGTTCGAGCAATACCTGAGGGGCAATTTCAAATTCATCAAGCAGTAATGCCCAGCGATGCTCTTTTCTGCCGAGTGCTCGGTCAAAGGTGTCAAATATGGCTTCAAGTGTGGTTTTTAACTGGATTGTTGTGCATGGCATATCCGCTCTTAAATCGTTAAGAGTGTAGTCTGTTTTTCCATATATTCTAGAAGGGTAGTCGCCTAATTCAGAAAAGCGGATATATAGGGCATTACGTATTCTGGAAAGGGAAAATTTATCCATATCCAGCTTTAGTAAAGCTGCCGTTGTTTGGTATGAAGAGATAAGATCATCTTCAATATTGGATAATTCCCCTGTATCTGCCTCTTCGATAAAACGGCTCAAAGAGCTTTCCATCGCAGCAATTGCGGCTATAAATATATGAGTACAGAAGGCCGTGTAGGCAAACTCGTTGGCGCACTCTTCTGGTATTCCCGGCTGAGATAAAGACTTAAGCATCTCTCCCCAAACCAAATCACCTGGCACATAGATCCCTTCATAACAGATTCTTTCCCTATAGCTGTTTGCATCTTTATGCTGCCAGTGTGGGAGGCTGTCTGCACTTAACATTCTGAGCAGGGTTGTTTTACCGCTACCTCTTGGACCATATAGTAAAGTATGACTAGATTGGGCGACATCCATAAAGTGCTTGGAGGGAACAAATGAACTGAGCAGCTGGTCTGTTTTAAGGTGTTTAGCGTTAAAGGCGTCATTTATTTGTTTCATAGTTAGCTCACAGCCCTAGATAAACTCACCAAACAACCATCATCGTCGTCACACATATCAATGTCGATCTGCTCTAGTGCAGCTTTAAGGTGTTCCATGTCTGAAGGAATCATGTACTTTAATTCTGGAATATCCCCAAGAATCTTAGCCCAAGCAACAGCATTCGCTCTAGGTACTAACTCATCGATTTGGGGAATAATATTTTGCAAGCTGTCTTGAAAGCCAAACCCTGTATCGTAGGCAATGCCATCTGATCGGTTTTTTGTCTTATTCCATCTGTTACCGGCCCAGTGCCATGCCTTAATTTGCCCTTTTAGACCAAATACAGTGGAGTCAGTGTTGATCTCGATAATATAAAACTGGTTATTGAAGCCATCACCCAACGTTTCTTTATGTGCTGCCAAGGTGCCTGCTGCAAAAATAGGAATAGGTTTGATTCCACTCTTGCCATCGTATCGGATTCTTGCATGATGTTTATGACCGTGGATTACCATCCAACTTCCGTATTTCCCAAGCATAGATAGCAGTTCAGTACCGTTATGCATGAAATCATATGTGCCTAGATTTAGCTCGTCGTGAAGCACCGGGTGATGGTGACATAAGAAAATATTCGTTTTCGGCTGTTTGGTATCGTGTAGGTCTTTAAGCTGATCCTCAAGCCAAGAGAGAGCAGACTCAGCAATTCGGCCTCTCTCGTAATCCGTTGGATTTTGGGTATGTCGAGCACAGCTATTAAAGACGACTAGCCGGTAATTCTCACTTTCGTCAAAAATTAAATAATCAGCGCCAAAATACAAAACCCTTCTTTGTCCAGCAATTAAAGAGTCGTTGTTCTTCAAATCGACAAGTGGATATGGTGGGGAAAGCTGCTTTAAGTTTTCGATTAAATCATCAGGTTCATCGAGTTGTCTGATGGGATTGTCTTTGATTTCAGACTTTCGAGAAGAAACGTCGTGGTTACCCGTTGCTGAAGTGACTATATCTACATCCAGACTTTTGCCAAGCTCAATCAATGACTCCCAAGCTTTGTTCAACCCAGCTTTGTTAGCCCATGTTGTAATATCACCAGGGCATAACAGAAGATCAGCTTTAATGTTATCTGTCTCTACCTTATCAATAAGCCTTGACCAAAGATGATCTTTAAGTTCACCGTTTTCCTTAAAAGTTAGCCACGATACACTGCTGTGCTCTTCTGATTGCAAGAAATGCAAATCGCTGACAACAGCAATCCTTATAATTTTTTGCTCATCCTTGGCCATTTAATTCTCTGTTTCAGCAGATGTAATTAGATAGAAATATTTCCGATGCTCTTTTCCGTTTTGTTGTGCTGCATGAAACACTACGCTGAACGGACAGCCTGTCAATATACCAGTCGGAAAGAAGTGATATCAAGGCAGGACACTCACGATAAGAGATAAGTACATTTGCTCCACGTATAGATGCTGCTTTGACGCAAAAGACCAGTCTCTCCAAATCTTCAAATTTGAACGAATCTACCCCATATTCACCCCGGTCTCGTTTATCAAGATCGATGTAAGGTGGGTCCAAATAGACGAAATCACCAACTGAAGCTTGATTTACTATTGACTCAAAATCCGCGCAGTAAATATTCGTCGTTTGCAGGCTTTCGCTGAACGACCGAAATACATCCAGGCTGGGAATCCCTAAGCAGCCTTTGCCTCTTGAAACATTAAAACCACCTTCTCTATTGGTTCTATATACACCGTTGAAACAGAAACGATTTAGATAGATGAACCGAGCAGCGCGGGATATTTCATCTAATGTATCCCATGGTAAACCTCTTACATCGTAGTAGGCATCATGATCTGCAGAGATGGAATTTGTCGCCTCCCAGAGTAATTCTGGGTGTTCTTTAATTACTTTGTAAGCTTGGATTAAGTGGGGGTTTAGATCAGAGATTACTGAGTTCTGAGGACGAAGATTCAGAAAGAAAATTCCTGAACCGAAGAATGGCTCATAATAAGTGTTGAATTGCTGTGGAGCTGCAAGCTGTAGTGCGGGTAGTAATTTTTTCTTGCTGCCTGCCCAACGAATAATAGGTGTCTGACCAGGTCTTCCGGTAATTTCTGGCGCTTGAAGGAAATCATCGGAACTGATGAGCTTAGATATATCAAGGCTGTTTAAATTTAGGGCTGCTATGTGCGTCATATGTCCTGTCCCTATCTTTCCATTTCTCTGTATCTGCTGGCTTCACAGACATCATCTATCAAGCGAGCTAGAAGCTGCGCATGTTCGGCTGAACCGTCCCAATTTCTATTAAGAGCGCTTACAAGTATGGGGTTTTGTGAGGCATCTACAGGCTTAGGGGGCTCTAGCTCAATATCAAATAATTCGCATAAGCGCTTTATATCCCCACCCCAGCGGACAAACTGACCGTTTAATAAACGGCTGACCCTAGCTTGATCTACTCCCAACTTCTCGGCTATTTCTTGCTGCCTTAGCTTTCTAGTTTCTATCGTATTTCGAAGTCGACTCAGAAGAAATTGTTTATCGTGCTGATTCATATTTTATGTAACATACATTATATATACATACATAATATCTTATTAAATAACAGAATGTAAAAGATATATTCAATATATTTATGTTACATATTAATTATAGAATTATGTAGGTTGGGAGGGGAGGTGAAAGGTCGTATTAGTTATTCTTGGCTCTTAAAACAATGCTCCCTTCAGGCATGATGTATGCCTTGAAGGCTACTATTTGGGATAGCAAAACACATCAGGGGGAAAAAGAAACAATAGCCTTACTGCTAGTATTACCTATTCCAGTTAGATTATGTGATCTCTAATTTAATTGCTTTTGGTATGTTAAGTAGAGGCATAGTGGATTTAACCATCGGGCTATAGATGATATCTCTTCCGCAAGCATATTCACTAATCAATACAATTGACGAGTCTATATAGACTCTTTTTCGAGAACTACACAACGTATTACTCTATGGCTTCTACAAGCTCAGTATTTTTTCTCTTGCGCGCAGAACCCATGAATCCAGAGCATCACGTTCACTCTTTATCTTATTGTCTGGGTGCCCTAGATAGGTACAAGTAGTTGTGCACTGAGAATTAAACTTCCGTTTCCAGGTCATTGCATTTAATCTCTCGTCACTGTGGCTACTCATAAGCTCATCAAGAACCTTTTGAAAAGTCGAATTGGAATCTGATGCCCTAAAAAAAAGTGTAGAGAGGCATTCTGGCTCCGGTGTGCCATCTTTCTTAACTTTATTCGCCAGCTCAATCTCGAGTATTTGAATCTTCGTCGATATGTCTCTCTTGACTATTGCATGACAATAACGCCGCGCCCTGTCTCCAATCAGGTGCTGGCTACGACACCGTTTCTTCGGAACATCACCTATCTTGCTCTCAACTTCCCAGCCGTACTCATTTTTAAGCTTTCTCAACATAGCCTGAAAAAATAAAAGCTTCTCTGGCGCATCAATCAACTCAGGTGGATCAATATTGTCCACGTCCGCTCTTAGTCCCTTCCCTTTGTCACTCCCTTGCTGTAGGCTGGCTAATTCTTCGGGTGCTTGCTCTTCCAAATCATCGAGATCTGGCTCCACTTGAGCTGGGAGTGCTTTCGCATGTCGTGGACTACGCTTGGTATCCGGCTCAACATCAAAATTCAGCCTACTACGCCCAAGCTTTACAAGGTGCCGCTTGTTGACTGCTTTTGGCTTGTTATCAGGATCTATCTCCTGAATATCAACCGGTGATTTTTTAGCAGTTTCTGACTTCTCATTACTATCTTTCTCAGGTTCTTTTTCGAGCAGCATTTCGTCATTCGGGTGGGAGAAATAAACCACATCAAGATCCGGTGACTTAAGCCCAGAAATAGACCTGATTTCACGAATAAAGACCTGATTTTCTTCTAATTCTCTTCCTGTAAATCCAGCCAATGAGATTTCACAATGGCTTAAGTCAGGGAGAGTGAAATCAAACGTCCATCGTTCTGCTCCATTAAGAATTTTTAGATTCCTGTTCATCACTTGATAGATAGAGCAGAAACTGTCTTCAACGTCTGTATCGAAAAACAACCAAGAAAAAAACTTCCTGAACTGCAAACTATTCATATACCTAACGGGAATATTTGCTGATAACTCAACCTTACCTATCCAATCTTCAGACCATGCTCTACCTAGCTGCCAAATATTTCCTTGATATGCAGCGGCGCGAACGACTTCTGAGGAATGAAAGAACAACATACGGGCAACTTCAGTCAGTGGAAGCCAATATATCTTTTGGCCAGTTTCGAT
The DNA here is from genome assembly GCA_050633605.1 of Neptuniibacter sp. GTDB lineage: Bacteria > Pseudomonadota > Gammaproteobacteria > Pseudomonadales > Balneatricaceae > Neptuniibacter. The sequence continues at coordinate 10,810 of JBOEGV010000033.1, read as the reverse complement.
CCGGTACAGCACACCGTTATTGAATTGATCTGAAAATTTATGGGCACGTTTTAACGATTCTGGTAAATCACCAAAACATACCTTTTGCCAGCTTACCTGCTTAGGTAACTTAACAGTTTCAGTCCATCCTTGAGCTTTGTTTTCTGTTGACGTTCTCGGAAAGACAGTGCCAGGCGTCAATACAGGTAATAGGTCAATTGGCAATGCTTTTCGGAAATAGCCGAGTTCATGGTTATAGAAATAACAGACAACTTTCCATTCATTTCCAAGCCTCTGGTACCAATCTCCCAGTATAAATAGCTTTGATTCTTTAGGGATTCCACGAATTCCAATTTCATCAACTTCCCGCATTTACTGCTATGTCCTTTGCTCTAACTCTTTTATTGCAGCCTCTATCTTTGGAGTAATCAGTTCCTTTCGAATGCTAGCAAACCTCAGCAGACGCCACCGTTTCACTTCTAAGTTACCAGATTTGATCTGTTCATAAGCGGCATTCAAACGATACAACTGATAATCCTCTACTGACTCCTCATGCTCGGTTATCCAGTGAGCTGTCTTTGGCATTTTGCTCAGATATTTTTCGACAGAATTTGACCTAGGTAATGCTTTGATAAATCGAGTCCTAGTTAAGCGCTGCCTATTCGATACGCTCGTCATTTCAAAGTAGATATGCTCGAGTAAAGCCACATTATCATCGTCCCATTTTTGATAATCCGCAGTATAGTGCCCGTTATTAGCCAAAATTTTACAGGGCCTATTAGACATCAACCATTGCTTATCATTGCGGTACAGCCAGGCATAAATTGCACCACCACACTTCGTAGATCTCAGCACTTTTACGCCAACACTTGGGTACTGGTCCACCAAGTTTTTCCAGCTTTTTCTATGTTCATTAATTTCTCTCCGAGTAACGACAGCTGTGTTACTTGTAACGGCTGGCTTTCTAGGCCTGTCCGGCAACCCTCTCACCTTTTCCAAAATCTGCTGAACAGTCCATTCTGGAGCTAGTGCAACTGTTACCAACAGATGCCTGAGTGGATGAAAAGATTTTCTGTGTTTACGGAACAAGTGCTTCAGCCAATAATGATCGCCTACTATCTGAAATTGACCTTCAAATTCAGTACCGGCCCACGCTTTCTTGAGTAGTAGCAGAATCTCCTTGTGTTTAACTCTGCTCCTATTCACCAATCCAAGTTCGAAAGCCAAATTTCGGTAAAACAATGTCCAGCGATTTAGACCAAAGCCTTCAAGCTGACTAGCCTGGAGCAACTCCACATACCGGTTATGTAGCGTTTTTTCTATATCACTCAATTCTATCTGTCTTCTACTTGTATCCAACTGAGATGCTGTTGCAGAGACAAAAAGATGCTTCTCTTTGGGATGAAATTGTACCGTAGAGTATTTCAACGAACATGAATGGCTCACACAAAACTCTACTCCAGGTAACTGGTGTGCTCGTTGCCAATAGCATTCTCCGAGCTCCGCCTGCTGCTCTTTTATACATTCAGGGCAGTAACGAAAGTTTTCCTGCTGCTTGACCGAACTTGCTGCAATACCAGCTCGAGTATGAATGTTACCTCCAGATTCAGAACGCATTGAGTGAACAATTTTTCTAGCTTGCGTCTGAGTAAGAAAGGGGAGGTAAATCGGTGCCAAAGTGTATGAGCCAATGAACTCACTTACACTGATAGGCCAGACAAACTTTAGATTTTGAGCCAGTGCATTCAAGTGGCTTGGCATATCCGGAACGGCAACCGCCGTTGAGGAGGTAAATACTTCCCGAACTACGGCTTTTTGATTGTCTGATAAACCCATATGCAGTGCATAGCGGGCAATCAAGCTATAAAGTAACTCATCCTTATAGGGAACTGGGAAGTAACCTAACATGTTATCCTGCCAATAAACTCTGGACTGGATAAATAAGTCTTTGCTCCTTCATCTCCTCATACATTGATCCTGATTTATCAGCGTAGATTTTCCTAAGGTCATTCTTAGATAGCTGACCCCAGCTATCACGACTTGCATAGACAGGTTTAGAACTAGCTTTTGGTTTTACTTGCCTTTCCTCTTTAGCCTGAGTGAGTGCTGTAGTCGCCAACTGTATAATCTGTATCAATTGGAGCTCTGGATTTTTAACCAATGCATCAACAACTAGGGGCTGAGCAATATCTTCAGCAATACCCATAGAAACTATCGTCTTGATCGCCGCGTTCGCTACGCTAGTCTCATTAGGTTCTCCCAATTCTACAGTTTTGGGGTGTTCAAGCGGTTTTGAGACGTATTTATTAATTGCATTCATCATATTGCTTTCGAATGCTGGGAAAATTAGGTCATTACAATTTTCAATTTTTGCTTGGTCATTAGTCTTTAGTGCCTCAAGCATGGGTTTAACTATAGAAAACTCATCTTCAAACACTTGCTCAAGAAGCTCAGAGGATAGAGCCTCATCTTCTGGCGAAGATGCTATTAAGATGGCTCGTGCTTGCGCAAGGCTAAAAAGCTTCACAACAATATCCGGCACACCTTGGGTCAGTTCATAGAGCTTGTTGGTCTGCGATTCATCTCGCACAACCTTATTATGTAACCATTGATATGGCCAAAGTTCTTCAAGAAAATCTTCCCAACTTTCATCCTTTAGCAAACGGTCCCACACGACACTACCATCGCCACTTGCACGCCTAGCCTGCCTGAATTCCTTTGCAAATAGTTTCAAGGCCTTTGGTGTTCCTATTAGAACTACCGAGACTTCGACTACATTCACTAGTGTGACCAAGAAATTAATCATTTTCTTTTCACCACCGCTTTTCGCGAGGCTCATGTGCTGGAACTCATCAATAACAATCAAACCAATAGCATGAATCAGGCATAGATCTGCCACATCCGCCATCATTTTCGCAATCGTAGTCTTACCCGATGCGTACTGGTCTCTGTAATTGAGATTCAAGCGGCGGTCTAGCGCTATAAAGAAGCTCAAGCAAAAGTCCGAAAGCGAGCCATCATAAGGGCAATCAACTTTAAGCCAGGGGACTTGGAGCATGTGAAATTCTGGATGGTATATAACTCTCGGGTAGGTATTCAGTACAAGGTTTGTCGTGGTTGATTTTCCTGCACCTGAAATACCGGCTATAGTCATTGAAGATGCGGATGAGTTGACATCATCGTGCATATAGGTTGTTAAATCTTCATTCTGAATCAAACTGCGCACTGAATTCAGCTTTCGTTTAAACGTTGCGGTCTTAGGGTTTCTATTCAAGTAACTGCTTCGGATCAACTTAGACAGCTTGTGCTCGATGATGATGTGATTGGTTTGCGGAACAAAGAAATCACGAGTTAAGCGATTGATCGCGTGAGTTCGAATATGGCAAGGTAAGTTCAGTTCTTCAGGCTGGAAATGAGGCCTTTTAGTTAGCTCCTGTGCAACCTCAACTGGACTCATAATGGCGGGTAATGCTGAAATCAGTGGGTTTTCAGTATATTCGGGCAAACCTTGTTCTTTGTATTCTGCTTCGGGAAATCGCGTATCTATCAAATCACTCATCGGCTTCTCCCTCTTTCAATAAATCCTTCAGACGAGTTGGAAGTTTGAAGCTCTTTTGCTCTGTTTTTGAGCCATGAATTGGCGTAACTGTGCCTGCAAGTGCTTCAGATAGCGCCGTGCGGTCCGCTGTTTTCTTTTTCCTCTCATACTGCCGTTCGTTACGTTTATTTTCCGTAATGCCTTTGGCTCTTTGCGCTTTTTCAGCCTTTGTGTAAGTTGGTTGTTGCTGTTGCGACTTTTCTTTTATCTGCTGGAGTTCACTAACAAGATTCAGGGAACCTGACCGTTTCTTCAACTTTGACGTAGCAGCAACATCTAATCGAATATCTTGGATAGCCCATAATTCCCATATGGTGATATCGGCAAAGGCCCGACTTCTGGAAGTAAGGTTTGCGGGTATAAATTCAGCGTAAGAATCCGAAGGACGAAGATAAATCACATTTGTTCTGTATAAATCATAAGCAACTGTGACGGTTCTAGGGCCGCTGTAGTTTTCTTCAAACCATCCCCATTCCAATGCTTGTTTGCAACTGTAGTAGCATCCAAATACCTTCAGACCATGTTCTGTCACAGTTGCGTTGGTATGAGGGAGCAAATTTACCTTTACTAATTCAGTGTCAGGCCTTCTCAAGAGACCTGTACGGTATTCAATACCCCAATTCCAAAGTGTTAACGGGTTAGCTGGAAGTGTCTTGGGGACACCAGAATCAATATCATAAGTACTCACAACATTATCATTATTGTAGTGAAGTACGATTTTAATAATCATCTGTGTGAATTCTTTGAGAGTCAGAATCCCATCCATACGATAATCATTTCCGTGACGTTTCTTACCAATCGGATTCTTAGTTACATACCCCTCAACGAACGGTTTCATTTTTGCCTGAATTGTTCGGAAATAGCGCTCAACAACACCCTTCCAATCTGCTCTATAGGCAGGAGTATTTTGGATTTCAACATGGAATGATTTACTAAGAACCTCAACATGTCGACCAAGTATTTCACCTTTATCACCAATGATATTTTCAGGTAAGCCACGCATAGGCCATAGATCTGGGGTGATTTCTATATCATATTCAGCACAATATGCGACTTTATCAGCCATAGCATTTCCAAGCGCTTCCATAGCACTCACCCAAGACGGGTTCTCCAAACCAATATACAAACCCACTATTGCACGACTAAATACATCGACCACGAAATACATAGTCGGCCTGCCAATGATTACTGAGCGATCCTGTTCTGAAACGAGGTATACATCTGCTATGGTTGCATCGATTTGATATAAATAGCCTGGACCCGGCACCTCTGATGTCGACGTTCCCAGGCTTGGGCTGAAGTCTTTTAAATAATTAATTTCACCTTCACGCTTTTTAGTCACTTCAATCGATGTGTACTCTTTTTGAAAGAAATACTTAAATTGACGCTCTGTGGGTACATTGATCAGGTCGTTCGGTGTAGCAGGTATCTTTACACCAAAAGCTATGAGTACTTGGTTATAGGCATAATCAAAATCATATTGGTCTTCATTAAGGTAACTTTTTCCTATGGCAACTCGAAACAGAGATTTGATTTGCTCGGTGATCGGAACCCCCTCGCCTAGATTGCGCGTGCGAATTCGACCATTCCTCTTATCTTTAAAAACCTTTGGCTTACCAGGCCCCCCACATTGATCATAACGACCAGTTAATGAATTTTCGCACATCCCAAACTGCCAATATCGACGTAACCAACGATACACTGTTTGTTTCGTCGTTTTAGACTCTTGCATAACCTGCTTTACGAGTGCTCCCCGGTGTTTTTTCTGATAAATATATGGTTCTGCATCCACAACACCCTTAACGGCATTCCACGCTTTCTTTTGCACCTGTTCAGCTTTGGAGTCTTTTTTGGGAAGAGTCATGCTGATCTTCAAGTAAGGATCCGCTATAGATTTAAGGTCTGCTCGTGCTATAAGATGTTCAAACTCCGATTTAGTAGAAGCATTAGGCAGAGCTCTCTCGTCATCGATATCGATCCAGAAAATAGCTCGAGGGTTACTCCAAAGAATTCTAATCCGCTTGCTATCCCACTGATAGACATCATTAGGCATGAACATATTTAGCCTCCTTACTTAGCCAATACTCAGATACCGCGATGTCTTTAGCCTTCAGACTTGTGTGAACCTGATTATGGATGTCCCATAGAAATGCATTTTGCGCAGAAAAATGTCTGAAATACTGAAGATGTGTGCCTGGTGTTTTCTTAAACGTGTTATCCAGTTCTATAAGCGGGACAGCAACTTTCTCTTCCCAATTTCCATCAAGAACTTTTGCTATTCGTTCAAAGACTTCCGCTCTTTCTTCATCTTTGAGGTCATAGCTATGCATATGTGGTGCTAACCAGCGAATATTCTTAACTGAGGTAACTGGAACATCCTGTTCTGTGAAAATGTACCAACTTACCCCTTCTCCTTCCCAAAAGCGTCGTTCTAATTCCTGCTTTTCTAATGTTCGTTCATCTTCAAGGTGTTCGGAGTACTTTACCGAGACCGCTTGACTTGTAAACTTACCGTTAACATTCAAATCAACCAGTAAGTCGGTGGTCATTACTTGTAGTACCCCTTGGTAAGCTGGGTGCTTAATACTAAGCCTCTTTGCTATATCAATTGTTGCCTCAGGGTTAAGAGGGAATTGTTCACGAATATCAGTAACTGAGGGACTCCAATCAAAAAGCAGGAAGGCGGCAAGTTCAAGATCTGAAAGCAGATGGACAATTCGGTTGTGGGTCAAAGCTGGACGACGATGAACCCTACCTTTACTTGGGACATCCCGAACAGTTAAGTAAGGTTTGTAGTCTTTACCAAAACCTTGGCCACGTTTTTCTCTTTGCAACCGCTTGAGAATTGCAGGTTCAAGAAGATTATTAATCTCTTTTGGATAAGGTGTTAAGAAAGCAGTTTTAGAACCCATTTAAAGCATCCGAGCTATACCATATTGAGTAAGCATAGCCCGGATTATCAAAAGTATGGATGTTTTTTGTTTAGTATGATTCTTTTTTGTAGGTATGATACTTTTTTGTCAATCTACACCTTTTTATTTCTTCATCAAATAACCTACTCGACCGTAACAGATTTTGCCAAATTACGCGGCTGATCCACATCCGTCCCTTTCAGAATTGCTACATGATAGGAAAGCAGCTGCAATGCTATGGTATAAACCACGGGTTGCATGATCTCGTCACACTCGGGCATGGAAAGTACGTACATGCCTTGCTCCGACTGAACTTTTTCAGAGCCCGCGAAAACAAATACTTCACCTCCCCGGGCGCGTACTTCCTGTAGATTAGCCTTGAGCTTATCCAACATATCGTTTTGTGGAGCAACGGCGACCACAGGCATCTCTTTGTCCACCAAAGCCAATGGGCCATGCTTAAGCTCGCCCGCAGGGTAGGATTCCGCATGAATATATGAGATTTCCTTAAGCTTAAGTGCTCCCTCTTTAGCAACTGGATAAAGCGTGCCCCGCCCCAGAAACAAAGCATGCTGTTTCTCGGCAAAGGACTGTGCCATTTGCTCTATGGCTTTATCCATTTCCAGTGCTTCCTGGACCTGAGCGGATAATTTTTTAAGGGCTGTGATAATCGATGCTTCAAGACCTGCTGCAAGGCCGTTTCGACGGCCTAATGCAAGGGTCGTGAGCATCAAGGCCACCAGCTGAGTTGTAAAAGCTTTGGTAGAAGCTACGCCGATCTCAGGCCCTGCATTTGTCATCAGCGCCAAGTCAGACTCACGTACTAGAGAACTGCCCGGCACGTTACAAATAACCAGAGATGCCAGAACTCTGGATTGCACTTCTCGAAGAGCTGCCAGCGTATCTGCGGTTTCACCGGATTGAGATATAGTCAGGAACAAGGTTCCCTCAGGTATTACTACAGAGCGATAGCGGTACTCACTGGCTACTTCAACCATGCATGGAATGCCCACTAGATCTTCTATCCAGTACTTAGCGATCAAACCGGCATGGAAACTGGTACCGCAGGCGATGATCTGTACCTGTTTAACCTGATCAAAGACCTCAGCCGCTTTGACGCCAAAGCATTGTTCAAGCAATTTATCATCACTGATACGACCCTCCAGACACGCCTTGATAACTTCCGGCTGCTCGTAGATCTCTTTCAGCATGTAATGCTTAAATTCGCCTTTATCTGCTGAACTGATCCCGTGTTCAAACTGGCTGATGTTTCGCTCAGCCTTAACACCATTACAATCTGTAACTGTAATCTGGTCTGCTGTCAGCGTGGCAACATCACCATCTTCAAGGAACATAAAACGGTCTGTCACCTGCAACAGCGCAAGCTGATCAGATGCTATAAAGTTTTCACCAATACCCACACCTATTACAAGTGGACTGCCTTTTCGGGCTGTTACCAACTGGCTGGGATCAGATTTCTCGATCACACCTAGAGCATAAGCACCTTCCAGCTGAGCGATAATATTAGCAACTGCTGTATGCAATGAACTAACAGTTTTAAGCTCTCTTGCAAGTAAGTGAGCAATTACTTCAGTATCAGTATCCGAGGTAAATTTATAGCCTTCACTCTGCAATTTCGCTTTGAGTTCTTCATAATTCTCAATGATACCGTTATGTACAACCGCTAACTGATCAGCCGACATATGCGGATGGGCATTAGCTTCATTAGGTACACCATGAGTGGCCCATCGGGTATGTGCGATACCCGTCGAACCCTGTAGAGGCGAAGCTTGCAATGCATCGGAAAGCGCCTGTACCTTACCTGCTCGCCGGCAACGTTGAATGCCTGCCTCGGTATGCAGTGCAACACCTGCGGAATCATATCCGCGGTACTCTAAACGACGTAATCCTTCCAGCAGAATTTCCTGAACAGGTCTGGCTGCTACTGCTCCAACAATTCCACACATAATTAATTCCCTTTCTCTTTCTCTTTCTTAACAGGGCGTTGCCAGTTTTTTATTTCAACTTGCTTTACTCTTGTCACGGCTAGGGCATCGTCAGAGACGTTCTTACTGATGGTTGAACCTGCGCCTACCGTTGCAGTAGCCCCGACTTTGACTGGCGCTACCAGCGCTGTATTGGAACCGATAAAAGCATTGTCTCCAATTTCTGTCATTGACTTATTCACACCGTCATAATTGCAGGTGATAGTGCCAGCACCAACATTAACGTTATTACCTAAGACCGCATCGCCAACGTAAGAGAGGTGATTGATCTTACTGCCCTCTCCTACAATGGTTTTTTTGGTTTCAACAAAATTGCCAACCTTGGCTTTTGTTGCCAGCTGAGTACCCGGGCGTAAACGTGCAAACGGGCCAATGTCGCAGTTATCCTCAATGACCGTGTCTTCAATAACAGTATTGGCTTTGATGTGCGTACCCGCACCAACTGTGCAGTTTTTCAGGTAACAGTTTGGTTCGATCACCACGTTGTCGCCCAGAACAACGTTACCTTCTAAGACAACGTTCACATCGATCAGAAGGTCTTGACCGGTGGTTACATTACCCCGAACATCGATTCGAGATGGGTCAGCCAACGTCGCACCGTTTACCATAAGCGATTCTGCCTGCTGTAACTGATACCAACGCTCCAGCTCAGCCAATTGGATACGGTTATTAACACCCTGAACCTCTTCCTCGGCTTTCGGTTGGATGGCATTAATTGCAATGCCGTTATCAGCAGCCATCGCAATGATATCTGTTAGGTAATATTCGCCTTGAGCGTTTTCTGAAGACAGCTTCGGTAACCACTCACGCAGATACTTACTGTTAACCGCCAGAATACCGGTATTTACTTCGTTGATTTTATGCTGCTCTGACGTTGCATCCTTGTGCTCTACGATTGCGATAACCTGATCACTGTCATTTCGCACAATGCGGCCATAACCGGTAGGGTCTTTCAGATTTACCGTAAGAAGTGCCAGATCTCCGGATAATGCCAGCTCAACCATCTGCTGCATGGTTTCTGGTTTTGTCAGTGGTACATCGCCATAAAGCACCAATACCACACTCTCTTCAGTCACTTCAGGCATCGCCTGGGCAACGGCATGCCCCGTACCTTTTTGTTCTGCCTGTAGTGCAAAATTAACAGCCTGTCCCTCTAGAGAGGTTTTAACCAGCTCTGCCCCGTGACCAATCACAACATGTGTATTTACATTACTTTTTTCATTGCTACTTTCATTATTGAGAGAGGCTGCGGTATCGATAACGTGCTGCACCATCGATTTACCGCCTACTTTATGCAGTACTTTGGGTAATTTGGATTTCATGCGGCTGCCCTGACCAGCAGCCAAAATGACAACGTCTACAGACATGGTCTTAACTTTCCTTGTGGCTTAGCGCCATAAATTAATGATTACAGCTTTATTAAGATCGTACTTTAAAGTAATAATGGGTACATACAATCCTTTTTGTCACAAAATTTATGACAACTATGAACAATAATATTTTTGAACTATTAGGCCTTAGCCTTAGAGAAATCGATATTTACAAAGCATTACTTTCCTTAGGAGCGAGCTCTATTCGTACAATTGCTGACAATTCGGGCATTAACCGAGGCAGTACATACGAGAGCCTGAAAGAGATGCAACAAAAAGGTATTGTCACTTACCTGCCTAAAGGTAAAAGGCGCCTGTTTGCACCTGTGGACCCAGATATCCTGCTGCAAATGGCGGAAGAACGACGGCAGGGTTTGGATAAAGCCGTGGAAGAGCTGAAGCTGAATATCATCCCTGAGCTACAGCATCTTAAGCCGGACTTTAACGCCGCCAATGTACAGTTTTATGAGGGTGATGATGGTATTGAACACGTACTGAAAGATCTTCTGGTGACCGTCTCTAACTCCGATGCCGACAGCTACTCGGTTTTCTCCTCCAAACCCATAAGGCAACACCTATACCGACCATTTCCCAACTTCACTAACCAGCGGATTCAACGTGGTATCAATGTCAGAGCCATTGCGATTGGTGATGGTGGTGAGGACGCTTTGTTATCAGAACGTAAGTGGATCAAAACCGAAGGAAAAGTTGATGCCGCTTATATCGCCATCTATCCACCCAAGTGTGCGATTATCTCTCTGGCTTCTGAGAACTACCCTACGGCGGTAGTGATTGATTCTGCTGAGGTGGCTGCAGCTCAGAAGATTGTGTTTGATACGTTGTGGGGGCTTTTATAAGCACTATGTACTTCTAAAAGCAGGACGGCTTCGCCTACTTAACTTTTCAGCACACGGCATCGCCTACTAGGGGCTTATGTGGACTCCC
>JBOEGV010000032.1:0-39362 GCA_050633605.1 Neptuniibacter sp. | reverse complement strand
GCTGAGTTTGTTCCTCTAATCCCTTGGTTCAGCGATTGCGTAAGCAATCACAATCGAGCGCAACGCGCGAAGCCCGAAGGGTGGTTACAGCCAAAAGCTGTAACCAATAAATCCAGCCTCTTTTACGATCTCAAAAAAGCTCATACATCCCCTGAAACTAGGATGACCTTTTTTATTTTCTGCTAGAGCTGAGTTTGTTCCTTTAATCTCTTGGTTCAGCGATTGCGCTAGCAATCACAATCGAGCGCAACGCGCGAAGCCCGAAGGGTGGTTACAGCCAAAAGCTGTAACCAATAAATCCAGCTCCCTTTCATTCACACTATAGAAAAGCTCATACATTCCCAAGAACAGGATGACCTTTTTTATTTTCTGCTAGAGCTGAGTTTTTTCCTCTAATCCTTTGGTTCAGCGATTGCGCCAGCAATCACAACCGAGCGCGATACTGCTTTTCAGCTCGTTCATCCTTGCCTACGTGATGATGATAGATACAGATGACGCCAAAACTAAACTTTAAGAGAGGAACTTTAGTTCAGTATGATTTAGTCCAATACATGATACCTACTTCCCTGAATGGTCAGCGAAGGCAGATTGTTACAGAGCTTATTCTTAGGTTCCGTTATGAAGCTATTCAATCTGACAAAATGAAAGACTCGGAATAATCCAAACATTATTCTAAATTTCTTCGATAAAAACACCTAGGCGTTCAGATATTTCTTGAAGAATTTGCGAAGCATTTTCTTTTGATTCAATGTGTAAAACAATCATTGCATGACAAACTGATAATACGATTTTTGCGTTTTCACTGCCTTTGGAAACATGAGATAAAGCTATTAAAGCTTCCTGTTTACCTTTGACAGGGTCTGAGATGATTGCGGAGCAATAGTGGTTGAATTTTGCTAGTGCATCATCTTTCGATATGTTCCCTAATGAACTTAACCTTCCAAGGATTGAATTAATGTATTGGTATTCGGAAACACCTACACCTGCCTTATCTGAAGATACAAGTGCGCAACCTGCCATCATGGATATTAGAAGATCATTATGAGCGTAAAGTTTTTCTACTTTAGATATTGTTTTGCCAAAAAGTGAATTTGATAATGAAGATGTAATCTTTTCTTTTAGCTTCAGCAGGGGAGGATGTTTATATATTTCAGGAGGTATATCGTCGCTAAATGTAGACTTCTTAGCAGCTGCCCCTTTGAATCCGTGAATGTCATACTCTGCAATCAGCACCCCTTTCAATTCCTGGCGGCCGCTAAAAATCTGATCTAATTTATCTTTATCTATTTTAATTAGTTCAGCATCACTATCAATGAACACTGCCTTTACTCTGGGTCGGTCGGTGAGCACTCCCATAAAACCAACAAGATCTCCAGTCTGGTAGATTGAAGTTACTTCGTTAATGGTTGAAGGTGAGTGGCTTGTAGCTGATCCAGATTTCAGCACATAAAAACAACTTGAGATATCGCCCTTCTCAAATAACTTATCTCCATCTCTTAATGAAATGGTCGGAGAACTTTGGGCCAGTTTGTCAATATCTGATTTAGAAAGGCAGCCAAAACCAACGTGATTAAAAAGAAGATCAGTTGGCTGGTCAGATTCCACAGTTCGTACTACCTTGTTACATTTTGTTGACATATCGTCTGCTTCACTCATTTGTTGCATGTGCAAAATATGTTAGGAGCCAGTAGATCTTTCTTGAATTATACTGATGTATCTACAAAGATAGTCTACTTAATTGCCTTTTTAAAACAGTATATTGTAAAAAATTGTTACAAGTAGGTTAGGGTATTAACGGAGAGCAAGATGCATAAAAATCCCGGTAAATCTGGTTTTGTGTTCAGCATTGGGCTTACTGGCCATAGAGATATCAGGGATGAGTCCATAGCCGATCTGCGAGCTACATTGCGAAAAGAGCTGGTGGCGATAAAAGAGCGGTTTGTGACTCTGCCGGTCGAACTTGTGACAGGTCTTGCAGAGGGTGCTGATACACTTGCCACTGAAGTTGCTCTCGAAATTGGTTTGCCCGTTCGAGCGGTACTTCCGATGCCTCGCTCCCTTTACGAAACGGATTTTTCTGGCGAAGCGCATGCAAATCTATTAAAGCTTATAAACGATTCTCGGATCACAGTAGATGAGTTACCTCTTCCCCCGGGAATGCTAGACAGTGATTTTCAGGATGAAGAGTCCCGAACCGTTTGTTATGAACAGTTGATGGATTACCTGGTTAGGCGCTCCAACGTTTTAATCGCGCTGTGGGATGGTGAGACCAATGGTCGTACCGGTGGAACTTCTGACGTGCTTGTACGCTATCTTTCCAGTACAGAAAGTACTGCTTCTTCAACAGGTGCTTTTGAAGTAATTGATGATGCTGATCTAGCTGTAGATCAATCGGACCTTGTTGTCTGGGTTAAAACGACCCGCCAATCCAGTGAGAACAGATCAGAAAAAACAGAAATAAGTTATCTTGTGCAGGCGGGTGCTAATGGACTTGTTTGCAAATTGGCGCAAATACCCGTTGCCATTACTGATCGCTGGGGTGAGTTTGATCAGTATGCTTACGAACGAAATTCATCGGTTGGATCTGATGTGACAGTCTACCCCATTTCAACACCTCAGGACGCCAGCGTTGATACGATAACTGCATTGATTGATGAGGAGTTTGTACGTGCAGATCAACTTGCGATGGCGAACCAATCTCAATCTGATCGTCTCTTCAAGCTATTTGGACTGATGGCTGCGACCATGGGATTAACATTCCTTCTATACGCTAAAATTGCAGCACTAAGTTGGTTTTTAATCACTTATGTGATGTTGTTTTTGGGCGGTTTTATTCTGTTCAGTGTGAGTGCTAAGCGTGGTTGGTTTGGACGTCATCTGGCATTCCGTGCACTGGCAGAGGCGCTTCGCATACGTTTTTTTCTGGTTTTATCCGGAGGAGGTGACGCTGGTCCTACCAGGCGAATGTTTCAGCTGACAGGGATTGATCGTTTTAAAGGCTTTGGATGGATTGGTGATGCGATTCGGTGTACTGAGCCGCTGACTTACGAAAGTGACGTGCCATTAAAGGAACGGGTGTCATCAACATCCGAACGATGGATCAAAGATCAGGCAGCGTATTTTTCGCGGAAACACCATCATTTGCACCACCAACATGAGCAACTGGAAATCGTAAAGAAAGGCCTTTTTTTCGCATCTTTCATCGGTGCGGTAACGCTACTGTTTTTTAAAAAGACTCTCTACGGTTTTCATATCAGTGACATCGATGGTAAAACGCTGGTCGTATTCTTTATGGGCCTGTTGCCATTATGGCTCGCGATTTGGGAGATTTATCAAACAAAAATGGCTACGCGTGAGCTATTTTGGCAATACGCAAATCAGGGGGAGTTGTTCGAGCTGGCAGAGCGCCGCCTGGCAAAGATTTCAGATCCAATTCATGCGCAGAGAGTTATTGTTGAGCTGGCTGAGCGTTCCCTGATGGATGTTATCCAGTGGAGTACACATCGATATCATCGCGAACATGAACCACCGTCTGCTGGGTAAAAATTTAAGTGGAAGATAATAACGGATTCAAAAAGCAACTTTCAAAGTTGCGGCATGATCTCAGAACGCCGGTGGGCCATATTATTGGCTACAGCGAGATGATCGAAGAGGATCTTTCTCCAGAGCATCTTAAGATATTTTCCGGTGACTTACAGGCTATTCAGAACGCTGGCCAGAAAATGCTGGCCCTTATTGAGGATTTTCTTGGAGCGACTCTTGAAAGCCCTGATGAAATAAATCTCACTGATGCTCAGTTTCAATTCCGGATGCAGCTCAATCATATAACCGGCTATTCGGAAATGATTTTCGAAGATGCAACTGAACTTGGTGAGGAGGAGATGCTGGCAGATTTAAACCACATTTCCGATGCTGCCCGGATTGCCCTAGAGTTAATAGACGTAATACCTGAACGCTTAAAAGAAAGTAGTGAGGCAGAAGAGGTAGTAACAAATAACGAAAACCATTCAGATGAACAGCAAAAAACGTCAATTCTCACCAGTCAGGTAGGGCAAGGTGGTGAGTTACTGGTGGTGGACGATGATCCTTCAAATCGGGAATTACTGTCACGTCGTGTCAAACGTATAGGTTATTCAGTAACAGCGGTATCCAGTGGTGAAGAGGCTCTTGAGCTACTCGAATCAGAGCGGTTTGACCTTGTTCTACTCGACTATATGATGCCTGGATTGTCTGGTCTTGAGACTCTGCAGCTTATGAAAGAGTCCTCTCGTCTAAGGACTATTCCGGTCATTATGTTATCTGCTTCCGATGATGTGAATATGATGGTGGACTGTATTTTGCAGGGTGCCGAAGATTATATTTTTAAGCCGTTTAACCCCATTCTACTTCAGGCTCGGATCAACGCCTGCCTCGAAAAGGTTCGCCTGCGTCAGAATATTTCAAAGCAGTTCCGTATTTTTATATCTTCACCAGGTGATGTTATTCCGGAACGACGTATAGCTAAAGCTGTCATTGGGCGGCTTAATGAAGAGTTTTTTGGTCGGGCGTATCTTATACCTATCCTTTGGGAAGAGGAGCCAATGCTGGCTTCTGACACATTTCAGGCTCAGATTCACCCGCCGCATGAAACAGAGATCTACGTGGGTATTTTATGGTCTCGAATAGGCTCTCCGCTACCTGATACCATCTTACGAGAAGATGGAACCCGTTATGAATCGGGAACCGCTTTTGAATTTGAAGATGCATTGCAAGGTTTTCAGCAGCGGGGTAGCCCGGATATGCTTCTTTACCGAAAGCAAGGTGCGCCAGTTCTCTCGCTTGAAAACCGGAGCACTGTCATTGACAGGTTAGACCAGATCGATAAACTCAATACATACTTGGATCGGTGGTTAATTGGCGAGGATGGCTCTTATATCGGTGCCTTCCATGAGTTTCAAGCCGAAGAACAGTTGGAAACAATGTTGGAAATGCATTTACGAAAACTGGTTGAGGCTCGGTTGCCAAAAGAGAAGTCGATCGGTGTTGCTTAGTCAGATCTCTCAACCTAATTACCCGCAATAAAAAATCACTAAAGAACAGTATAGGAAAACATATAATGGCGAAAATTCTTCTGGTCGAAGACAATGAAATGAATAGGGATATGCTGTCTCGTAGGCTGAAGAAAAAAGGATTTGAGGTTGTAATGGCTTTTGACGGTCAGCGTGGTGTGGAAATGGCTTCAGAGGAAACGCCTGATTTAATACTCCTTGATATGAGTCTGCCTGTTATGGATGGTTGGGATGCAGCGAGGCACCTGAAAGCGAATGATCAGACCAAAAATATCCCAATTATCGCACTGACAGCACATGCTATGGCCGGTGACCGGGATAAGGCGCTGGATGCTGGTTGCGACGATTATGATACAAAGCCTGTTGATCTGAAACGGCTGCTTGAAAAGATTGCTGGGTGGTTGAGCTCATAATACTTAAGGTCATAGATACGACTGGGGAACAATTTGACAACAGATATTGATCTGCTCTGGGTTATATTTGCAAGCGCGCTGGTTTTTATGATGCAGTGTGGTTTCCTATGCCTTGAGAGTGGGATGACCCGCTCAAAGAATAGTATCAATGTAGCAATTAAAAATCTGGCCGATTTCTGCCTGTCTACTATTGTTTTCTGGGCCTTTGGTTTCGGGCTTATGTTCGGTTTAAGCTATCAAGGCTGGATAGGATTTGACCTCTTTCTTCTTGATTTTTCAAAGGCGACTCCGTCCCTTGCAACTTTCTTTCTTTTCCAGGTTATGTTCTGTGGTGCAGCAGTCACGATACTTTCAGGTATCGTTGCTGAACGGATGAAGTTTGGAGCCTACCTTTTCGTCGCATTACTCGTTGCTGGCGCGATCTATCCAATCGCGGGGCACTGGACTTGGGCTAATCTTGATGGTGTGGGTGGATCTGGCTGGCTGGCCGAGTTGGGATTCGTGGATTTTGCGGGGTCAACGGTGGTTCATAGCGTTGGGGGGTGGGCCGGCCTCGCTCTCGTATTAATTATCGGTCCCCGTTTGGGGCGTTTTGATGGAAAAGCTGGTGAGCAGACGATAACGCCATCAAACCTTCCCACAGCTACACTGGGTGCACTTCTTCTCTTTATAGGATGGCTTGGTTTCAATGGGGGAAGCACATTAGTGATGGATGAGACGGTTCCCTCTATTTTAGTCAATACGGTAGTGGGGGGCTGCGTTGGGGCTATTTCTGCTGGAGGTTTACGTTATGTCGTTAATCAGCGTCTTGACGTCGATCAGTTTATCAATGGCGCTTTGGGTGGGTTGGTTGCGGTAACGGCCAACTGTTTCGCTATCTCTACAGGTTCTGCAGTCTTAATAGGCCTGGTAGGTGGGATGATAGTGGTGTTCTTAAGCCAGATTATTGAGTCGTTGAAAATTGATGATGCTGTTGGCGCTATTCCGGTTCATCTCGGGGCTGGGATATGGGGCACAATTGCTACTGGTCTTTATGGTGACCTTGAAACGCTTGGGACAGGTTTAAGCCGTCTGGAACAGATAGGAGTTCAAGCACTTGGCGTAGCAGTATATGGCGTCTGGGCATTTGGGGCTGCATTTATACTTTTCTATGCTGGTAACTACGTTTTCCACTTTCGGGTAACAGAAGAGGAGGAAATTGCAGGTCTAAATATCTCGGAGCATGGTTTACAGCATGAGAGTGAGTTGCATGATGCTTCCGGCAGAGCATTGGAAAGCAAAGCATGAAAGTTACTTCTCTTATAAACGCTTATTTTACTTTTCAGTATAACGATACATCGGCTTTATACCGTGGAAGTTTTTGATGCAAGAGATTGATCTTTTTTGGGTGCTCATAGCCATGTCGTTGATGTTTTTAATGCAGGCTGGCTTTCTTTGCATCGAAACAGGAATGACGCGTTCCAAAAATAATATCAATGTTGCTATCAAAAACTTCTGTGATTTTTGTGTGTGCGTGATTGCGTTTTGGCTTTTTGGTTTTGCTCTGATGTATGGAGCTTCTTTCAATGGGTGGATTGGGACAGATCTGTTTTTACAGGACTTTGCAGAAACAGCTCCCTCTCTCACAGTATTTTTTTTGTATCAGACTATGTTTTGTGCAACATCGGTGACAATTCTGTCGGGAATTGTTGCAGAGCGAATGAGGCTTGCAGCTTATCTTTATGTTACTGCTATCGTTTCAGGTCTGCTCTATCCTATTGCCGGTCATTGGAGTTGGGCTGGTAATGTGTCAGTTGGAGTTGGCTGGCTGGCAGAACTGGGTTTTGTTGATTTTGCAGGGTCTACGGTGGTCCATAGTGTTGGGGGATGGACCGGCCTGGCTCTCGTATTAATTATCGGTCCCCGTTTTGGGCGTTTTGATGGCGGAATGGGCAAACAGACTATTACACCATCAAACCTGCCCACAGCAACACTGGGGGCGCTTCTTCTTTTTATCGGATGGCTTGGTTTCAATGGGGGAAGCACATTAGTGATGGACGAGACGGTTCCCTCTATTATAGTCAATACGGTAGTGGGGGGCTGCGTCGGCGCTATTTCTGCCGGCGGTTTGCGCTATGTGGTTAATCAGCGACTTGACGTCGATCAGTTTATCAACGGAGCGTTAGGCGGCCTGGTTGCGGTCACTGCAAATTGTTTTGCAGTCTCGACAGGTTCGGCTGCGTTAATAGGTCTGGTAGGTGGAATGATAGTGGTCTTCTTAAGCCGGATTCTCGAGACGTTGAAAATTGATGATGCTGTTGGCGCTATTCCAGTTCACCTCGGGGCTGGAATATGGGGCACGATTGCTACTGGTCTTTATGGCGACCTTGACACGCTTGGGACTGGTTTAAGCCGCTTAGAACAGGTGGGCGTTCAAACCCTTGGTGTTGTCGTGTATGGAGTCTGGACGTTTGGTACCGCATTCATACTTTTCCATGCGGGAAACTACGTTATTCGTTTTCGGGTAACTGAAGAGCAGGAGATCGCTGGGCTTAATATTTCAGAGCTGGGGCAGTATCAGGAAAGCCAACTGACATCAACGCCGGGTTTTACGAACGAAAGTGTTGAACATGGTAGATAAAAATACAATTGAGAAATATCTCTTTCGACTTGGGCTGTGAAGAATGATTAAGCGAAGGAACCTGATAAAAGGTGGTGGAGTATTCATTGCAGGGGCTATTTTTTGTCCATCAATAATTTTGGCGCAGATAAATAATGTCGATAGTGCGCGAAAAATTATTCTGTCTGGCCGCCAGCGGATGTTAATTCAGCGTGCTGGAAAGTTTGTATGTCTTGCTTACCTTTCACAACGCCCGCGGCCATTCTTGGCTGAGGCTGAAAAGGCACTTGAACTGCATCGTATTACTTCAATTGCTTTGCTAAACGGTGATGATACTCAAGGCCTTAAATCAGAAACAAATGCAGTGGTTATTAAAGCACTAAACACAGCTGATAGCGCTTTCTCACCTTATGGACAGGCTATCCGCAAAGGCATTGATGATACCGATGATAAATCCCTACGGGAAATTGCAGAACTTAACGGATACGCCCTTGAAGAGATGGATAAGGCGGTCAGTATCATCGAGAGAATCTATAAAAATAAAGTCATATCTGAACAATTGGCAATGCTTATAAATATTTCGGGCCGACAGAGAATGTTAACGCAACAAATCATCCTGCAACTTTGTTTAATCCGTAGTGGGGTAGATCCAAACAGCATTCGTCAGGATATGTATATAACTATAAATCGATTCAGCACATCGTTAAATATCCTAAAACGCGTTACACCTCATGCCGTAAAAGGTAAGAATTTAGATGCTATTATTCAAGGGCTTAGCTCGGCTCAAGCAGAGTGGAATTCATTCAAAGCATTTGTATCGACTGCAGTATGGCTTGGTAAAGATCGGTCACCCGATTACATCTTTCATGCAGATAAACTAGCAGAAAAACTGCTGTTAAAAATGAACGAACTTGTTCTACTTTATGAAAAGTCAGCCTGATGACAGGAACCCAGCAATGACAAAAGAAGATCAAAAACCTTTATTTGGATTGAAGATAGGTACCAAACTCGCCGGTATCTCAATGATTATCTCCATGTTCGCTGTCTGTGTTGCCGCTATACTGGCTGGTTACTCATCTAATGAAGCGCTTAAGGATGCTGCGTTTGAAAGGCTAACAGCAGTTCGAGAGCTTAAAGCTCAGCAAATAGAGCAATATTTTTTAAATGTTGAAGCTGAATTGAATTTCATTTCAGAAAATAGGAGTTTAAAACACAATTTTCAGAAACTCCGCCAGGGCACTGTTTACATACAGACTTCTCAAAACCTCATCACACCAGAAATCAAAGACAACCTTTCCAGATACTATTTTGAGGATTTTTGGGCAAAGTATGAGCAGGCACTAGACTTTAAAGCAGATGAAGCACTTATTAACAGATTGTTGCCCCAGGACCCTTTGTCTATTTTCTTGCAGGATAGATATATTTTTAACCCTAGCCTTGTAAATGAGGCTCGATTCGAAAACTTTTTTGGCTCTGCTTTTTCGGATGTCGATAAATTACTTAGTGAGTTTCACAAACAATTTGGCTTTTACGATGTATTTCTGATTGAACCGGATGATGGACGGATACTTTATTCTACAGAGCGAGAAATCGACTTTGGCACGAGTCTTTTCGATGGTCCTCATTCAAAAAGCAGTCTCGCACGTGTAGTCATTTCAGCGATGGCTGCCCGTAAGGGGCAGGTTATCTTTGCTGACTTCGAGCCTTACACCCCTTCGTTCAATGCCCCTGCAGCGTTTGCAGCTATGCCTGTTTATGATGGACCAACGCCTGTTGGTGTGCTCGCCGTTCAGCTACCCCTAAGCGGCATCAACAGTATTATGACCTCAAATGAAGGCTGGGGTGACGTAGGTCTTGGTGATAGCGGCGAAGTTTATCTCGTTGGACGAGATAAGCTACTTAGGAACCAGTCAAGATTTCTGATCGAAGACCGGAAAGAGTATCTGAAGATGATAAGAGAGGCAGGGATGTCAGGCTCAGTCATAGATCAGATTGAATGGACAAATAGTTCCATCGGCCTACAAAAAGTTGATACTGCCGGGACGCGTGCTGCACTTTCGGGAGAGTCCGGAAGAGCTCTTTTTCCCGATTACCGAGGTGTCGAGGTCTTATCATCTTACCGCCCGTTAGAACTAGCAGGGTTGGATTGGGTCATAATGAGTGAGATTGATCGGGAAGAAGCATTACGGGATGCGGATAAATTGATTGACCGTTTGATCCTGGTTGCATCTATCGTTCTGGCCGTTGCCATTTATGCGTCGTTTCTTTTCTCAATCTCTCTTACACGTCCTCTCAGAAAATTGTCGGCCAGTGCTGCGAAATTAACCTCTGGAGACTTGAAAGACCCCGTAGTGGTTAATAGCAATGATGAGATTGGAGATTTAGCAGAGAACTTTGAAGCACTCAGACTTTCTATCATCGATTCACTTCAGGAAGTAGAAAACAGTAAAACTGTTCTGGAAGAAACAGTTGCAGCGCGCACAATAGAACTCAACGACGCATCAGCACAACTTGAGCTTGCGCTGTCAAAAATGTCTAACGGTATCTATATGCTTGATGCCGATCTTAACTATGTTCTGGTCAATGATCGCTACGTTGAAATGTTAGGCATCCCTCCGAGATATGTAGAACCCGGTCAACCTGAAGAAGAAATCATCCGCTGGCATGCTGAAAACGGAGACTATGGGGCAGGCGAGACCAATGTGTTAGTAAGGGAGAGGATGAAGGTTCTTGCTGAGGGACATGCCTCAAACGTTATTCTTAAAACTTCTGCTGGTCGAACCATTGAAATCAGAACTACGCCAATCACTGGTGGCGGGCTTGTCGGCGTAGCTACCGATATTACTCTGATCAAGCGCAATGAAGAGGAGCTCCTTGAGCAGAATGAAAACCTCCAGAACATGCAAAACGATCTTGCCAATAGCGAACAGAGAATATCCAAGATTATCGAAGCCAGTCCTATCGGAATTCTTTCAATCAATCAAAGGGGCGTGATAGAAACATTCAGCTCAGCTGCCGAGGGAATCTTTGGCTACTACGCTTCTGACGTGATTGGTAAAAATATCAAGATCCTGATGGAAACTGATGTTGCTGTTAATCACGACCTTTATCTTGAACGGCGGATGCATGGAGCCCCATCTTCGGTTGTAGGGCAAAGCCGGGTTGTGAATGCTGTTCGGAAAGATGGCACAGTGTTCAAACTGGAAGCGCGAGTAGAGGAAGTTCAGGTCGGCAATGATACTTTTTATATAGGATTAGTGGAAGATATAACAGAGCGTCTTGAGCTTGAACGGCAAACACAGGAAGCCCGTGAGCAGGCAGAACGAGCGAATGAAGCAAAGAGTGCATTCCTTGCTAATATGAGCCATGAACTTCGCACACCGATGAATGCGATTATTGGATACTCAGAAATGCTGGCTGAGGATGCGGAGGATGATGATCTTGATGAAATGCTCGAAGATCTGAATAAAATTACAGCCGCCGGTAAACATCTACTTTCTCTGATTAATGACGTGCTTGATCTTTCTAAAATCGAAGCAGGAAAAATGGATCTTTACCTTGAGAGTTTCTCTGTCAAAGACATTACTGAAGATGTCGCTAATACAGCTCTCAGCCTTATTGAAAAAAATAGTAATGAGCTCGTTTTTGATATTAATCAGGAATTAGACACGATGCATGGCGACGTAACAAAAATTCGCCAGATTCTATTCAATCTTATTTCCAATGCGGCCAAATTTACAAAGCAGGGCACGATTACGCTGTCTGCAAACGAAACCACTATATTGAATAAACCGGCTATTCAATTTGCAGTTGCAGATACAGGTATTGGCATTCCTGAAGATAAAATTAATCATATTTTTTCTGAGTTCTCACAAGCTGATGAATCGACTACCCGGGACTATGGCGGGACAGGCCTTGGACTTGCTCTTGTTAAGAAATTCTGTGAAATGATGGGTGGTGGTATCCGTGTTGAAAGTACTACGGGTGAGGGTTCTACATTTATAGTTACGTTGCCTAAAGTGATGCAAAAGCAGCGTTCTGGTCTTGAGGATGAGGCACATATTGATGCTGAGCAGCTGGACTACCCTTCCGAGGTAAGTGGTGAGGAAGGGCAAACCGAATCAGCCACTGATGCTTCTCACTCAAATACCGTTCTTGTTATAGATGATGAAGCCTCTGCGCGAGAGCTTTTAAGAAAACGCCTTGAGGCAGATGGATGTTCCGTTTTATTGGCTAAGAATGGCGCTGAAGGTCTGGCATTAGCAGCTAAACACAAGCCCGTACTTATAACGCTGGATGTGATGATGCCCGGTATGGATGGCTGGACGGTACTACGGCGTCTCAAAGCTGACAAAGATCTGAAAGATATTCCAGTTGCCATGATCTCTATGGTCGGCGACAAAGCGATGAGTTATTCGCTTGGTGCTGTTGAGTCTCTTCAAAAACCTGTTGATCGAAATAAACTATCAGAGCTGATTAAAAAATATGCATCGAGTGAATGTAAAACTGCGCTGGTTGTTGAAGACGATCAGGCTGCTCGCCAAACCATGGTGCGAACACTCCAGAATGAGGGGTGGAAGGTTGAAGAAGCTGAGAATGGAAAAGTTGGATTAGAGAAAACAGAACATCATAAGTTTGAGCTTATTCTACTTGATCTTATGATGCCAGTAATGGACGGTTTTGAGTTCCTTGAGGGCCTGAGGTCAAGCGAGCATTTGTCTGCACATACTCCTGTGGTTATCGTAACAGCGATGGAGCTGAATCTGGAGGATCGCAAGCGCTTACAGAACAATGTTAGTGAAGTTGTTGAAAAGTCAGGTCGGGATATGGAGGGAGTTATTGATGATATTCTCTCTATGCTTCACCAATAGCGTCAGAGTTTGTGTATGAGTGAAATTGTTAGAAACAGTCCCTTGAAAGAAGAAGCATTGAGGGCAATTAAGGGCGGTGAGACTGTGTGGGAAGACTTTCTTTCCTGTAACACTAATATTGGAGATACTTTTGCTGCTACCGACCTTTCGGAAACGAACCTGGAGGGTCGAAACCTCTCGGGGTTAAACTTCAATGGGGCCGATTTTTTCGAAGCAAATCTATCATCTGCTAATTTAAAACACGCAAAGATGGAGTGTGCAGATCTTTCTGGTGCAGATCTGTCAAATGCAGGCCTTTACAAAGCTAGATTAACAGAAGCAACTCTAACGGTTGTGAACTTTCAGGGGGCAGACCTAACACAGGCAAACCTGTCTGGCGCAGATCTCCGTGGTGCAAACCTGCTAGGTGCCAATCTTACTGGTGCAGATCTCCGTAACGCAAACCTCTCAAATGCCGACCTTAGAGATTGCTGTCTGGAAAATGCCAATATATCAGGTGCTTCTCTCTCTACTGCCCGGCTTGATGGAGCTAATGTGACCGCTCTTATCTATGGCGATTTTAGAGATATGAGTGGCTGTTACCTTGGAATCCGCGGGATAGATTCTGTTTATGGTAATGCGCTTTTTGTTCGTGACGCGAAAGACCAGGACTATATAGATACACTTGAGGCTACTGTTAATAACATGCCAACAGGGTTTAATAGGTCTTTAAAACAAGCATTATTCAAAGCTTGGGGGCTCTTTGATCACGGCCGCAGTCTTATGAAAGTCGGAATATACGCTTTTGTGCTCGCCACACTTTATGGAATCATATATTCGTTTGATATGGCGCTTGGTTGGGGGATGATGGATTACTCTAATTCAGCCCAGAGCTGGTTCACTCCCTTTTACTATTCTATGGTCACTTATACAACACTTGGCTATGGTGATGTCACTGCAGAAAATGTTTATGGAGAGATGCTTGTAATAAGTGAAGTGGTTCTTGGCTATTTTACCCTCGGACTATTGCTTTCGATTATTGCAAATACCATTGCCCGTCGAAGTTGATTTTATGAAGAGTTTAAAGAGTACTGTACAGGTATCAATTAAAGGGTATAGGTTTCAAGGCCTTATTGATTCAGGGGCATATCTATACGAACGTTCTGATAGCGTGTTTGGATAATTAAAGCCACAATTAAAAATTAAACGATAAACGGGATTAATATCATGTCGCTAATCTTAGCAAAAGAAAAATACAAACTGGCACTTTTTGCTCTCGTGGCTCCCGGTGATATTCACTCAAGAGTTTCAACTGCTTTGGGCAATTACATCTTTCATCTTGATTCTCTGAATGATCTACCCGATAACGCCAGGGAGTTACATCTTAAGCTTTATCAGGACATAGGTGTAGAAGCTACTGAAGTTCCTCATGTCGCTGAAAAGGTAAACGCAATGAATGAGCTAGAGGTAGAAAAGATAGCTCAGCATATAGTCAATACATACGAAGCCCTTGTCTAACAAGGTGTTTTTTATTATTTATCATCGATAGGCGTGCAATATGGATCTGGCTTCTCAGGCATTAGAAGTTTTAGGCTTGCTTGCGGTTTTAAGCAGTATCAGCATCATTTTTATTCAACTACTAAAGTGGTTATTTGGTAAACGGGATAATCAGGTAAAGATTGGTGCTCAGTTACTATTGAGCTTCAGTGTTATTTATATCGCAGCCGAATATTCGTTGGGGTTGCTAGAACTTTCGGAATATGGTCTTGAATTTAAGCAGGTTGCCGCTCTTTTTTGGTGGTTATCACTAGCCTTTATTATTGATTCAGGAACTAGAAAGTTTGTCTGGCAAGGACTGATGGCAGACCACGGTGTAAGCCATGTGCCTAAGCTCGTAAGGGACCTGATTTCATTACTTACTTATGCAGCCGCAATCATGATTGTGATGCATTTTGTATACGATGAACCAATTGGCGCTGTATTAGCAACATCCGGGGGTATTGCTTTTATCATAGGGTTTGCGGGACAGAAAACTCTGGCAGAAGCTTTCGCAGGTTTATCACTCAGTTTGAGTAAAACATTCAGGGTAGGCGACTTTCTTGAAGTCAACGGTGTATATGGTCAGGTTCATGAAATGAACTGGCGGAGTGTATCTTTGCTTAATCCGCACACCGGTTCATTATATGTTTTCCCTAACTCTGCCGTTGCAGGTAGTACGGTTTTGAACTACTGCGCACCAACTGAACGTTTCAAAAATACGGTAAGTTTTAAAGTAGAGATGCACGCACCACCAGAACTGGTAATGCGTTCAGTTCTTGAAGAATTAAAAAACAGTCGTTCGGTATTTCAAGACCCAAAACCTGACATCCATGTTCTGGAATTCAATGATTACGGTTTAACCTATCGTATACGCTATTTTTTTGACGGCGATGATCCCTGGTGGGATGCTCAGAATGAAGTTGTAAATGCTATTTGGAACGCTATGAAACGTCACGGTTTCCGCTTTGCTGTTAACCGCAATCATTTGATGTCGGGTGTAGAGTGGGACTTGCCTTCAGATCCGAACAGACAAGTACTGAGTAACACGGAAATCGCAGCTTTGCTGCAACAACACTCTTTATTTGAAAATACTGCAGAGCCTCAGCTTATAAAAATTGCTGAAGAAGCAGTACGTTGTGAGTGGCTACCTCCTGAAACTATTTATAATCAGGGGGAACCTGCAGATGAACTGGTTTTGATCGCTGACGGTGTCTGTGATGTATATCTGTCTGATAATGAAGGTGAATATCTAACCGGGACTGTCAAAACAGCTTCAGTTATGGGTATTCCTTGCATCGTTGATGGCGCTAGAAAATATAACGAGACTCTACAAGCACAGCAATTTTGTATCGGCTATAAAATCTCATTAGAAAAACTAGTTAAAATATTAGAAGCAGATTCTTTCGAAAAAACGCTTACTAGGCATTGTGATGAATCTCAACAACTGCTTGAGACTCAACTTCAGGAAGCTAAGAGACTATTTTCAGAGCAGTTGCATTCAGAAAACCATTCAAAGTTAACCCTGTCTCTCAAAAGTAAGTTTTCTGACTATTATAGAAATGATTTAGTCTCTCATTTATTGAATTCAATAGTTCCGCACCCAAATGAAAAGAAATTATTGGATGCGCTGGCCGGAACTGCTGCACTTATCGTTTCGGATGATAAAAATCTATCAGATAAGGAAGCGGCATTTTTCTGCGATATGGTAGAACATATCGGTTCACTTAAGCATATTGAACATAGTCAGGTCGTAACTGCGTTTGAAAATTACTTTAACGAGGCGGTTCATCAACCTGATCAAATCAAGGCTAAGGTTTTGTCAAAGCTTGGTGGATTAGCTGAAGATGATTTGGCAAAACATCTTATCATTGATGCCTGTAAAGCAATGGCGGGTATTCATGGCCATCATTCAGAGCGACAGAAGGCTTTACTAGAAGAGTTCTCAATAGCATTGAAAATAGAATGTGAATCGCCACCAGTTTGATAGACACCTAACAGCCATAATGTGGAATGTCCGCTTTCGACACCGAGCGGACTAATCCAGTAATTCAATTGAAAAGAATATTTTTATAAACTAATGACCATATATCGTCCACTATCTTTGGCTTTATAGAGCGCTTTATCCACGCGGCCTATAAACAGGGAATTCTTTTCTCCATAAATGTACTCAGTTACTCCCACCCGAAGGGTGGTTACAGAAAAAAGCTGTAACCAATAAATCCAGCCTCTTTTACGATCTCAAAAAAGCTCATACATTCTCAGGAACAGGATGGCCTTTTTTAATGCTCACTCCATCGTTTAATTTCAGATACTTATTGTTTTCGTTGGGAAATTTTCGTATTTGACTTAGATCTAAACAATACGATTTATCTCATACAACTTTTTGCAAATTCTGCTGTTCAGGTCTAAACATAAATGACCAGTTGAGAGCGAGTTAAGGGTTTCGTTTGTATGGAGCAGTCATCGACTAATAACTACGATAAAGAACTGCGCAGTGATTCCCAAAAGTTTGGAGAGGATTCAAACCAATTATTTTCAGCCATTTTCGAGAACAGTCGGGAAGGAATGGCTGTTACAGACCTTGATGGAAACATTATTTCATCCAATCAGCAGTACTTGCGAACACTAAAGACGAGCCAGAATGCATTGGCTTTGCAGAGCTCCCTTATCTTTGATGACACACCCATAAAGGTAGAAATAACTGAGGCCATACAGGAAGCTCTCAATTCTGAAACGAGCTGGACGGGCTTGATGTCTCATCAGTTCGAATCTGGAAGCGTTGTACAAGCCAAAACTAAAGCAGTTTGTCTAAAAAGTAGAGGCCACCGGACAGGGAAATTTGTTCTTTTTGTGAGTGAAGCTGAGGAGCACTTAAACTCAAAAGCTTTACTACAAGAAAGCGAAACCCATCTGCGGCAGATAATCAGCAATTACCCACAACCCATCATAGTAATTGATAAGGATCACCGGGTTGTGCAATGGAACCGGGCCTGTGAACAGTTTATTGGTCTGACTGAAGAAGAGATGATTGGCACCTGCAATCAATGGCAGGCTTTTTACCCGTCTGCAAGGCCAATCATGGCAGATATTATTCTGGATGGTGGTTCTCAGGCCTTAATGTCAGAGTATTACGAAGGTAAATATAAGAAGTCACGCTTTATAGAAGGTACGTTTGAAGCTGAGGATTTTTTTCCACATATGGGTGACAGCGGCCGCTGGCTCTATTTTACTGCAAGCGCAATTAAAAATTCAGATGGTGAAGTGGTAGGGGCTATTGAATCACTGATTGACATAACTGAAAGGAAACAGGCAGAAGCCGAAGTTAATTTACTCAATAGTGAATTGAATCAGCTTATTGCCACATACCCACAACCCATCCTGGTGCTCGATAACAATCATAAAATTACCCACTGGAATCGTGCCTGCGAACAAGTATTAGGTTTCTCGGCCAATGAAATGATTGGCACTAAAAATCAGTGGAAGCCGTTTTATCCAGCCGCACGTCCGATTATGGCGGACATGGTTATGGAGAGTGGAGGCGGGAATGACCTGATTCAAAAATTTTATTCAGGAAAATACAGAAAGTCTCCGTTTATACCTGGCGCATACGAGTGTGAGGATTTTTTCCCTAATATGGAGAGCCAGGGTAATGGTAGGTGGTTATATTTCACAGCGTCCGCAATAAGAAATGATGAAGGCGAAGTTATTGGTGCCATAGAATCTTTGATCGATATTTCTCAGCGAATGCAGGCTGAATCGGAAGTCAGGAAGCTCAACGATGAGCTAGAACAAAGAGTTCTGGAACGAACATCAGAATTAAAGCAGGCAAATGCAGACCTGCACAAGGCAATGAATCAACTGGTAAATGCCGAGAAGCTTGCATCCTTAGGCAATCTCGTTGCAGGGGTTGCACACGAACTAAACACACCCATTGGCAATATTATGACGGTGTCTACCACACTTAAAGAGAATGCATCTGAGTTCGACCATGCTGTGCAATCAGGATCATTAAGAAAAAGCACCCTTGTAGATTTTATGCAGGTGATTACTGAATCTACCCAGTTGATGGAGAGAAGTGCGCAAAGGGCCGCTGAGCTGATTGGTCATTTTAAGCAGGTGGCGATTGACCAGACCAGTGTTCGCAGGCGCAAGTTTGATTTGAGAGAAACAGTTCAGGAAACGTTAACCTCGCTGAGTCCTACGCTGAAGAAAACAAACTATGTTATTGAAAACAACGTACAGCCATACATATATATGGAAAGTTACCCAGGTCCTATTGAACAGGTCCTGACAAATCTTATTAATAACTCATTGTTACATGGGTTTGAAAATATGGAACAAGGTGTAATTTCTATTAAGTGTTCAGAGCATAGTAACTCGGTCAGAGTTATTTATACTGATGATGGTGTAGGTATTCCACAACAGCTTATAAATAAAGCATTTGATCCTTTTTTTACAACCAAATTAGGTAGCGGGGGAAGTGGTCTGGGTTTATACATAATCTACAATCTGATCACGGCAGTACTGGGCGGCAAGGTTGACTTAATCAGTGAGCAAGGTGCTGGCGTTAAGTTTTCGATAGAGCTTCCTAAAACTGCACCGATTCCCACTGGAGATAAGGAAGTTAATACAGATGGCATTTGATGACGATTTTATCGACATTATTGATGATGACGAGGCCGTAGATAATCAAAGTGATAATGACGGTCCGGTTGAAGCCTGGAATATTCTTGTGGTTGACGACGACGAGGGGGTCCACAGCGTCACGCAACTCGCCTTGAAAAACGTCCATATCCTTGGGCGCCCTCTTAAACTGTTCCATTGTTACAGCGTAAATGAAACCAAGCAGTTGTTGAGTAAGCGTACGGATTTCGCAGTTATTCTGTTAGATGTGGTTATGGAAACAGAGGATGCCGGTCTGCAGATGGTGGGTTTTATTCGTGAAAATATGGCGATGGATGAATGCCGCATCATTCTTCGCACGGGCCAACCCGGCTACGCACCGGAACTTACCATTTTTAATGATTACGATATTAATGATTATCGTACTAAGTCGGAACTGACACGTACCCGACTAATTACCAGTATTACTGCTGCGGTACGTTCCTATCGCCAGATATATACCATTTCTGAAAATCGCAGGGGGCTTGAATTAATCATCAAGGCGACCTCGCATTTGATGGACATCACTGCTATCCGAAGTTTTTCCGAAGGAGTATTAACTCAACTCGCTTCATTACTAGACTTTCCTAAAAATGGAGTGGTGTGTGTGCAAAAAGGTCTTCCGGATGATCATAATCCTAACGGCCTTTACATCACTGGAGCAGCAGGTAGGCTTGCCGATCTGATTTCACATCCATTAAGTGACATACAAAGTTCAACGGTAAAAAGTGAAATCGAAAAAGCAGTAGAAATCAAACAGCATATTTATGCTGAACACTATTGTGTTATCTATCTGCACAGTAAAGACAATGAAGGTGCCGTATATATAGATACCATGAAGCAGCCATCCGAGGATGATCAACGCCTATTAGAGGTTTTTGCAGCGAACATGTCCGCCTGTTTCAATAATGTGCGCCTGTTGGAGAAACTGAACTATGACGCGTATAACGATCCACTCACACAACTGCCTAATAAGGCCCGCTTTGTTCATGAACTGGATCAATACACTGAATCGTCAAAAGAGGGAGTAGTTGCACTGGTTGATATCAATCATTTCTCGGATCTTAATGAAGGCCTGGGGATTACGACTGCTGATGAATTCTTATGTGAAGTAGCTAAACGCCTCACCGCTCAACTGCATCCCAGCTGTTTTATTGCAAGAATTCGCGGAGACATCTTCGGTGTTATAGGGCCTGCAGAGCTTATAACACATGATAAATTATCCAGAATGATGGAAGTCCCATTTCAGATCCAAACAATGAATATACCTGTAAAAATAAATACAGGCTTATATCGGATTACTAAAGAAGCAAGCCGCGGCTCAACCATTCTGAAAAATGCTGATGTTGCCCTGACTTCATCGAAAAAAACCTCGACTGAAAAGTATGCGTATTATTCAGAATCCCAAGAAGCAGTTATCCGTAACCGCATGCACATCATTCAGCAACTGAATGAAGACTTTTATGCGGGCAAACTGGAGGTCTGGTATCAGCCTCAGATTGATCTCGAAAATAAATCTGTATGGGGCCTGGAAGCACTGCTCAGATGGCCGGACGGTGAAGGAGGGTTTGTGCATCCGCCATCAACGTTTATTCCTTTAGCAGAATACTCTGGTTTGATTGTAGAGATCGGTGAGTGGGTGTTAAAAAAAGCATGTGCAGATTTCAAACAATTAAGAAGTTTAGATAATGCCCCGGGACATGTCTCTGTCAATGTCAGCATCCCTCAGTTCAGAGATGTTGATTTTTTAGACAAGGTTGAAAATGTACTCAATGAGTATGAAATGAATGCTGATGAGCTCATTCTTGAAGTTACGGAAAGCCTGACCATGGATGATCCAGAGTCTGTTGTTTGTTTATTGCAAGCACTTAAAAAGATAGGTGTTAAATCGTCGCTGGATGATTTTGGTACGGGTTATTCATCATTAAGCTACTTAAAGAATTTACCCATTGATTGTCTCAAAATTGATAAAGCTTTTATCAGCGAAATAGAGTTGGGAGAAGGCGGTTTTCATGGTGGGGATTTCGCATCCACTATACACATGTTGGGGGAGATGCTTGACCTCACAGTTGTTGCAGAAGGGGTTGAGACTATAGAGCAGTTACAATTCCTGAAGAACATAGGGTGCAACATTATTCAGGGATATTATTACGCTAAACCTATGTCTCAAAGTGATTTAATACCGTGGTTGGAAGATAGGGATGGGGATACATCACTAACCAAATACGACAGGGTTATCTGAAGCATGTCCAATGATTATCTTGTTTAGACGGATGTATCTGAAGCCTAAAATCGGAGCTATCATTAGTTCATACCTTCTAACTACACTTCTTAATTAGATAAAAAAGCCCTCCAGAGGAGGGCGAAATAGGCACCGAGCCTATAAAGAATAAACGGGTTTAGCCGTGTAAACCGGTCTGTTCTGGAGTGGTGATACCAATCGGTATACCAAGGGGCTGCATACTAAAATCCCGTCTATCAAGCGGAGACGGGGATGCAAGCAGTTTACATATTTGGATAGTTTGGACCGCCCATGCCTTCCGGAGTTACCCAACGGATATTCTGTGCAGGGTCTTTGATATCACAGGTTTTGCAATGTAAGCAGTTCTGGGAATTGATCTGGAACTTCCTGATGTCGCCTTCACTTATGATTTCATACACGCCCGCCGGGCAGTAACGCTGTGCGGGTTCCGCATAAGTGGGTAGATTGCTTAAGACTGGTAAATCACTGTCTGCAAGTTTCAAATGGCACGGCTGATCTTCTTCATGGTTGGTGTTGGATAAAAACACCGAACTCAGTTTATCAAAGCTCAGCTCACCATCGGGTTTTGGATACTCGATCTCTTTGCTATCACTGGCAGGCAGCATCTGAGCAAAATCTTCTTTGTCATCATGCAGCGTGACCGGGATCTTGCCACCAAACAGGTTCTGATCGATAAAGTTGAATGCACCACCCATAATCGGACCGAACTTATGTAACGCCGGACCAAAGTTACGACCACGGAACAGTTCATCATAGAGCCATGAACTTTCGAATTTATCCGCATAGCTGTTCAGCTCTTTACCGCCTTCACAGCCTGCCTGAACGGCCTCAAAGATTGCTTCCGCTGCCAGCATTCCAGACTTCATCGCCGTATGCGTGCCTTTGATCTTGGAGAAGTTCAGTGTGCCGGCGTTACAGCCTGCAACAATGCCACCCGGGAAGGTCATTTTCGGTAGCGCATTAAAACCACCTTTGGTGATGGCACGGGCACCGTAAGATACTCGTTTACCGCCTTCCAGATACTGTTTCAGTACCGGGTGGTGTTTCATACGCTGAAATTCGTCGAAGGGGCTCAGGTAGGGGTTGCTGTAGTTAAGATCTACAATCAGACCTACAACCACCTGATTATCTTCCGCATGGTAGAGGAAGAAACCACTACTTGCGCCATCGCTTAAAGGCCAGCCGGAACCGTGAAGTACCAGTCCTGGTTTATGTTTATCAGGCTCTCCGTCAGGCGTTGGGGGTAAGTCCCAAAGCTCTTTGATACCCAGGCCATAGTGCTGAGCATCGGCTTCTGCATCAAGTTCGAACTTCTCAATCAACTCTTTGCCTAGATGTCCGCGACAACCCTCGGAAAAGATGGTGTATTTAGCGTGCAGTTCCATACCCGGCATATAGCTGTCTTTCTGCTCACCGGACTCACTGATGCCCATATCACCCGTAGCAATGCCTTTAACGCTGCCATCGTCGTTATACAGAATTTCAGCAGCGGCAAAGCCCGGGAAAATTTCTACACCCAGTTGCTCAGCTTGTTCGGCCAGCCAGCGGCAAAGGTTACCCAGACTGACGATATAGTTGCCGTGGTTATGCATGGTTTTGGGAACCAAGGCATTCGGCACCTGGACTGATTTCTCTTCATTCTTCAGCAGGAATATCTGATCTTCAATAACCGGCGTATTGAGCGGCGCGCCCAGTTCTTTCCAGTCTGGGAACAGTTCATCCAGAGCACGGCTTTCAATTACCGCACCGGAAAGGATATGAGCGCCAACCTCGGAGCCCTTTTCTACTACGCAGACAGTCAGTTCCTGTTCTGCTTCGTTTGCCTGTTGCATCAGACGGCAGGCGGCAGATAAACCAGCAGGTCCTGCCCCTACGATAACAACATCAAACTCCATCGATTCACGATTACTCATGCTTGGCTCTCATTGTTATTTTCCAGTTTGCTATATCCAATATGAATGCGCAGTGGCTGGCGATTATTGGAGATGTAAACTATATTAAGTCATAAATTGTTTAGTCTATCAACAGTTTGCTTTCAATATTGTTATGATTTTTGTTTTTTTTGTGGTATTTATGTAATCTTTATTGGATCATACAGAATAAATTTTTAAATCTGACCCTAAGGCTCCATCAGGGTTTCAGTAAAAAATACAGCATGCTTTGCTGTTAAGGGAAATATAGTTCCATGGCTAAGAAAAAAGTATCTGATGAAATTGATTATGGAATTCTTGATTCACTTATTGGATATAAACTTAGATGTGCACAGGTAAGTGTTTTCTCTAACTTCACTGAGCGATGTGCAGAATTCGGAATAACACCGGGTTTGTTTGGCGTTTTATCAATTGTTCAACGTAACCCTGGTTTGACGCAGACAGCAATCGCGAAAGCGCTAGGTAATGATCGCTCTGTGATGGTAAGTGTAGTTGACCGTCTTGAAGGAATGGGTGTCGTTGAACGTAAGCCTTCCGTTTCAGACCGGAGATCTCACGCGTTGTACCTTACCAAATCGGGTGAGAGCTTTTATAAAAAATTACTGAAAAAAGTGATGGCACATGAAGATGAATTTCTTAGCCTGCTCAATGAGGGTGAAAAGGAAATAATGATTGATGTGCTGGGACGTTTTGCTGAGCATAAACCTGTGAATTCGTAGCTATCTTAATTCACAGCACCTGAATTTATAACAGCGTTGGGTTTGTTTTCCTAACATTATAGCCCTGCGCATTTGTATATGATCTTCAGTATTATTCTCGCCAATCTATCTATGCCTGAGTTACTTCAGAGACAAAATGTAAGATTATAATTTCAATACCCCAAAGCTTCTTAATGGTTACCGTAATGTGTTAACTCGGGCTAATGTAGCTTAGTACGATTGGTAATCCATCGCAGAGCGCTGAGGGGTGTGATCTTAATCTTTAGGTTTAAAGGCCCAATAGTTTGGCCGCATTCTCTTTAAGTATGAGTGGTTTGACTTCATCTTTAATTCCAATGGTTTCAAAGTCTTTCAGCCAGCGGTCTGGAGTGATCACGGGCCAGTCAGAACCAAATAACATCTTATGTTTAAGAAGTGAATTAGCGTATTTAATAAAAATCTCTGGGAAATATTTCGGTGACCAGCCAGACATATCTATATAAACATTGGGCTTGTGCACGGCAACAGAGAGCTGAACCTCCTGCCATGGAAAAGCGGGATGGGCCATAACAATCGGCATATCCGGGAAGTCAGCAGCTACGTCATCAAGATAGATCGGGTTGGAGTATTTTAGACGCATATTCATACCGCCACGTGCGCCTGCTCCCACACCTGTCTGCCCTGTATGGAACAATGTCATTGCGCCTTCTTCGGCAATGGCTTCGTAAAGGACGTAAGCGGAACGATCATTAGGGTAAAAGCCCTGCATCGTAGGGTGGAACTTAAAACCTTTGATGCCAAACTCACGAATAAGTCGTCGGGCTTCTCTTGCACCCATGCGGCCTTTGGCTGGATCAATTGAGGCAAAAGGAATCAGTATGTCGTCGTTTTCTGCGGCAATGCGTGCCACTTCTTCGTTTTCATAACGTCGGAATCCGGTTTCCCTTTCTGCATCAACCGGGAAAATAACGCTGGCGATTTTTTTGTCGCGATAGTAAGCCGCTGTTTCCTCAATTGTTGGAAGCATATTGTGGCCAGCGGGATTTTTGAAATACTTGGCAAACTCTTCCTGAAACTCGTAATAGCCATCATCACGTGAACAGGTGCAGGGTTCTTCTGCATGGGTATGGAAATCAATAGCGATGATCTCATCAAGATTAATCATAAAATCACCTTATTAAAATTATTCACTTAAATACACAAAAGGCTCAGCCGAATATGGCTGAGCCTTTTGTGCAATGACGGGTTAATTCAGTAAGTGAACAAGCCCCAGAGTGATTGGTGGGAATATCACCAATAACACGACTCGTGACATGTCCGAAATAATAAACGGAACAACACCCCGGAAACTTTGTTTCAGCGACAAGCTCTTATCGAATGAGTTGATGATGAATACATTCATTCCTACGGGTGGAGTGATCAGCCCGACCTCTACTACCACCAGAGCCAGAATGCCAAACCAGATGCCAGCATCTTCTGGAGGGAGGCCAAAGTCCATCGCCATCACAATCGGGAAGTAGATTGGTATGGTTAGTAGGATCATTGCCAGGCTGTCCATGAAACAACCCAAAATGAAGTAACTGATCAGCATCAGAGCCAAAATCAGATAAGGTGACAAGTCAGATGAGCCAATTAGCTCAGCACCCATCGCTGGCAGTTGTGTCAGTGCTATAAAGACGCTGAACAGGTCTGCACCCAGAATGATCATAAAGATCATAGCGCTGGATACCGCGGTTCTGATGATGCATTCCTTAAAACCATCAAAATTAAGGTGACCATGGGTAACAGCCAAAATTGCAGTCAGGATTACACCTACGGAAGCCGCTTCTGTGGGTGTAAAAATACCCAGATAGATACCACCCAGTACGATGACGAAGATCACCGTGATATGCCATACATCCAGAGTCGACTTAATCTTCTCCATGAATGTGGTTTTTTCACCTGGAGGTCCGGATTCAGGGTAGATGCGTACATAAATAGCAATGGCAAGAATGTAGCCAAATGCCGCCAGGAACCCGGGAATAAAGGCTGCAATAAACATCTTGGCGATGTTCTGTTCGGTCAGAACAGAAAAGATAATTAGCACCATGGAAGGTGGTATAAGAATACCCAGAGTACCACCTGCAGCAAGACAACCCGCAGCAAGTCCTCCAGCGTATTTGTGCTTTTTCATCTCGGGTAGAGCAACTTGCCCCATAGTTGAAGCAGTCGCAAGCGAGGAACCACAAATCGCACCAAAGGCCGCACAACCACTTAC
This sequence comes from Neptuniibacter sp., assembly GCA_050633605.1. Classification (GTDB taxonomy): domain Bacteria; phylum Pseudomonadota; class Gammaproteobacteria; order Pseudomonadales; family Balneatricaceae; genus Neptuniibacter. Next base: position 13,102 of record JBOEGV010000032.1, on the reverse strand, counting down.
AGATGCCATCGCCAGACCACCACGGAACTGGCCCACCCAGCGGTTACAGGTCCTGAATAGTTCAGCTGTGATACCTGCACGTGTTGCTAATTCACCCATGAGCAGGAACAGTGGTACGACTGAGAGATCATAGGTTGAGAATTTGGAATAGGGCACTGTGCTCAGATAATTCAGTACAGTGTTCCAGCCCGCAATTGTTGTGTAACCAATGGCACCACAGGTAAGCATCGCGATGGCAATTGGGATTCGTAATGACATCAGTACCAGCAGGGCAGCCAGCATGGTCAATGCTAGTTCGATATTACTCATTAGTGATAATACTCCCGGTAACCCAGTAAGGTGTCAACGAAGCAACAAACGGTTAACAGTGCCAGGGATAGGGTTGCTGGGACATAAGCAATCCAGATTGGAATTTCCAGGATCATGGATTGTTCAAAGTAATTATAACTTTCCATTCCTCCCAGCCCGAGCTGCCATGTAAGGAGACCTGCAACGAGTGTGAAAATCAGGTTACCTGTGGCGTCCAGAAAGTGTATTTTTCGCTTAGGAAGAGACACAGTAAAAAAGTCGACTATCACATGTCCTTTCTTGATCTGACACTCAGTCAGAAATAAAAATATTGATATAGCCAAGCCAACTTCGACTAACTCATAATCCCCTTCAATGGACGTGCCGAACAATGTGCGTCCAACAATACTCGTAACAGTAATCAGAGCCAGGGAAATCATGATGAAGCCTCCCACCAGCGAAAGCTGGCGGGAGATGTACTCGACCCATGTTTTTACAACTTTTAGGAATGGGTACATAGGGTTTTTTCTCTTACTTAGAAGCTGTCTGCTCAATCTGCTCGTACTTCTCAATCAGAGAGTTCGCAAGTTTCAGCAGGTGGTCAGCATCATGGCCATCAGACTTCATGTCTTCAATCCAGTCTTCAGTTACAAATTTCAGCTCAGACTGCCATTTAGCAACTTCAGCTTCATCAAGAGCATAGATACTGTTGCCCTGATCAACTGCCGCTTTCTTACCTACCAATTCAGACTGATCAAACAAATCACCGATGTGGCCTGCCAGCTCAATACCGGAGTTGTTGTCGATTACTTTCTTAAGATCAGCAGGCAGTTTCTCGTATGAATCTTTATTCATAGAGAAGATGAAGAACTGTGCATACAGACCGCGATCACCTGGGATTTCAGTGTGGTGTTTAACCAACTGATGAATCTTCAGAGGCTTCACTACTTCATAAGGAAGTACCGCTACATCCAAAACACCTTTTGACAGAGCGCTTGGCATCTGAGGTACTGGCATGAAGACCGGATTTGCACCCAGAGCAGAGAACGCAGCAGCCATTGTTTTGTTAGGTGCACGTAGTTTCATGCCTTCTAAATCTGCAGCAGTTTTAATCTGCTTATCACGAGAATGCAGTGAACCCGGAGCGTGAGCGTGCATAGCCAGCAAGTGAACATCTTTCAGCTCTTCCTGCATTTCCTGCTCGGCATAATCCTGAATAGCCATACTCAGGGCTTTCGCATTAGTGGCCATAAATGGAAGTTCAAACGCAGTTGCTTTAGGGAAACGGCCTGGTGTGTATCCGCCTACAGTCCAGGAAATATCAACAATGCCACGACGAGCCTGGTCGAAAAGGGCTGGGGGCTTACCACCCAGCTGCATTGCTGGATAGAGTTCAATTTTGATACGGCCATCTGATTCAGCCATCACTTTCTCAGCCCATGGTTTCAGGAACTGGGAGTGTGCCATAGATGGAGGTGGCAGGAAGTGGTGTAGTTTAAAAGTGAATTCAGGATCAGCTGCTTGTACCTGAGTTGCACCCAGGGTAAGTGCTAAGGCTGCAGCCGCGCTTTTAAGGTGTTTTGTAATGCTCATTATTATAATCCTTGCTTTACTTTTTTTATTAGAAGGTATCATCTAGCAGAGATTTGTATTAATACATAAATTGTTTATGGCTACAACAATCTATCGTTTAATCAAACCTCCCTTCACATTTTTGAATAGCTGCCAATTCCTGTTTGAAAGCTGAACTAAACCTTCAGATACATTTTTAATCTTTCTAATAAGAAAGAACCTATAAAAAGTACCTGTAAATAGCTTAGTAGTTATTGCGTTCAACAGTTGCTGGTGAGCGAAATATGAGTTCTGGAAAAGTTGTTAATCATCCTAAGGGGAGATTGATCAACTTTTCTGCCTCAAAGAAATGGTTCCTTGTGTGAGATAAGAACTCATAAATTCAATGTATTGATTAATGCTTTTTATTTTCATGATCGCGCCTGAGTATAGAAAGTCGTACTTAGTCGGCACAATGAAAACAACCCTTGTTGTGCACTATGTGCACATCTTAAATGGATGTCTCTCTTCAAATTCTTATAGCAAATGCAAAAAATATTGTTGATGATATAAACAGTATTATATATAAACATACTCATGGCTGAAAGTGATGGCAGACCTGCCTGTGGACCATAAATAGAACAATGGCAAAACGACTCTGCCAGAGTAGGAGAAACTATGAGTAATTACGCTGCACCTATAAAAGATATTGAATTCCTGCTGAATCAGGTGGCCGATAGCCGTAATTTCGGCGAGCGGGGAGAATTTCAGGACTTTGATGACGGCCTGGTATCCGCAGTTATGGAAGAGGCTTCAAAGTTTGCGGGTCAGGTGCTTTCACCACTTAATCAGGTGGGTGATGTTGAAGGTTGTAAGTTCGACGATGGCAATGTCATAACCCCTAAGGGATGGAACGATGCTTATCAACAGTTCTGTGAAAATGGTTGGTTAGGGCTGGCGATGCCAGCTGAGTATGGCGGACAGGAGTTACCAAGATACATAGCAGCCGCTGTGCATGAGATGTGGCTCAGCTCCAACCTGGGTTTTGTTATGTTTCAGGCGCTGACGCAGGGAACGGCTGAAATTCTTTTGGCAGCTAAAGATGAAAACCTGAAGCAGCGTTACCTGGAAAAGCTGGTTACTGGTGAATGGACAACCTGTATGTCCCTGACCGAGCCGAACTCAGGTTCAGATCTGGGTAACTTGCGTACCCGTGCTGTACGTCAGGATGACGGTACTTATCTGATCACCGGTCAGAAGATCTTTATTACCTACGGTGAACACGATTTAACGGAAAACAACGTTCATCTGGTTCTTGCAAAAACTCCAGATGCGCCAGCGGGTGCTAAAGGCGTTTCGCTGTTTATTGTGCCTAAATACAAGGTGGATGAGTCCGGTGAGATAGGGGAGTTCAATGACGTGCGTTGTGTGTCCATTGAACATAAAACCGGTCTTCACGGTAGCCCAACCTGTAGCATCAGCTACGGAGATGATGGCGGTGCCGTGGGTGAACTGGTTGGTGAAGAGAATCGCGGCCTGGAATACATGTTCATCCTGATGAACGAGGCCCGGCTCAGTACCGGTCAGCAGGGTGTAGCGATTGGTGAGATGGGTTACCAACGTGCTCTGGAATACAGCCTTGAGCGTAGTCAGGGCCGAAATGCGGTGACTGGTGAGCAGAATGTGCTTATCGCTCATCACCCAGATGTTAAACGTATGTTAATGGGTTTGCGTGCTCAGGTTATTGCCCTGCGTGCACTGAGTTATCAGATCGCCTCTCGTCTGGACCTGGCCGAGCTGGGCGGTGAAGAAAAAGCAGCACACCTGCAGTTTGTAGCTTTGATGACGCCAGTCTTTAAAGCCTTTGCCACCGAGAGTGGTAACCAGATGGCCGGCACAACTATTCAGATCTTCGGCGGTATGGGTTTTGTCGAGGAAACAGGCGTTGCGCAATTGATGCGAGATATTCGTGTGACGACTATCTATGAAGGTACAACCGGCATTCAGGCGAATGATCTGGTGTTCCGGAAGGTCGTGTCTGACGGAGGTAAGGCTCTTGAGAGTCTGATGAAGGAGATTAATACAGATCTGCTTGAGTTTGCAGAGCTGGAAGGTTTCGCTCAGGAAACTGAGACCATGAAAGAACTGCTTAGCAGTCTGGAAGCGGCTCGCGTTTATCTGCTGGAAACAGCGGGCGAAAATAAAGAAGCACTGCTTTGCGGTGCCGTGCCTTTCCTTGAGCAGGTGGGCATTACCTGCTGTAGCTGGATGATGATGCGCATTGCAGTTGCTGCACGTAAGCAACTGGAAGAGTCTACCGATACCGTTTATCTGGAAAATATGGTGGCTCTGAGTCGTTACTACTTTGCTCATTTCTCGCCGCGAGCACAGTCCTTGTTCAGCACGCTGAAAGCGGCAGATCAAGGTATCAGCGATTACCAGATCGAAGAAGTTTAACTACTTAAGCAATAGCCATAAGATAATAAAAAGAGTGATGTGAAGATGAATGCAGAATATTTACCGGTGAATGTGGTTTCTTACGATATCAATGTTGAACATCGGTCTGATGGCTCTATGCTGGTTAAGACAATTGAAGAGCTACCGGCTTTTGCTGAAAAGTTAACAGACAAGCTGGAATACTGGGCGGAAAAAACACCCGATCAGGTATTGATCGCTGAACGTTCGGAAGATGGTAAACACTGGAACAAACTGACTTATGCGGAAGCGCTGGTACAGGTAAAAAGCCTTGCTCAGTTCCTGCTGAACCAGAATGTATCTGTTGAACGACCGGTAGCGGTGCTTTCTGAAAACAGCATCGCTCACTTTCTGGTAGGCCTGGCATCCATGTATGTTGGCGTGCCTTATTCACCGATCTCTACGGCTTACTCTTTAATCTCTTCCGATTTTGGCAAGCTACGTTACATCTGTGAAAAGCTGACACCAGGACTGGTCTTTGTTGAAAACCTGGGGCCATACCGTAATGCGATTGATGCGGTAATTCCGGAGGATTGCCATGTTCTGGCTGTCGAAGCAGATCACGGCAGTGATGACTTTAAATCTGATTACACGTTATTTGATTCTGCTCTGCAAACTGAGGTGACTGTTCAGGTGACTGAGGCAAACGCTAAAGTGAATGGCGACACCATCGCTAAACTGCTGTTTACCTCAGGTTCTACCGGCATGCCGAAGGGCGTTATTAATACTCAGCAGATGCTCTGTGGTAATCAGGAGATTATTGGTACTTATTTCCAGTTTGCTAAAGAGCAACCTCCAGTATTGTGTGACTGGCTGCCGTGGAACCATACTTTTGGTGGCAACCAGAACGCTGGCATGGTGCTGTACTTTGGTGGCTCTCTCTACATCGATGGCGGTAAACCTGTTCCTAAAGCACTGCCAATCACTATCAACAACTTGCGTGAAATCGCACCGACAGTGTATTTCAACGTACCCAAAGGTTACGAGATGTTGGTGAAAGAGCTGAAGGCAAATCCTGATGTGGCAGAGCACTTCTTCTCCCGTCTGCAAGTTCTTTACTATGCTGGTGCCGGCCTTGCTCAACACGTATGGGACGATCTGGGTGAGCTATCCATTAAATACACAGGTAAGAAAGTTCCACTGCTGACAGGTATGGGCTCTACCGAGACTGCACCTGCCGCGCTGTTCGCTCGTATTGAAGAAGCCGCTTCAGGCGTGGTGGGTATTCCCGCACCGGGTGTAGAGCTTAAGCTGGTTCCAAATGAGGGTAAGCTTGAGCTGCGTATCAAAGGTGTCAGCATCACACCGGGTTACTGGCGTGACGAAGAGAAGACCGCAGAAGCCTACGATGAAGAGGGCTACTACTGCATGGGTGATGCCCTGAAGTTTATCGAAGAGGAAAAACCATCCCGTGGTTTCTACTTTGATGGCCGTGTTGCGGAAGACTTCAAACTGGATACAGGTACCTGGGTAAGTGCAGGCACGCTAAAAGCCAGCATGATCCGCCACTTTGCACCTTATATTCAGGACATCGTGATGGTGGGTCGTGACAGAGGTTTTATCAGCGCCCTGGTATTCCCGGATCTGGGTCACTGTAAAGATCTGATCGGTGATGCCGGTTCAATGACTCAGGCTGACATCGTTGCTAACGCGCATGTACGTGAAGTATTTGAAGAGCGACTGAAATCAATGGCCGCATCCAGCACCGGTAGCTCTACACGTATTAAGAGTCTGGTTCTGCAAGCCAAGCCTGCCGACATTGATGCTCACGAGATGACCGATAAAGGCTCCCTAAACTCCAATGCCGTATTAAGTAACCGCGAGGAAATTGTGGAAGATATCTACTCAGGATCGCCATCTGAGCAGGTTATTTCTCTTTAAGCGAGAGGATAATTCCTAAGCTTGAATACAAAAAGGAAATAGTATTTTAGTCATTCGGGATTTTGCTTTATTGCCCCTTTTCAGGGGCTTTTTTTTGGCTGTACTTGAGTGGTTTGAATGTCTGCTTGAGACACATAGCTGACCTCAAAGCGCCCTATGGATATCTATGCTCTCTTCCGATAAAAAGCAGAAGTAACGCTACAATAAACGCCTAGATATTATTGGAGGCATATGAACACATCAGTCTTCAATAATGCAGATGTTTTACCTATCTGATACATTTTAATCAGCAGTACAGGTCAATCAATTCGAGGAGCACCTCATGCTGGTAACATTTACAACCGATGCATATAGTAGCATTACGATGTTTGGCGATGTAGGACTTGCCATGCTAGAAATGATGGGCCACAGCGCTACTGTCCCTGGCGCAATTCTGGCAGCTGACGTTCCTGAAGCGCTGAGCAAGTTAACCGCTGCAGTTGATGCTGATAAAACGCAGCCGCTCGTTACTGACAAGGATACTGAAGAAACAGAGGTGAGCATGACAAATCGTGCGCTCCCGCTGATTGATCTTCTTACTGCTGCTGTGAAGGATAAATCTGACGTTATGTGGAAATAGTTACAGCGCAGGATTAACTTTAAGCCCTAGTAAGGCTTAATGGTGAGGACGTAAAAATTAACGAGGCAAGCGTCCTTTCACTCAGTTTATTCTCATTGCTGTCCAGAGTGCGGCTTTCGACACAAAACGGACATTAACCGTTTGCCTTCAGCTGCCTGGCGTTAGCTAGGTTTGCTCAATCCACTGATTAGAAGCACTATTCGTCACCAAAGAATCGAAGTAATTCATCGCAGACGGCCGTTGGTGCTTCTTCTGGTAGAAAATGTCCGCAATCCATTGCTTTCCCTTCTATGTGTTTTGCATGCTCGTTCCATACACTAAGGATATTGTAATTTTTGTTCACAAATCCTTTCTCACTCCACAAAACCAGAAGAGGGCACGCAACCTTCTTGTCCATATCTTCTTCGTCGTGCACTAGGTCAATACTTGCAGAGGCACGATAATCCTCACATGAAGCATGCACTGATTCAGGGGTGAAACAGCGTAAATACTCTGTCATTGCCTCATCCGCAAAGACCGTGCTGGGTGCGCTTCCTCGTTGTAGGCTTTCTGTAAGGTAGTAAGCAGGATCAGCATTGATCATATGTTCCGGTAAACCATCTGGTTGAATAAGGAAAAACCAATGATAGTAGCCAGTGGCAAAACTCTTGTCGGTAGTTGTGTACATGTGATGAGTAGGCACAATGTCCATCACACAGGCTTTCTTGATTCTCTCAGGATAGTCAAGGGTCATCCGATGCGTAACTCTGGCACCGCGATCGTGACCCGCTACTAAGAATTCACGATATCCAAGAGACTCCATCACCTCAACCATATCTTGAGCCATGGCACGCTTTGAATAGGTGTAATGATCTGCTGTGCTCGGTGGTTTTTCACTGTCCCCATAGCCTCGCAAGTCGGGGCAAATTACATGGAAATGTTGAGCAAGCTGCGGAGCTATTTGGTGCCAGGTTACATGGGTCTGAGGATATCCGTGCAATAGCAATAGTGGTCTGCCTGAACCACCATGCACAAGATTAATTTCAGCGCCGCTTGTTTTTATTTTAGTTTTACTAAAGTTATCTCCGAACTTCATTTGATATACCATCATTGGTTACTAACAATTTATTATTTAGGCCATATAAGCTTAGAAGCGCTGCTACAATGTAAGGAACATTTAAATAACCTACTTTAAACCTCAGCCACTTTCTCGGCGTCAGATCGATAATCTCGTGGAGATTTACCAGTCCAGTTTTTGAATGCGCGGGCGAATACTGTTGGGTCAGAAAAGCCTACTGCTTCTGCAATTTCACTGAGTGGCATGGAGTGTCTTATCAGCAGTGATATGGCTTTGTCTCTTCTAACCAGATCCTTGATCTGTTGGTAGGAGGTGCCTTCCTCTTTCAGTTTGCGGATCAGGGTACGTTTGGTCATATGCAGGGTGTCAGCTGCTTCTTCTATACGGGGAAAACCATTGCGTAGGTGCTTTTTCAGAAGTCGTTGCAGGTCGTAGGAAACGCTGAAGTCGGTCTTGGGTTGGATAAACAGATCCAGAGGGCAGCGTTTGATAAAGGCATCCAGTGCGGCAGCGTCCTGATTGATCTCCCGGTCGAGAAAATCTGTTTTAAATGAAAAGCCCTGAAAGTCTGCATTGAAGCGGTGTTGCCCCGGGAAAAGGTAGCCATATTCGCTGACATGTTGCGGGGTTGGGTAATCAAAAAAGATCTCGTTGCAGGTGACGTTTTCTGCAATCAACCAGGAGGCTAGTCGGTGCCATGCCATCAGGTTGATCTCGCCAAACAGGTTGTGTTTGTCCAGCCCGGGGTTATCCATGTGGAACTTCAGGGTGGTGATCTCTCCCTCGGTCACCAACTCCAGTGAAAAGGCCCGGGTGACCATACTGTAGAACTTCATGCCGATCTGCAGTGCTGAGCCCAGATTTGGCTCATGGATCGCAAGCTTGCCCATCATTTCGAAGGTGCCCCTGGGAATAGGGAATGAACAAAGCCCCATGGATTCATCCTGCAAGTGGTCCCACAGGCTCAGAACAATGACGGCCAGTTTTTCCGTTTCTATGCGGACATTCGGGGAATCTATATCTTCAGGGTTGATGTCTGCGTTTTTTAACAGTTCATCGGTATCAAGGCCTTTATCTTCCGCCAGATGGTAGAGTTGGCTTACAAAAATATTAGCGGCACTCATATTTTTTAATCCTGGACTGGGCTGCGGCCTTTGGGGTTTTCTATTTTGACCCCGGGGCTGATGGCTGTCAAAGCTATGTGTAACCATCTCAGAAGGATTGTCTGTTATGAGGATAGGTTGGGTAGGGGGCTGAAAGCATATGGATAGGTTTCAGTGTAAAGGTGATCTGACAGTCACCGCTAAGAGATAGTAACTGTCAGATCGGGATAGGCTTATTCAGCCCGGTCTTAAGAGTTTTTCTGCTTAGATTTATCGTACGCACCCAGACCTGGCTTGTAGGTCTTGTCGTCGATAAACTGCTTGATACCTTCTTTACGACCTTCGTTATCGTAGCTGTTAGCAGCTTCCTGAGCACGAATCAGGTAATCTTCGGCGTTATCGTAAGTCATCTCTTTAACGCGACGCAGAGAGTCTTTGGTTGCTTTCAAAGCAATTGGGTTCTTCGCCAGTAATACATTAGCTACTTCAGTAACCCGGTCTTTCAGGCCGTCCAGCGGCAGGGCTTCGTTGATCAGGCCCCATTCAACAGCTGTAGCACCGTCAATGTTTTCACCCATCATCGCGTGGTACATCGCTTTACGCATTGGCATCAGGTCAGCGGCAACTTTGTTTGCGCCACCACCAGGCAGGATGCCCCAGTTGATTTCACTCAGACCAAACTGAGCTTCTTCAGCTGCGAACGCAAGGTCACATGCAAACAGAGGACCGTAACCACCGCCGAAACACCAGCCGTTTACCATTGCGATTGTTGGTTTCTGGAACCAACGCAGACGACGCCACCAACCGTAGGATTCACGCTGAGCTTTACGCGTGCCGCCAAGGCCTTGCGCTTCCGTTTCACGGAAATATTCTTTCAGGTCCATACCTGCAGTCCAGGCAGTGCCTTCACCTGTTAGAACTAGTACGCCTATATTCTCATCAAACTCAATCTCGTCCAGAACTCGCATCATCTGGCGGTTCAGTTTTGGGCTCATGCAGTTACGTTTTTCTGGGCGGTTAAATTTTACCCATGCAATACCGTTCTCAACGGTATAAGCAACAGTTTCTTCTTCTGTACGTTCAATTGTCATTTTTTACTGTCCTTTATATCAGGAATTAGGTGGATAAGGCTTAAATCGGGTAGTGACCAGGCTGGGTTTCCATAGTGATCCAGCGCAGTTCAGTAAAGCTGTCGATGCCTGCTTTACCGCCAAAGCGGCCATAGCCAGATGCATCAACACCACCGAATGGCATTTGAGCCTCATCGTGTACGGTTGGTCCATTAACGTGGCAGATGCCTGAGCGGATCTGACGTGCCACGTTAAGGCCGCGAGCTGTGTCTTTTGTGAATACTGCGGCACTGAGGCCAAATTCACTGTCGTTTGCGATACGGATAGCGTCGGCTTCATCTTTAGCACGGATCATAGCGACTACCGGGCCGAAGCTTTCAGTGCTGTAAATGTCCATATCGGGCGTTACTTTGTCGATCAGTGTTGCAGGCATGAGTACGGAATCCGCTGCGCCACCGGCCAGCAGAGAAGCACCTTTTTCAACTGCATTGTTGATCAGGCCATTTACGCGTTCCACTGTGTTCAGATCAACAACGGCACCCAGTGGTGTGTTGCCTTCACGTGGATCGCCGCATGGCATGTTTTTAACTTTTTCAGCCAGTTTCTCGGCAAACTTGTCTGCCACTGCGTCAACTACAACCAGACGCTCAGTGGACATACAGATCTGACCCTGGTTCATGTATGCACCGAAAGAAGCGGCTTTGACTGCTTCATCCAGATCCGCATCTTCAAGAACGATCAGAGGTGCTTTGCCGCCCAGTTCAAGCAGGCATGGCTTCAGATGTTCAGCCGCACGTTTAGCGATAATGCGACCTACTTCAGTAGAACCTGTGAAGTTGATGCGTTTAACGCCTGGGTGATCGATCAGTGCGCCAACAACTTCACCTGCATCTTCAGGTGCGTTGGTAACGATATTTACGGTATTTTCCGGGAACCCTGCTTCAGAGAGAGCTTCGATAATCAGCTCGTGAGTGCGTGGGCAAGCTTCAGAAGCTTTCAGGATTACTGAGTTACCACATGCCAGCGCAGTAGAAATAGCGCGAACACCCAGAATGATCGGAGCGTTCCATGGTGCAATACCCAGCATTACGCCAACAGGTTCGCGTACAGCCATTGCCAGACAACCTGGCTTATCAGACGGGATAACTTCGCCGCCAATCTGAGTTGTGATGCTTGCCGCTTCACGCAACATTGAGGCACCCAGCATCAGGTTGAACATTGCCCAGCCCTGAGTTGCGCCGATCTCGTTCATCATTGCGTCTACAAAATCAGACTGCTTGCTTTCCAGTGCATCTGCAGCAGCGCTGAGAATTTTGCGGCGCTCATTCGGGCCAACTTTAGACCATGTTGTGAATGCTGCCTGAGCAGACTCAACAATGGCAGGGATATCCGCAGGCTGCATAGCAGTAGAGCTGCTTGCGACTTCACCTGTCAGTGGGTTTTTGCGTTCAAATTGCATAGAACACCTCTATATCTGGACTGGTTATTATTGTGTTGAGCATATCCGTCGTAATGAGTGCAAAGGGGTAGTCACTTTGCATGGTCAAAGGTGTTAAGACTGCTCTTTATCAATACTCTTGGGCCTTTGTTCAGGCTTGCATACATACTAAAAACCGGGCCATATGTTTTGAAGTGCAAGAAGTGACGAAAAACTTTGCATAAAAAACACAAGGGTACTTTCTGCAAGGTAGGGTGTGTTCAGGAGAGATTATTTGATAGAAAAAAGAAACCCGCCAAAAGGCGGGTTAAGGAGCACAACGATGATGTTAGCTTGATAAACAATCATCGATTTGGGAAAGCTTTTTTTCTTTTGCCATAGTCAGTGCCAGGTCTTCGATCATGTCTTCCTGACCACCTACAGTGCCGCGTTTGCCCAGTTCCACCAGGATGTCACGTGCCTGAACGCCGTATTTCGCTTCTGCACGTTGTGCGAACAACAGGAATGAGCTGTAAACACCTGCGTAACCTAAAGTCAGCGCATCGCGGTCAACACGGATGGGTTGGTCCATCAGAGGCACAACAATGTCCTCTGCAACGTCCATGATCTTGTACAGATCAATACCGTGGTTCGCTTGCATACGCTCAAGAACTGCAACGAATACTTCCAGAGGTGTGTTACCTGCACCGGCACCCAGACCCGCTACCGAACCGTCGATACGTACAGCACCAGCATCAACGGCAGCCAGGGAGTTGGCGATCGCCATGCCCATGTTGTGGTGACCATGGAAACCGATCTCTGTGTTTGGATTCAGTTCTGCTCGTAAAAGGCCGATCTTCTCTGTCACCTCATCCGGCAGCATGTAACCGGCGGAGTCTGTGCAGTAGATGCAGTTAGCACCGTAACCTTCCATCAGTTTGGCCTGTTCCAGAACCTTCTTTGGAGAAACCATGTGCGCCATCATCAGGAAACCAACGGTGTCCATTTCCATCTTGGCAGCCATACCGATGTGCTGTTCAGATACATCCGCTTCAGTACAGTGGGTAGCAACACGAATGGTATGAACGCCGCAGTCACGTGCCATTTTTAGATGATCAACGGTACCTATACCCGGCAACAGCAGGGCAGAGATCTTTGCGTTCTTCATTTTCGGTACAACGGCGTTGAGGTATTCCTCATCCGTATGTGCCGGGAAACCGTAGTTCAGAGAGGAGCCGCCCAGACCATCGCCGTGGGTTACCTCAATCAGTGGGATGCCTGCATCGTCCAGACCGGTTGATACCGCCACCATCTGCTCCAGAGAAAGCTGATGACGTTTGGCATGCATACCGTCACGCAGACTCATATCGTGGAGTTTTACTTTCTTGTTCTTCAAATCCATTGTTATGTCCTCGGATATAACAGTTGGTAGAAATGTTAAACAACGATCTCTACCAGTAGCTTTTTGTGAGGCACAGCAGTTTGTTTCGAGACAAGGCAGCTTGTTGATGAGGAGCGGAGTTAACTAATGTTAATGAGCACCACAAGAAACAAGTTAACGCAGTATCGGAGCAAACTGCGACGCATCACCGTTCTGGTAGAGTGATTGAGCCGTTAGCCGCTTCTTCTGCAAACATCTCA
>JBOEGV010000031.1:0-8319 GCA_050633605.1 Neptuniibacter sp. | reverse complement strand
TCGATATCGAATCTAACGGTACGATCGATCCAGAAGAAGCAATTCGTCGTGCAGCAACAATTCTTCAGCAGCAGCTGATCGTATTTGTTGATCTGGAAGACGGTGCTGACCAGGCTAAGGATGAGCCAGAAGAGCCGGAAATTGATCCAATTCTTCTGCGCCCTGTAGATGATCTGGAGCTGACTGTACGTTCCGCCAACTGTCTGAAAGCAGAACAGATCTACTATATTGGTGATCTGATTCAGCGTACAGAGGTTGAACTGCTGAAGACTCCGAACTTGGGTAAGAAGTCGTTGACAGAGATTAAAGACGTTCTGGCATCTAAGGGCTTGTCCCTGGGTATGCGTCTTGAAAACTGGCCACCGGCTAGCCTGAAGAACGACGATAAAGTCGCTTCTTGATTCGGCGAAAACAACTGACTGGTTTGGTAGGAATTTATCATGCGTCATCGTAAATCTGGTCGTAAATTTAGTCGTACCAGTGCGCACCGCAAAGCTATGTTTAAAAACATGTCAGTTTCTTTGTTTGAGCACGAGTTGATTCGTACAACTCTGCCTAAAGCAAAAGAACTGCGAGGCTATGCTGAGCCACTGATTACACTGGCTAAAAACGACACTGTAGCGAACCGCCGTTTGGCATTCGCACGTACTGGCAGCAAAGATGCTGTTGGTAAACTGTTCAACGAACTGGGTCCTCGCTATAACGCGCGTCCTGGTGGTTACATCCGTATCCTGAAGTGTGGTTACCGTCCAGGTGACAAAGCACCAATGGCTTACGTTGAACTGGTTGATCGTCCAGCAGATACTGCTGCAGACGAATCTGCTGAAGATTAAGATTTCTTGATCACAAAAAACCCGGCTTTTGCCGGGTTTTTTTCTTTTTAATGTTTGTTATGCAATGCTGTCATGACTGCTAGCCAGGTTTGTTGTAACTGATTATCTTAATTGACGTCGTTAAAGATAATGCCTTGCTCTTTATTTGGAGTAAAAAGTATTATTTTGCCATGGAGCCTTTACGGTATAGCTACTCAAAACAAAAGCGTATGAACTTCTGCTAGGTAGTCATCAGCCATTCCATAGTTCATAAACAACACCGTTTTGAATTTCTCCAATAACCTGTAGTTTGTTCTCTTCAGATTCACTAAAGTCGGCGAGAGTTTTGGCAATCGATTTTAATCCATTATCAATCTGTGAAATGTAAAAATCTCGTCCATCCTCATCCGGTTCCCGATGCAATACATTGGAATAAATAGCGTCAACAAGTTCTCCGGTTGAGGGGTCTGCACCATAGCGATTAACAAACTCCTGAGAGTCGATGAATCGTGCTGCTATTTCGACTATTTCCATGCCTTCATCTTTCTGTGCGATCCAGTAACCTAACCCTTCCAGATCAGGTGATCGGTCGAAGGCGCTCTGATAAAGGCGATAGGCCTGACCTGCATTACCATTTATATCTAATGCGAGTGAGAGATCTCTAAATTGAATTCTTTCAATGTTGAGTAATGTGTCATTCCCGTCGTTGCCTGTCTGGGCGTGTACCGAGAGTAGATCATCAGTGCCAGAGATCGCATAGTTTGAGTAGAATGAGGAATAGACAGCGGTATCAATTCCTGAACCGCCATCGATAGTGTCATTTCCGGAAAATCCGGCAAAGCGTTCATTCGCCTCAGTCCCAATGAGTTGGTCATCAAGATTGCTACCGCCAAAATCGACTATGGGTTCAAACAGAGTTATATCACTCTGCAGTATATCGTCCCAGCCTTCGGTAAGCAGTTCAGTTATTTCATAATTGATTTCAGCAATAGTGCCATCCAGGCTGCGTGTCCCAATAAAGGGGATTAAAGATTCAAGTATGCTTTGCTCTAGGAAGTCTTCCTGGCGACTGGATATCGTTGGATATGAGGTTGCAAGAATAAACTTACTTTTCTCCTGAGCTAAGCTTATATATTGTAGATCCCAGATGGTCCAATCCGCTGTGCTATTATCGTCATAGAACAGGTCTTCAACACCTAAGCCGTCAATAGCATTCAAGAAGGTTGTATTTGCTTGTGAAGCCTCATCATCTAACGCAATAAGTTCAACTGCATTTTGGATAATTACTTTAAAATTTGGGTTGAGTGATTTCACATACTCAGAGAGGCTGATCACAAACTCTTCCATCTCTTGCCTGATGCTCTGACCATTGTAAGCGTCAATCACTCCATCATCTGTGTAAGCGTCCACAATATCCAGGTACATGCCCTGATAGCCCGATGCAACAATTTGAGCTGCCTGAGTATGAATGATCTGCTGCCATTCACTATTCCAGAATGCAACTTTATAATTACCCTGCCAGTTTGGATTTTCTTCTAGGATAAACTCAGGCCTGTCTGCATTCCATTCATCAGTCCAGTAACTTCGATAATCCTCTGCTTCCCCGATACTCAGGTACGAATAAACGGTCTTCCCATCATCCTTTAAGCCAGTTAACTGCCCAGATGTCAGGCCAGCATCATCGATATCAACTACCGCTACTGTAAACTCAAGAGAGTTTAGGTAAGTGAAATCCGTATTTTGCAGCTGGTAGAGATATGCAAGAGAGGCATTCGACATACAGTAACGTCCTGGAAATTTATTTGGGCTCAATATGGGTTATTAGCTTAACATGCCGTCTGTTAAGTATAATAGAAGCCCAGATGGTATCGTGGAGAGTGTAGCGCTGAATAAAAAATTAACACCTGTTTGATAAAGCCTCAAGCATGAAATGAAGAAGCTTTTTGTATGTCTTTAAAATCGAGTTTTAGCTCTGCTTATTCTTTAGGCACAACCAGTCAGCAAACTCCATTGGAGCTAAAGCTGGAGAAAAATAATAACCCTGTGCCATGTGGCAGTTTTGCTTAACTAAAAAATCCAGTTGTTCCTGTGACTCAACACCTTCTGCAACAACTTCTAGATTTAAAGCGGATGCTATTGAGAAAATTGCCGTGACTATTGCTATATCTCCTGACTCAAATGGCAGGGTTTTGATAAATGAACGGTCGATTTTAAGTACATCGATAGGCAGTTGCTTTAAATAACTCAGTGAAGAGTATCCAGTCCCAAAATCATCCATGGCAATAGACACTCCTAAGCTTTTTAATTTACGTAAGGTCTTTACCGATTCTTCGATATTTTCAATAACCGCATACTCGGTTATTTCCAGCTCGAGGTTCCCTGGATCAATATTAAAATGTTCCATCTGCCCTTGTAGAAATTCAAATAACTTTTCGTCTTTTATTTGACGAGGTGAGAGGTTGACCGCAATTTTTAAAGGTTCCTGACCTTGCTCTTCCCACTCGGAAATTTGTCTACAAACACGATGAATCACCCAATAGCCTAACTCACATATGAGATCACTTTTTTCTGCAACTGCTATGAATTGATCTGGGTAATAGATTACTTGATCGCCATCAAACCAGCGAAGCAGTGCTTCTGCACTTTTGAATTTATATTCGCCGTTTTCAATACTCGCCTTAGGTTGGTAGAAGAGCTGTAATTCATTCTGAACAATTGCTTCCTTCAACAGCCGCTCAACTCTTTGTTGTTCTTGTCGCTGTAGTTCTAACTTGGATGAGAAAAAGTGTACTTGTCCTCTGCCAGCTTCCTTGGCCTGATACATAGCAGTATCTGCCTGAATTATTAGATCTTTCGCATTATCGGAGTCATTTGGAAAAGTTGAAATGCCTACACTGGCTCCAGGTTTAATGGAATGACCTTCTATCAAAAACTCTTGAGCAGCCTGTGCCACCAGGTCATTGGCTATGGCAACGAGGTCAGATTCATTCTCATAATGGTTAACAATGACGGTAAACTCATCGCCACCAATCCGGTAGAGAAGGTCAGAGTCGCGCAAACGTTTCCTAAACTTTTCTGCAACACTGATGAGTAGTTTATCCCCGACGGCATGACCAAATTGGTCATTTGCCCATTTGAAATTATCAAGATCCAAGAATAGTAAACCCAGTTTCGACTTTTCTCTGTGGGCTAGTAATATTTCGTCTTCTAATCGCAGCATAAAGGAATGGCGGTTAGGCATTTCGGTCAATGAATCAAAATAGGCAAGATTATGGAGTTTTTGTTCGGCATCCTTTTTTTCAGCGATGTCGGTTAATACCCCAACAAAAGTGACTGTTTTATCTTTACGGACTACCTTATTTAGATTCAGCCAGCCCGGGAAAGAGGTTCCATTTTTTTTAATGCCGATAACTTCCCCTGACCAATGTTCCTGAGTTAGCGAGCTGCCACGAATCATTTCAGCAAAGCTTTTGTCTTCTTCAGACGCTGGATGGATATTAGGCAATAAACCTAATATTTCAGTTTCATCATAAAATGTAATATTGGTATATGCGGGATTGATATCCATAATCTGTCCCTTATCATTGGTCACAAATACGGCTTCGTTGAGTGAATCCAAAGCTTGTTGTGCCACTTGCAGGGACTGTATAGGAGCAACCAAGGCAAAGCGTAGAATGAGAAAAAGGGAACCGACAAACAGGATGCTTACCACTGTAACCTGAGCAATTTCAACAATTAAATTTTGATAGAGGCTTTCAGTAAAGGTTTTGTCGCTATAGCTGACCTCAACATTTCCTATGCTAACTTTCCCGGCTTTTATTGGGAAGCGGGTTCTGTTCTTCTGATTTAGCCAGATCTTAGAGTGTAGTGCGTTATCGTAATTGATAATTTCGCCATTTACTTTTATGCGCCCCATATAAAGGTGGCCGAAGTTACCAAATACTTTAATTCCCTCAACAAAAGGAGAAGACATTTCTGAATCTAAAATGGCGGATGCCAGTTCCACAGAATAGGTACGATCATAGGTTTTTTTATAGATGTTCCAGATGGTAGGTCTGACTGAATTAGCAACACGTTCCGCAACGGACTGACTTCGCTCCTGTAAAGTGCTCTGCATGAGGTTGGACGCAGCATTAAAACGAACCACGACAAAAGCCGTCATTACTAAAAAAGTTATGATACTGAGGATAATTAGAAGTCTTGCTGTTGGGCGACTGACCATTATTTATCGTATGGTCCAAACCATTCATAATAATTGTTATAGGCCTCTTTAAACGCCTTTTTCTGCTCGATGATACGCTTACTTAGTGGGTCTTTAGAGGAGTATTCCTTAAGTACACTATCAGACACTAAACGCCAGCGCTCAATATCCTCTTCGTTCCATCGATTAATATTAATTTTATCCTTTTGAAACAGACTAAATGCTTCGAAATCTTCGATCTTCGCTTTCATAGTCGTTGTCAGGGTGTAGGACTTAATTGCAGTTTCCAGAATCGCTCTTAAATCGGAAGGTAACTGGTCGTAAGCTTGTTTATTAATTAGAAAATCTGCCAGGACTGAAGGCTGCCAGATAGCAGGGACAATGGCGTGCCTGCTGATATCATTTAAACCCAGATTCCATGCTCCTCCGGCAGTTGTCCATTCAACTGCATCCAGATCTCCATTTTCCAAGGCCGGGCGAATCTCTTCTGGAACTGTCGGTAGGGTATAGGCTCCAGCGGCTGCGGCTAATACTTCGCTTGGTAAACCCGGCCCTATACGAACTTTTTTAGAGTTTAGGTCATCCAAGCCTTTAATTTCAGTCTTAGACAATAAGCCAAACTCCATTCCGGGCCACCAGGCAGGACGCCAGACTATGCCATCAGGTTGTGATAATTCGTTGGCCAACTGCTGACCATTCCCCGCGAGAAAGAACATCATGGAGCTATCAAGGTTCATGAAATCAAATGGGCCAGCATTCATTAATGCCCAAGCCGGATGTTGGCCAGACCACCAGTTTGGCCAGCCATTACCCATTTCAATACGGCCTTCTTTTACTGCGTTGTAGATATCAGGGCCGCCGGTAATGGTTCCGCCGGGGTGTGGAGTAATCACTAAACGTCCGCCGCTCATAATTTTTACATTATCAGCAAAGTGTTTAAGTTCTTTAAAATCGATACTGTCAGAAGTGGCTTGAGATTGTAGCTGCCATTGAAAAGTGACGGGTGTTTTTTCTTCTTTGCAGCCTGAAATACTTAAAAATATTAAAAGTGAAGGAAGCAAGAGTATAAAACGTTTGAAATACAGTTTATTCATTACAAACTCCTGAATGAAAAACAAAAACGCTGTTTGATTGTAGTTCGGACTCTAGCTTCATGCTTATAAACATAAAATGCCGAGATCCCTTCAGGTTAGAAAGGATATAAGAATAATTCAAACTTGTAGAGACTTAAGTGCCTGATAAGCCGATAAAACATCGGTGTACTTTTGTGGGTTGGAGCGGGATGCTCGTTGATAGTGTTCTATGTTCTGTTCTAAATAACGTTGGTGATCAGAATCTGAAAAATCCCACATTATTGAACCTGTAGTTTTAATTGTTTTATCAGCGCCTGAGGTGATATGCATGACCTCATAAAAAAGGCCTTTCTCGAATACCAGTGACTCGTTTATCAGTCCTAAGTTCAGCTCTTTCATGGCCTGCCGTACTTTGAAGTTGTGCCTAACGGGGCATAATATAAACTCTAAATTATGGTTGGAATTATTTAAAAGAAAGTTTTGCACTAACGTGATGGTAAGGTCCCCACCTACGCCTGCAATAATAATCAGATTTTTGGTGTCGCCTACAGGAAGCTTTAACTTATTTAAATCAGCACAATGCACTTTCCAGTCGTTACCAGAGAGTGGAAACTCCTCAGTGAGCTTTGTCTGCAGAGTGTCTATTAGGGAGGGGACAATATCAACAAAATGAACAGTTGCAGCAGCGTCAGAACGCAATAAAGCAATACCTATCTGACCATGATCGCAGCAACAATCCCATATACGGTCATAACTCTGAGTGACCATACTGGTAATTGTGGATAGGCGACTGTTACGTTTCAAAATCATCCCTCGATGCTATCTCGATAGCTAAAAAGTCACTTTGGTTCAGAAGGCTCAACACTGCTCGGCCATATGTATGCTGAGTAGTTAAGGGTTTTTAAAGCATAGATTTTAAAAAGTGTCCGGTATGAGAAGCTGGATTTTGTGCAACCTCTTCAGGGGTTCCTTCTGCGATTATCATACCGCCTTTTACTCCACCTTCCGGTCCCAAATCCACAATCCAGTCTGCAGTCTTGATCACATCAAGGTTATGCTCGATCACTACGATTGTGTTGCCATGATCACGTAGTCGGTTAAGTACATTGAGTAGTTGCTGAATGTCGTAAAAGTGCAGACCTGTAGTAGGTTCATCAAGAATGTACAGGGTTTTACCCGTATCTCGTTTGGACAGCTCTTTAGCGAGTTTAACGCGCTGAGCTTCACCACCCGATAGTGTCGTGGCAGCTTGCCCCAAGCGTATATAAGAAAGCCCGACATCGATTAATGTTTGTAGTCTGCGTGCGAGGGCGGGAATAGCATCAAAGAATTGGCGTGCGTCTTCCACCGTTAGATCAAGCACTTCATGGATGTTCTTGCCTTTATACCTAATTTCAAGGGTCTCGCGGTTATAACGTTTGCCCTTGCATGTATCACAAGGTACATAGATATCAGGTAGGAAATGCATTTCAACTTTGATAACACCATCACCCTGACAAGCTTCACAACGTCCGCCTTTAACGTTAAAGCTGAATCGCCCAGGTTTATAGCCCCTCGAGCGTGCTTCCTGTGTGCCAGAAAAAAGCTCTCGAACCGGTGTAAAAATGCCAGTGTAAGTTGCAGGGTTTGAGCGAGGTGTACGACCGATGGGGCTTTGGTCTATATCAATGACTTTGTCAAAGTGATCCATTCCAGATATTGATTCAAATGGCGCGGCATCCAGAGTTGTAGCATTGTTTAATTCTGTTGCAGCCACTGGATACAGTGTGTTGTTGATCAGGGTGGATTTTCCTGAGCCTGAAACGCCGGTAATGCAAGTGAATAAGCCGACGGGTAAGCTTAGATTTACTGCATTCAGGTTGTTGCCCGTCGCGCCTTTGAGTTCCAGGCGTTTCTTGCGATCAACAGGGTGGCGTTTCTGGGGAACTGCGATTTCTTTTGTTCCACTCAGGTACTGACCTGTCACTGAGTTTGGATTACTCATGATTTCATCGGGTTTGCCTTGAGCAATGATTTCGCCGCCATGTACTCCGGCTCCTGGCCCTATATCAATAACATAATCGGCTAAGCGAATAGCGTCTTCATCATGTTCAACAACAATAACTGTATTTCCAAGGTCACGAAGATGGATCAGGGTGTTAAGTAAGCGTTCGTTATCACGTTGATGAAGTCCTATAGAGGGTTCATCAAGAATATACATTACGCCAACAAGGCCAGCGCCAATCTGGCTGGC
>JBOEGV010000030.1:0-23941 GCA_050633605.1 Neptuniibacter sp. | reverse complement strand
ATCTTGATCTGATCTATGCAGACATTGAAGGTGTTGATGTCGCGGCTCTGACGGAGGATTTAATCTCCCTGATGCGATTGGAATCTGTATCTGAAATGCCGGTAGCTCATCAGAACCATTGGGATCAGCAGGATGTGATTATGATCGGTTATGGGGATGCTCTGCATGACTCAGGCGAACCGGCATTAAAAACGCTGTACAAGTTTCTGAAGAAAGACTGTGAAGGCTTGATCAATGGCGTACATATTCTGCCTTATTTTCCCTACAGTTCTGATGATGGCTTTGCAGTAGAGGATTTCTATGAAGTCAGAGAAAGTGCTGGAAACTGGGAAGATATCCGCAGAATCTCTTCTGAATACCGCTTAATGTCTGATCTGGTTATCAACCATTGTTCTGGCAGTAGCGCCTGGTTTGAAAATTTCATTAAAGGAGAGGGTGAAGGGCATGATTATTTCTTCACTGCATCTCCAGAGGATGACCTGTCTGACGTGGTGAGACCGCGAACCAGCCCTCTGCTGCGGGAAGTGGAAACGGCAGATGGAGTAAAACATGTCTGGTGTACTTTCAGTCATGATCAGGTGGATCTGGACTTCCGAAATACCAAAGTATTGAAAGAGTTTACTAAGATTACCCGCCATTACCTTGATCAGGGCGTGAACATTTTCCGTCTCGATGCGATTGCTTTTCTGTGGAAGAAACCAGGCACAACCAGTCTTAATCTGGAAGAAACCCATGAAGTGGTCCGGCTGCTGCGTACTTTGATTGAGTATGCGGTCCCGAACGCCATGATCATTACCGAAACCAATATACCGAGTAGGGAGAACCTCTCTTACTTCGGTAATGCCAATGAGGCACATTGCGTATACAACTTCTCACTGCCACCCTTACTGCTGCATGCGCTGATGACAGGAGAGAGCTTTTATCTGCGCCAATGGATGATGAGTATGCCACCGGCACAGGACGGTACGGCTTATTTTAATTTCATAGCCTCCCACGATGGCATTGGCTTAAGACCGGCGGAAGGTATTCTCAGTGATGATGAAGTCAATCAACTAATTGAAACCATGCAGTCGTTTGGTGGCCATGTTTCATGGCGAACACTGGATAACGGCGTAAACAAACCCTATGAGATTAACATCGCCTTATATGATGCTCTTAGAGGAACGCATAAAGGCAAAGACGCTTTAACGGAACAGCGTTTTCTTTGTGCTCATCGTATTATGTTGGCACTGGAAGGTATTCCGGGAATTTACTTCCAGAGCCTGCTGGGGTCGCGTAATGATTATGAACGCGTCATCGCGACAGATCACTTCCGTTCGATCAACCGTCATCACTGGCAATATGATGAGCTGAAGGCGCTGTTGCAAGACAGTAACAGTCATCACAGCCGTATTTTTGCAGAGATGAAAGACCTGATCAGCCTGAGAATCAAACAGCCGGCTTTTCATCCGAATGCGACCCAGTTCACATTGCATCTAGGCGAGCATATTTTTGGTTTCTGGCGCCAGAGCCCGGATCGCAGGCAGAGTATTTTCTGCATCAATAATATCAGTGACCAACCGGTAAAAATGCTGCTGTCGGATTTGAATCTGATCAGTACCCATGACTGGAAAGATCTTCTGCAAGGCGTTGAGATCCCAGATCTACATGACAGTATTGAGCTTGCACCTTACCAGAGCCTTTGGATTTCCAATCTGTGATTCTTATCTTATAAAACTGCAATCAGGGGGAGGGGGAAAGACCGCCTCCTGTTTAGGTTACTTGAAGCCCGCAAGTTTTTTGAAAAAGCTAAAAAAGTATCTATAATGTATATACAAAGTACATACTTTTTTGGAAGAAGGGGGCTGTATGGGCACTTTGTTAGTTTTAGCAGGTATTGGTGTAGCTATTGTTGTATTAATTGGCTGGCTGATTTTAGCGGGTTC
Source organism: Neptuniibacter sp. (assembly GCA_050633605.1). Lineage (GTDB taxonomy): Bacteria > Pseudomonadota > Gammaproteobacteria > Pseudomonadales > Balneatricaceae > Neptuniibacter. The sequence continues at coordinate 22,016 of JBOEGV010000030.1, read as the reverse complement.
TGCTGGGGAAATATTCCGGGAGTGGTAAGTTCCTCTTAGTAAACTTGTTTCTGCACTACCGTCATCAGATCAAGGCTCTGTTGTGGCAGGGAGTCTTTTCCCTTGAATTTACACTCCTCAACTTTGCGTTTTAACCAAGTAATCTTCTCTTTCTTTTTCGTCCTTCTGGGCGTGAAGAGGTCGTACATCGCGAACAAACCAAGTGCTTTTAAGTACTTTTGTCTTATTATTTTTAGTACTAAAGTATTGATAAAGCAAACGCTCGTATGAATTTATACATTTAACCACACTAGTTATATGGATAATTTGTTTGTATATTCTTAGCCTCAATAACAACAATAAAGCTTGATAGGGATATACATGTGGTGGAGCGAATCCGGCTCTGTGGCGACCAGTAATGGTCATTTGCTGCAGACCCTTTTCGACGCATCTCCAGAGCCGTCATTGATCTGCAGAAATGACCGTTTTGTTGAGTGTAATCAGTCAGCTGTAGAAATTCTGGGATATAGCTCAAAGGATGAGTTGCTTGATGTTCATCCCGCTGAAATATCGCCGGAGCTTCAGCCTGATGGACAAGCGTCGATCGAAAAAGCAAATGATCACATAGGAAGAGCTCATAAAGAGGGTTTCCATCAATTTGAGTGGGTGCATCAGCACCTGGATGGTTCACCTATTAATGTGATTGTGACTCTTGTGGTCATGAAATTTGACGAGGATATTATCCTCTATACAACCTGGCGAGATATTTCTGAGATTAAATATCTTCACCAATCCCTCCTGAATAGCGAAACCCGGTTTCACGATTTATTCAAAGCGATGCCTATAGGTGTCATTTTATTTGAATTCATCCCAAACAACGGCGACTTCCTGATAAGAAACCTAAATAGTGCTGCCGAACTAATCCTCAAAAAAAGAAAAGATCAGGTAAAAGGAGTAGCTCTGCATAAGTTTCTTTCGGCGTATAAGTCGGAGGCGACTGAAATGCTTGCCATCATGAGGCAGGTTTGGCATGACGGAGAAGGTCGTAGCTATCCACTGATCCACTATAAAGATCACCATATTTCCCTGTGGCTGGATATAGAATTTTACAGAACACCTACAGGTGAGCTGGTAGCTATTATCCAAAATAATACGGACAAGGAAGAGAGTCGTATTCAGCTTGAGCTTTATGCGAGCGTGTACCGACAGAGTAAACAGGCCATTTTGATTAGTGACCAAACAAATAGAATTATTTCAGTAAATCAGGCGTTTACTGAACTGACAGGATATACCGAACCTGAGGTGAAAGGGCACAACCCCAGAATTTTAGCGTCGGGACGTGTTCTCAGGTCCGTATATGAGGAGATGTGGAACTCATTAACTGAGAATGGTTATTGGCAGGGTGAGCTATGGGACAGGACCAAAGAGGGTCGGGTATATCCCAAATGGATCACGATCAGCACAATCCGCAACCCCAAGGGGCAAATTCGTTATTTTATTGCCAGTTTCAGTGACATTTCAGAAAAGAAAGAAGCTGAGCAAAAGATACAACATCTTGCGCACCACGACCCTCTGACTCAGCTGTTTAACCGGTTCAGCTTTGAAGAAAGGCTGGGGCAGGCTGTTTTAAATGCTAAACGCTATCAACTTGAAGTAGCGGTTGTTCTGATTGATCTGGACCACTTTAAAGATATCAATGACTCTCTCGGTCATGCAGTTGGAGATGAGCTGCTAAAAGCTGCTGCCAAGCGTTTGCAGTCTCTTGTTAAGGAGAGTGATATTGTTGCTCGTTTCGGGGGAGATGAATTTGTTCTTGCCCTAACGGATATCCCCAACCACCACTTGCTCACAATGAAAGTGGGTATGATTCTGGACAAGTTATCAGAGGGATATCAGATTGAAGGTGAGTATCTTTTCTGTAGCCCGAGTATCGGTGTCAGCCTTTATCCAGATGATGCAGATACCGTTCAGGAACTTATCAAGAATGCTGATGCCGCGATGTATCACGCCAAGGCTCAGGGGCGTAAGAATTATCAGTATTTCTCTTCTGCAATTGCGGATTCCACTAATAAAAGATTACAGATTGGGCAGGAGCTCCATCAAGCTCTGGGTAACAGTGAGTTTGAGCTTCATTATCAACCCAAAGTCATTGCTTCAAATTTACAATTATGCGGTCTGGAAGCTTTGATTCGATGGCGTCATCCTACTAAAGGGCTTATCTCTCCGGCCGAATTTATCCCTATTCTGGAAGATACTGGCCTGATAGAAAGTGTTGGTTATTGGGTTATTAATGAAGTTTGCAGACAGCTGTCTCATTGGCGCTCATTAGAGCTGCCTCAATTCAGCGCTGCAATTAACCTATCTGCGCGTCAGCTCAATTCCCCGCAGCTAATCCCACAAATCAAAGTTGCTATACAGAAGCATAGCGTGCCGGCTTCTGCTCTTGAACTTGAGGTGACCGAGTCAGTAGCGATGGATAATCCTGAGCAGGCGATCGAAACACTGTGTCAGCTGCACGAACTTGGAATAAGTATTGCTATTGATGATTTTGGAACCGGTTACTCATCTTTGGCTTATTTAAAAAAACTACCTATACAAACTCTGAAACTGGATAGGGAGTTCGTTAGGGATATCGAAACGGATGCTAACGATGCCGCAATCAGTGCAGCCACAATAGCACTAGCTCATAAGCTGGGTTTAAAAGTGGTAGCAGAAGGTGTGGAAACACCAGAACAGCAGGCATTTTTGAGTAATCATAAATGCGACATTTTGCAGGGTTTCTTACATGGGCGCCCTCAGTCACCCGCTGAACTTGAGCGGCGATGGACCTCCGAGGGCTTTTTAAACAATAAAAAATGTTAGGCAATTATAACAATAACTAAGAGCTTATTAGTGAAGGATGAAAACAGCGCATTATGAAAAGCAATTTACCGGTAACGCAAATTGAAGAGCAATACAGTGGCAGCTTGAATATTCTTTCCACTACGAACCTCAAAGGCGCCATCACCTACGTGAACAGGGACTTTGAGAATGTCAGTGGTTTTGAGAAAGATGAACTCATTGGCCGTAATCACAATATGGTCCGTCACCCAGATATGCCACCGGCTGCTTTTGGGGATCTGTGGGATACTGTAAAAAAAGGCCATTCATGGATGGGGATTGTTAAAAACCGCTGTAAAAATGGAAATCATTATTGGGTCGATGCCTACGTTACCCCGATCGAACGCAATGGTACGGTGATGGAGTACCAATCTGTTAGGCGTAAGCCCGATCCAAAATATGTTGCCAGAGCTGAAAAAATTTATCCTAGCCTGATGCAGGGTAAAACGCCTGCTGTCCTGAAAGATGGAATGAGCCTTTCTTTAAAAGCTCTGATCTGTGTTTTTTTGCCTGGCATGATGAGTTTGGGGGCGATGGGGTTCTTAACTTTAGGCCCTGTATCTTCTTTGTTGCTAATGGCTACGGCTTTTGTGATCAGCGCTTTGGCAGTGTATAGAGTCTTATCCCCCTACAGAAAGCTTGTTCAAAAAGCTAAGTCTGTAATTGATAATCCAGTTTCAAGATATATCTACTCGGGAAGAAATGACGATATAGGCCAACTTCAGGTGGCGATGAAACTACTGGAATCAGAAACAGCTGGATTGGTTGGTCGTATTGCGGATTCTGCATCTACTCTGACGGAAGGAGCCTCGGAACTCAGTTCTGCGGTTACTCAGTCTGAAGCCGGAGCTAAGCAGCAGTTTGAAGAAACGGATCAAGTTGCTGCTGCGGTTAATCAGATGTCTGCGAGCATTCAGGAGGTTGCTGATAACGCTCAAAGCAGTTCAACTTCTGCAACAGACGGTCTGGAGGAGGTTGTTAAAGGTCGATCAGTAGTTAATAACAGTGTTTCTTCTATTCAAAGCCTTAAGCAGGAAATTTCTAACGCCTCTCTGGTTATCGCGGAAGTAGAGGCAAGCAGCAATAATATTTCTACCATCCTGAATGTTATTGGTGAAATTGCAGATCAGACAAACCTGTTGGCCTTGAATGCTGCTATTGAAGCTGCACGTGCAGGCGATGCAGGCAGAGGCTTTTCTGTTGTTGCTGATGAGGTTCGAACTCTTGCCAGCCGAACGCAGACCTCAACTGAGGAAATTAGACAGATGATTGATCAGTTGCAGAGCTGTGCAGGCAAAGCTGTAGCGGTAATGGAAAACGGTCAGGCATATACAGATCAGTGCGTTCTACAGAGTGATGAAACTGTTCAGTCTCTGGATGCCATCCATTCTGCTATACAACAGATCACAGATATGAATAATCAAATTGCAGCGGCTGTTGAACAGCAAAGTGCAGTGGCGGAGGAGATTAATCGAAGTGTTTATTCAATCCGGGATATGTCTGAGCAGAATATGGGCAGTGTGCAAACCAGCGCCCATACCAGCAAGAACATGTTGGATATATCTAAAGCCTTTTCGGAATTATCAGATCAGTTCTGGGCGAAGCAAAGTTAGTTCGTGATTATGGGCTCCGATTCTCAGTAATTCTTTATGGGGCGGGCATGCTCTGGCTACGCATGCCTTACCTAATAACCCCTGAGTTAATTCATGAAAGTTCTTAAGTTAGCGAACTAGAAAGAAAGCTTGAAGGTGAAAGTTATATTTTCTGTATCCGTTTTTATTTCAGTAGAAATGTTGTTTTGGTAGTCCGTTTCAATTTTCACCCCTTTGGGAGCAAGATAAATTGAGGAGCTGTTGGTCAACTGCTTGCTTGTTACTTGTTTCAGATAATCTTCAATCAGTTTTAGCTTTTGTTGGCTTTCCTGGTCATAGGAATCGTCGGTTTGAATAGCAAAGGGATGGGCTTCACTATAGAGCTCGGGCAGATCTGGAGTCCCTTCCTCTGCAGATACAGAGTAGGCAGTGATGCTCAGTAACAGAAACATTGCTTTTAGCGTTAATGACTTAAACCTCAAATCAAAGTGTTTCGCCGAGCAATAAGTATAAGCATGTGACTTAGTCATATCCCTCCAGTCGAAACTCAATTTTTTAAGTTCCTACCCTAAGACTAGATCGATTGACGGTCTCATGATGTGAAAAAAATTCAGGAAGGGGTAGCTATGACGGATTGTTGGCATCAACCTATTAGACTGATTCTATAAAGTGCTCAACTAACATGTCTGTAACCTGTTCTTTTTATATCTAAAAGATCAATAGGGTTGTTCTCATGAATACATTTCAGGGGGTCTAAACATTATTATTGTTCAGTAACAAATTCGCCCAGTGAGGTTGCTGCTTCCCTCATCAAAGGCACATATTTGACCAGTTCATCCAGACTCTTTCTGATCACCGGGGCGTGGGTGAAAAGGCAAGCGAGCAGTCTGCCATCCTGATCTTTCACTGGAACAGAGCAGGCGACCATGCCATCAATAAACTCTTCGTTATCGATCCCGATTTCGGTATCACGAATGTCTGCAAGTGAGGTTTTCAGTTTTTCCGGAGTATCAATGGTATTGCGCGCCATTTTTTCCAGAGAGAGGTTATCAATAACTTTATGGAGTCGTGATTCTTGAAGTGTGCTCAGGTATAACTTACCACTGGCTGTGCACCATACCGGGGTACGAGTACCTACCGGTAGGTTGATCTGTAACGGCCAGTTTGATTGGTGGCGATCATAGTAGATCATCTCAATGCCATCAGGGATCGCGATACCACAGGTTTCCCCAATCTCCGCAGAGAGTTTTTGCAGAATGGTTTTACGTACACTTTTATAGCGATTGCTGTATAGAACACCCAAAGAGATGGTATGCAGGCGTTTGTCAGGAAGCAGCAGGCCGCGCATATTGGTTTGCAGATAACCGCTGGCCTGAAGTTGTTGTAGAAGACGGTGCACACTAGGCTTCGGAATATCCAGCATTTCGGATAGATCGGCGGGGCTTAACGGATGGTCAGCACAAGCCACGGCCTCGATAATTTCCAGTACCCGGGTAATTGAAGAGCCTTTTTCTCTGCGTTCCGGCATGGTGTTCCTGCTTACTCAAAAAATGTATTGATAAAACGATGAGTTACTTCATCAACGGATCGGTACTGCCAGTTGGGTTGCCGGTCTTTATCGATTAATAATGCCCGGACACCTTCAGCGAAGTCACCTTGCTTACAGCAGGCAAGCACCAGATTGTACTCAAACTCAAAAACCTCTTCTAACGACATGGACCCAGATCGTTGCAGTTGCTGGTGGATTAACCAGGCTGATAACGGGCTGCCATAATCCAGGTTGTCTTTGGCTTTGCGCAACCAGCGTTCATCAGAATCGCAATTCAGAATTGCAGCTACGACCTCTGGCAAGGTTTCTTGATGGGTTGCAGTAGTAATCAGTGCCTGATGTTGCTCGCAATTCGATTGTACATGTGAGCACTGTTCAGCAGAAGCGGTTTGCAATTCGGAGAAGAGTTTATCCACAACCTCCTGAGCTGGTGCGTTCCAGTCAGCAGCGATTAAATGTTCAACAATCTCATTGCGATAATGACTGCTGATCATGTAATCCGCCAGACCAAGGTATTTAGCGTCGGCACCATTCATCGGTGCTGCTGTTAAGCCCAGAAATAAGCCCATGCCATCCGGGATCTGGTTTAGAAACCAGCTACCACCTACATCCGGGAACAGGCCAATAGAGATTTCAGGCATCGCCATATACGTGGTTTCAGTCACCACCCGATGGCTACAGCCGTTCATTAATCCCATTCCTCCGCCCATAACGATACCGTTTGCCAGGCAGATGACCGGCTTAGGGAAACGGTGAATGTCGCGGTCGAGTTTATATTCCCGTAGGAAAAAGTCCTTCGCCAGTTGTTCATCACCCTTGCTCCAGGCTTGCGTAATGGAAACAACATCACCGCCTGCACAAAAAGCTTTATCAATCACACTGTCTAAAACGACCGCTACGATATTTTCACTGTAGCGCAGGCTATCCAGGTGTTCCTGAATCAGATCCACCATCTCCAGTGTCAAAGCATTAAGGTTGCCGGGAGAGTTCAGCTTAATGACGCTGATGAACTTGTTGTTGCAGACTTTGTAAGATTCAAAAAGGACCGGTTTCATAACATTACCGTTGAGCATTATGAGTAAAAAAGACTACAGGGCTCGCCGGGGTTTTACAAAAGTGTTATTCACATACTTTAGATGAATTTCATCAGGTAGAGACTGCTACATGGACAGGTCAACGTTGTAGCAAAATAACCCCAGAAAGTTATCCGGTTCCCCTTCGAAACGAATAACCTTCCTTCTTGTAAAACAACCGGCTAACACCTGTAGCCAAAAGTACTGCCAGAGCAGAGGATTACTTCATGGTTGGCATAGAGAAGTTCACACCTTCACGTACACCGGCAGAAGGCCAGCGCTGAGTGATTGTTTTACGCTTAGTGTAGAAACGCACCGCATCCGGACCATAAGCGTGCAGGTCACCGAACAGTGAGCGCTTCCAGCCACCAAAGCTGTGATAAGCAACAGGTACTGGCAGAGGCACGTTAATGCCGACCATGCCCACCTGAATATGATCAGAGAAGTAACGTGCAGCTTCGCCGTCGCGAGTGAAGATACAGGTGCCGTTGCCATACTCGTGAGCATCAATCAGATCCATCGCTTCCTGCATCGTCTTCACGCGGATAACCTGAAGAACAGGACCAAAGATCTCTTCCTGATAGCTCACCATATCTGGTGTGACGTTATCGATAAGCGTACCGCCGACAAAGAAACCGCCTTCATAACCCGGAACTTCTGGGTTACGGCCATCAACCACAATGGTTGCACCCTGCTCTTCAGCACTGGTGATGTAACCGGCAACTTTATCGCGGTGTTCCTTAGTGATCAGAGCGCCAAAATCATTGTTGGCATCTGTTGGCTCACCCACTTTTAATGACGCCATAGCGGCAGACATTTTATCAATCAGAGCATCACCCGCTTCATCACCTACAGCTACCGCAACAGAAAGCGCCATGCAGCGTTCACCTGAGGAACCGAAAGCAGCACCAACCAGTTGGTTAACGGCGTTATCCATGTCGGCATCCGGCATAACAATCGCGTGGTTTTTCGCTCCGCCCAGTGCCTGACAACGTTTGCCATTGGCGTTGGCTGTAGAGTAAATGTACTCAGCAATTGGGGTGGAACCTACAAAGCTTACGGCTTTAACACGCTCATCATTCAGCAGGGTATCCACTGCTTCTTTGTCACCGTTTACAACGTTCAGCACGCCATTCGGCAAACCAGCTTCCTGTAAAAGGCCGGCAATATACATTGTTGAGCTTGGGTCACGTTCTGAAGGTTTCAGTACGAAGGTGTTACCGCAGGCGATCGCCATTGGGAACATCCATAGTGGAACCATTACCGGGAAGTTGAACGGTGTAATACCTGCCACAACACCCAGTGGCTGGAACTCGCTCCAGGAGTCGATGTTCGGGCCAACATTTTTGCTATGCTCACCCTTGAGCAGTTCAGGTACGCCACATGCGTATTCAACGTTTTCAATACCGCGCTGCAATTCACCTGCCGCATCGTGGCAGATCTTGCCATGTTCAGCACCGATCAGTTCACAGATCTTGTCAGTATGTTGTTCCAGCAGTTCTTTAAAGCGGAACATAACTCGTGCACGTTTAATGGCTGGAGTATCTCTCCACTCTGGATAGGCGGCTTGTGCTGCGGCAATGGCTTTTTCAACGGTCTCAACCGTAGCCAGAGCAACCTGACTGTCGGTTTTACCGGTTGCAGGGTTGTAAACATCCTGTGTGCGGTTGTTATCTTCAATCACTTTACCGTTAATAAAATGTCCGATTAATGGCATGGTCTTTACCTCAAATTCTGTATTTAATATTTATTCTTAAGCCCAAAGGGATTTGTAAATCTCAACAATTTCTTCAGCGGTAGGTACGCGCGGGTTATTGCCCGGTGAGCCAGAAGCTAATGCCTGCTCAGCCATGGTTTCCTTAACGCTCATAAATTCATTACGGTTAATTCCAAACTGCTCAACTGAAGGCACACGCAGTTCGTCATTCAATGCATGCAGTTCCTCAATAAGTTTGCGATTTGCGGTCTCTGTATCATCTTCATAGGAGGCAACGCCCATGCTCTTGGCGCAGTCTGCATAGCGTTCTGGGGCTGCTTCCAGAGAGAACTGAGTTACAGCAGGCAGCAACATAGCGTTGGAAAGCCCGTGTGGTACGTGGAAGAAAGCTCCAATTGGGCGGCTTAAACCATGTACCATCGCTACGGATGCATTAGAGAAAGCTACTCCTGCCAGAGTAGAACCAAGCATCATCGCTTCGCGGGCTTCTTTATCGTCGCCATTGTGGAAAACACGGCGCAGGTTAGGTCCGATCAGGCGCATGGCTTCAAGTGCTTGTGAGTCACTGTACGGATTTGCTTTCTTGCTGACATAAGCCTCCATTGCATGGGTCAGTGCATCGATGCCGGTATCTGCGGTAATACGTGGCGGCACCGTGCAGGTTAGCTTGTAATCCACCAATGCGGCGACCGGCATATAACCGATGCCTACACAGAGCATTTTTTCGTCTGTGGTTTCATCAGTGATAATGGTAAAACGTGTCACTTCCGAACCAGTTCCGGCAGTGGTTGGGATGGCGATAACGGGCAGTCCTTCCTCGTTTACGATGCGCGGGAACTTATAGTCACGCATCTCTCCGCCGTGTTTCGCCAGAATTGAGATCGCTTTTGCACTGTCGATCGGGCTGCCTCCGCCCAACGCAATGATGCAATCGTAATTACCATTGTGGGCTTTATTCACCCCCGCCTGGATTGAGAGCACAGTCGGTTCCGGCACGGTGTCATCAAAAACATCGCAGAAAATCATATGGTTTTCCAGCAAAGCTTGTATCTTCCTTGCGTAACCCAGATCCACCATCACTTTGTCGGTGATGATAAGGGGACGTTTACATCCCAGACTGGAAAGTACTGTGGGTATTTCCAGGCAAGCATCTTCGCCCACCTGCATAATTCGCGGCAATATCACCTGTGTAGACATGTTGCTCTCCATAATAATTATTGTGAGTACGCCATAGCGGGCAGCCAGAGCACGACGTTTTCCCAGTAGAAAACGATGGCTAGCCCGATCAGCTGAATGAGAATGAAAGGAATCACTCCACGGTAGATGTGCCCCAGGTTGACCCCGTCAGGCGCAACGCCTTTCAGGTAGAACAGAGCAAAACCAACCGGAGGGGTCAGGAACGAGGTTTGCAGACAGACCGCAAACAGAATCGTGAACCAAACCAGATCAAATCCGAGATTAACCACCACTGGCGCGACCAGCGGCAGGATAATCAGGGTCAGCTCAATCCAGTCGAGGAAGAAGCCGAGAATAAAAGTGACGACGAGGATCGTGATAACAATTCCGGTAGGGCTAAAGGGCAGGCCATGCAGAAAGCCTTCGATCATCTCATCGCCCCCTAATCCACGCAGGATCAGGGAAAAAGCAGTTGCACCCAGAAGCAGCGCAAATATAAAAGCAGTGGTTTTGGTTGTACCGCGCCCCACCTCTTTTAATACATCCAGTGTCAGTCTTTTTTTGCTGAATGCCAGAAGCGTAGCGCCCAAGGCTCCCACTCCCGCTGCTTCAGTCGGGGTTGCGATACCAAAGAAGATTGAGCCCAGAACCGCCAGAATCAGTGCAACAGTCGGCAGTACCGCTTTGAATACACCAATAAAAATGCTGATCGAAAGCTTCTCAGTATCCTGAGCAACCGGTGCATGGGCAGGTTTAAAGAAACCTACTGCAAAGATATAGCTCACATACATAGTGGCCAGCATCAGACCTGGGAACAGGGCACCGAGGAACAGATCACCTACGGATACGCCAATGCGGTCACCCATCATCACCAGCATAATGCTCGGTGGGATAAGAATGCCCAGAGTACCCGTCGAGCAGACGGTGCCGCAGGCGAGTTCTTTGTTATAACCATCACGCAGCATCAACGGCACACCAAGTACTGCGAGCAGCACAACGGAGGCTCCAATGATGCCGGTAGAAGCGGCCAGAAGCAGGCCAACAAAGGTCACGGCTACCGCGAGGCCACCGCGAACCTGACCAAACATTTTAGATAGGTTTGACATCAGATCTTCAGCAACGCCGGAACGGTCCAGCATCATGCCCATAAACACAAACATGGGCAGTGCAACCAACACCCAGTTGGTCATAATGTTCCAGATCCGGGGAATCACGATGGAGACGTAGTTAAGATCAATACCAATAAAGGCATCAAACTGAGTTTCCATAACGATGGCGATAAAGGAGAACAGGACCGCCACTCCCCCCATCACCCAGGCAACCGGGAAACCTGTGAAAAGGAGCAGGATAAAACTGCCAAACATAGCCAGAGCGAGAATTTCATTAATTTCCATAGCTCAGCTCCTTCGCTTGTGTGTTCTTGAAGTAACGTGAATAGAGCAAGCTGAGTACGCGGGATAAACGCGAAATATAGGCGATTAAAAGCAATCCAAAGCCGGCCAGTAATGCAGACTTGATGGCCCAGCGATAAGGTAATCCACCCGGCGCATCAGAGACCTCGCTCACCTCCCAGGAATAGATCACAAAAGGCACGGCATAGATCACAACCAGAACGATGAAGGGCAGTAGCAGGAACAACATGCCGCACAGTTCGACCCAGGCTTGAGTCACAAGGGACATACGGTCATGAATAAGATCAACTCGCACATGCTCATCTGCGACGAAGCAGTAAGAGAGCCCCATCAGCCAGCCGAGCGAGTAGAGGTGCCACTGAATCTCTTCGAATTCGATCAAACCGTTGTTAAATACATAACGCATGACGACGTTACTGATGATCACGCCAACCAGCACAATCCAAACCCAGGAGAACAGCTCCCCTACTTGTTTGATTAGCGCATCAAACATCAGGGATAACTTTGTCTCTGGCAGCGCAGTGTGATGAATTAAATCATCGGGGTTAATGTACGCGGCAGATCCGGTACTGATATCTTCAAGCTTCATACGAGAGCACCCTTGAATGCAGGGAGGGGGGAACCCCTCCCAGAGTGAAACAACTTAAAACGTGGATTTAAGGTTGTTCGCTTATTCGAAGTCGCGTGGCAGGTATGCCAGACGTTTCCAGCGTTGGTACTCAGTCATGAAGTTTTGCTGGGATTCGTAGATTTTCTTGAAGTCAGCATCTTTTGCTGCCACTTCAGTCATCACCTCGTCCGTCAGCTTTTTCAGATCTTGTAGCAGGTCGCGGTTAACGGTTTTGGCTTCAACGCCTTTTTCCGGGAAGGTGGCAATGACTTCACCCTGCAGGGACTCACCGCGGGTCAGAGCACGGAATGTACCGGCAGTACAGGTAGTGTCGATCATGGCGCGGGTGGATTCTTCCAGCTCGTTCCAGGACTCTTTGTTGATTAGCAGGTGTGATGCGGTGAAGGTCTGGTGCCAACCTGGGAAGTAGTTGATTTTGGCAACCTTATGAAAACCAAGCAGTTGATCGATCGCAGGCATAGAGAACTCAGTTGCATCAATTGCGCCTTTCTCCAGAGCGGGGAAAATCTCACCACCCGGAAGAACGGTTACAGATGCACCTGCTTTCTGCAGAACCTTACCGCCAAGGCCGGCGAAACGAATCTTCAGGCCTTTGAAATCTTCAATGCTGTTCATCTCTTTCGTGAACCAGCCTGCTGTTTCAGGGCCAATTACACTACAAAGAACCGGATGAACATTATGTTTTGCATACAGGTCTTCAGCGAGTTTCTGCCCCTCGCCCTCATACCACCAGGTAGCGTATTCCCAAGGCTCCATGCCAAACGGGGCTGCAGCTAACAATGCTGCCGCAGGGATTTTACCCTGATCATATCCAAGCCAGGCATAACCCGCATTCAGCTGTTTATTTTTGATCGCTTCGGTGATGCCGAAAGGTGGAACCAGCTTGCCCGGTTCGTAAACTTTGAACTGAATACGACCATCAGTGGCCGTTTTAATCTGCGATGAAATCTGTTTAATCGGGTCGCCCAGACCTGGAAGGTGAGTGCCAAAGACCGCCTGAACTTTCCAGCGTATTTTTTCTTCTTCCGCACTTACCTGACCGACAGACCCCATCGTCAGAACTGTTGCGCTTAAACCAGCTACTAAAGCTTTTGAGTATTGATTCATTTTTGAACTCCGTTCACCTAGGTCGTGGACTAAGGTGAATGTTATTTTTATGGTTTCGGATAGTGATACGGAATGTATCGTTATTCATAATAAATTAACTGTCAACTTAAAATGATAAGAAATGTATCGATATAAAGTATTATGTGCGGGTGCGGCATCTGAGTTATCCACAGGATAATTAGATAGATTCTTTATATTTTTCAGACAGTAAGAGAAATTTCAGAAGATCGGACTGGCGCCAGCTAATGGATGAAGAAAAAATGATTATTTTTTGTTTGGGCTGTTAATTGAGTAGCAAAAATCAGAGTTTGTTTGGACAAAACTGTAAATAACTGAGGTGAATCGTGAGTAATTTGGATATGGTTCTGATGCTGTGTCTGGGAAATCAGAAGGTCTTTATTTTGGGCAAAAATTAGTTCTTTAAGGTAGAGGCTGAAGGCTGGAATGTGTCATAAGCGGAATGGGTCTACACTCTCCTCATTCAGTTGCAGGTAAGCTCTGCTACATTATTTTTATATTCATACACATGTCTTAAAAGGAATAATTAAAATGAAAAAAGTCATTAGAGGACTAGTGATCAGTCTATTAGCAGTATCTCTCCCGTTAACGGTTGCCCATGCTGATTCCAAAGATAAAGATCAGAGAGAAGCTGCCAAAGAGCAAATGAAAAATGAACGCGAAAGCATGAAACACGATAAAAAAATGGCAAAAGAACAGCGAAAACGTGATGAGGAATACCAGCGTGAGAGCCGTAAAGAGCGTGAAGAAATAGAACGTGAAGACCGTAAAGACAAAGAAGAGTACGAACGTGAGATGCGAAAGGATCGGGAAGAACATCAGCGTGAGATGATGAAAGATAGAGAAGAATACGAAAGAGAAATGCGGAAAGAAAAAGCAGAGCACGAAAGAGAATTACGTAAAGATTAAGACTCAATAGCTACGTTTGTGTGAACAATTCAAGGGGGACCAGTATCTACGCTGCTTCCTTTTTGTCAGTAATTTATTACCATACGAAATGCTGACTGCTTTGCCTAACCACTCACAAAATCCCGTCGATGAATTTCATACTGTTTCATCTTGTTGTTCAGGGTGCGACGAGGCAGGTCCAGCTCTTCGGTCACCGCCAGAATGCTGCCCTTATGTCGTTTCAAAGCATGAATAATAATCTGCCTTTCGAACGCCTGAACCCGGTCGCTAAGACTTTGCAGATGGCCGTTTTGCTCCTCGTTTTCCCCTTGTCCAAGGATGGCGCGGATGGTTCTGGAATCTGCCATTCCAAGGACGTAGCGTTCGGCAATGTTTTTTAATTGTCGAACATTACCGGGCCATTCGTAATCCATCAGAAGTGCGAGATCCTGCTCGTCAGGTGTGTTGTAGTCGCGCTCATACTGAAGCGCCGCTTTGCGTGCAAAAAATTCGAATAGCTGTGGTATATCTTCGCGTCGATGCGCGAGTTTAGGCAGATGCAGTTCGACTACATTAAAACGGTAATAAAGGTCTTCGCGGAAACGCCCTTCCTGGGAGGCTTCAGCCAGGTTTTCCTTTGTCGCAGCAATGACCCACAGATCCAGTTCTATCTCTTTGTTAGAGCCGACACGTTCCAGTTTTCGCTCCTGTAATACCCTGAGTAGTTTTATCTGGAAATTAATCGGCATGCTTTCGATCTCATCCAGAAACAGGGTGCCTTTCTGGGCGTGTTCAATTTTACCGATTCGTTTTTCCTGAGCCCCGGTAAATGCGCCCTTTTCATGTCCGAACAATTCACTCTCAAACAGGTTTTCCGGAATAGCACCACAGTTCACGGCGACAAACGGTTGTTCAGAACGGTTGCTGAAATCATGTAAACAGCGAGCAATCAGTTCCTTCCCTGTTCCAGTTGCACCGTTGATAACGATATCCACCGGTGTTTGGCAAAGTTCCAGAATCTGTTGCCGGAGTGCTGCCATCGGTTTCGATTGCCCGATCATACGGCTTTCCAGTGACGGCCCCTGACTGAGTAATTTATGCAGTTTCCGGTTCTCAAGCACGAGTCTTCGTTTTTCACTGGCACGCTGGATTCGATCTATCAGCAGATCAGGTTCTACGGGCTTTTCAATAAAGTCATAAACACCATCTCGCATGGCTTCAACCGCCATGCTGACATCACCGTGAGCCGTGACCAGCAATACCGGAAGGTCCGGATCAAGTTGCTGTACCTCGCGCGCGAAACTCATTCCGTCCATGCCCGGCATGCGGATGTCGGAGACAATCACCCGGTCGCAGCCCGGGGTAATATGCTCCAATGCCGCTTCCGCACTGGGGTAGTCTTCCACTTCCATACCCGCAAGATTAAGCCACTGGCGGGTCGCTTTGCGGATCGCTTCTTCGTCATCGATCAGAATGACGTGAACCGGTTCTGCAGGGGAGGTTAACGGCTGAGTATTATCCGACATGATTAGGCTCCGGTTGTGCCAGGGAGAGGGTCAGGTTAAAGGTTGTGCCACGGTCCGGGTTGGGCTCTGCGTCCAGTTTGCCACCAAACTCTTCGACAATTCCAAAGGAAACGGACAGGCCGAGTCCAAGACCTTCACCGGGAGGTTTGGTGGTGAAAAACGGATCAAATAGTTTTGGCAGATCTTCCGCTTCAATGCCACATCCATTATCACGGATTGAAATTTGAGCTTGTTTACCATCTGCCCGGAGTTCGATGGTGATCTCTCCGGTTATCTCATCCTCTTCCTGAGTAGCATCAATGGCATTACGTATCAGGTTGACGAGTATCTGCTCCAGCTTGATTTCGTCCGCATGGACTTCGATGGGCTCCGACGGTGGCTGCCAGTTCAGTCTGATATCCGTTTTGTTAAACCTTGGTGTCAGGACTAGCAGAGCGTTATCCACAACCTGTTGTAGTTGGACCCGGCTCAGAACTCCGCGTGATTTACTGGCGAAGGTTTTAAGGTGCGAAACAATGCTGGTGACTCGGCGGATCAGCTTATCGATGTCGGTAAGGTTTTCACGGGCCAGAGCTATCTCATCCCTCTCGATCAGTAATTGGGTGCTGGCAAGAAAGGTCTGAATCGCTGATAAAGGCTGGCTGATCTCATGTACCAGACCTGCAGATAGCTGCCCTAAGGCGGCCAGTTTTTCCGCTTGAATTAACTCTTCATGGGTTTGGCGCAGGGCTTTTTCGGCACGGATACGTTCTTCTATTTCTTGTTTTAGCTGGGCGTTACTCTGGTTTAATTCTCTGGTGCGTTGTGCCACTCGCAGTTCCAGAAGTTGTTGGTGTTTCCAGCGACTACTGAGAAATAAACCAATAACCGCAAGTAGTGCTGCGATCAGCACCGCAACCAGAGTGGCAACCTGTTTGCTTCTGGCTAAACCCTGAAGATCACTCAGGTAGTAAAGCTGCCAGTTCAAACCTTCTATTTGTCGCTGGTGGAGTAAGAAATTCTGATTTAGTTGCGGACTGCCTACTGCTTTTGTCTTTAGTGTAATCACAGCATTCCCCTCGGGTGATGGAGAGTGCTTTATCAACTGCAAAGGCTGAATCGGGTGATGGCTGTATTTACGTTCGGAATCAAGACGGGTCAGAGTTTCTTTGCTCAATTGCGTCAGACTTTTATAGCGCCATGCCGGATTACTGGACAGGAAAATAACGCCATCAGTATCGGTGATCCATACGTTTTCACCACCTGCTGCCCAGTCAGACTCAAGTTGCGTCATATCAATTTTGATGACGGCAACCCCGATAATCTCATCGCCATCACGTACCTCTCTGGAGAGGAATAAGCCTGGTCGCGCGGTGGTGACACCGACCGCAAAAAACTGACCGGGAAGGCCATTAATGGCACTCTGAAAATAGGGCCGGAAGTGGTAGTCGTTACCGATGAAACTATCCTTCTGCTGCCAGTTGCTGGCGGCAATGACTACTCCGGTTCTATCCATCAGATACAGGTCGGCGGCGTTGGATTCGTTTTTCCAGCTTTCCAGCTTACGGTTTACGGCATCGGCAAGGGTTGTATTTTGGGGTTGATCGAACAGCCGTTGTACCTGATGATCCCCGGCCACGATGAAGGGGAGATAATCAAAACGTTTATGGGCCGCTTCTACTGTTGATGCGTATAAGTTCAGACGCTCATTACCACTCTGGTCTAACTCGGAGAAACGTTGCTGCTCAGCGTTATGAATCAGGACCCATGACAATAAAACTCCAAACAGGGCCGCCCCAAGAATAATCCATAGGTTAGGGTTACGAAGTGAGGCTGGTTTATTGGTCATTATGATTCTTATTATTCCGGTTTGTTTGAGTTATCGGTGTTGCAGCCATGTTGGTTTCAGAAAACCTCAGCAATTTACAAGCCAGACTCAGTCTATGAATCAACATCCCACCGACATCAGACTGTTCGGGGGAATGAGCACATTAGAAAAATTCAGTGTAGCAGTCGGTGAGCCAAAAATGGCCTATACAAAGGAATAAGCATTAAATTAATAGGCCAAAAATGGCTGGTTTTGAGTGGGCTAACTAAAGCTGATTTTTTTCAAAAAACGATGCGCATTTAAAAAGTTATTAAATTTCAGAGGGTTATCTTTTTGTGGACGGCGGTTTTACCAATGTTGGCCCAAGCCTTGCTGTGATGGTTTAGTAAACCACGACAGGTGGCATATAAAAATAATAGAAAGAGGATAACAGGATGACTGGTTTGAAAACGACTCTGATCGCTTCGGCGGCACTGGTGGGCATGGTTGCTGCAGAGGTGCATGCAGCAACGGAGTGGAACGTATCCCTATGGGGTAAACGCCGTGCCTTTACAGAGAATGTAGAAAAGCTGGCAGAGTTGGTGGAAGCCAAAACCAGCGGTGAGTTTAAACTGAAAATTTCCTACGGTGGGCTGTCTAAGTCCCGAGAAAATCTGGATGGCATTGCGATTGGGGCATTTGAAATGGCTCAATTCTGTTCCTTCTACCATACAGATAAAAACCCAACCATTACGGTAACTGAATTGCCGTTCTCCAAAGATGTTTCTCTGGCCCGGGTCAGTGAAATCTACACAGAGGTGTTCAAACACCCGGTGGTGAAAAAAGATCTGGCGCGCTGGAATGCAACGCTGCTGATGCCAACACCGCTGCCCCAGTACAACATTGTGAGTAAATCTGACGGGCTCAACTCACTAGAAGATTTTGATGGTCTGCGTGTTCGTGGCCCGGGTGGCATTATGGGTGTGTTGGGTAAGTTGGGTGCAGTGAAAACCGGCGTTCCTTTTTCAGAAGTACGTCAGTCAATGGATTCCGGTGTGATCGATGCGGCATCCTTTGCTCCTCATGCTCATCTGGCGACAGGTTCTTACAAAGTGGGTAAGTGGGCTACCACAAACCTGAACCTGGGTTCTGCAAACTGCCCTGTAGTTGTGAATACAGATGCGCTGGACATGTTGACTCCGGAGCATAAAGAAGCGCTTCTGGGGTCTGTGGATGAGGCATTGGCATACTACGTAAATAATTACGATCAAAACACGACGGCTAAGTTTGAAGCAGCCAAAGCTGAAGTAGGGTTGAAGCAGATTACATTCACACCTGAGCAAGCTGCAAAACTGAATGAATTATCCGACTCGGTTCGTGAAGAGTGGGTCAAAAAATATTCAGATAAGTTCGACTCTCAGGCATTGTTTGATTACACCGAAAAACTGTTTGCTCAATAGCAAATAGCCCTGTGCTGGTTTTGGTGCTGCGCTTCATAGGTGGCACCAAGCCAGCTTTCCTCTGCAATAAAATTTCTTTGCTTTAACAGGGGGCTGACATGTCAGCAACTGCAACGGTTCTGGAAGATGACTCAAAATTGAGTCGGGCCGATCGATGTTTCTTCCGGATAGAATCTTTTTTAAACCTGGCCGGCGGTACGGCAATTTTCCTTTTGGTTCTGTTGGCGACTACAAACGTGCTGGGGCGTTGGCTTTTCTCAATGCCGATCAGTGGTTATGTCGACTGGGTCGAACAGGCAATGGCGTTCATTGCTTTTCTCGGGATTGCTTATACCCAGAGAATGGGTGGCCATATTCGTATGGATATTCTTATCGGGCAGATCCATGGGCGTTTCCTCTGGTTCACGGAACTGCTGACTACCGTGATCATGTTTCTGGTTACCTCCGTGTTGATCTATGGCTCATACCTGCACTTCTGGCGGGCTTACTCCATTGGTGATTCATCACTGGATATTAATCTACCGACATGGCCTGCCAAATTGGTCGTACCTGTTGCTCTGAGCATTCTTGCACTGCGCTTTTTACTCCAGATCTGGGGCTATTTTCGCGCGGTTCGAGAGGGTGGAGATGAGCCAGTTGCGGTTCCGCTTATTGAAACAGCGGCACAAGTGGCTGCGAAAGAAGCGGAAGCAGTCAGCGGTAGTGATGATCAGGAGTACACTAAATGAGTGATCTGTTTCAGACCATGGGCAGTATGGATTCCATATCGATCGGCCTTTGGGTAACCGGAATCATGCTGGTCTTTGTTGTGATGGGCGTTCGGGTTGCCTTTGCTGCTGCGGCAGCGGGATTTCTGGGCCTGTTGTGGATATTCTCAGCCAAAATGGGTTTTGAGCGCGGCTTTATGGTCGCACTGAAAATGGCGGGTACTATTCCGCATTCAAAGGTGTCGTCACTAGCACTGTCGTTGATTCCTACTTTCATCCTTATAGGATTTCTGGCCTACCATGCCGGATTGACCAAGTCCCTGTTTGAAGCAGCGAAGCGCTGGGTTGGCTGGTTACCGGGTGGTATGGGCGTCGCAACTGTATTCTCAACCGCTGGTTTTGCTGCGGTATCGGGTGCATCGGTAGCCACCTCTGCGGTATTTGCACGAATCGCTGTTCCAGAGATGCTCAAACTTGGCTACGACAAGCGGTTTGCTGCGGGCGTGGTGGCCGCAGGTGGTACTTTGGCATCCTTGATCCCGCCTTCGGCGATATTGGTTATCTATGCCATCATTGTTGAACAGGACGTCGGCGCATTGCTGATGGCTGGTTTCCTGCCGGGTGCAGTTTCTGCGTTGATCTACGGCGGTCTGGTTATCTTTTTGGCAATGACGCGTAAGAACTTTGGCCCTCCGGTTACCGGTTATAGCTGGAAACAGCGTTTTGAATCCTTGCCGGGTGCAATGCCGATCTTTGTAGTTATCGCCATCATCATGGTGTGCATCTACGGCGGCGTAGGTACTCCAACCGAAGCCGGTGCCTTGGGTGCGTTCATTATCCTGTGTATGGCCTTATACAACGGCAGCCGCTGGAAAGAACTGAAAAGCTCGTTGATGGAAACCGCGAAACTTTCGGCCATGATTTTTGCCATTATCTGGGGGGTATTACTTTACGTACGTTTCCTGGGTTTTGCGGATCTGCCTTCGGCATTCTCAGACTGGATTGTCAGTCTTGAGCAGAGTCCAATGTTAACTTTGCTGCTGATCCTTTGTGCCTATGCAGTTTTGGGTATGTTTATGGATGCGATCGGCATGTTATTGCTGACCTTGCCGGTGGTTTATCCCGCGGTGATTGCACTGAATGGCGGTGAAGCAGTAGCAGCGGCGGATTCTGCATTTGGGGTTTCCGGCGTGGGGTGTGCTATCTGGTTCGGTATCATCGTGGTGAAAATGGCAGAGCTTTGTCTGATTACACCGCCCATAGGGCTCAACTGCTTTGTGGTTGCGGGCGTAAGGCCGGAGTGTTCTGTGCAGGATGTCTTCCGTGGCTGTATGCCGTTCTTCGTTGCGGACGTTATCACTATTGCAGTACTGATCATGGCACCGGGTATCGTACTTTGGCTGCCGGGTTTGATTGGGTATACCTAAACGGTCAGATTAGTATTTAATGCACACAAAAAACCCGGCATTTGCCGGGTTTTTTATTAGTATTTTTTACTCGTCTTTGTAAAGCGTTTCGCGAATGCGTTTCAGCTTCACTTCCAGAGTGTGGCGATCATCACTCACCAGATTCAGGTGTCCAACCTTACGACCGGGTCGTAGAGATTTGTTGTACACGTGATGCTGTACATTACTTTCGCTGATGATTTCTTTAGGAGCTTCAATACCCAGCAGATTAACCATGCCCGCATGTTGGCTATTGATGGTGTGACCCAAGCCTAAACCACAGATGGCGCGAAGGTGGTTTTCAAACTGGGAGCAGATACCTGCACCTTGAGTCCAGTGACCACTGTTGTGTACGCGTGGTGCCAGTTCATTGACCAGCAGCTCATCACCGGCCTGGAACATCTCGATAGCGATGACACCGACATATTCCAGAGCGTTCAGCACTTTATCCGCGATATCTTTGGCTTTGGCATGCAGCTCAGCAGGAGCGTCAGCAGGAGCCAGAGAACTCCACAGAATGCCGTTACGATGCAGGTTTTCTGTCAGTGGATAAAACACACATTCGCCAGATGCATCGCGTGCGGCAATCAAAGAAACTTCACGGTCAAAATCAACACGACCTTCAATGACTACTTCCGGTAGGTTGTCCGCTTGAGCTACAAGATCGTTTAGATCTTCGTCATTTTTCAGAACCCACTGGCCGTAGCCGTCGTAGCCCTCTTCACAGGTCTTAACGAAAACAGGGAAGCCCAGAGCCTTAACGCCTGTCTTTAACGCATCCGCATTATTTGCCAGATGGAAAGGCGCGGTTTGGATACCTAACGAGTTCAGGAAGGTTTTTTCACGACCGCGGTGCTGGCAATATTTGATAGCATCCGGATCTGGATAAACTGAGCAATAAGGTTTCAGCGTATTAAGTAAAGGAACGTTAACGTGTTCACGTTCAACCGTGACCACATCAGGGTTACCTAAGGCCTGAAACAGCGCGAGACCTTCGAGTTCAATCTCAGGGGTGTAATAAACAATCTCACCGAGGCCTTTAACACAGTCAATACCTTCGCCCTGGTCCG
>JBOEGV010000029.1:0-8469 GCA_050633605.1 Neptuniibacter sp. | reverse complement strand
TTACAAGGTCTGCTGGCTCATCTCCTAACGCAGAAAGAATTCGCTGTAAAACTTCCTCTTCAGTAAAATCACCTTGAACAAACTCTACACCGGCCAACGAATCCATCGGTAAAATATCCGAAGCCACAACCCTGCCATGATCCCCGACACGCTCGGCAGCGATCTGAGACCAACCACCAGGTGCCGCTCCTAGATCTACAACGGTCATCCCCGGTTTCAAAAGCTTATCCTTTTCATCCAACTCAATTAACTTAAAGCTCGCACGCGAGCGGTAACCAAGATCCTTAGATTTTTTAACATAATGATCTTCAAAATGTTCTTTCAACCATCGTTCACTGCTAACTGATTTTGCCACGCTGGAATTGCTCTCTTGTTAAATAAACCTAAGCTACTAAGACTGAGATAAGTCAGGTAAAATGCGTCTTGATAATATACTGCTGAACCACGAACAGCGAGTTCAGCCGAATCTTTGAGGCACCGTATTTTAATATGAGCTTGAACTCTGAGCAAAAGAAGCATTACCGAACACTCGGGCACAAACTTAATCCTATAGTAACTGTAGCAGGAAAAGGGCTTACCGAAGCCATCCAGCTGGAAGTTGATCGCGCCCTAGAAGACCATGAACTAATTAAAGTTAAGTTTGCGGTGGGTGACCGAGAAGCCAAAAAAGCGTTGATTCGCGAAATGTGCGAAATAGTAGAAGCTGAGCTGGTACAAGAAATTGGACACATCGCCCTCATCTACCGCAAGGCACTCTCCCCAAATCCAAAGCTTTCAAATCTGCTTCGCTGAATTAAGAAATAAAAAAGGGTGCCACAGGCACCCTTAAATAGGTTACACACTCATCAGATGTGAATAACTTCATCAATTTCATATTCAGTCGCACCACCCGGTGTCTGAATATTGACAATATCACCTTCCTCTTTGCCCACAAGCCCGCGAGCAATCGGTGAATTCACTGAAATCTTATTGACTTTGATATCAGCCTCATCATCACCCACAATCTGATAAGTCTTCGACTCATCCGTTTCTAGATTGATGATCGTCACAGTGGTTCCGAAAATTACTTTACCAGTCTGAGGAATCGCAGTTACATCAATCACCTGACAATTCGACAGCTTCGCTTCAAGCTCCTGAATCCGGCCTTCAATAAAACCCTGCTGCTCACGCGCAGCATGGTATTCTGCATTTTCCTTCAGATCACCATGCTCACGTGCTTCCGCAATATCAGCAATAACACGTGGACGATCCTGAGTTTTCAGCTGATCAAGCTCCGCTCTCAACGCAGCTTCACCACCAACAGTCATAGGTACTCGATTCACTATTACGCTCCTAAATCTTGTACACGACGAACTTCTTTCTCTTCACCAAACTGAAGCGCCATAGCAATTGCTTCGGCTCCGGCCAGAGTCGTTGTGTAAGGTACTTTGTGCTGTAGAGCACTGCGACGGATATCCGCAGAATCCTCTATCGCTTTACGACCTTCTGTGGTGTTAACAATGTAGGCAATTTCGTCATTCTTAATCATATCAATGATATTTGGACGACCTTCCATAACCTTATTAACTATCTCAGCATCAATTCCGCTGTCTTTTAACAACTGGGCCGTGCCTCGGGTTGCTACAATTTTGAAACCCTGTTCGACAAGATCTTTAGAAGCCTTAAGAACTGTTGGCTTATCCGCTTCACGTACAGAAACAAAGGCCTTACCTGGTTTTGGCAACTTATCGCCAGCACCAATGTGCGCCTTCATAAACGCTTCGCCAAAGGTAGTACCAACACCCATAACCTCACCCGTAGATTTCATCTCCGGTGAAAGGATCGGATCTACGCCCTGGAATTTATTAAACGGAAAAACAGCTTCTTTAACATTGAACAACTTCGGTACAATTTCTTCAGTGAAACCCAGTTCAGAAAGCGTTTTGCCCGTCATTACCTGTGCACCGATTTTCGCCAGTGACACACCAATGCACTTGGACACAAACGGTACTGTACGGGATGCACGAGGATTTACTTCGATTACGTAGATCTCACCATCCTGATAAGCCAACTGGGTATTCATTAAGCCAACAACACCCAGTTCCAATGCCATTTTACGTACCATTTCACGCATATCATTCTGAACATCGTCAGAAAGGTTATACGGAGGCAAAGAACATGCAGAATCACCAGAGTGAACACCCGCCTGTTCTATATGCTGCATAATCGCACCGATCACGACCGTTTCACCATCGCAAACAGCATCAATATCCACTTCGATTGCAGCATTCAAGAAGTGATCCAACAATACAGGAGCATCATTAGATACCTGTACCGCCGTATTCATGTAACGACGTAGCTCATCTTCTTTATAGACAATTTCCATCGCCCGGCCACCCAATACATAAGATGGACGAACCACCAATGGGTAACCCAATTTATCTGCTTCAATAACCGCTTCTTCAAGGGAACGCACTGTCGCATTTTCTGGCTGTTTCAGTCCAAGACGCTTCAACATCTTCTGGAACAACTCACGATCTTCTGCACGATCAATTGCTTCAGGCGGAGTACCTATAACGGGTACGCCAGCCTGCTCAAGAGCAACCGCAAGCTTCAGTGGGGTTTGGCCACCATACTGAACGATAACCCCTTTTGGTTTTTCTACATTCACAATTTCAAGCACATCTTCCAACGTGATCGGCTCAAAGAACAAACGATCCGATGTATCGTAATCCGTAGAAACTGTTTCAGGGTTACAGTTAACCATAATGGTCTCAAAGCCATCATCACGCGCTGCTAATGCAGCATGTACACAGCAATAATCAAACTCAATGCCCTGACCAATACGGTTTGGACCACCGCCAATAACCATGATTTTCTCACGATCAGACGGGTTAGCTTCACACTCTTCCTCATATGTGGAGTACATGTAAGCCGTATCCGATGCAAATTCTGCCGCGCAAGTATCTACACGCTTGTAAACAGGACGGACATCTACGCCATGACGATGCTTACGGAACTGTTTTTCAGAAACACCCAGCAGTGTAGCCAGACGCTCATCTGAAAAGCCTTTACGCTTCAGACGGAATACCGCATCTTTGTCCAGGTCAGACATGGATATCTCAGAAACGCGCTGTTCATCCTTGATGATGTCTTCAATCTGAACTAGGAACCATGGATCAATACCACTGATCTCATATAGCTCATTGACACTCATCCCCATACGGAACGCATCACCCAGATACCAGATACGCTCTGCACCTGGCTCTTTCATTTCACGAATAATTATTGAACGCGCTTCTTCGCTTTCAATATCGACAATTGAATCAAAACCTGTCGCACCCACTTCCAGCCCACGAAGAGCCTTCTGCAGAGATTCCTGCTGAGTACGACCAATCGCCATAACCTCACCTACAGACTTCATCTGAGTGGTCAGACGATCATTTGCCTGTGGGAATTTCTCGAAAGTGAAGCGAGGAATTTTAGTTACAACGTAGTCGATCGAAGGTTCAAACGACGCAGGAGTTGCACCACCTGTAATATCGTTCTGCAATTCATCCAGCGTGTAACCAATTGCCAGTTTTGCCGCAACTTTTGCGATTGGAAAACCAGTCGCTTTAGAAGCCAGCGCAGAAGAACGGGATACACGTGGGTTCATCTCGATAACGACCATACGGCCATCTTCCGGATTCACACCAAACTGTACGTTGGAGCCACCTGTTTCAACACCAATTTCACGCAGAACTGCCAGCGAGGCATTACGCATGATCTGGTATTCTTTATCGGTCAACGTCTGTGCAGGAGCCACAGTGATAGAGTCACCTGTATGTACACCCATCGCATCGAAGTTTTCGATAGCACAAACGATGATGCAGTTGTCGTTCTTATCACGAACAACTTCCATCTCGTATTCTTTCCAACCGATCAGAGACTCATCGATCAGCAGTTCATTGGTCGGTGAAAGGTCAAGTCCACGTTCACAGATTTCCATGAACTCTTCTTTGTTATACGCAATACCACCGCCGGTACCACCCATAGTGAAAGATGGACGAATAATGCAAGGAAAACCCAACTGAGCCTGAACCTGCAGTGCCTCTTCCATACTGTGAGCAATCGCTGCACGTGGACATTCAAGGCCAATGGATTTCATCGCTTTATCAAAGCGATCACGGTCTTCAGCCTTATCAATAGTGTCAGCATTGGCACCGATCATCTCAACGCCATATTTTTCCAGGACACCTTCACGCTCCAAATCAAGCGCACAGTTCAATGCAGTCTGACCACCCATTGTCGGTAGAAGTGCATCTGGACGTTCTTTTTCAATAATTTTTTCTACAGTATTCCAGTTAATCGGCTCGATATATGTAGAATCAGCCATCGCTGGATCGGTCATAATGGTCGCAGGATTAGAGTTAACCAGAATGACGCGGTAACCTTCTTCACGCAGCGCTTTACACGCCTGTGCGCCAGAATAGTCAAATTCACATGCCTGACCGATAACAATCGGGCCAGCACCAAGAATCAAAATACTTTGTAAGTCCGTACGTTTTGGCATCAGTAATAAACCAGTCGTATCAGTTAATAACTTCGGTAGGCGGCTAATTCACACCTACCTTGTATCGTTTCATCAACCCGCTTTACACAGGTGAAGAGTATTTATGCTTTCGCAGCTTTCATATCCGCTATAAAGCGATCAAACAACGGCGCCACATCATGTGGGCCTGGGCTTGCTTCAGGATGTCCCTGAAAGCTGAACGCAGATCGATCTGTACGCTCAATCCCTTGCAACGAACCGTCAAATAAAGATTTGTGTGTCGCGCGCACATTTTCAGGTAATGCGTCTTCGTCAACAGCAAAACCATGGTTTTGCGATGTGATCATTACCTGCTTACCATCCAGATCCTGAACCGGGTGATTGGCACCATGATGACCAAACTTCATCTTCACCGTTTTAGCACCTGATGCCAAAGCAAGAAGCTGATGCCCCAGACAGATTCCAAATACAGGAAGATCAGTTTTACAAATCTCTTCAATCGCTGTGATTGCATAGTCACAAGGCTCAGGATCTCCCGGACCATTGGATAAGAACACACCATCTGGGTTCAGCGCCAACACTTCAGCTGCTGGTGTTTTGGCAGGCACAACAGTCAAGCGACAACCACGCTCAACAAGCATACGTAGGATGTTGCGTTTTACACCGTAGTCATATGCAACAACATGAAACGCCTGATCGGCAGCGTTCTTCTCAGCATGCCCTTCTCCCAGTTTCCAGGTCGAAGAGTTCCACTCATAAGTTTCATCTGTTGTTACAACCTGAGCTAGGTCCATCCCCTTCAGTCCAGGAAAAGCATTAGCAGCGGCCAATGCTTTTTCTTCATCGATGTCGCCGGCCATGATACAGCCGTTCAAAGAACCCTTTTCACGCAGAATGCGGGTCAGGCGGCGGGTATCAATATCAGCAATACCAACGATGTTGTTATCTTTAAGATAATCATCCAGATTTTTTTCGTTGCGAAAGTTACTGGCAACTAATGGAAGGTCACGAATAACAAGACCGGCAACCCAAGTACGAGAAGATTCTTCATCTTCTGCATTTGTCCCTGTATTTCCAATATGTGGATAAGTCAGAGTAACGATCTGTTGGCAATAAGAAGGATCAGTCAGGATTTCCTGATAACCCGTCATTGAGGTATTAAACACAACCTCGCCGCTAGACAGACCGTCCGCGCCAATGGCTAAGCCCTTGAAAATACTACCATCTTCAAGAGCAAGAATGGCTGGTCTCGCCAATTGAACCTCCCCGCGAAATAAGCGCGACTACAGAAATAGAAACGATACGTGCAAAAAAGCGAGGAAAAACCAGAAGTTAACCTCGCCTTTTTGTTTATGAAACTTGCGTCTGGGTGTGCCCAGATAAACCGGCGGTATTTTATGCCAATGCAGCCAATCTGTCCATTACGCAAACGCAAAAAAAAATAACGAGCAAATCCCGATATTCACCACTTTGTAATATATCTGTAGTAAAAAAGCGACCAGACCTAGCACCAACGACTCTTTTTGAAATATTACACTAAGGTAGAGCATGAAAATCTCATCCATTACTCGCTTAGCAAGCCTTCTCTTAGTTTTTATTGTGCTGATGCTAGCTGCTGCAATCTTCTGGTCATTGGAACGACTGGATGGCGCCTTCAAGATAAAGGATGAATACCACGGATTTGAAAAAGAGCTCTATGTAACCCTTGAAAAGCCGGTAACCCGCTACCTAATGACAGGTGACGCAACAATTCTTACCCTGATTGATAAGAATATAGAACTATTAAAAGAATCGAGCAAAACCAAGCTTCCAACAGAAATTCAGGAAGAAATTATTGGTACCCTGAGGCATGTTAAAGATGAAACATTACCTCAACTACGAGCTGCAGGAAAATTAGCGCAACCAGAAGTACTACTGATACAAAATGAAAGGGAATTAAACGACGCCGTTACATCTGTGCGAGAATACGCGCTAAAAGCTAATGCCAACCAATCTTTTTTACAACAACAATATCTAGACACCCTCATTGAAATTCAATCAAACGCCATCTCTCTTGGTCACAATCGCCAGAGCTTCTTCCAGAAAGGCAGCCAAAAGAATTACGAACAAATTAATTATCATCTAACAGCTCTTAAAGAATTAGCCTCAAAACTTAAAAAACTGACACCTTTGGGCATCTTCAAAGAAAGCAATGACGAAGATGATTTAAGCGCGCTATTGGGACTTGATATAGAGGAAGAAACTGAACGTGAAGAAATTGGCGAAGAACCAATCAGCACCGTAAACTTCCTGATCAATCGATACCCTAAAGAACTTGAAAACGCTAAAAAATTCAGTGTCCAGAAAAAAGAGACTACTACTACAGCACAAACAAATCTTGAGGCTCTGAATACTCAAATCGCAGAAATTGAAACCCTGATCAGCAGCAAATACAGAGAAATAACAACTACTGTTTATTACCTCATGGCTATTTGCATAGTATTGATTATCGCTACAGGCATTTCAATGAACTACCTTCTGAAGAAGCTTCGAGATATTCTTATCGCCAAAACTGCTTATATTGACGAACTATCCCACGGTAAATTTAGCAGCAACATAACCGTCAATTCACGCCTTAAAGAAGTTCAGAGCCTTAAGCAATCAATTGAAAGATTACAAACATTCTTTAATCAATTGCTTTCAGATATACGTACCGAAACCGATAACCTAAATAACCTGCAAACAAGCTCATTACAAGAAGCGGAAAAACTAGAAGGGACTGTTAATCAACAACAATCGGCAACTGAAAATGCTGTTGTGCAGATAACTCAGTTAAACAGTTCATTTACTGAAGTTGCCCGCCGGGCAAGCGATACCAGTACTGCTACGCAAGAAGCATCTAAACTGGCTCATACCGGCTTTGAAAAAATCAAAGAGACCGGCGATTATATTGATCGGTTAAACTCAGAAATATCCGCAACTTCCGTCTCACTGAACGCACTTCAGCAAGACTCACAAGCAATTCAGAATGTACTAGGAATAATTCAGGGCTTCGCAGAACAAACCAACCTACTAGCCCTGAATGCTGCAATCGAAGCTGCTAGGGCAGGTGAAACAGGTCGCGGATTTGCAGTAGTTGCGGATGAAGTGCGCAACCTTGCCGCGAATACGGCTAAGTCAGCGGATGAAATTCAAGAGATCATCACCAGACTTACTAAGACTACTGAGCAGACGGTTTCACGAATGGGAGTACAACAGAAGGCAGCAGAGGAAACTGTTGATCTGGCCAAACAAGCCCAGGAAGCCATCACGGTAATCAGGAACTCTATTGCTGAGATCAATGATATGAGCCTTCTGATAGCCTCATCTACAGAAGAACAAACCTCAGTCACTTCAGAAATTGCTAACACAATCGAATCTACAAACGCCCTCTCACAAAATACTCGCAGCGCGTCAGAAACCAACAAACAACAAGCAGAACAGTTATCACATGCAAGTGACAAATTAACGCAATTAATAGCAAAGCTAAGCTAACACCCGATAGCACCCTGCAAGCGCGAGTAACTGAGATTTCTCGTATTTAAATGCTCCAGTTTCTCTTTGGGGTGTGGCGATGACCTACATTGCAGGTAAGCTACATGGATGTAGCGAATAGCAAATTTATCACATGGGCTCTCATGCTCGACTAGGATTGCTGAGCCTCAAGCATAAAAAAGGCCCATTTGTTGGGATGAGCCTTCTTTTAAGATTAAATGCTCTTGTGCCCTTTGGGTATGAGCGATGACCTACAATAGGCTGAGAGTAAACTATCAGTCCCTTCGGGAGGCCTGCGGCTCCTAATCCCCGTTCCTTCGGAACATGGGTCCCCATGTTCGAGTAGGATTGCTGAGTTTCAAGCATAAAAAAAGGCCCATCCGTTAGGATGAGCCTTCTTTTATTATTAGATGCTTGGCGATGACCTACTCTCACATGGGGAA
>JBOEGV010000028.1:0-42572 GCA_050633605.1 Neptuniibacter sp. | reverse complement strand
CCAATTTAGGCGTGAAGTAAAGAGAGTGCATGGTGGTCGCGCTATTAGAGATCATCTCCACTGGATTCTGAGGATGTTGGAACTTCTCCAGCCCTCGCTCTTTTAAAGTATTAAAAATAACAACTTTAGCCCCGCGTTTTATGGCGCTCCTTAGTGTATCGAGCATGCGCGGATGGTTTGTTCCCGGGTTCTGACCAAACACGAAAATGGCATCGGCATGTTCAAAGTCTTCAAGAGTGACGGTGCCTTTGCCTATACCGATACTGCTGGTCAGAGCCACGCCGCTTGCTTCATGGCACATGTTGGAACAGTCCGGAAAATTGTTGGTGCCAAACAGGCGACCAAACAATTGGTAGAGATAGGCTGCTTCATTACTGGCGCGTCCAGAGGTATAAAGCTCAAGCTGATCCGGATGGTCCAGCTGCTTGAGATGATCAGCGATCAGGGTGTTGGCATCATCCCAGGAGATCGGCAGGTATTTATCGGATTCAGCATCGTAACGCATGGGTTCACAAAGACGGCCCTGATATTCAAGGTAATAGTTTGTCTGTTGTTTTAACCAACTAACGCTGTATTCATTGAAGAAATTCCTGTCTACCTTGCGTGAGGTGGCTTCCCAGTTAACTGCTTTAGCACCGTTTTCACAAAAGCGAATTCTGCTTGGGTTTTTCTCTTCACCCCAGGCGCAGCCCGGACAGTCAAAACCATCGTGTTGATTGGTATTAAGCAGGGTTTTGATGTTTTTTGCGGCATTTTTACTCTGCAAAAGGTGAGTGGTTGTACTCTTTAATGCTCCCCAGCCTCCAGCAGGACTTGCATCCTCCGATGATGAGGTGTTTGAGGGTTCGATGCCGGAAGCATTATCTTTTTTCATGACTCAACCTTGTCTGAATCTGAGCGTGCGTGAACTTTTATCTCACCTGAGCGGGTTACCTGAATCAGGTTTAATTGATAGTGCTGGGCCATCTCTATTGCCAAGTTGCTTGGGCTGGAAAGGTGGACCAATGTGGATAGTCCAGCCCTTACAGCTTTTTGAACAAGCTCAACACTGCAGCGGCTACTTAAAATGGCGTAATGCTGGTGGAGGTTGAGGCCTTTGCGTAAAGCAAACCCCAGGGCTTTATCCAGAGCGTTATGACGACCAATATCATGTTGAGAAATTAATTGAGTTCCGCTTGGGCTCATTAGCTGGGCAACGTGCATGCCAGCGGTGAAATGAGTACGTTTATGGATATCCAACAAGACTTCAGGAGAGGGTAATTCCGCTGATTGCAGTGGCTGCAGTTCCGGAAGTGCTTCACTTAGGGCTGCGCTGCCACAGAGTCCGCAACTGGTTAAACCGCGCCTAAAAGAATGTTTTTCCTTATAGGTTTTTAGCTGCCTTGGGCTGATGGTTAGATCCACAATAATACATGCAATAGGAATTTCGGAATCGGTTGTAGTGATGTTGTGAGTATCTTCAGAAATCGATATGTCCCGAAGCTGATTTATATCAGAAATAATCTTTTCACCGTAAGCGAACCCCACAGAAAAGTTTTCCAGCTCTGAGGGAGTCACCATCATGACAGCATGAGCAATACCATTAACAGAGATACATATAGGTTGCTCTATTGCCCACTCGCTGGGCTCAGATTTGAAATTGCTTAATGACGTCAGCACTGAATTTAATGGTTCCTGTTGGGAATTTATATTTCTCATCAGGAAGTTTTATTGCATCTTGTTTGAGCAAGCAATAGTTATTTCCTGCCTTCTGTGCCATTGCTATTAGATTCAATGTACACGATGTTACTCATAATGAATGTGGAAAACTTGTATTTCCACTTCGGATGGCAGTTAACCTAAGGAATCTACGATTAAGTCCCATTTTTTAGGTGCTTGAGCTGGCTGGGCGGATTTCGGCTGTTTTTAGGCTTTTTTGCCCTGTTCTAGAGCGTCTATATGCTGTTTGCACAGCATATAGACGGACTTACCCTAAGCCCTCATCATCTGATCCACTCGAACCATATTAGCCAGAGCTAAAAGCATAGCTAATTTACTATCATTCTTCTTCAGCCCACGATACCGAGCTTTAGTAAATCCAAACTGGCATTTAATTATCCTGAAAGGATGCTCTACTTTCGCCCTAATGCTGGCTTTCATATACTCAATGCTTATCGGCACTTTATTGATACGCGGGTGTCTCTTCAAAGAACTGACTATGCTGGGGCGTTCGGCGATATACCAGTCAGCTTTAACGTCTTTCAGCTCTGACCTTTTATCTGCACCACGATAGCCTGCATCAGCGAAGACAAACTTCTCGTCACCATGCAGTAGTCGACTGGCTTGGTTTAGGTCATGCTCATTGGCAGAAGTGGTTGTAAAGCTATGTGTCAGACCTGTTCTTGCATCAACCCCTATATGAGTTTTCATGCCAAAATGCCACTGATTCCCTTTCTTGGTTTGGTGCATCTCTGGATCACGCTCACCTGCCTTGTTCTTGGTGGAACTTGGGGCTTCGATAATAGTGGCGTCCATCAACGTACCCTCCTTTACGATGATCCCAGCCTCCGTCAGCCAAGCGTTAACGTCTTCAAAAATATGACGGGCTAAATCATGACGCTCCAGAAAATGCCTAAAATTCATGATGGTCGTGTGATCGGGTATCGGTTTATTTAGCGACAGTCCTGCGAAAAGCATCATCGAGACTATTTCATACAAAGCATCTTCCATGGCAGGATCACTCAAGCTATACCATTGCTGAATGCAGTGAATACGGTGCATCGTGGGTAGAGGGTATGGTCTACGACCGTTACCTGCTTTGGGATAGTGGGGTTCAATGATAACTTCAAGACGTTTCCATGGAATCAGTTTATCCATCCTGCCTAGAAACTTCTCTTTACGTGTCTGGCGGCGTTTGTGCTGATACTCACTATCGGCAAAGGATAACTGCTGTTCCATATTCGATCTCTTCAGGTTTTGATTAGCCTGAATTATCTCATGTGGAGGGACTTAATCGCACCTTCCTTATTCAACTGACACCTTTCTTATTTCTCCCTCCCTGAAACTTTTTGTCACCAAAACTGGTTTGTTTTGTCATTGCGGATCGGTGGCAATGTACCAAGCTTTGTATATAGCTTTTTTGCTGTAATTATCAGGAGGTATCTATGCCTGAATACAAAGCGCCATTACGTGAAATGAACTTCGTCCTTAACGAAGTGCTGCATGCTGAAGAACATTATCAAAACCTTCCCGGTTGCGAAGATGCCACACCGGATATGGTCTCTGCGATTGTAGAAGAGGGGGCCAGGTTCTCTGAACGGGTACTGGCACCACTTAATCAGGTCGGTGATCAACAGGGTTGTGCTCTGGAAGAGGGGCATGTCAGAACGCCTGATGGTTTTAAAGAAGCTTATCAGCAGTTTGTAGAGGGTGGCTGGCCGTCACTAGCTCATGAAGTTGAGTATGGTGGGCAGGGGCTGCCAGAGTCGATAGAAGTTCTGATTAATGAACTCATAGGTACAGCAAACTGGTCATGGAGTATGTATCCCGGTTTAAGTCACGGCGCTATGAATACCCTGAGCTCCCATGGTACTGAAGAACAAAAACAAACCTACCTTAGCAAGCTTATATCCGGTGAATGGACTGGCACCATGTGTCTGACCGAACCTCATTGTGGAACGGATTTAGGACTGTTGCGAACCAAAGCCGAGCCACAGCCTGACGGCAGCTATAAAGTCAGTGGCACTAAAATTTTTATCTCTGCGGGTGAGCATGATATGGCTGAAAACATAGTTCATATTGTACTGGCTCGGTTACCTGATGCCCCTGAGGGTACAAAGGGGATCTCACTTTTCATTGTGCCAAAACATTTGCCGGTTTCTCTGGATAGAGATAACGGTGTTAGCTGCGGCTCACTGGAACATAAAATGGGTATTCATGGTAATGCGACCTGCGTTATGAATTTTGATGAGGCGACCGGATTCCTGATTG
The DNA here is from genome assembly GCA_050633605.1 of Neptuniibacter sp. Classification (GTDB taxonomy): domain Bacteria; phylum Pseudomonadota; class Gammaproteobacteria; order Pseudomonadales; family Balneatricaceae; genus Neptuniibacter. Next base: position 38,603 of record JBOEGV010000028.1, on the reverse strand, counting down.
GCCCAGCCAATAAAGGCCTCAACTGTATGTTCACCTTTATGAACACTGCTCGTTTGGGTACCGCCTTGCAGGGGCTGGCTCATGCAGAGTGGGGTTTTCAGAACTCTCTCTCCTATGCCAAGGAACGCTTGCAGATGCGCTCTTTAACCGGTGATGAGTGCCCGGATAAACCGGCTGATCCCATTATCGTACATCCGGAAGTGCGAAAAATGCTACTGACCCAGAAAGCCTTTGCCGAAGGCGGTCGGGCTCTGATCTATTACTGCGCTCAGTTGGTGGATAAAGTTCATCTGCTGGACGGAGAAGAGAAACAGCAGTCTGAAGAACTACTGGCGTTCCTGACACCTATTGCGAAAGCATTCCTTACCGAAGTTGGCTTTGAATCAGCTAACCATGCTTTGCAGGTTTATGGTGGTCACGGTTTTATTGCTGAATGGGGTATGGAACAAAACGTAAGGGATAGCCGTATCGCTATGCTGTATGAAGGCACTACTCAGATTCAGGCCCTTGATCTGCTCGGTCGTAAAGTCCTGATGACTCAGGGTGAGTTGTTAAAACGTTTTACTAAAATCGTTCACAAATTCTGCCAGGCCGAAGCCGATAATTCTACTTTGGATTCGTTTGTGCCAGAACTGGCGAAACTGAATACAGAGTGGGGCGAGCTGACCCTGAAGATCGGTATGAAGGCGATACAGGATCGTAATGAGGTGGGTGCTGCTTCAGTAGATTATCTGATGTATTCCGGTTATGTAGTGCTGGGTTATTTCTGGGCTTTAATGGCTAAGGTAGCCCATGAGCAACTGGAAGCGGGAACGACAGAAGATGATTTTTACAAGGCTAAACTTGCGACAGCACGATTCTATTTTGAACGCATCCTGCCGCGAACACGTGGACTGGTTGAAACTATGCAATCCGGCTCTGCCAACCTGATGGATCTGGATCAGGAACATTTTGCCTTTTAACCCTGAATAATCAGGAGTGTGAATATGTCTGATTTACAGAAAATTTTTGAAGATATGCAAGGCCGGTTCAATGCTGAGGCGGCATTTGGTGTTCATGCTGTTTTGCAGTTTGAGATCAGCGAAGGTGAAGCATGGGTAGTCAGCGTCATGGATGAGAAATGTACTGTTTATGAAGGGCAGGCTGAAGATCCGGCGGCGACTCTGAAACTGGATACTGAAACTCTGAAAGAAGTGCTCAGCGGTGAAACGGATGGTATGCAGGCCTTTATTTCAGGGCGAATCCAGGCTGAGGGCGATATTATTCTCGCTACCCGGTTGGCTGAGATATTCCCCATCGCCTAAACTGATAACATATGCGATGGCTGAAGAATAAAGATAATAAAAGGAGCTTTAATTATGGGTCAGTTATTACCTGCTGCAGATACAATTCCTGCAGACATCAATCCTTGCGGTTTCAGGACTGTAACCGATGTGCTGGATTACAGTGTTGTGCAGTATACTGACAGACCCGCCTACACCAGTTTTGGTCGCACCATCGATTACAATGAGTTAGACCAGCTTTCAGCTTCTTTTGCTGCCTACCTGCAACGGGACACGGATCTGAAACCAGGTGACCGGGTGGCCATTCAATTGCCCAATCTTATTCAATATCCTATCGTGTTGTTCGGCATTCTCCGTGCCGGCATGGTTGTGGTTAATACCAATCCGCTTTACACATCAAATGAGATGGAACATCAGTTCAGTGACTCCGGTGCCAAGGCGTTAATCATCCATAAAAGCATGGCGCATAAGGCGGATAAGATTCTGCACAAGACCCAGATCGAGCATGTTCTGGTCACTCAGGTCGGGGATCTGCACGATTTTATTAAGCGCAACATTCTGAATGCTGCGGTTAAGTATTTGAAACAAATGGAGCCGGATTACAATCTGCCGCAAGCCGTACCTCTGCGCTCGGCATTAATGAAATATCTGGGTGAGCCGGTTGGACCTGTAGCCGTCGAGAAAGAAGATATAGCCGTGTTGCAGTACACCGGGGGAACCACGGGTGTTTCCAAGGGTGCCGTACTGACCCATGCCAATCTGGTTACCAATATGCTGCAGGCTAAGGAGCGCCTGGTCATACCCGGCCAGAACTGGGCAGAAACAGTTATTTCACCCTTACCCCTTTACCATATCTATGCATTTACCGTGGCACAGGTGGTTTCACTGCTGGGTGGGCATAGTGTTTTGATACCCAATCCCAGAGACATACCGGGTTTTGTGAAGGAGATGGAAAAATGGCAGATGAGTGCGTTTGTTGGCTTAAACACGCTGTTTGTGGCCCTGTGTAACAACGAAAACTTTAAAGATCTGGATTTCAGCAACCTCAAGCTGACCGCATCCGGCGGCATGGCTCTGACCTTATCCACCGCAGAGATGTGGCGGGAGAAAACCGGCAGTGAAATTATTGAAGGTTATGGGTTAACGGAGACCTCTCCTGCGGTTTGTTTTAACGATCCTACCTGTACACATATGGGGACCATCGGTAAGCCGGTGATCTACACAGATCTACGTCTGATCGATAAAGAGGGAGAGGATGTTCCAGATGGAGAGCCGGGAGAACTTTGTGTAAACGGTCCGCAGGTCATGCGTGGTTATTGGCAGCGGGAGGAGGCAACACTAGAGTCCTTCACTGAAGATGGTTACCTGAAAACCGGCGATATAGCTGTGAGGGATGAAGAGGGATATATCACCATCGTCGACCGGGCTAAGGATATGATTCTGGTATCCGGCTTTAATGTTTATCCAAATGAAGTCGAGGATACGGTTTCTCTGCATCCGGATGTTGTGGAATGTGCAGCCATTGGAGTGCCCGATGAGGATGCCGGTGAAGTGGTGAAACTGTTTATTGTTTCCACCAATCCCGCTTTAAGCCTTCAGGAGGTCCGGGAGTGGTGTCATGACAAACTGGCTCGCTACAAAATCCCAAAACAGATTGAGCTGGTGGAGGATCTGCCGAAGTCGAATGTCGGTAAAATCCTGCGCCGGATGTTACGCCCTTCAGAAGCAGTGTGAATTTAATCCTTGATGTTTTCTCATTTAAAAAGGGTGGCTGTGTCATCCTTTTTTACTCTCAAATTTAACCACATGAACAATTTTGTCAGCCAGAAAGCGGTTTTTTGTCATTGTTGAATTCTGTTCCGCAACTAGACTTTGAATACAGGTGAATTTTTTAGTTATCGCTGCTGAGTCGAAACACAAGGAGCCGTTATGAAAGTTCTGGTTGCTGTAAAACGAGTGATTGACTACAACGTCAAGGTTCGGGTTAAGGCGGACCAAAGCGATGTCGATCTGACCAATGTAAAGATGGCCCTCAATCCCTTTTGTGAAATTGCGGTGGAAGAAGCGGTTCGTCTCAAAGAGGCGGGCACAGCAGACGAAGTGGTTGTTGTCACTGTGGGCGATAAAAGCAGTGATGAGCAATTACGCACGGCCCTGGCGCTTGGGGCAGACAGAGCGATTCGGGTTGATACCGAAGCCAGTCTCGATTCCCTTTCGATTGCCAAACTGCTGGCTAAGGTTGTTGAAAAAGAAACCCCGGATCTGGTGATACTGGGGAAACAGGCGATTGATTCTGACAATAATCAGACCGGCCAGATGCTGGCTGCTTTACTGAATAGACCGCAGGGCACATTCGCTTCGGAGCTCAAAGTACAGGATAGAAAATTGCAGGTAACCCGCGAGATTGATGGCGGTTTACAGACTCTTGAGTTAAGCCTTCCCGCAATCATCACAACGGATCTGCGCCTTAACGAACCCCGTTATGCGGCGCTCCCTAATATTATGAAAGCAAAACGTAAACCTCTGGATCTACTGACTCCGGAAGAGTTAGGTGTGGAGGTCAGCAACAAGCTGAGCCTGCTCAAGGTTGAGCCACCTCAAGAGCGCTCAGCCGGTATCAAGGTAGGCTCAGTGGAGGAGCTGGTCGATAAACTCCGTAACGAAGCGAAAGTGATTTGAGGAGGTAGGTTATGACGATTCTGGTGATAGCTGAACATGATAACAAGACACTGAAACCCGCCACGCTAAATGCCCTCAAAGCCGCTGAAGAGATAGCGGGTGAGATAGAGCTTCTGGTTGTTGGGTTTAATTGCCAGGCCGTAGCGGCAAGTGCAGCAAAAATACCGGTGCTGAACAAAGTTTTGCTGGTGGATCAGGATGTTTATGAACATCAACTGGCGGAAAATGTCAGTCAGTTGATCGTGAGTTTATGTCAATCGGGTGGCTGCAGTCATGTGCTCTCTGCCGCGACAACTACAGGTAAAAACCTGTTACCCCGGGTGGCAGCGTTGCTGGATGTAAATCAGATTTCAGACATTATCTCGGTCGAATCTCCAGATACATTCAAACGCCCGATCTATGCGGGTAATGCCATAGCCACTGTGCAATCTATGGATGCGGTCAAAGTGATCACTGTTCGTGGCACCGCTTTTGATCCGGTTGCCAGTGAGGGCGGTAACGCTGAAATATCCACGCTGACTGAGAGCTTTGCCTCAGATACGTCCGCTTTTGTAAAAGAGGAGCTTGCCAGCACCGAACGTCCTGAACTTACCGCAGCTTCTGTGGTTGTATCTGGTGGCCGGGGTATGGGTAATGGTGAGAACTTTGATCTTCTCTACACCGTTGCAGACAAGTTAGGTGCAGCAGTGGGAGCCTCACGCGCTGCGGTGGATGCGGGCTTTGTGCCAAACGATATGCAGGTGGGTCAGACCGGGAAAATGGTGGCTCCTGAGCTTTATATCGCTGTCGGTATTTCCGGTGCGATTCAGCATCTGGCGGGCATGAAAGATTCTAAAATCATTGTCGCAATCAATAAGGATGAGGATGCACCCATCTTTCAGGTTGCTGATTATGGTCTGGTTGCAGATTTGTTTGAGGCAGTACCGGAACTGGAAGCTAAGCTGTAAGGCAGCTATAGGCAATAAACGGGAGTCCATGTGATGCTGTTTAAGGGTAAGACGATCGAGATAAAACCTTTGGGTGATGGTATTTACGATCTGGTGATTGATCACAAAGATGAGGCTGTAAATACCATCGATCAGGCCACACTGGGAGAGATCCGTGAAGCCTTGGCTCAACTGGCTGTTCTGCCGGATCTTCAGGGGCTGATTTTTTCCAGCGCTAAAGAAAGTTTTATCGCCGGTGCGGACATCAATGAGTTCATGCAGTTTTTTGAAGCCTCCGAGGAAGAAATTGTCACTGCATTACTGGAAATGCATAAGGTTTTTAATGCCATTGAAGATCTGCCTTGCCCCACGGTTGCCGCGATAAACGGTCTTTGTCTGGGGGGCGGGTTTGAGCTGTGTCTGGCTACGGATTACCGGGTGATTACAGGTCAGGCTAAAGTGGGACTGCCAGAAGTGAAACTGGGGATTTATCCTGGTTGGGGTGGAACCGTACGTTTGCCACGTCTGATAGGCGTGGATAACGCCAATGAATGGATCTGTGGTGGTGTTGAAAAAAGAGGAGCAGACGCCTTCAAAGATGGGGCGGCTGATGCATTAGTTCCTGCCGACCAGGTAAAGGATGCAGCTTTAGATCTGATTCGAAAATGTATCTCGGGTGATTTTAACTATCAGTTGCGCCGGCAGGAGAAACAAAGTCCGATTAAACTCAGCCAGATGGAACAGGTTATGGCGTTTGAATCGGCAAAAGGTGTGATCAGCGCAAAAGCCGGTCCTCACTATCCAGCGCCACTGGCGGCGCTGAAAACGATTCAGAAACATGCCAATTTACCTCGTGATAAAGCCCTAGAAGTAGAAGCCAAAGGCTTTGTAAAAGTTGCTAAATCTGAAGTCTGTGAATCTTTGGTCGGTCTCTACCTTAAAGACCATTATGTTAAGAAAGTAGCTAAAAAATACGCTGCCAGGGGCAGTGCAGTTGAACAGGCTGCGGTACTGGGAGCGGGTATTATGGGTGGCGGCATCGCCTATCAGTCCGCCTCTAAAAACATTCCAATCCTGATGAAAGACATCAACTCACCCGCTCTGGAACAGGGCTTGAACGAAGCAAGTAAACTACTGAACAAACGTGTTTCCAGAGGGCGAATGGACTCTGAGCAGATGGCTCAGGTGTTAAACCGGATTACCCCAACTTTGAACTATGGTGGTTTTGAACAGGTTGATCTGGTTGTGGAAGCTGTGGTTGAACACCCTAAAGTCAAAAAGGCTGTTCTCGCAGAAGCCGAGCAACAGCTAAAAGAGGGTGCGGTTCTGGCATCCAATACCTCCACTATATCCATCACTGAGCTGGCTACTGCTCTGAAGCGCCCGGAAAACTTCTGCGGCATGCATTTTTTCAACCCGGTACATCAGATGCCTCTGGTAGAAGTGATTCGAGGAGAAAAAAGTTCTGATGAAGCGATTGCCCGTACTGTGGCCTATGCCCGGGCAATGGGTAAAACCCCGGTTGTGGTAAATGATTGTCCGGGGTTTCTGGTTAACCGGATTCTGCTGCCATATTTCCTCAGTTTTAATACCTTGCTGGAAGAAGGTTATGACTTCACACAGATCGACCGGGTGATGGAAAAATTCGGCTGGCCGATGGGACCGGCATATCTCCTCGATGTAGTGGGTATAGATACGGCATTTCACGCTGCGGGTGTAATGGCCGCGGGTTTCCCAGATCGAATGCAGATGACAGAAAACAGCGCGTTTGAACGCATGTATAAACTAGAGCGATTCGGCCAGAAAAATGCTCAGGGTTTTTATCGATATGAGCTGGATCGTAAAGGCAAACCGAAAAAAGTAGTGGACCCGGATCTTCCGGAAATGCTGGGTTTAGGTATTGATCAGGAGGGTGATGTTGAAGATGAAACCATTATTCAACGCCTGATGGTGCCTCTGTGTATAGAAACAGTCAGATGCCTTGAAAAGGGTATTGTCAGCAGCCCGGCTGAAGCCGACATAGCGCTGATTTACGGCATAGGTTTTCCACCATTCCGCGGTGGAGTGTTCCACTATCTGGATAAGCTGGGGCTGGAACGCTTCTGCGAGATTGCCAGCCAGTTTGAACAACTGGGACCGTTGTATCAGCCGACTGAAACCATGAAACAGATGGCTGAAAGCAATCAAACCTATTCTATGCAGCAGCGTTAAGGAGTGATGATTATGAATCTTAAGCCAAATGATGCTGTGATCGTGGATGCCGTTAGAACCCCGATGGGGCGATCCAAAGGCGGTGCCTTCCGGCATGTTCGGGCGGAGCAGTTATCTGCTGAAGTCATGCAGGCGATTCTGTCGCGAAATCCGAATTTGCAACCCGCTCAGATCGACGACGTGATCTGGGGCTGTGTAAACCAGACTCTGGAGCAGGGATTTAATATTGCACGTAATGCTGCCATTTTGGCGGATATTCCCCATACGGTTCCTGCTCAAACGGTAAACCGCTTATGTGGCTCCTCTATGTCTGCTTTACATTCGGCGGCTCAGGCGGTGATGGCGGGTAATGGCGAACTATTTTTAGTCGGAGGTGTGGAACATATGGGCCATGTTGCTATGACCCATGGTCTGGACATTAATCCTGCACAGTCAAAACACATCGCTAAAGCCTCAATGATGATGGGAGTCACCGCAGAGTTGCTGGGTAAAATGAATGGCATAAGCCGTGAGGCGCAGGATCAGTTTGCGGCCCGTTCTCATCGTTTAGCTCATCAGGCACATCTGGATGGCGCCTGGGATAATGAAATCATCTCTATTGAAGGTCACGATGCTGCTGGTTTTAAAACGCGGCTTAATGCCGATGAAGTGATTCGCCCGGAAACCACACTGGAATCTCTGGCTGAGCTTAAACCAGTGTTTGTCCCTAAAGCCGGTACCGTGACCGCTGGCTCATCCTCAGCTGTTTCAGATGGTGCTGCCGCAATTTTACTGACATCCGCAGCTAAAGCTGAGGAATTAGGGCTGATTCCCAGAGCCCGAATCCGGAGTATGGCGGTTGCAGGTTGTGACCCTTCCTTAATGGGCTATGGCCCTGTGCCTGCAACGCAGAAAGCATTAAAAAGGGCTGAACTGAGCGTAACTGATCTTGATTGTATTGAGCTGAATGAAGCCTTCGCTGCCCAGGCCTTGTCGGTTCTTAAAGGCCTAAAGCTGAATGAACAAATGGATCAAAAAGTGAATCTACACGGCGGTGCGATTGCTCTGGGCCATCCATTAGGATGTTCTGGAGCACGGATCACTACTACCTTGTTAAATATCCTTGAGCAGAAAGATGGTCATCTTGGTATGGCAACCATGTGTATCGGTATGGGACAGGGTATAACAACCATCATCGAACGTTTGAATTGATTCACAAAACCAGGTGGATTCTGTAACTTAAGCGAGGTAATTTGAACAGATGAATTGTCGTTGCCTGCTTCAGCCTAACAGACCAAGGGTATTTGAATGAGTCTTTATATTCTGCCGATATTGCTGGTGTTAGTAGCTCTGCTTTTTTTTAGGTTAATTAAAGGTAAACAATCTGAACAGCTGGATAAAGCAGAACCGGAAGAAGAGACTAAATCATCCCTGCCAGAACCAGAACCAGAACCAGAACCAGAACCAGAACCGCTTTCAGATCTTCCGGATAAGCCTGAACCTAAGCCCGTTTCTGCCGAATCTCCCGCACCAGTGGCTGAGTCAAAGGCAGTTAAACCTCCAGCAAAGAAACGGCCTAAGTTTTCCCCGTCCAGCCCAGTGATAAAAAAATATGAAACAGAGCTGAATCTGCAGATGATCCGGGCAGAAAAAGGTGGGGATGAAGCTGTGTATATCGAGATTGTGAGAAAAAATGCAATCTATATGCAAGCCTGCACCAGTCTGAAGAAAGCCGTCACAGAGCGAGATCGTGAGAAAGTAAAAGAAAACCTGATCAAAATCTGGAAGATGATTCCCCAGGATTTTAAAGACAAAGAGTAAGCCTATTCCAACTTCTACAAGTGCCTATGTGCCATGTAACTGATTAATAAATATCAGTTTTGACTGGAAAAAAACGCATATATAACCCAGATTTAAAGTACATGCTGAATTATTTCGGGGTACAGGCGTCAGTCTATGGAGCAAAAAGTCAGTGTTCCTTCCGCTTATGTTAAGCAGTTGCTTCACCATGTGAGTGAACAGGGTTTCAGTGTGTCCGCGGTACTGAATGACGCGGGTATCTCTTTGCAAGAGATTGAGCAAGATAGCAGCTTTCCAGCAGATAAATTTGGTTCCCTATACCAGCAAATTTGCGACCTGGCACAGGATGAGTTTTTTGGCATGACCAGTGGTGGGGAAGTGCCCAAAGGGACCTTCCGGCTTATGTGCCATTGTATGATTCATGCTTCGACACTTGCAGCAGCGATTTACAGAGCCAGTGACTTCCATGAAATTTGTCGGGGGACACGAGTAAAACCCCTACTGACCCGTAAAGGCCGGTATGCAAAAGTCTCTTTTACTACAACCGAAGCCTGTGAGTTATCACTGGAAGCCTTACTAGCAGAGGAAAACCCCCACCGAATTCGTACATCTTTATCGATGTGGCATCACTTTCTCAGTTGGTTAATTGGTAAAAGGCTTGAGTTAAAAGCTGCGTATTTTTCCTTCGCCAAACCAGAGGACGCATCCCAGTATAAAACTCTGTTTCAATCGGAAGTTAAATTCAAACAGCATGACAACGCTATAGTGTTCCCGGCACGTTATCTTGATCTGCCCATTGTGCAAAACTCTGGCACTTTAAGGAGTTTCCTTAAAACCGCTCCCTATCAATTAATCGTTATGGTGGATAATGACACCAGTCTTAAATCGCAGGTGGTTGCCATGATTGGCAGGGATTTTAGTCGAGAACTACCCAGCGCAGAGGATGTGGCGGGGTGTTTACATATGTCACTTTCTACCCTGCGCAGACGCTTAATGGATGAAGGGACATCCTACCAGCAGATTAAGGATGAATGCCGCAAGGTCGCTGCGTTGAACTATATGAATTCCGCCGACCTGCCGATTAAAGATGTAGCTGCCTTGATGGGTTTTGAGGAACCTTCAGCATTTTTCCGTTCATTTAAAAAATGGACGGGCATGACCCCTGGAGAATACCGTCGCAGCGAAAGTTATTGCCAACAAAATAACAACTGCCAGAGCGTAGCAGATGTGCCTGCTGCGTCTGTGAATAAAGAGAGATCAATATGAGCGACTATCGTTATCCCTATCAGGATGGTTTATTTGTTCTGAATGAACTGGTGGGGCTTAAACAACTATGTATTGATGCTGGATTGGAAGAGTTTGCTGAAGGTCTGGCAGAAGCCGTGCTGGATGAAGCCGGTAAACTTGGCAGTGAGGTACTGGCTCCTCTTAATTCCGTGGGAGACCGGTCCGGAGCGACACTGTCTGAGAATCAGGTTCTGGAAACTGCGGGGTTTTCTGAGGCTTACCAGCAGTTTTGTCAGGGAGGCTGGCCTTCACTGGCGGCAAACCCGGATTTTGGTGGGCAGGGTTTACCGGCCGCTTTATCTGTGGCGGTCAATGAAATATGGCAATCTGCAAACCTTTCCTGGGCGCTCTGTCCCTTGCTAACTCAGGGAGCGATTGAGGCGCTGGAGGTTCATGGTGATGAGAGTCTGAAAAGTCTTTATCTTGCAAAACTGGTCTCGGGTGAGTGGGTTGGCACCATGAACCTGACAGAGCCTGATGCGGGTACAGATCTGGCCGCGATCAAAACCCGGGCCGTGCCAAATGAAGATCATTACCTCCTGAGCGGTCAGAAAATTTTCATTACCTGGGGCGACCATCAGATGACAGAAAATATTGCACATCTGGTGTTAGCACGGTTACCGGATGCGCCCGCAGGCGTAAAAGGGATCTCCTTGTTTCTGGTGCCTAAATTTCTTCTTGATAGCGAGGGGAATCTGACTGATCAGCGTAATGATGTCTATCCAGTGTCACTGGAACATAAACTGGGTATTCATGGCAGTCCTACCTGCGTTATGAGCTTCGGCGATAATGGCGGAGCTGTGGGTTATCTGGTCGGAGAGGCTCATAAAGGTTTAGCCTGTATGTTCACCATGATGAACGATGCCCGGCAGAGTGTTGGGCTTCAGGGGCTGGCTGTGTCGGAACGTGCTTATCAACACGCTTTGCAGTATGCCCGTGAGAGAGTTCAGGGCACTGCCGCAGATGGCTCAGGAATGGCGATCATTCAGCATCCGGATGTACGCAGGATGTTGATGCAAATGAAAGCACTGAACCAGGCTATGCGGGCCTTTGCCTACGTAGCACGGGCAGAATCTGATTATGCGAGAAATACGACGGACAGGGAAAGTGTGCTCAAACATAAAGCCCGTAACGACCTGTATACCCCAATTGTTAAAGGCTGGTTAACAGAGATGGCGCAGGAGGTCACTTCACTTGCGGTGCAGGTTCACGGAGGTATGGGCTATATCGAAGAGACCGGGGTTGCTCAGTATTACCGTGATGCCCGTATCCTGCCTATCTATGAAGGTACCAATGGCATTCAGGCACTTGATCTGATCGGGCGTAAGATTCTTGTTGATGATGGGCAAGCTTTTAAGGCTTTGCTGGAAGAAATGGAAAATGATCTTCTGGAACTTACTGACCCTCAGTTAGCGGATATAGTCACCGCTGTCAGGGAAGCTGTGACCCATTCAAAGGTAGCGTGCAACTGGGTGCTGCAACAGGATAAAAACCAACAGACGATTGGTGCTGTCAGCTTTAATTTTATGATGATGGCGGGGTATCTTTGTGGCGGTTGGATATTGGCTAAATCAGCAGGTATTGCGCTTCGAAAAATGAATGAAGAGGGAGCTGATAAATCATTTCTGCATGCGAAAATTACCACCACACGGTTTTATTCTGAACAGATTCTTCCACGTGTCCGTTCTTTGCAAAAGGCCGCTTTGGCGGGTGGTGAGACTGTTATGGCATTGTCAGAAGATCAGTTCTGATTGTGGAAAATATTGACTAAATGCTTTTGCCACAGCTGTCTTGGAATCCGTATTCCTATCTGGTCAGAATAGGGCTTATGAATACCGAACTCTACATCGGAAAAGGTGGGTTCTAAGTGTTCAATAGGGTGGCCATTTATGAGGTGGATTATCATTTTAGCGGCTATTTGACCTGCTTTATCCTGAGAAGGGTAAGCTCCAAAATGTGCTCCCCAGCCAGAGCTGAGTTCTTGCTCTGTAAGCGCCATAAGGGGTTTGTCGGAATGATTCAAAAATGTATCAACATATTCTGGTTTAGTACCTAATTGATCACTTGGGGTTAAAAACACATCGACGATTGGCGACAGCTCTACGACATGCTTTTCTATTAGTCTGGACATTCGTTTCGGGCCGTTTTTTCCCCGGACATAAGGTACTTCGACAAAGATAATTTTCAGATCAATAAATTCAGGTTGTCTCAATTCTTGCTTCAACCATGAAACATAGCTTTTGGATTGGGGTAAGTCCGAATGGATCATCGCCAGTGTTTTTGCTGAAGGCAGAACCAACCGTAAAAAACGTAACCTTTCCTGAACCGGAATTCCATATGCGACACCGGCAAAGTTTGAAGTCGTTGGCTGGTTGAATTGTGTTATCAGTCCGAGGCCAATTGGATCAGTCACACTACAGAAAACAAATTTATGCTTAGGATGCGCGAAGCCAAATTCATGAGCCGCAATACTTGCCATTGTGCCGTTGGTGAAGATAACGTCATGCTTCTCTGCTTCCGCACGTAACAAGCGGATGCCGATGCCTATATTATTATCAATGCTGAAATGAGTAACTTGAAGATTCTCTTCTGGAATAAAACCTTGGCGTTCCATTTCCTTTAGCATGGCTACGCGAGCTTGGTTATATGGCTCTGCGAGTTCTGAATCGATTAATAGAATCTTTTTTATATCTGCATAAGTGGGTACTGCAAAACTGAGAATGATAAGGCTCAACAAAATCCGGACGCAGGTGAAAAAAGATAGATGCAGTCGCATAAAATCCGCTCAAGAAAACAGGGGTAGGTAATAACCCCTATTTTAACGTATTGAAATACAACCCTGAACACTACTTAAGAAGAGAAAATTCAATCCTAACGATCAGTAATCAAATTGAGCTAACTCGTAAATGATTACCCCACCTTTGAACATTTCCAGCTCCAATGGCTCATTTCTAATGAGTTTTATCAGCCCAACACCGGGGGCGTACCATTCTGTTTGAGTGATAAGAATAGTTTGAGAACCCAGTCTCGGATCTGCGTAGAGTGAAAAATCAGCTGTTCCCTCAATGCGAATACAGTTTTCGTATGTTCCGGCAGGTACTGTCACGGTTTCTTCAGTTTCTGCCAGTTCATAGGTCATGAGGATCTTCTGTCTCTGCGGATCACTGGTGGCGTAGCCTGGAGTGCTGTGTAACGCATAAGGTTTAGACAGGGCCGACCAGCTACGGCCAGTGTCTAAATCTTTATAATTGGGTAGGACCCTGACGATCTCTTCTTCATAACGCGGGTCGTATTCAATGACAGTGCGTTTGCCAATTCGATAAGTGCCAGTGTCATCCTGCAGAATATAATAATCGGTACCATCACTGGTATGGCGAATTGAGACAGGTTCCCCCTCATATTTGCCTTTAAGGGTTACTGGTCCAAGATTATTGATCTGAAAATGTTGTGTCTCCGGTTCTTGTCCCGTTAGAGTAGTTGTGACTTTGTAATCCCATTGCAGTCCTTTATGAATAGGAAAGTAATCAGTCTTGGGAATCTCTGTATCGCAACCTGAAAGAAGCATCAGAGAAAATAAAAATGAAGCAGTTTTATACATTTTATTTCTCCGGTAATGCAGGATCTGGGACGGGTGCAAATTCGAGCTCATAAGTTTTTTGACCAAATGCACTTTTATCTTTGGATTTTTCACCCGTTTTCATACGCTTCCCGAAAAAGCCCAACTGTGGTCCGCTATTAAGGACCTCAATCAAGGCTTCTTCAATCGCTGCATGTTCCTCCTGATCGTATGGCAGGCGGTAAGCTCTGGGTTTTTCTGCCATTTGATTGCCTTCCAGATTGGTAAGCCAAATGTAGATGTCACCGCCTTCATCCCGCTCTTCGTCCGGCTCTTCAATCACGGCATAGTGAAACAGAAATTTTTCAGGAAGACTTGTTTCACTGGGCCATCCCTGGGCTTCCTTCCAGCCGATATAACAGCACCAGTAAAAACCAAGGGCAATGATGACCAGCACTGTTTTCAGTTGCCAGGGCAGTCTGCCGCTGATCACTGCAAGCAACGTGAGTGCAGTCAGAAATACATAGGCCAGAGTCAGGCCAAGCAGTTGTTCAGTCATTTTTTGGTAGCCTCGATAATGCTTTTCTGCAGTTGGTTGATATTGGTGACGTTTCCGTCTGGAGTCAGAGTGAAACGCAGAGCTGTACGCTCTTCGTTTTCGGCTTTCAGCAGGGTGGTGCTGTAGTGTACTACCTTAAGAACAGGGTTCACTTCGGCCATGTAGATAGTGACTGGCACTGCCTGCTGATCTTCACTTTTGAAATATTGGATATTGATGACGTACTCCCCCGGAGGGCGGCCCCGGATTGTGAGCACTTCCTGATTGATGGGGTTGGTAATGGTCTTGCCATTAATGACCTGAGTGTCATTGGCATTGCCGCGGTCATCGCGATCAAGATGCATCAGTCCCTGGTTGGTTTTTTTGTACCAAACCATATTCCTGTCCGGTCCCAGAGCCCAAAGGTCAATATCGTTGGGATTATTGTCCGGCCAGCTTACCGTGATCATGAACTCTGCTTTTGGATCTATGATGCCCGTTTTGGCGGGTGGATTTAGAAGCAACAAGGCCACTAGAAACAGAAACGTAAATGTCAGCAGAGCGTTAAACAGCAAGTCAGTAAACGGGTCTATATCAAAACCGGATTGTCGTCTCAGGAGGCGCATACTGTCGTGGCTCCATCTGTGACTTCATCTGTTGAGGAAAGATGCTGATCCGCTTCAATCGTACGTGTGACAAACTGATCCGCTATACGATCAAGAAACAGGTATTGCAGACTAAGCAGCATGCTGCAGGTAAGTCCAATCAGTGTGGTGCTCATGGCTATACCCATGCCCTGAGTCATACGTTGCATCAGGGTTTTGATATCCGAGATGGTCAGGCTGTCCAGCCCGGATACGGAACTCAGCATCACAATAAAACCGATTACCGTACCCAGTAGACCAAGTTTGATCATGATTCCGGCGATAAACCAGCCAACCTGATGGGTACCCCGGGCTTTTTCCAGAAGTACTTCAGCTGAAAGGGATTTTTCAGTGTCCGATGCTGCAGTTTTAACATGGGTTGAGAAATAATCCTAAGCCAGAGAGACCCCAGCCGGGTAACTCATAACCTCGCAGGCCTTCTGGTATCCATTCTGATAACAACGTTCCAGCATCAAATACTGTTGAGTGAGAAAGAAACTGCGGTAGGCGCAGTGCATGCTCATTACCAATAACATAGCAATGATGATCACACATAAACGGGTGTTATCCTGAGCGACGATGGCTTGTAGCACGCCCAGATCCCAGCTCAGGAATATCCCAAACATGATCAGTCCGAACATGAGTAACCAGTGCATCAGAGCTTTATAAGGCACGAGTGAGCCCATAGAGATGTTTCTCCATAAAGAATTCTAGTTTTGAGGGGAGTGGGGCGGTACTAATCCGGTAAGCTGAATACCAACAAGCTATCGCCAGGTGGGTAACCCGCTATTTTATTACCTCCGGCAGCCACCGCTATGTACTGTTTGCCGTTGACCGTATAGCTGATCGGTGGCGCATTGACGCCATACTGCTGCCTGAATGACCAGAGTTTTTTACCGCTGTCGTCATCCAAAGCAAAGAATTCACCATCACCCTCACCGCTGAAAACAAGACCGCCGGCGGTGGCAAGGGTGCCTCCCACCATAGGTAAGCGGCTTTTATGCTGCCACTGAATCTTTCCGGACTGCAGATTAATTGAGCTGAGAGTGCCGTACATGTGATCGTCATTTTCAAACTCAAAATAGGTATAGGTCTGCCAGGGTAGAGCATCGCTGTTGTTTAAATGTTTACGGTAGTACGTAGCGGGTCTGTGAATGCCAGTGACATAGACACTGTTTTTATCCATATTGACGGTTACGGGTGACCAACTGGTACCACCCGCAATGCCTGGGGCGATTGTTACACCTTTTTCTGTAGGGTCGGCAAACAGGTTTTCCTGGGGCACAAAGGCTTCAGATTTGAAGAGCAACTTCCCGGTTTCACGATTATGAACATAAAACCAACCTGTTTTACCCGCCTGACCAACGGCTTTAACTTTTTTGCCTTTATAAGTCGTTTCGAACAAGACCGGAGGACTGGAAACATCGTAGCCCCAACGATCATGAGGAACCTGCTGGTAGCCCCATTTTATCTCTCCGGTCCGGCTGTCTAAGGCAACCAGACTCGAGGTATGCAGGTTATCCCCTGGACGGGTAGAGCTATCCATATTGGGGGCCGGATTACCCGTACCCAGGAAAAGCCAGCCGGTTTCAGAATCCACAGCAGGTGTTGTCCAGATAGAACCCCCACCGAGCTTCCAGCTGTTCTTAAAACGATCGGCACTGCTTTTTTCTTTGCCGATATCACGGTTCAGGTTGTCGCCACTGTGGGTTAGCTCTCGCCATTCACCTACCCAGTTTTCACCTGTCACACTGTACCAGCGCCATAATTCGCTACCTGTTTCGACATCAAACGCGGCTACAAAACCTCTCAGCCCGGTACGGCCATCTCCCAGCCCCACCACTCTGAGACCATCATCTGTATCAAGGTGTAACCCATAACCAGCACCAGTACTGCCCACAATAACCATGTTGTTGAACACCTGAGGCGCCATATTGAAACTGTGGCTCGTGCCGCCAATTACTTTAGCGTTATTTCCCAGAGATACCCCTTCAAGAAGTCCATCAAGGCTTTCCTGTACAGAAAGCGATAGGTCTTCTACCTTTTTATCCCAGAGCAAAGTGCCATCGTTTCGCTGCAACGCGATCAGGTGTCCATCAATGGTTGCCATGAATAGTCGATCATCTTTAGCTGCCAGCCCTCGGTTAGAAGGGCCACAACAACTTTTCTTGCTGGTTAACGGGTGTTCGTAACGCCAGAGTTGCTTACCAGTGTCTGCTTCCAGCGCCACGACATGATTAAACGGTGTCGTCAGATAGAGAGCGTTACCGATTTTTAATGGGCTGTTTTGAAAGGTCGCTTTAATGCCGTTGTTAAACTGCCAGGCTAATTCAAGGTTGTGGACGTTATTTTTATCAATTTGAGAAAGAGGGCTAAACCTATGATTCTCCAGTCCGTTTCCATATGTACTCCAGTCATCAGGGGCAGCAGAGAGAAGAGTACTCACCAGGAGCAATGGAATCAGGGAACAGGGATGGATTTTCATAGATTTAGTCCTCGTTTTAAAAATCTGAGAGCAGAAAATGTTTCTGGTGTTAAGCCTGGCTTAACGCAATAAGATCAGCCATTGTCAGGGTGCCGACGATGTTTTGCTCGGGGTCCATTAACTCATATAAAGCATCTCCGCCATTATCGAAGATACTAAAGAGTAGGATAGCACCGCCGTTACCGCCAGATTCTGAATGTGGATGTTGATCGGGTTGGGCAACCGTGTAACTACCGGTGGCACGAACTTCGGTCAAGTTGCCCTGGGCATCATAGATATGGTGTTCACCGCTGAGCACCACTATCTTATTCAGGGCACAGTGGCGGTGAAGAATAATGGGTTTATGGGGCTCCAGTTTGAACAGGACTTCTGCTCTTTGTTGGGTTTCATCTATATGCAGTATCGAGTACTGGATATGTTCGAGTCCTTCCAGGCTTCTCCAATCCGCAACATCTTCAATGTGTTGTAAGCACATTTGCTTTCCTCACTCTGTTGTTTTCTTTTTAACTTACTCATTTCGGTAACGGAGGAATATCCTGAAAATGACCGCTTAAATCGGGCATTTTGCCCGATACATGCAATAGTCAGATTCTCTAAAATGACTGGAGGTTATTAAGAGGTTCCATGTATGAAGACAATTCGGCTGAATTGGTTATTAGTGATAATGGTTTTGTTTTCAGGCATGGCAGCGCTTGTAATATCAGCTGCTTTGGCTCTTTATGATTCTGATAGCAGTTCTCGGAAACATGCTGAAGATGTGACTCAAATCGTCAAAAAACAACTGGACTGGCAGGTTTTAAAGCTGGATAACCAGATTATGTCCAGAGATCATTTTCCAGATTTCTTTTTATGGAAAAGAGGTAACAGCTTCAATGGGTTGTGTGTAATTTTTGAAACACCGGATGGTGAGGTTGCGCGTAGCCTTTGCAGTGGAGAAGCAACGGAAGAAGTCTGGCCGCTCTGGTTTGCTGATCTGTATTTACATCTATTTGATCCCGCTATGGAAGTGCATCAGAAACTGCACTCAAAAGAGCAAGTAGAGGGGGTTATTAGGGTCGCCCCCAGTACTGATGCAGTCTTGTTTAATGCCTGGCAAAAGATCAGCAATCTGATGTCGTTTTCAGTTCTTACGGTCCTGATTTTATGTGTCATTCTGGTGGTTTCTTTGCATTGGGTCCTAAAACCAGTCAAAGACACCCAGAAGATCCTCAAAGATATGCGGCGTGGAAATCTCGATACACGGGTGCCTGATTTTAGAATATACGAATGGCAAGAGACCGCCGAAGCGATTAATAAACTGGCCTCCAATCTGAGCGATACGCTGAATGAACATAAGCAGCTGTCACTTAAAATGTTGCACATACAGGAAAATGAGCGCAGACATCTGTGCCGGGAACTTCATGATGAACTGGGTCAGTCACTCACAGGTTTGAGAGCTATAGCCTGTTTCATGGAATCTGAGGTTAAGGAAAGTTGTCCGCAGCTCTCGACAAAAGTGGGCCAGATATCGCTTATTTCTCAGCATATGATGGAACTTGTTAAAGGGCTGCTATTTCGCCTGCGTCCTGTCGATATTGATGAGTTGGGTTTTCTGGAAAATCTGAAGTTATTGATCGGTAACTGGAACAGTAAACATCAGGATAAACACTGTAAGTTGATTTTTTCGGATAGTCAGCAAGAGGTTCCAGCCCCCGTGGCAATCAATGTTCTGAGAATTGTTCAGGAGTGCTTAACGAATATTGTTAAACATGCTTCTGCCAATGAGGCCGAAGTTAAAATACGACTGGACTCTGAACAGGAACAGCTGTTCCTGACGATTTGGGATAATGGCAACAAGACCTGTACGGAAGAACTAGTTAAACCGGGCAATGGGTTGTTAGGTATTAAGGAGCGTGTTAATGCGCTCAATGGTGAGCTAAAGTTAGAACGTTCTGCCTTAGGTGGTTTAATGGTGGGAGCAGTTATTCCCATTCAGGAGTATGAAGGAACTGATGAAGCCCATTAATATTCTGCTGGTTGATGATCATGCCATTGTCCGTGAAGGATACCGAGCTTTGTTGAACAGGCAAGAAGGATTCAATATTGTTGCAGAAGCTGAGTCTGGTGAAAAAGCTTATGCTTTATATCGTCAATTGGAACCTGACCTGGTACTACTGGATCTTTCTCTGCCTGGTAAAGGTGGGCTTGCCACTCTTATACAGATTCGTCAATATGATTCAAAAGCGAATATTCTGGTTTTTAGCATGCATCAAAATCCCGGGGTGGCAAAAAAAATCATTGAAGCGGGTGCGCGTGGTTATATAACTAAGAGCAGTGATCCTAATGTTCTTGTTGATGCTGTCCGTGATGTTATGAAGGGACGGATAGCGATGAGCGATGACATCACCAGAGCACTGGCATTGGAAAACCTGAGTGGTAACAAATCTATCCTTTCCGATCTGACAACTCGTGAATTTGAAATTCTTCGGATGTTGGCAGAAGGTAAAACAAAAACTGAAATTGCTGAAACTCTGTGCATCAGTGTTAAAACTGTATCCAACAGCCATTACTTGATTAAAAATAAGCTGAATGTAAAAACGGATATAGAGCTGATTCACATGGCAATGCAGGTTGGCATAATATCGCCCACGGAACTGCACTAGATCAACTAAGGGGAGGGCTGCATTATTAAATTCATCTGGATTACTATCTATGCAGTTGTACTGGTGTGGTCAGCGATTGAGCCTAAAGATCAGTTTACCTGGTTTCTGGAAGTGCTTCCTGCTTTGGTGGGTGCAGTATTGTTAGTCACTACTCGAAACAGCTTTCCACTGACTCCATTACTGTACCTTCTGATTCTTATTCATTGTGTCATCCTGATGGTGGGAGGACATTACACCTATGCAGAGGTCCCTTTATTTGATGGCCTTTGGGGTGCTGAGAGGAATAACTACGATAAAGTCGGGCACTTTGCTCAGGGCTTTATTCCAGCAATACTGGCCAGAGAAATTCTTATGCGCAAGCAGGTTGTAAACGGTAGAGTTTGGTTGAACCTGTTTATTATTTCTGTATGTCTGGCTTTCAGTGCGTTTTATGAATTGATTGAGTGGTGGGTTGCGCTCTTAACCGGAGAAGACGCGGAAGCTTTTCTCGGAACGCAAGGTTATATCTGGGATACGCAGTCAGATATGGGGCTAGCACTGACAGGGGCTATTTGCGCAATACTGACGTTGGGCCGGATGCATGATCAGCAACTGAAAAAACTGCCCGCATAAATTATGCTCGATCAGAGTAGTATTCCTTAATAGCCCAGAATTCATTTCTGACTTCTTTAAAAGCTTCAATAATTCTTGGGTCAAATTGCCCTTTGCTTTGATTAATGATGATGTCTTCCGCTTTTTCACGACTGTAAGCTTCTTTGTACACCCGCTTGCTTACTAGAGCATCATAAACATCGGCTACGGCCATGATTCTGGCTGGGAGCGGTATATGGTTACCTATGAGCCCCTTAGGGTAGCCTGATCCATCCCAGCGTTCGTGATGATAGTGAGCAATATCTCTCGCGTAATGAAGAAAAGTGCTGTTTCCATCAAAAGAGGGTGATGAGGTGAGTGAATTAATGGCTTCCTCTATGGCGTCACTGCCTAAGGTGGTATGCCTTTTCATCGTATTAAACTCATCTGTAGTTAATTTGCTGGGCTTATGCAGGATATGGTCTGGAATACCGACTTTACCCACATCGTGCAGCGGCGCTGACTTGTAAATCTGTTCAATGGCCGAATTGGTAAGCTGATTTTTAAAATCAGGATGATGCTGTATAGCTTGCGCTAATACTTCGACAAATTTCTGTGTACGTTGTACGTTGTACGTTGTACGTGTTGGCCGGTTTCGTTATCGCGTGTTTCTGCTAATGTTGCCAGGCTTAGGATTGTTGCATCTTTGGTGGCTTCAAGTTCAGCCGTGCGGCGATGAACTTTCTTTTCTAATGACCGATTTAGAGCGACCAGTTCCTGCTCTGCAACCGCTCGGCCAGAATCTGCTCTAGCCCAGAACCAGAGTAGTATAGAGCCAAGAGGGTAAGCCAGAAGTAAAGGATACAGGTAGGCCATATGCTCGAAAATAAAGGCAATCCCCATCTTGTGATCACTGTTTATCACAACCAGCTTCCATGGAGATAGCTCAGCTTCGGCTGAGGAACTAACCGGGAGGCTTTTGTTACGGGGATCTATGGAAAAAAAGCGTATGCGGCCGTGTTCGTTGTTCATTATTCCAGACGATTTTGTTCTTATATGCTCCCATATGGCAGGATACTCCCTCTGAATGGAGTTGGTCTGGTTTAACTGGAATCCCCATTCTTTTTGGCGTAAATCGTGTGACAACCAATAACCATCACTATTAATCAGCATCCTTTTACCAGGGACTTCTGAGAGAACCTCCCGAAAATTATCCAATAAAATATTGCCGACAAAGTTGAGTACAACGACTGCTTTTACACTCTTATTTTCGTCATATAAAGGCCGGGCAAAACGAATAACCGGTTTGTAAGGGGTTTCAATTTGACCCTGTTCAAGATTGAGATCGAGTGGAGAAACAAACACTTTTCCTGGGGTAAGATTTAAGGCCTGAGTAAAGTAGTAACGATCAGATTTGTCCTGCAGGTCCGCATTAGCGACAACTAATGGCGTGCCATTGTTATAATTGACGCGAACTAACTCCTGCCCTTCTACAGACAATAAACGGATCTGGTCATAGATTTTGTGGGTTTTGATAATATTCAGGAGCAGTAATCGGATGTGTTGCAACTGCTCAGGGTCCGAAGGAGCAGAGATAAACCCCTGAGTTATCTGGCTCTTCGATATGAAATCGGTATCAATATAGACCCTTTCCATCCGTGAGTGAACATTAGACTGGACAATCTCTGCCGCAGTGGAAATTCTTCTATCAAGACGCTCAGAAACAACTTCTTCCAGCAATAAAAATGCAAGATAGATGGCAATAAAACCAATAAAGCTTAGGGGGAGCCAGACACGCCAGAAACGTCGGTTTGTTCCTGAACGGACTTGCCGGGATTGGAAAAAATAATTCATTCAATAAGGTCTATAACAACACGATTAACAACGATAAAAGACCTTAACTACAGCGAATCCTTGTGGAGCGAGGTCAAACAAACAGCAATAAGTAAGAGTAAATTCTACTGAAGTACATTTCGCACTGCATAACAGTATTGAGCAAGATGTAAGCTTTTATGATCTGGATCAGTATTTTTGAAGTTGATAACTGATTCTGAGGTATTAAAACTGAAATGGGCAACGCATTAGTTTTACTGTGTTCATACCGGTAGAATCAGGCGACCTAACATTATAAGGCTTTTGAAACTGATGTCTGACCTACCTATGCTTCTGCAGCAGGCAACGCTGAATAGAGAAGCGTTAATAAAACAATTACACCTTGATCAGACAGATTGTTACCGGCTTTTTCATGGAACCAATGAAGGCTGGGGTGGGCTAACTATTGATCGTTATGGAGCGCAGTTATTTGTTCAGTCATTCCATCAACCTCTGAACACTGAGGATCTGAGTACAATTGTTGAGCACTATCAGAATCAATTTGAAATTAAAGAGACGGTTTACAACGATCGTAGTGCAAAAAATTCCAGACGCTCCGATGAGAATTTTAAAAAAAGTCATGATCTAACCGGGCAGGAGCTAGGAGTGACTTACCGTGTAAAAGGTAAACATTCCGGACAGGACCCGCTACTGTTTCTGGATATGCGGGCAGGAAGGCGTTTTGTTCTCGATCACTGCAAAGATAAGTCGGTTTTAAACCTGTTCTCCTATACTTGTGGCGTAGGAATTTGTGCAGCAACCGCGGGAGCCAGTGAAGTCTGGAATGTTGATTTTGCAGAACGAAACCTTGCGGTGGGTATGGAAAATGCTGAGCTAAATCAACTGCAATCTCATGATATTCAGTTTATTCAGAGTGATTTCTTTACCGCGGCGAAACAACTGGCGGGTATCCCGGTAAAACAACGCGTTAGAAGGGGCCAGAAACCCAGATCTTTTCTTAAGCTTGAAGAGAAACAGTTTGATCTGGTTTATCTTGATCCACCACGATGGGCCAAAAGCCATTTTGGTACTGTCGATCTGATCAGAGATTATCCCAGTGTTTTGAAACCTTCCCTCTTAGCAACAAAAGCGGGTGGCACTTTGGTGTGTACTAATAATGTAGCCAAAGTACCTCTGGATGAATGGATCGATATTATCAAACGATGCGCAACTAAAGCAGGCAGGGACGTTAAAGATATTGAAATTCTGACACCTGAAGCCGACTTCCCATCACTGGATGGTCAGCATCCACTCAAAATTGCGGTATTACAACTTTGACAGTTCAGGGGCTCCACTGATAATCCGCTAACCTGATTTTGCCTTTTAGAAACACCACACCCTCTTTCTCTAAACGGTTTTTCTGCTCTTGATAGGCGCTAGAATCAATAGGGAAGGAGAGCTTACCCTGAGCATTTAAAACCCTGTGCCAGGGTAATTGGGTACCATGAGGTAACTGACTTAAAGTGCGTCCAACTGCACGTGCCATTTTGGGAAACCCAGCAAGCTCAGCTACCTGTCCATAAGTGGCAACTTGGCCTTCTGGAATCAGAGCAAGGATCTGCCAGATTTTTTGCTGGAACGAGTCTTTGGTTTCATCCGTTGTACACTTGCTAACCTTTGATGCCATACTTTTTTTCCTAATGTATTTTCTTGTAGTTTTATGTCCTGGAAATTAAGCTAGATCCAATTTGATATGAGTCAAACAGTGAGCTAAGTGTAAGACTCTAAGGTCGTTTATGAGAATGTTTATGATAAAATCATAAGCTTGTTAGCCTAAGGTCGTTTTTGTGAAGAAGTCTAAAACATTCCGAGCTTTCTGGATTGTCAGCCTCATCATTGCAGTGGTAGATATCATATTCGTATATATGAACTACACACTATCTAAGTCCTCGTTTGAATCCCATTTATCCAAACAAGCGGAAACGCTGAACCTTAACTTTGAGACCCTTCTGGCTCAGACATATAACAACATGCAGACAATGGCTACCTATGTAGCTGGAGATGAAAGAGTTAAGCAGCTATTTCTACAGGGTAAAAAAGCGGTTGAGAAAGAAGGCTTTTCTGACAAAGCACAACAAATTAGGAATGAACTATACGATTTAGTTTCCCCAAACTGGATAGAAGTTCAGCAGCGTTTTAGTGCGAGGCAATTACATTTTCATTTGGGACCAGGTTCAACCAGTTTTTTGCGAGTCCATAGACCAACAAAATTTGGCGATAATATGGACAATGTAAGATTCACCATCGTTGATACTAACTCAGAAAAGAGTCCCCGAGTTGGTTTTGAGACCGGACGTGTTTACTCGGGGTTACGAGGGGTCGTCCCGGTACAGGCTTTTGATCAGTCAGTTCAATCATTAGTCCATGTGGGTGCTCTGGAAGTAGGCACCTCTTTTGATGTCGTTCTGGACATTATGGATAAGACCAGTAATTTCGGGGCCGGAGTTTTACTGACTAAAAAACATATTAAGTCAGCGATGTGGCCAGAGGCTATTGAAAAGAAATTTGGTTCGCAGCAACTGAATTGCGAATGCATAATTGAAGCCAGTTCCCGGGACGGTTTTGAAGAAATTATTGCTACAGGTCGTGAAAAGGGAGTGCGTTTTCGTGACGGTGGTAATCAGATTCTTGAAGTGGATGGCAACTCCTACCTGATCGCATACCAACCACTTAGGGATTACCGCGGGACCGAACACAGTAATATAGAACCTGTTGGGGCGGTCGTTTTTTGGAAGGACATCAACGATGAGGTTTCTGCCCTTAAAACTTCTCAGTGGTACAACATAATTTATGGAATAGTAGGCTTCATAATAGTCGAAAGCCTGTTACTGATAGCCCTAAATGTTGGTACCCGGCATTTACGTAAAATCATCGCTAATGATTCAAAGTCTCTGCGATTACTAAAAGATCGCTTAACCGATGCTCAACGTCTAGCAAGTCTGGGCAATTGGGAATGGGATATTAAGTCCGATGAGATCTGGTGGTCAGACGAAGCCTTCCAGATATTTGGCTTAGCTCAGGAGTCATGCCAGCCCACTTATTCTGCTTTACTGCAAATGGTTCACCCTGAGGACCGCAGTGCATTGGAAAAAGCTGTTGAAAGTGCTCTTGTGAACAAGTCCCCTTATAGCATTGAGCATAGAATCGTATTACCTGACGGTGCGGTCAAAATCGTCAAAGAACAAGGTGAAGTTATTACGGATAATCATGGTGAAGCGGTCAGAATGATCGGAACTGTGCATGATATCACCACAGCTAAAAAAGCTGAGGAGGTGCTTAAGTCCAGCGAAACCATGTATAAGCAGATGTTTGAGATGAACTCTGCAATCAAATTGTTAATTGACCCCGGCTCGGGAGAGATCATCAGTGCTAACCAAGCTGCCTGTGAGTTTTATGGCTACTCATTAGATGAAATTGTTCAGTATTCGATTTTTGATATAAATACTCTGACAAAAGAACAGATAAAGCACGAAATGGATTCTGCGAAAGCAGAGAAAAGGTTCTTCTTTTCTTTTAAGCACCGAGTAGCTAATGGTGACGTTAAAGATGTTGAGGTTCATTCCGGACCTGTGAATTTAGATGGCAGGAGTCTCCTGCATTCCATCATTATTGATGTAACCGATCGAAATAAGTATGAGCGGGAATTAAAAGAAACCACTGAGCGTTTAGAAGTTGAAAGGCATAATTTAAGTAAAAGCCAAAGTAAATATAAAACCCTGTTTGAGAGTGTTTCAGTTGGTATTGTGCAGCAGAACCGTTTGGGCGAAATTACTGCAGCCAATGAAAAAGCGTGTGAAATTCTTCAGGTTTCAAAAGAAAATTTACTATCAAAAACAAGTTATGATCCGAAATGGCAAGCAATTCATGAGGATGGCTCAACTTTTGAGGGAGAGTCTCATCCAGCTATGCAGGCTCTTCGTACAGGCCAGCCTCAATTAAATGTCATTATGGGGTTAAAGTATCCGGAAGAAACCGTCTGGATAAATATTGATAGCCTACCTTTGTTTGACGAAGGTTGCTCAGAGCCCTATTCAGTCATTTCGAACTTTACCGATATTACGCACCGACTCAAAACTGAACATGCTTTGAAACTCAGTGAAAATAGAAATGAGCTTGCGCAAAACCTATACGGAATTGGCGTGTGGGAGTGGAATGCTATTTCTGATGAGGTCTACTGGTCCAAAGAGTTGAGTCAGATATGGGGAGAGAGTGAATCACAATCTACAAAAGACTTTGATGCCGTAAGGAAGTCTATTCACCCTGATGACCTAGAAATCTGGCAAGCCAATGTGCAAAACGCTGTTGATAATCTTGAAAACCATGAGATGGAATTCAGAATCATTTTGCCAGAGGGACAAACAAGATGGGTTTATGTATTAGGTAAGCCCACGGTCGAAAATGGCGCAATGGTTAGTATGCTAGGGATCTGCACTGACGTAACTGAAAAAAGAGAACAGCTTCTTAAACTGAACCGTGCTGCGAGTGTCTTCTCCCACGCTCAGGAAGGGATCATTATTACTGACCCGAATGGGGTTATTGTTGAGACCAACAACGCCTTTCATGAGATAACAGGCTATGAAGAACATGAAGTTATAGGCCAAACACCAAGGGTTCTGAACTCAGGTAGGCATTCTGATGAGTTCTATGAGTCCATGTGGAATGAGTTGCTTCAAGATGGACACTGGCAGGGTGAACTTTGGAATAAGAGTAAAGAGGGTGAGTTTTTTGCTGAAAACCTGACTATCTCATCAGTTAAAGATGATAAGGGTGTTCTGACTAATTTTGTGGGTGTCTTCTCGGATATTACGGTTAAAAAATTAAGAGAAGAGGTTTTAGAAAAACGCGCAAATTATGATGCTTTAACCAATCTTCCAAACAGACGTGTACTGTATTCTTCTTTGGATGCAAAATTCGAAAAACCTTTAGAGCATGGTATCGCAGTACTATTTATCGATCTGGATGGTTTTAAGGGTATCAATGATAAATACGGCCATAGTGTGGGTGATGAACTGCTCATAGCCGTTAGCCAAAGGTTTAAATCTCATCTTAGAGCAGATGACATTGTTGCCAGAGTGGGAGGCGATGAATTTATACTCTTTGTTGATAAAATTCATCATGCAGAGGAAGTGGAAAAATTTACCGCCCGAATTCTTGAAGCATGTTCAACAGAGTTTACTTTTGGGGATAGCAGTTTCCAGATCTCTTCCAGCATTGGTTCCGTTTTTGTTCCAGCAGGGATGGTGGTAGATAGCAGTGAACTTATCAACAAAGCTGATGAAGCTATGTACCAGGCTAAATCTTCAGGTAAAAACCAATGTGTGTATGTTGATTTTAGTGATAAGTAATTTTCCGTACAGGTTTCTTTGTTGAGCTTATGATTGCTTCGCGTATATATCAGTTTGCTAATCTCTATTGTCCAAAAACTGTACTGTTCGTGGGGTGATTATACTTTAGTTAAATGCTAGGGTTGTTGTTCTCTATTTTCTTATAGTTTAGATGTATGGCTACTCTGGAAACCCTCAACTTCGATAACAGTTATACCCGCTTACCAGAACATTTTTATCAACGGGTGAGGCCAACGCCACTCAAAAACCCTTTTTTGATTGCGTTTAATTCTGATGTTGCTGAACTTCTGGATTTAGATCCTTGCGCCATTTCACCATCCGATCTCGCCGATTATCTGGCTGGACAGAAGTCTTTCCCTGGCAGTGAACCTATAGCCATGAAATATACGGGT
Organism: Neptuniibacter sp.; assembly: GCA_050633605.1. Lineage (GTDB taxonomy): Bacteria > Pseudomonadota > Gammaproteobacteria > Pseudomonadales > Balneatricaceae > Neptuniibacter. The sequence continues at coordinate 10,394 of JBOEGV010000028.1, read as the reverse complement.
CATCAATTTGGTGTTTATAACCCCGATTTGGGTGATGGTCGCGGCTTACTGCTTGGAGAAATCAAAAGTAAGAATAATCAGAGATGGGATCTGCATCTTAAAGGTGCAGGTAAAACTGCTTATTCCCGGTTTGCTGATGGCAGGGCGGTTCTCCGCTCCAGTATTAGAGAATATCTGATCAGTGAAGCGATGCATGGGTTAGGTATTCCTACAACTCGTGCAATGGCCCTGGTCGGCAGCGAAGAGCTTGCAATGCGCAATGGCATGATGGAACCATGTGCTGCTGTTTTAAGGGTAACTCAGTGTCATATACGTTTCGGTCACTTTGAGTTTTTTTACTACACCAAACAACATAAAGACCTAAAGCGGTTGGCTGATTACTGCCTGGTCAGATATTTCCCCAAATTGCTGAATACAGATAAACCTTACTTAGCAATGTACAAAGAAGTGATTAAACGCAGTGCTGAGTTGGTGGCTAAGTGGCAGGCTTATGGTTTTATCCATGCTGTTCTAAATACAGATAATATGTCCTTGATTGGTGAAACTTTTGATTATGGCCCATACAGTTTTATGGATAATTATAAACCTGAAATGATCAGTAATCAGAATGACCATCAGGGACGTTATGCATTTTCTAAACAACCAGAAATAGTGCATTGGAATTTATCAGCTCTGGGGCAGGCTTTGTTACCTCTTATTGATAAAGAAGAGCTGGTTTCAGCCCTTGATGCTTTTTCTGACCAATTTCAAAGTGCAGAGATTGGCGAATTGCGAAAACGCCTTGGTTTGCAAGCTGAGCTTAGCGAAGATTCTGCATTGATCGAGCAATTGATGATCCTTTTCAGCCGTCAGGCGGTTGATATGAACAGGTTCTTCAGGCTTCTAAGCAATTATGATGGTTCTGAAAGGGCAAGAGGTGTATTAGCTACACTGGTGAGTAATCCTTCAGAACTTTACGAATGGCTTAATAATTACGATGTAAGGCTTAAGCGAGAAGCAGCAAGTCAACCTATTCGAACTGCTCAAATGAATTCCGTAAATCCAGAGTATATTTTACGGAATTATATGGCCGAGGAAGCAATCAGAGAGGCAGAGAAGGGGGATTTTTTACTAATTAATGATCTGGTGTCTTTGTTAAGGAAACCTAACGTAAGTGACGAGAAGTACAGGCATTATGCAGAGTCACCACCTGCTTGGGCCGGTTCAATTTGCCTGACGTGTTCCTCTTAATACTAAAGTTGTATATACGAGAGCTTAAATGAGGTTTTTTTTCGTTGACCCTGCCTTAAAACCCCTATAGATTGGAAATCGCTCGAATGTAAGTCGTCTATTTATGCTTCACAACACCGAGGAAGTGGCTGAATTAGGTCCTTCGTCCTGTTTTTCATAAGTAATCGCAACACTTCAAGCAAGGCCGCTTTGTTAGCAAAGCATCATATTACTCTTAAAGAATAGGACAATGATTATGCCTACTACTGGTACCGTTAAATGGTTTAACGACGAAAAAGGTTTTGGATTCATCGAGCAGGAAAATGGCCCTGATGTTTTCGCTCATTTCTCTGCAATTTCAGGCGATGGTTTCAAAAGCCTGGCTGAAGGTCAGAAAGTACAGTTCACTATCACTCAGGGCCAGAAAGGTCCTCAGGCTGAGAACATCGAAAAAATCTAATCGGATTTTTTAGGTTGTAAAAAGCAAGGCTAATGCCTTGCTTTTTTGTGTCTGAAATTCAGGAGTGGCTTTTTAACTTACAGCGATGCTGCGGTTTTGACTATTTTCACTAAGCCAGCGTTTTAGATCGTCTATCGACATAGGCTTAGCTATTAAAAAACCTTGTTGAAAATTGCAGTTTGCTTCTCTGAGCAGGTTGTATTGTTCTAAGCTTTCTACCCCTTCTGCAACAACTTCAATTCCTTGCTGGTGGCACAGGTCGATAAGTGGTTTTGTAAGGGCTTGTTTTTCAGGGTGGGTTATACGCTCAACCAGTTGTTTATCAAATTTTATGATGTCTACCGGATAATCCATCATCTGCATTAGGCTGGTGTAGCCAGCACCAAAGTCATCAATAGCTATCTTATAACCAGACTCACGTAATTGGTGTAACCATTCAAGCGCGTTTTGTTCCTGCTCAGGAGCAAAAGTTTCCGTTATTTCAAAAATGATGTTTTCTGTATTGACCTTAAATTGCGTCTCTAGAGAAGTTAACTCCGTTATAAAATGGTCTGAGTTTAGCTCTGCCGATGAAAGGTTAATCGATACTTCGATATCATCCCCTAATAATGCTTTAAGAACCGGGAGGTCAAGAAAAACATGTTGAACCACCCAAAGGTCAATTTTTTTAAAAGCGCCAGAGTTCTCAGCGATAGGAATAAATAAAGCAGGTGAAATTGGGCCAAGGTCTGATGAGTTCCAACGTAATAATGCTTCACAGCCTTTTATTTTGCCTTCATGGTTAATAATTGGCATGTAATTCAATGTGAACTCTTTATTGAAATCGATCTCCTTGAGCCTGGACTCTATCTCTTTTTCACTTCTGTCCTTCTTCGCCAATTCCTTAGAATAAACAGCCTGTTTGTTTTTCCCGGATTTTTTTGCCTGATACATGGCTAAATCAGCGTTAGATATCAACTGAGACAGCGTGTGGCCGTCTTCGGGGAAAGAGGCAATACCTAAGCTGGCGGTTACCGGAAATTGCCCGAGTTCGAAACTATAGCCATTAGAAAAAACGTTGAGAATCTTTTCTCCAAGGTTGTTTACAAATTCAGGCGTCTTTTCGTAAAGCATAATGATGAATTCATCGCCGGATAAACGAAATACCTGAGGTGACGAATCAGAGAGCTGGTGAGTGTTGAAAGAGGCTGTGTGTTTTAATCTTGTTGCCACAGCCTTGAGTAGTTGATCCCCAACTTCATGCCCGTATTTGTCATTTACAAATTTGAAATTATCCAGATCAAGATAAATTATGGTGAGTTGTTCGTTATTTTTTTTTGCAGTTGTTAGCAGATGGGAGGCTACCTCATAAAAGGCTGCACGGTTAGGAAGTTTTGTTAGTGAATCGGTGCGAGACAGTGTAAATGTCTCTTGCAGTGACGCGTTCAGCTTTTCATGCAGTTGATGAAACTTTCGCCCCAAACGGCTGACTTCGTCATTTTTATACTGATAAGCAATGTACTCTTGCCTGGACTCCATCACAGCAGTCAACTGCGTATCTAAGTGTGCAATTGGACTGATGACAAAGTGACGTATTAATAGTTGTAGCAGACCAAATGTTAAAGCCGAACTAACGATGAAAATAAATGCTAACTTCTGTTTAAGTAAGCTCAATTTTTCGGTCATATAGTTTGTGTCAGGAATAACGTCTAAAAAATAGCTTTTCCTTAGCTGGATTTGTCCGCCCAATGTTGTTTCGTCTGTGATCTCTGTTCCAGAAGCGGTGGAAACGAATCGAATATCTGAATTGTACTCTTGCTGCAACCGCTTCAGTTGTTGATCAAATTTATATGGAGATACTGCGACAACAATTTGAATTACATGCTCCATGTCTGTAATCAGTGGAGGGGCAAATGTTCTTGCATCAAGAGCAACAGCTTGTTGAATTATTGAAGATGAGTTTTTAGGTATGTGCTGCCAAAGGCGCAGTAGTTTGCGTTTGTGCATGGACGCCGAGAGAATGAACTGTTCAGGGTTAGCGCTACTGAACGGATCAGTACTGTTCTCAATGTAATAGGTTAGATTGTTTTCTTTGTCTATGATCGAAAGTGAGGCAAATTCATTGTTGTTACCAAAGTATCTGGTAATCGATGATTCCAGATTGGCAGTCAGTATTTGTCCTCTGTAAATGTTGTTGGGTTCTCGAAAGTAGTTGGCTAAAGCTTCGCCTTCGATGAGTGACAGTTGGTAGGCATCTACAAAATGGCTGTACAAATTAAAGGATGCGTGCAACTTACTCAGCTTATGGTCGAGTTGGTTTTGTTCCAATCGAAATAAGGACTGACTCTGCTGCTGGTAAAACGATAATGCTGCCAGGGCATAACTTACCAGAATAACTGGAAGTATTAAGAAACTAGCGCGTTTTCCGAGATTCATGGATATTCTTAACGGCATTTGTGATTCTTAGCCGTTTCTCAATATTTGAGTTGGTTAATTCTTCGTAAAGATCACTTTGCTCTAATATATTGCCTGGTGGGAAAATTTCGCTATCGTTTTTGTATTTGGTAGAAACATAGTTCATAGCGGTTTCATTTGGTGTTGCATAATACAGATCCTCAGCATTTTGTGCAGACACAGACGGTTCACTCAGGAAATTGATGAATGCGAGGGCATCCTTTATGTTTTTTGAATTACTGGGTACAGCCAGACAATCAACCCAAAGAACAGTGCCTTCCTTAGGAATAACGTATTTCCAAAGCTCTTCTTTGCCGGCCCTTTCATTCAGAATATATTGATCCCCTCCGTAGCCAAGAGCAATATGAAGTTGTTCTGCTTTAGGGCTGGAACTTACATAGGTAATTACGTAGTCATAGGTCAGAACATCTGCGGATTGCTGTTTTAACGTCTCAAAGGCTTGCTTCAGTTCTTCAGGGTCTTCAGTGTTGAGTTTATAGCCATTCATAAATATGGCTGGGGCAAGCATATCGGTATAATCATCCATCATCCCTATATGGCCTTTTAATTCTTTTTCAGGGACTAAAATATCCTTCCAGGAATCAGGGGCTGTGCTGATCTTATCTGATCGGTAAACGATTCCGAAGGTGCCCCAGAAATAGGGTACAGCATATTTACTGCAACGTTGACGCCAGAATTCACCAATGTGTTTTAGGTTGGGGACCAGATCTTCGGTGATCTCTATTAATCTACCTTCCTGACCGAATCGATCAGAAACAACCTCATCCACAACCGCAATATCGATAATATGGCGACCGGAGTTGAGAAGAATTGAGTCTCTCTTTTGATCGTTATCAAAATAGACACTTTCAATGTTTATCCCTGATTTTTGTTCCCACTGTGTCTCAACAGCGGTACTCAGGTACTCTTCCCAGTTTAGTACGCGAAGGTTGTCGGCCTGGGCCGAATTAGTCATCAGAAAAAAAGTAAATAAGGTAAACCACGAACGATAATTCATAGGATTTTTTTTATTATTAATATGTAAAAGAATAAAGGCTCTTAGCATTCTATAGCAGTTCCAGAATATAAATACCAATAAAGCAGGTGTTAATCGGTAGCTTTAAAGAGTTATTGCAGCCGGTGCGGTGCCAGTTCCATGTTTGTGATTTTTTTGCCGAGTAAAACGACTTTACCCTCATAACGTTCATCGCCGGTTGATGAAAATTCGAAATTATAAGAACGCCAGACTTTAAGCTTGCCGTCGTCATCGCGTTTCAACCAGAGGCCACGAAGGTTGATATTGTCATCCAGAAGCTGAAGCTCCAGTTCTTTACAATGCTTTCGGGTGTGCTTGAGAGCTATTTCTTTTACTTGCTGGGAGCGCCACCAATGGTAAATGACCAGAGCAATAAGGGTCAGCCAGAATAGAGATTCTATATCCACGTACATGTAAGGAGTTTCCACAAAGGGATGATTACTTTATGCTTGTTTTACAATGAGTTGGTGTTTTTTGCACGTGAAATCTGATTTGGAATCTTGATTATGGACTCCCTGATACTGTTTATTTCAGCTAATTGGCTAAATCTGCTGGCGCTGTTGTGGTTTTTTCTTTGCTTCAAGGGGTATATGGAATATGCCAAGAAGCGCAGTTATGAGACCCCTTGCCTTGTAAGCTTGCTGCATATGTATCGGAAAGAATGGATGCTGAGAATGCTGACCAGAGATGTACGTATTGCAGACACAACAGCTATTGCGAATCTTGAGAGAGGCGTTTCATTTTTTGCCTCAACTACCATGCTAATTCTAGCAGGTTTAATGACTGTTTTAGGTTCAACTCAGCAAGCGATAGATATTGTGGCAGATATACCCTTTTCTATTCCGGCTACCCGAGGAGAGTGGGAACTGAAAATTCTGCTTATGATTACTTTGTTTACATATGCTTTTTTCAAATTTACCTGGAGCTTAAGACAGTATGGATTTGTGTCGATCATGATTGGAGGGGCTCCATCCCCGGAAGAGCATATTTCAGAACTACAGGCAGAAGCGCATGCGAATCGAATTGCGAAGATGACTTCGATGGCTGCGAACAATTTTAATACCGGCCTACGCACATATTATTTTTGTCTGGCTGTCTTGGGTTGGTTTATTAATCCCTTATTGTTTATGGCACTGACTGCGGGGGTTGTATTTATTCTCTATCGTCGTGAGTTTAAATCATCTACCTTGAAAACTCTGATGATGAGTGATGGTGCTTAAGTAGCAAAACATAAAAAATCCTTGAAAAGGGTTTGTCTGTCCCAATATTGCTTTTATAGGCAAGTGTACTGCGAAGAGCGGAGTACACAATTTTTATAACAACAGCGATATTGGACAAGTGTTGATGACTACTGAAACACGTACAGAAACTCATGGTTTCCAGACTGAAGTGAAGCAACTGCTTCATCTAATGATTCATTCCCTGTATTCCAACAAAGAGATCTTCCTAAGGGAGCTTATCTCGAATGCCTCTGATGCGGCTGAAAAACTTCGTTTTGAAGCATTATCCGACGGCTCTCTGTATGAAAATGATGGTGATCTTAAAATCCAGATTAGTTTCGACAAAGAAGCTAACACTCTGACCATCGAAGATAACGGTATTGGCATGAGTCGTGACGATGTTATTGAACATCTGGGTACGATTGCTAAATCCGGAACAGCGCAATTCCTTTCACAGCTGACAGGTGATCAGAATAAAGACAGTCAGTTAATTGGTCAGTTTGGTGTCGGTTTTTACTCTTCGTTTATTGTTGCAGATAAAGTTGAAGTTTTTACCCGTAAGGCTGGGGCACCGATAACAGAGGCTGTTCATTGGGCATCAGAAGGTGAAGGTGAATTCACCATAGGCGATGTTGAAAAAGCTGGCCGGGGTACCCGCATTACTTTGCACCTAAAAGAGGGTGAAGAGAGCTTCGCTGATGGCTTCGCCCTGCGCGGCCTGGTACGTAAATATTCTGACCATATCTCCATCCCGGTGATCATGCAGAAAGAGGCGATGCCTGATCTGGGTGAAGAAGGTGAGCAAGAACCAAAAGAAGCAGAGCTGGAAGATGAAACCGTTAACAGCGCTACTGCACTGTGGACGCGTAATAAGTCTGATATCAAAGATGAAGAGTATCAGGAGTTTTACAAACACATTTCTCACGACTTCAGTGATTCCTTAACCTGGGCTCATAACCGTGTTGAAGGCAACATGGAATACACAAGCCTTCTGTTTGTACCGGAACGTGCTCCGTATGATCTTTGGAACCGTGAAGCTCCGCGGGGCCTCAAACTTTATGTTCAGCGTGTATTTATCATGGATCAGGCTGAAGAGTTCCTGCCCCTGTACCTTCGCTTTATGAAAGGCATTGTGGATTCCAAAGATCTGTCTCTGAATGTTTCACGCGAAATTCTGCAGCAGGATGAGAACGTTTCCAAGCTACGTTCGGCCCTGACGAAACGTGTATTGGATATGCTGATTAAACTGGGCAAAAACAAGCCTGAAAAATACGCCAGCTTCTGGAAAGAATTTGGTCAGGTTTTGAAAGAAGGCCCTGCTGAAGACCATGCTAATCGTGAGAAAATTCTGAAATTGATGCGTTTCTCTTCAACGCATAATGATAATGATGAGCAAAGTGTATCGTTGGATGACTACATTGAGCGTATGCAGGAAGGTCAGGACAAAATTTACTACGTTGTTGCGGATAACTACAACACAGCTAAAAACAGCCCACACCTTGAGATTTTCCGTAAGAAGGGCATCGAGGTTCTGTTGCTGACAGATCGTATTGATGACTGGATGATGAGCCAGCTGTTCAATTACAGTGAAAAAGCGTTTCAGGATGTTGCTAAAGGCGAGCTGGATCTGAATGAGACATCTTCTGAAGAGGAGAAGAAGGAACAAGAGGAAGCCGCTAAAGAGTTTGAAGGTTTGCTTGAACGCCTGAAATCAAGTTTAACTGATCAGGTATCTGATGTCAGAGTGACCAATCGTCTGACTGATTCTCCGGCTTGTCTGGTGCTGGGAGCGCATGACATGGGCTTGCAGATGCGTCAGATAATGGAAGCAGCGGGACAGGCTGTTCCAGATACCAAACCTGTATTTGAGATCAATCCGGAACATCCTTTGATTAATAAGCTGGACAAAGAGTCTGATGAAGATCGCTTTGGCGATCTGGCCCAGGTTTTGTTCGATCAGGCAGGACTTGCTGCAGGAGCTCAATTGGATGACCCTGCCACCTATGTGGCACGTCTGAACAAACTATTGTTGGAATTGAGCTCATAGTCGAAGCAGTATTAGATTAAGATTCATAAAGCGGCCGTTAAGGCCGCTTTTTTTATATTTGGACTAAACTGGTTCAAAAGCTTTACAGACCTAACGGTCTTTAGTGCGCTGGATCAAGGTTTTAATTCGGTTTTTAAAGTTGAATACCATTTGTATCAAGAGTGGATCAGGTGAGGTAGTTACAATGAAGAGAGTTTTAAGTGTTGTTGCAACAGCTATTTTGGTTGCTGGATCAGTAAATGTGATGGCTGACGGGCAGGCCGTATATGACAAACATTGTAAAGGCTGCCATGTTGCTGGAGTAGGGGGAGCCCCTAAACCTGGTGACGCTGCGGCATGGGATGCTCGCAAGGCTAAAGGTGTTGATGCAATGGTGCAGACAGTGGTAACAGGCAAAGGAGCGATGCCGCCAAAAGGTACTTGCGCTACCTGTGATGATGCAAGTTTGAAAGCTGCGGTAGAAGTTTTGATCTCGCAATAATAATTAATACCCTGATAAAGGCCACTTTTAGACAGTGGCCTTTTTTATACCAATAAGATGTGCCAATCTAAGTGTATGAGAAAAAGGGGTTTTAATGTCGAAATTCGTAGATGAAATGCAGCTAGACAAGTTGTTGGAACATTTAAAAGATCTTAAATCTGAATTAGGGCGTGAAGCTAAAACACTCAATCCTAGCAGTCAACCAGAGGCTGTGAGTTCCAAGAGTGAGGGCGACCCTGTTCAGCATAGTGATCAGCGGGTATTGTTTCCTTTGAGTAATCTTGATAGTCAGGAACGCCTCAGACAAGTTGAAGAGGCATTAGATAAGATCGATATGGATTTTTATGGCTATTGTGAATCCTGTGGAAAGCCAATCACAGAAAAACGCAGCGAACTCCACACAAACAGCCAGCTTTGTAGCCAATGTAACCCCGAATAAGTTCATTTCTTCGTGAATATGTAGAATGTTGTCCGATTGGACTACATATGTTTACAGTTTGGCGTTTTTTTTCTATCAAATAAAAGTAAATGACCTAGACTTGGGTATGGGAATGGAAGTGTTCAAGGATTTGTCATGCGTTTCATTAAGCTGTGCTGCGTTTTAATTACTTTCTTTTTCAGCCTACCTATATCCGCTAATGACCAACTTTCTGTTCAATTGTTATGGAAGCATCAGTTCCAGTTTGCCGGATACTATGCTGCCATAGAGCAGGGCTTTTATTCGGAAGAAGGTCTGGATGTTGAGCTAAAGGAGTTTGAGTTTCATCTGAACCTCGTAAATGAGGTTTTGGAAGGCCGCAGTGATTTTGCCGTTGGCAGAACCTCGCTGTTGATCGATAAAAATGCCGGGGCGGACATCGTTACCTTATTAGCAACGTTTCAGCATTCCCCCCTGATGTTACTTACCCGAACAGACTCTGGGATAGCGCTCTCTTCCGATCTCAAAGATAAAAATGTCATGATCACCAACGATGCAAAAAAAGTTGGTGAACTCATGGCTATGATGCTGCAGACAGGCATCTCTGTAGCGGATTTTAAGCAGCAGGAACATAGCTATAACGTTGATGACCTTATCCAGGGTAAGACCGATGCAATGGCTTCATATATATCCAATGAGCCTTATCGAATGGAACAGGAGGGTGTTGAGTACAACATCATTCATCCAAGGGATTATGGTTTTGATATGTATTCAGATCTGCTGTTTACCTCCCGTGAATTTATAATGAAAAACCCAGAATTAACGGAGCGCTTCTACAGGGCCAGCATTAGGGGATGGTTGTATGCTTTTGAGCATGTCGATGAAATAGCTCGTGTTATCTTCGATAAATACAACAGTCAGAACAAAAGCCTGGATGCGCTTATTTTTGAAGGAGAGGCACTCAAAAAACTGGCATTTGATGATGAAGGTAACTTTGGTGCTCTGACGCTGGAAAAATTTAATCAGATGGCTCAGGTATACCTGATTACCGGCAGTATCTTCCGGGGATATGACTTCAGTGATTTTATTT
>JBOEGV010000027.1:0-62365 GCA_050633605.1 Neptuniibacter sp. | reverse complement strand
TAAACAGTTTTATTCGTTCTGATAATTTTGAGCTGGCGGGATTTAAAGGCAGAAAACTAGATTATCGTGAGTGGAGTGGTCAGTTACGCCAACCAATTCCAGTGGTGCACCCTCGATCGCTGGTTTCCCAATCTCCACAGGAAGGTTTTTTACATCCTACAAATGAACTTGATACGCTCGGCTTCGACAAACGTGAAGTTAAGTGCAGCAAATAACACGGTTAGCTAAGGTAAAACAATGAAAATTAAAACAGCACTCAAACCTCTTGCAGCAGCTTTGTTGTTAACTGCCCCAGTTGCTTTTGCAGAAACGGCTTACGTATCCAATGAAAAAGATGACACTATCTCCATCATCGATCTGGATACTATGGAAGTAACCGATACCATAGAGGTCGGTGAGCGCCCACGAGGCATTGTGTTTTCCAAAGATTACTCCAAACTGTATATCTGCGCATCCGATTCTGACACGGTGCAAGTGATGGATCTGGCCACGAAACAGATCATTAAAGAATTGCCATCCGGTGAAGACCCTGAGCAATTTGCTCTGCACCCGAATGATCGCCATCTGTATATTTCTAATGAAGATGATGCTTTGGTAACCATTGTTGATACTGAAACAAGCGAAGTACTGGCTCAGATCGATGTGGGTGTGGAACCTGAAGGTATGGCGGTTAGCCCTGATGGAAAGGTAGCGGTTAATACCAGTGAAACCACCAATATGGTTCACTGGATCGATACAACTTCGTATGAGATTTTCGATAACACCCTGGTTGACCAACGCCCTCGTCATGCCGAGTTCAGCAAAGACAGCAAAATCCTTTGGGCTAGTTCAGAGATTGGTGGCACGGTATCGGTGATCGATGTTGTTACTCGTAAGATCTTCAAAAAGCTTAATTTTGAAATCAAAGGCGTACACCCAGATAAAATTCAACCTGTTGGCGTTAAGCTCTCCGATGATGGCAAATATGCTTTTGTAGCTCTAGGTCCAGCGAACCATGTTGCCGTTGTTGATGCTAAAAACTATGAAGTTATTGACTATATTCTGGTAGGCCGCCGAGTATGGCACATGACTTTCAATGGAGACCAGAGTCTGCTGCTGACAACAAACGGTATCAGTGGTGATGTTTCTGTTATTGATATCAGCAAAATGAAAGCGGTTAAAAGTATTAAGGTGGGTCGTTACCCATGGGGCGTTATTGTTAAGCCTTAACTTTCTGTATTTAACCTACCGCTATAGCCTGCTCACAAAGAAGCAGGCTTTTACTTTTAAGGAAACTTATGACCATCTCGGTTCAAAGCATCCATTTCAGCTATGGCAAACGTAAAGCATTAAATGATGTTAGTTTCACACTAGCGACTGGCGGCTTTCACGCTTTACTTGGCCCTAATGGAGCCGGAAAATCTACTCTGTTTGCCCTCTTAACCCGGCTTTATCAGCTACAAGAAGGTGAAATATCAATTGATGGTCAAAGCATTAAGGTCAATCCAGCTGAACTGATGCAACGTTTGGGAGTAGTTTTTCAACAAAGTACTCTAGATCTGGATTTAACCGTAAAACAAAATCTACTCTATCATGCTTCACTGCACGGCATTTCTCGCCGCTCAGCTACCCCGCGGATTGAAACAGAACTCGACCGTATGGAGATGGCAGAACGTATGAATGAGAAAGTACGAGGGTTAAATGGTGGACACCGCCGAAGGGTTGAGATCGCCCGAGCCCTTTTACATAAACCTGATATTCTTTTGCTAGATGAACCCACAGTAGGACTGGACCCGCAAACCCGCCGCTCACTGAATAAGCACGTCCGTAGTCTCTGTGAGGAGGATAACCTTACCGTATTATGGGCGACACACCTTATGGAAGAGATCATCCCTGAGGATCCCGTCATTCTTTTACATAAGGGCGAGGTTAAAGTTGATGACAATGCAGAGAAACTTCTGCAGCTGACAAATACAAACAATCTCACTGATGCCTTTCATATTCTCACGGAATCCGACAACCTGGAGCGGACAAAATGAACATAACGTCAGGATGGCACTGCTTTAAAGGTATACTGGCGAGAGAGTTCCTCCGTTTTGTCCAGCAACGCTCGCGCTTTCTGAGTGCCCTCATAAGGCCTCTATTATGGCTGGTAGTTTTTGCTGCAGGTTTCAGGGCAGCTCTTGGCATAGCCATCATAGAGCCCTACGAAACCTACATTACATATGAGACGTACATCGCCCCTGGGCTTTGTTGCATGATTTTACTCTTTAACGGCATGCAAAGTAGCTTGTCGATGGTATATGACCGTGAGATGGGCAGTATGCGAGTATTGCTAATGAGCCCTTTACCACGTCCATTTTTGCTTTTATGCAAGATGATAGCAACGGCATTAATCTCATTAACTCAGGTTTATGCTTTCCTACTCATTGCTCTTCTGGTTGATGTAGAACCACCCCTATTAGGCTATCTGAATGTTCTACCTGCTCTGCTTGTAGTAGCCCTGTTACTTAGTTCCTTAGGCCTGTTTTTATCTACCAGAATAAAACAACTTGAAAATTTTGCCGGGGTAATGAACTTTGTCATTTTCCCAATGTTTTTCCTCTCTTCTGCTCTTTATCCTTTGTGGAAAATGCAGGAAGCAAGCGAATGGCTATATTGGATCTGCATGTTTAACCCATTTACTCATGCTGTAGAGCTGGTCAGGTATGCGCTGTATATGCAGCTGAACACAGAAGCATTGCTAATCACAACAGGTACAACCGTCTTCTTCACCATACTAGCAGTAATCGGCTTCAACCCTCAAAAATCCGGCAAGTAAAGAAAAGGCTCCGTTCAGACAAGCTATTTACCTTTCGTGTGGTTATTAGCTGGATGATCAAAAAAGGCTGATGTATAACGCATCAGCCTTTTCTATTTAAGCATTGTGACACGCTAGATTATTGAATCCACAGCCAAAATCGGACATGTAGACAAAACTCTCCGTCTTCCTGTTAATAGTGAATCGGATAGACCTACATCTATCAACTATTCAATACGATCTTGCTGGCTAATTCTTAACAGTAAATAGCTCTCGATTGGATAACTTCAAAAGAGCGTTTCGCCCCTTTTCTCGTAGCGGCTTCTCTACGTATTGATAAGTAAAGTGAGAGTAGATTAATAAGGACGCTATGTATCCGCCAAGCACTACTAGGGATGGTAGGTCTAACTCTTTTTGAAAATACCTTGCAATTATCAACAACGTTACTTGATTCAAGTACACTGAATATGAAATTTCGCCCAAATAGCTGAACCGTCTAAGATATTTGGATAAATAGCCTTCCTCAAAGGCAAATATTGAAACAGCAAACATAAAGATTATCGGCGCAAAAAAATCAATTTCGCTAGTCTTTGAATCACGAGCGAATACAACAAAGATTACTAACCCAACACAAACCCACTCCGTAAGATTTATGTTTTTTCTAATTCTCCTCGCTTCCTTCAAAAGGATATATAATCTATAGGAAACAATACCTAACAAGAAGGAAGACATCCCTCTAATTACTCCAGAGTTGAAGACTTCAACATAATTCTTGTAGTGAGTATCCAAGTGACCAGTGCCAAAATAGATACTCAGAAGCCCGACTATTGAACCAAGTATGAGTATCCAAGTTTTAGTGTTTTTTGTGATAAATAGGAAAAAAATGATGTTTATCCAAAGCTCAACTGATATCGACCAACTGGGATAATTGTATGTCAGGCCACTGGGGTTAAAACCAATATTTTGAGTTAAGGTTAGATTTTGAAGGAGCGTAAATAGAGTACCGTCTTGGCTCCCAGGAAATACTCCATTCACAAGTAAAAAAGCCAAAATAAAGCTCACAAGGGTAAAAATATGAAGCGGATAGAGTCGTGCAAGTCTATGACTCAAAAATTCCGTAAAGTTGATGTTTCTATCTTTATAGAGATATCCGTGCGATAGAACAAATCCGCTAAGAACTAGAAAAAAATCTACAGCTAGATAACCTGCCCAACCAGAGCTGAAGTGAAATAAGGCTACAGCTAAAGCAGCTAAGCCCCTAAGCGAGTCTAGGGAATCAAATCTCATAGTAAATCCATTTTGATGATAATGTCGGCTCTCAATCAGCTATGTGAAGTCTAAGTCTACAGCTTTGAATATGATAAAGAGAATGCCTGAGCATGAGGAGAAGTTAGCGCAGCATGCACAGCCGCTGTAAGGTGAAGTTCCGAGCATCCATGTTATGTCCTTTGATTTCCATGTGAAAGTATTTATAGGTTTTGGCTAATATTACTAACTACCTATGCAGCAGACTAGTAGAATTGTCCGCTTTTTTGTCGAAAAGCGGACTTTTTCATTAAGGGTACAAGATTCGTCTAATTTCAACTTTACCCTTAGCCAGTCCGATCCGTTCAGCGGGGGTCAATTTATCTTTTTTCCCTGGTACACAATAATTGTAATAGGTGCGAAGAATCTGAAGTAATTTATGCACCATCGTAGGATTATATGGACTGTTACCTGTCCATATCCGTCCTGCGTTTGAAGGTGAGTGAACTGGCCGCTCTAACATCGAAACGCGGCGTCGAACAATCTCAAAAAAACTATCTATTGGCTGTAAAGAAGTATCCATGAGCAGCGCGATGATATCATCCTGAGTAAGCTTTTTGGCATCCGTTAACAATGCCACGTATTTTTTGGCTTCGTTTATTCTATGGATAGGGACAGAGTACCACTGCTCAGGAGAACCAGGGTATTCATATGTCCTCTGGATCGCGGTTTGAACTATCAACTGCCTTGCATGGGCTTCATCCATTGCTGTCCCATCTTTGAGCATTTTATTCACCAGTTTTTTCAAGTAATTAACAAGCTGGCGTCGTTCATCTACGGTCAGTTCTTTATTAATTCGAACAAACGCGGCATGACACCGCCCCTCATTAATTTGTGAGGAAAACGCTAAGCAACAAGCGCGGTTGATACCTGGGTCTTGATCAAGATAAAAGCGTAATGCGGGGGCATGACCGATAAGTGATTCTAGCTTAATGAAATGGCTGTACATTGTGTACTCAGAACGAACTTGAGCACCCTTATCCATTAAGATTGAGGTGTATCGGGTCTGCTCATCAACCTCTATGCCGTATTCTACAGCCACTTCTTGGCGAATATTTGCAATAGCTGCATCGCTTAAGGGCAGGGAAACATCGTTAGGTAAGGTTTTTAGTACTTTTGCCACCTTCTTGTTGAATACATCGGTAGCATTGACCGCTTGGGTATAATCTCTTCGTGTCCAAATTCTGGCAAATGTTCGATTGTAGTCTTTCAATGATCCATCGGCTTTATAGGCATCTGTTTCCGTAATAGCTTCAACATCGATATTCGGATCGAAATTCACATCCATACCAAAAACATAGCGGCTTACCTTGTCAGCAGTGCCTATGGCTGACAACATCACATTGCGCTTATCTTTTCTTTTAAGCCAATTGACCTGGTATTCCTGCTTGTCTGAAGCCAACCGCATCCAAGGCAGTTCCATATGCTTTAAGCGCTCCTCTCATGTTGCAAGAAAATAGAGACAGCGTTCGTAAAACATATCTATTTTCTTATAGATCGCACGAGGAGACTGGCCTGTTACTTCCATTGCGCGATTTATACCTGTCTGGTTCACTAACTGCCTAAACAGTTCTCCATTGTCGTATGTCCTCGCCTGAGGGTGTGATTTACGCTTTTCTGAGCCGCGAGTGAAAGTTTTGCCACATCCTTTGCATTTATACCTCTGATTGCCTTTACTGGTCTTTCCTGCACCAGAGTAATGCTTACCAGGTATTTATGCGAAAATACCAAAGTTTTCACAAGAGAGGTTGCTACAGCCATAGCCATCTTGGGAATACACCTTAGCGAGCTGCTGCTTAAATTTAGCTCTTTCAAGTTCTTCAGCTATCGCTTTATTACTTTTGACGGTGTAGTGGCTGCTACATTGCTTGCACTTTATAGACGAGCCGCGCTTTTTATTGCCCACGATAGTGTAGCAAGGATCAGCACGATGGTTTGTCGCGGGGATATCGAAGTTAATGCAGGTAGGCCGAGAGCACCTGTTAACGTTAACCCCATTTTCTGGGGCGGGTACTCTCGGTTCAGACCCACTGCCAAATATTTGTTCAGCCATTCACTCTATCACCACTGTCTATTTTTACAGTAGTTTAGAGGAAAAACTGAGCAAGGGCCATTCACCAAAACAACACGAAAGGTAAATAGCTTGCCGTTCAGGAGCCTTTTTCTTCTAACCGTTTTAGCCACCTCAGACTTAGCACGCCCAGCACTGGTCCGGGGGCAAACATCATCATAATCCATTCTACGGGTATGACACTCAAAAGCATGGCGCTTATTTGTACAGCAACAATAGTTATGCTGAAGCCAACTGCATTAATCATGGTTAAAGCACTACCCACAACTTCTTTAGGAGCCGTCTGAGCAGAAAGGGTTGAAAACTGAGGTGAATCAGCAACCACGGAAAACCCCCAGACGGTCCAGAACATCAGCATAAGCATAAAAGGAAGCTCTATAGCGATTGGAGAGAGTAGACAGCAGCAGCCTGAAATAATAAGCATTGTTTGCGCAACAAACCGACTTCCTACTTTATCTGACCAATACCCACCAGCGATACAGCCTAGTCCACCAACAGCAATAATATAAAAAGACCAAAAAGAAATGCCCAGTTCCGTTCCATGAGCTCTAGCCCAAGCAGTCAACCAATAAGGTACTAATGCCCAAACGGCGTAAAGTTCCCACATATGACCAAAATAGCCACCTGCAGAAGCTCGTAACGGCTTATGCTTCATCGCGACAATAAGGTCTTTGAATTTTAGCGCTTTGCCCTTATGCAAGGCGGGCCCATCAGGCACATAGATAAGAATCAGCAGCCCACCACAAAACGCAGCAAAACTAACAGCGTAAATGACCGGCTGCCAGCTGGAAAAAGGCAACGATGAAAAGAAATGTGCCGATGATGTACCAATCGCCAGCGCACCAACTAGAAAACCAAGAGCCTTACCCAATCCTTCTGGGTACCAACCTGTCGAGATTTTCATACCTACTGGATATACACCCGCGAGCATCATTCCGCCTAGAAACCTCAGTACCAGAACTTGATTGAGATTCTCTGCCCACAACGCTATGAGCAGATTAAAAACGGCACTTCCGGATGCGCAGATAAAAAAAAGTATTCTTGGTGATATACGATCAGCTAACGCCAATAGTGCAAAGAGCAATGCCCCGGCTATAAACCCCAGCTGAACGGAATTTGTTAATAGCCCAACCGAAGAGTCAGGTAGTCCCCAATCGTTCTGCAGTATTGGCAGAATTGCATTGCCGGCAAACCAGGTCGATGTCCCTAGTAACTGAGCCGCTACAATCGCTGGTAAGATGTAGTATGGACGTTGATTCATCCATAGATAGTACAGGCTTTTATTTTAAAGATCTTTTAACGCAATCGGCTAACTTAAAGGCCTAGTTGATTGCGTAGTTCCTGCTCTAACATCTCCTTGGAAAGCTCACTGGCCTTAGCAGTAAACACTACTTCAGAAGGTGCATTACCAAGCACGGTAATGTTGTCACCGATCTCCAGGGCTTCATCAAGATCATGCGTGACATAGATGAGGCATCTTTTTTTATCTTCACAGATTAATTTTTGTATCAACTGCCTCATTTGCTGGGCTGTTGGTGTATCAAGCGATACCAGTGGTTCGTCCATAAGCACCAAATCTGGCTCAACCAGTAAACAACGTGCTAATGCAGCCCTACGAGCCATTCCCAAAGAAATTCGGGTAGGAAAATAATCAACGAATTCTTCCAGGTTTACAGCTTCTAGCATGGAAACCACACGCTTCTCATCAGGCTCTACTAACATTAGATTTTGCTTCAATGTTCTCCAGGGTAACAACCTTGGTTGCTGAAAGAGGTAAGCAATTTCAGGTTGATTGCTTTTCCACTGAACAGCGTTCTTATCACCATCTAGCCCGGATAAAGCATTTAACAGTGTCGTTTTACCACAACCTGACGGGCCAACAATGCATAAGGTTTCTCCAATCTCCAGCTGTAATTCGATATGTGACAAAACCTGTTTTGAACCGAAACTTCGACCATCAACACTGAACTCAATCACGCTGACCACCTCTCTGCCAACGTGTTGAATAACTTTCTAAAGGTTGCAACCCAAACCACTCAATCATCTGCACCACTGTAATAAAAGCAAAGCTGTATGCCAGGATGGTAGCTACATCAAACAACTGAAAAGCCAGATGCAGTTGAAATCCAACACCATCAGAGCGCCCTAAAAGCTCCACCACTAAAACTATTTTCCAGATTAAAGCCAGACCACCACGGGTCGCTACCATCATGTAAGGGAACAATTGAGGCCACCACAAGTCGAATACTTTCTGCTTAAAGGTGAAGTTGTACGCCTTCGCCATCTCCTCAAGGTCTGAATCATACATTCGGGCGCCCTCACGCAAGGTGACCGCGACATTCGGCATCTTATTAATGATCACCGCTGCAACTGCAGCAACCTCAACAAGACCAAACCAGATATAGAGCAGAATGATGACGACCAAAGCTGGAACATTCAGAAGCATGATCAACAATGGATCAAGGATCCTGTTCATGAGTCTGAACCGCCCCATCAAAATACCCATTATGCCGCCGAGAATCATTGCACATACAAAACTAATAACCACACGTTGCAATGTAACTAATAGACTCGATAACAGCCTATCCTGCGTCCATTCAATATAAAGCGCATCTGCTACTTGTTGTGGACTTGGTAATAGCGGACTGGCAACAATACTGGCTGCAATAAACCAAATTATCCCTAATACAATCAGGGCAATAATCTGATCCCTGAGTTTAGAAAAAGTCATCACTCATCCCCATAGAACAGGTTTTTATCCAAGGTATATCCACTAGGGTATTCACCCAGATTATCAATGAGTTCGAAAAACTTAACAGCATCTTCTTTCTGCTGATCATCTAAAGGTTCAGGGTTGCCATTTCTGTATCCGGCAACTAAGGCCTTATATACCTCCTCATTTTCAGCCTTCATGAGTCCTTTTAATTCCGCCCAGGCACTATCCTGAGTTGCAAGGTCTGCTTTGGTGGAAGTAATCGCTTTAGCGAAAGCTGCAATCAATTCTGGTTCAGACTTTAGTAGCGATTCTTTAAAAATGTATCCCAACATAGGCACCCTGCTCTCAATGCCCAGCTCTAGCATTAGATTCTCAAGACTGATCCAGCGCTGATAACCTTCAGTTTCTAGACGAGCTCCGTAATGCCAGAAAGTGACCAAAATATCTATCTGTCCACGCTTTAATGCCTGCGATTGCAGAGGTGGAGCTCCGAACTGAATGTTCGCTTCTTTTCTTAGATCAACTCCGGCATCTCGAGCAGCCGCCTGCAGTAAAACCCAGCCTTTATTAAGAGGGCCACCGGCAACACCAATATTTTTACCCTTCAGTGAAGCCAAACTTTCTAAAGATTGGTTTGGAGAAACAATAATAGATCCAATCTGAGAAGAAAAAGGCAAGAACCTGAGCGGATCCCCCGCCGCTATTCGCTTTCCGGCCCATAACCAATCGGATACGATCATGTTTGTACTATTACTGGTCAATGCCAGACGGGCCGCAGACAAACTGGCTACTTTATTGATCACCAGTTTAAATCCGTTTTGTTCATCGTAACCTTGTTTTTTAAGATGCTCTAATTCCCAGTTCACGGTTCCAGACTGCAAAACTGTTACCTTAAGCTCAGGTATTGCATGAGCATTAGCTGTAATACAGAGCAGTAACCATAAGTAAACAAAGGATTTTCTTAGAAGTAAAAACATGCAAATAAGGCCACTATAATTATATTTATTGAAAGATAACCCAACATAAGCCTCGCAGCTGTGTGTCAAAATTGTACTTTCGTACCTGTTTTTTTGCTCGATAGTAGAATTTTGACTCCCACTTTCGCAGTGGTGTAATAAGACAGCTAATGGTGGAAGGAGTAGCAAGTTATCCATAACCTGTATAAATGCATCCTCTTTTTGTTCTTTGTAGCAACAGGAACATTCAGTTTAGTCTTTGCAGATGAGAGTGAACAAAAAAACTCTCAGCATTGGTTAGAGGATTTTCAGGATGATATGGAGCTTTTCTCTTTTGAAGGATACCGAATTCAACGGTATCGAAGCCCCACACCTCCCCATAGTGAATATTCCATCACATTAGATACTCAGGATGTTATTGAGATTCTGAAAGAGCAACCAGAAACAGTACTACTGGATGTACAACCACTGCCCTGGAGTGGAACGTTCATCCACAAAAAGGAAAGAAGAAAGCATATCCCAGGTAGTACATGGCTTCCTAATGTCGGTTTAGGTGAATTAGAAAGCACTTGGTCAGAATACTATCAGTATCATCTGGAGCGTCTGACAAATAAGAATAAACAACACCCTATTATTTTATATTGTCGTGCAGACTGCTGGATGTCTTGGAATGCAATCAAACGCGCAGCAGCATGGGGTTACACAGGTCTGTATTGGTACAGGAATGGAACTGATGCCTGGCTTGAAAACGAGAATGAAGTGGTCATCGCAACACCAGAGCCATTTCCGCTGGTAATAAATTAAAAGTAAGCAATATCGCTGTGTTATAGAAAAATAGTATTATATTTTAGGTATGAGACTTAAACGTTGTCCGCATGGCGTTGAATAATAAATATAATTTGGAGAAGTACCGTGTACAAGATCCTGTTAGCAGATGATCATCCTCTTTTTCGCGAAGCGATTGTCAATGTCATAAAAAATAGTTTCCCTGGTTGTGAAACATTAGAGACTGAAGATCTGGAAAGCGCCTTAGAACTTGCGCAAAAAGAAGATGATTTAGATCTGATTCTGCTTGATCTGAATATGCCGGGTATGAATGGCCTGAATGGCCTGATCACTTTACGCAACGACCTTCCCACAGTTCCAGTTGTTATTGTATCGGCGGAAGAGGACAAACAGATTGTTCTTCAGGCAATCACTTATGGCGCAGTAGGGTTTATCACTAAATCATCTCCACGTGACCAAATGTCAGATGCCTTGCAACAGATTCTGGCAGGTAATGTTTACCTTCCTTCAGATATCATTCGCTCAAGCCAGCCTGACAACCGCCGATCGCATCGTAAAGATGACAATCAAATTCCTCCTGAGTTGCTTTCATCCCTTACAAGACGTCAGCTTCTTGTTTTGGAAAGAATGTCTAAAGGTGAATCTAATAAGCAGATTGCTTATAACCTGAATATCGCAGAAACAACTGTAAAAGCTCACGTTTCAGCGATTTTGAGAAAACTGGGCGTTCACAACCGCATTCAGGCGGTACTTTCTGCAGGTAATATCGATTTTAACGAATACCTGAAACGTTAAGTCCTGACTTACATACTGAAACGGAATCAGCTTTCTGGTGATTCCGTTTTTTTGTTCCATACACATTCACCACCGCTCTTCTTATCCAGCATTTCCAGAAAAGCAGAATGCGCCCTTAAGTCCTCATTCACTACCTCAACAACAGGCAGGTTATCAGCACCCGTTATACGCCGAATAGTGCTCCCACCATCACTACCATCTTCGGAATCAGCATTCAAAGATAAATTCGTCTGACCACCCGTCAGCGCTAAATACACATCGGCCAGGATTTCTGAGTCGAGTAAGGCCCCGTGTAACTCACGATGCGAGTTATTTATTCCATAACGTGAACAAAGCGCATCAAGATTATTCTTCTGCCCAGGGTGTTTCTTCCTAGCAATTTTCAGCGAGTCAGTTACCAGGCAGAAGTTTTCCATTTTCTCAGGATAGTTGTTACGTTCTAACTCGGTATCCAGAAACCCAATATCAAATGCTGCGTTATGAATAATAAGCTCAGCACCACGGACGAATTCGATGAATTCATCCATAACTTCAACAAATTTTGGTTTATCTTCGAGAAATTCGTTAGTGATACCGTGAATCTGAACGGCTTCATCATCGATATCTCGTTCAGGCTTAATATATTGATGATAGGTTTTACCAGTCAGGCGTCGATCAAACATTTCGACACAACCGATCTCAATAATATTATGACCTTCAGAAGGTTCCAGACCAGTAGTCTCGGTATCCAGTATAATCTGTCTCATCTACTGCCCAGCTCCTCTACCCCTTTATTTGCAAGCTGATCTGCCAATTCATTTTCCGGATGACCGCTATGACCTTTAACCCATCGCCAGTCAATCTGGTGTGGTTGCGTTGCCACATCCAGTCGCTTCCAAAGATCTACATTTTTGACCGGCTTTTTTGCTGCATTTTTCCAATTACGCTTTTTCCAACCATCTAACCACTCGGTAATCCCCTGACGTACATACTGAGAATCCGTGGTCAGGATGACTTCGCAAGGGCGATTGAGCGTTTCAAGCGCCATAATCGCAGCCATCAGTTCCATTCTGTTGTTGGTGGTATCGAGTTCACCGCCATAGAGTTGTTTTGTAGTTTCTCCGTAACGCAACAAAGCTCCCCAACCTCCAGGACCAGGGTTACCTTTACATGCACCATCAGTAAAAATTTCAACGAGTTTCACGTAGTTTCCTTAGCGAACCACGTGTAGATGGTTCCGCTACTGGGATATTAATTAAGCGACGTAATGTCCAACCTGACCTTAGCGGGGTCATACCAGCTATATCTTTTCGGGCCAACAACACTGAAAACGCACCGTTTTGTGCTGGACTTCGCTTAATGGAATTACGAACACAGCCTAAACGAGTTCTCAATGTTGTCTTTTCAAAAGGCGGGCAATGATAACCTGTAATATGTTTAAGTTCAGTCAGTTCCAATAATTTTAACCAATCAGATAAACGACGATGGCTAATAAAATGAGCACACCAAGGTGGCAAGTCTTTTTTACGCGAAAACAACCTGAACACTCCCCATAAGCTGAGTGGGTTGAATCCTATAATAACCACATGACCACCAGGACGCAGGATCCTCGATGCTTCTCTCAAAACCTGATGGGGTGAATCAGTAAAATCAAGGGCATGATGAAGCAAGACCACATCAACACTTTCATGTGCCAGTGGCACCTCAGCATTGTCTGCAACTAAATTACAGTCATCAATACCTAATTCCAGCTTAGGAATGATTGAGAAACGATGGGTAACTGGACTTTTGTCATATAATTTTATGCGAGGGTCGGTCGAAAACTGAGCTAAGTGCATACCAAAAAGGGTTGCTAAAATACGATCTGCAGTTTTCTTTTCAGCCGCCAAAAGTTCTTGCCCCAGGTCAGAATCAAACCAGGCTTTTAATAGTGGCAATAAAATTTCAATAGGTTTCTGCTTATGAAATGTCATTATCAGTGTCTATATAAATTTATCTGCGCCTGCAGGATAGATTCAGTATTATATTTCTAATAACCAAGCACAACACCAGCGAGACAATAGATATGTTCAATGTAACCCCAATTCCGGCTTTTAATGACAATTATATCTGGGCTATTGCACTACCAGACAACAATAAGATTGCGGTAGTCGACCCTGGTGATGCTACTCCGGTATTAAACTATCTACAGAGTAACCAACTGGAATTAGCCGCGATATTAATTACCCACCATCACAATGATCATACAGGTGGCGTTGATCAATTGAGGGAATCCTTCAATGTACCTGTCTATGGGCCTGCTAGCTCCCCTTTTGCCGGCATAACCAATCCCTTAAGCAATGATGATAAAATCTCTTTGTTTGGCAATGTCCTTAGTATAAAGGAAATACCGGGGCACACTCTTGACCACATAAGTTACTTTTCTGATCAGACTCAGCCCCAGATTTTCTGTGGTGATACACTTTTTCTAGCGGGCTGCGGACGTTTATTTGAAGGAACCGCCAAACAAATGCTATCCGCGATGGCCTATTTCAAAACGCTGCCTGAAAATACCGAGGTGTACTGTACCCACGAATATTCCCTTGCAAACCTTGCTTTTGCTTTGGCCGTTGAACCCAATAATCGCTCTATTGCAGAGGCAATTCAAAACTGCGAGTCAATGCGACAACAAGATATACCGACCTTGCCATCATCAATAGCACAAGAAAAACAGATCAATCCCTTCATGCGCACTCAGCATGCCGATGTAATCAGTGCAGCTCAGAAATTTTCCGGTGCAGCGCTGAATGAAGAGGTGGAGGTTTTTGCATCGATACGGGAATGGAAGAATCAATTTTAACGCTAATTCATTTAAGCAAAGTCTAAAGCTCCACGGGACTATTGACCCTTATCCGCCCACTGATAGAATGGATCGATTTATCACCGCCAAAGTACCGGAGTAACATGTTTTCACGTAATAAATCGGTCCTGTTATCCGCTCTATCAGCTCTCCTATTAAGTGGTTGTCAGAACCTGGCAGAAAAAGCTGAAGTATCACCCACCGATATCTCCGGGCAAAAGGCTGTATTTTTTGAGCCACCAGCTAAATCGTTGCCTGCACAGGTAACTGCTACACCTGATTCTGATATTGCCAGAAATGATGAAGTTTATGACCTTTGGCATATAACCCGTGACAAAATGCAGCTTGGATTAAACACTGAAAACCCTCGTGTTAAGCAGCAACTAAATTGGTATAAAAAGCACCCAGAATATATGCAAAGGGTTATTACCAGAGCTCAGCCGTACTACTACTATATTCTGCATGAAGCCATAAAACGTGATATTCCAGCAGAAATGGCTCTGCTTCCCATAGTTGAAAGTGCTTTTGACCCATTCGCTTATTCTCATGGGCGTGCTGCGGGTCCGTGGCAATTTATTCCCTCAACCGGCA
Organism: Neptuniibacter sp.; assembly: GCA_050633605.1. Lineage (GTDB taxonomy): Bacteria > Pseudomonadota > Gammaproteobacteria > Pseudomonadales > Balneatricaceae > Neptuniibacter. The sequence continues at coordinate 47,548 of JBOEGV010000027.1, read as the reverse complement.
AACACTTTGGCCTTAAGCAAAACTGGTGGTATGACGGTCGCCGCGACATTCTTCTATCAACGGAGGCTGCTTTCACCTACTTAGAACAACTCAACAAACGCTTTGATGGAGACTGGCTGCTGGCTCTGGCTGCATATAATGCCGGGGGTGGAAATGTATCTCGTGCAATTAAGCGGAATAAACGAGCTAATAAACCAATCGACTTTTGGTCTCTCAAATTACCAAAAGAAACCATGGCTTACGTTCCAAAGCTGTTAGCCGTTTCAGAACTGATCAAGAACAGCCAGAATTATGGATTAGACCTGCCCGAAATAACCAATTCTCCTTATTTTGAGTCCATAAATACCGAGAGCCAGATTGACTTGGCTCAAGCCGCAAAAATGGCAGGTATTACAACTAAAGAAATGTACCTCCTGAATCCGGGCTATAATCGCTGGGCTACCGATCCGGATGGACCTCATCGTTTGTTGATTCCTGTTGAAAAAGCAGAGCAATTCAAATCAGCATTAGCAGAATTACCAAAAGACAAACGGTTGAACTGGACGCGCTACAAGATTAAGTCTGGCGATTCCTTGATAAGTATTGCCAATAAATTCGATACTACGGTTGAACACATAAAAAGAACCAACCAAATCAAAACCCACCGCATCCGTGCGGGCCAGTCGATTATGATCTCCACCGCGACAGGTAATGCCAGTGAGTATGTATTAAGTCAGCAACAGCGACACGCTCAAAAACAAAAAACTATTGCTCGAACTACAGATCGACAAGAGAACTATTACACGGTTAAATCTGGTGATAGTTTCTGGACCATCGCTAAAAAGTATCAGGTAGGCGTACGCCAATTGGCACGCTGGAATAGCATGGCTCCTGGAGATTCATTGAATGTTGGTAAACGTCTGGTTATATGGAGCAAACCGCAGCAAATATCACTATCTTCTACTGAAAGGCAGATTATCCGTAAAATAGGTTATCGGGTTCGCAGCGGCGATTCCCTTTATCGAATCGCCGGTAAATTCAATGTTCAGGTAGCAGACATTCTCCGCTGGAACAAAATTGATAAACATCGTTACCTTAAGCCTGGGCAACGCCTTACTCTTTTTGTAGATGTTACCCAAATAAACTGATGAGTTTTTTATATGGACGCAACCAGCATTTTTATCATTGTGATTTCAACTCTCTTGGCGATCGTTTTTAAGTTTGTTTTATACAAAAAAATCCAACGCTGGATGGATCAGGACCTTATAAAGGGGCTTGCTGAGGGTAATAACGAGAAGTTCATCTACCTAACCGCTGAATATGATCTTTTGGTTACTCAGAAAACAAAACGTAAAGAATATCCTAAACGTCTGACTGAACTAGCAGACCAGTTTGAACAAAAAGGCTAACTGAAGGTCTTCTAAACATGTCTGGTATAGATGTCTAGCGACTGATATAACTACACGGATCTCAGCAAGTAAGTCATTAACAGTCAAAGGAAATTCAGTTTCATGCTCGCTTACAATGCAAAATCAGCAAGCTGCAAAGCTATTTCTCTTCGACTCACCCTGCTCTTCTTAATACTTTGCAGCACCATTTCTCATGCTGATGTTGTTACATCAACTCACGGCATAGCGATGCATGGGGATCTCAAATATCCTCCTGATTTTCAGCATTTTGACTATGTAAATCCAGATGCAATTAAAGGGGGCCGTGTTATCCAGTCTGCGATTGGGACTTTTGATTCCTTTAATAACTTTATTGTTAAAGGCACCCCCGCTGATGGACTGAGTTATATATACGATACCTTACTTGCTACAGCTCAAGATGAACCCTTTTCCCTTTACGGATTATTAGCTGAATCGTTGGAAGTACCTCATGACCGCAGCTGGATAATCTTCAATATGCGACCAGAAGCACATTTTAGCGATGGGAGCCCCGTCACGGCGGAAGATGTCGTTTTCAGCTTTGATATTTTACGCAAAAAAGGTGCACCACATTTCAAAGCATACTATGCAGATATAGGCAGTGTGGAAGCCCTTAATACACACAGAGTAAAGTTCACCTTTAAACATAATCAAAACAAAGAACTGGCTTTAATTGTTGGGCAGGTTGCCATTCTTCCTAAACATTATTGGCATGACAGAGATTTTCAAAAACCCTCTCTGGATATTCCGATTGGTTCTGGACCTTATACCATAGGGAAATTTGATGCCGGTAGAAGTCTGACCTACGAGCGTAAAGCTGATTACTGGGGTCAAAATTTACCCGTACAAAAAGGGAAATATAATTTTGATCAGCTAACTTTCGATTACTACCGCGACGGTACTGTAGCAATGGAAGCTTTTAAGGCTGGTGAATACGATTTTAGAGAAGAAAACTCTTCAAAACGGTGGGCCACCAGCTATACCGGGCAAGCTATTGATGACGGCAGAATTATTGTCAAAACATTGGAGCATGAAAACCCAACCGGCATGCAAGCCTTTATTCTAAATAACCGTAAAGATAAGTTTTCTGATCCCATCGTTCGACAGGCCCTTGCATTAGCTTTCGATTTCGAATGGACCAATAAAAACATCTTCTATAACGCGTATACCAGAACCCACAGTTATTTCTCTAATTCTGAAATGGCAGCGTCGGAATTACCAAGCCCTGAAGAGTTAGAAATTCTGGAACCAATCCGCGATCAATTACCACCAGAAGTATTCACGCAGGTCTACCGGGCACCAGAAACAAATGGCGATGGTCGTATTTATAAAGAGCTTAGACGGGCAAAAAGATTATTAAGTAAAGCTGGCTGGGTATTCAAAGACGGAAAACTAGTCGACTCAAACGGCGAGCAATTCACCATAGAAATGCTACTTTACTCCCCTGCCTTTGAGCGTGTCGTAGCACCTTTTATCCGAAACCTTGATCGCCTGGGAATTAAATCAAACATACGTTTAGTTGATGTTTCTCAGTACATCAGTCGCTTACGAAGTTTTGACTTTGATATTGTAGTCAGTGGCTTTGGACAATCCAACTCACCGGGTAATGAACAGAGAAATTATTGGCACTCCTCTGTGGCAGACATCGAAGGGAGCCGTAACCTTATCGGTATTAAAAACCCAGCAATCGATTATCTGATTGAACAGCTGATTCAGGCACCGGATCGTAACCAACTGGTGTTACGTACCCGCGCTCTGGACCGGGTTCTGTTGTGGAACCACTATGTCATTCCTCAATACCATATAAATAAATATCGTGTAGCGTATTGGGATAAATTTGTGATGCCAGACACCCGTCCAAAATATGATCTTGGTTTCAATACCTGGTGGATCAAAGCCACAGGAGCAGATAACTGATGGCAGCTTATATCCTTCGCCGTTTACTGTTAATTATTCCAACACTTATTGGCATCCTGACCATAAACTTCCTGATCATCCAGGCGGCGCCTGGCGGCCCCGTAGAACAGACAATTGCTCAGCTACAGGGATTAGATACCAGTGCTACTGCGAGAATCAGTGGTGCTCAGAATGACATCTCCAGCCAGACAGTCTCAAATGGTAATGGTGACAGTGGTTACCGAGGAGCCAGAGGCATTGATCCGGCACTGATTAAAGAGATTGAGGTAATGTACGGCTTCGATAAACCAGCCCATGAACGCTTCTGGCAGATGTTGAAGAATTATGCTGTTTTTGATTTTGGAGAAAGCCTCTTCAGCGATAAAACTGTAGTAGAACTGATCTTTGAGAAACTACCCGTATCCATTTCTCTTGGGCTATGGGCCACTCTGATCACTTATATAGTATCAATCCCATTGGGTATCAGAAAAGCAGTACGTGATGGTTCACCTTTTGATATTTGGACCAGTACAGCAATCATCATTGGCTACTCTATTCCGAGTTTTCTATTTGCCATTCTGTTGATTGTAATTTTTGCCGGAGGCACTTGGCTGGACTGGTTCCCATTACGAGGTCTGACCTCTCCCGGTTTTGAAGAGATGGGTACATGGGAGCAAATCAAAGATTACTTCTGGCATATTACTTTGCCTGTAACCGCTCTGGTTATTGGTGGATTTGCCACAATGACAATGCTGACCAAAAACTCTTTTCTGGATGAAATAAATAAGCAATATGTTTTAACCGCCCGGGCTAAGGGACTATCTGAAAACCAGGTGTTGTACGGTCATGTTTTCCGCAATGCAATGCTGATTATCATTGCCGGTATGCCCGCTGCGCTAATCTCAATCTTTTTCACAGGCTCAATGCTCATTGAAGTTATCTTTTCACTCGACGGTATTGGATTACTGGGTTATGAAGCAGTAATTAATCGAGATTATCCTGTCATTTTCGGAACACTCTACATTTTCACTCTGTTAGGTCTGCTACTGAAGTTAATCAGCGATATAACTTATGTTGCAGTTGATCCCAGAATTGATTTTGAGAGCCGGGAGAACTAAGCGTGGGGATATTTATAACTAAGTTAAGTCCTCTAAATCGGAGACGTCTGGAGAACTTTAAGCGTAACCGTCGGGGTTATTGGTCTTTATGGCTATTTCTTGCTCTGTTTACGTTTTCTCTGTTTGCTGAACTGATTGCAAACGACAACCCACTGCTGGTTTCTTTTCAGGGTGATATCTATTTTCCGGTGACTCAGAACTATACTGAACTGACTTTCGGTGGAGAGTTTGACAGCCCTGCTGATTTTAAAGACCCCTATATTCAGGATCTGATTCATAATCAGGGTGAAGGCTGGATACTCTGGCCAGTTATACGCTACAGCTACAACACTATTAATTACGATCTACCTGTTCCTGCCCCTTCACCTCCAACACTAGAAAACCCTTTAGGCACAGATGATCAGGCCCGTGATGTTTTAGCTAGGGTGATCTATGGTTTCAGAGTTTCCATTCTGTTTGCTGTTGTTTTGACTCTTGCCAGCTCAGTTATTGGTGTAATAGCTGGGGCAATTCAGGGCTATTACGGCGGTAAAGTCGATCTGTTCTTTCAGCGGTTCATTGAAATCTGGTCAGGTCTTCCAGTGTTGTTCTTATTGATCATTCTGGCCAGCATCGTTGAGCCAAACTTCTGGTGGCTTCTGGGTATCATGCTGCTGTTTTCCTGGATGAATCTGGTTGATGTTGTACGTGCAGAATTTCTCCGCGGGCGTAACCTTGAATACGTTCGTGCTGCACGCGCACTTGGGTTGAATAACCGCATGATTATGTTCAGGCATATTCTGCCAAATGCGATGGTAGCAACCCTGACCTTTATGCCGTTTATTTTTAATGGCTCTGTAGTCACTCTTACTGCGTTAGACTTTCTTGGTTTTGGCCTACCCCCCGGGAGTCCCTCTCTGGGAGAGCTTGTAGCTCAGGGCAAAACCAACCTTCATGCTCCATGGTTAGGCATTACCGCCTTTTTAACCTTGTCGATCATGTTGACGCTTTTAATCTTCATAGGTGAAGCCGTACGTGATGCCTTTGATCCAAGGAAAGTATCATGACCCAAGCATTATTGAGTGTCCGCAACCTATCTGTACGTTTTGACCAGGGTGAAGCCCCACCAATCGATGCAGTTAAAAATGTCAGTTTTGAAATTCACAAAGGTGAAATTCTGGCACTGGTTGGAGAGTCAGGGTCAGGTAAATCAGTTTCAGCTTTGTCGATTCTTAAACTACTCCCCTACCCCAAAGCCAGTCATCCAAACGGTGAAATTCTGTACGCCGGAGAGGATTTGCTGCAATTAAATGAAAAACAGGTTAGGAAATTACGTGGTGATAAAATCAGTGTGATTTTTCAGGAGCCGATGACCTCTTTGAACCCTCTGCATACGATTCAGAAGCAGATTGGCGAGACGCTTTTATTACATCGGGGCCTTACCGGAAAACAAGCCAGAACCCGTATTCTTGAGTTGTTAGATCTGGTTGGCATACCGGATCCCGAAAAACGCTTGGGTAGTTATCCTCATGAACTTTCTGGAGGTCAACGTCAAAGAGTCATGATTGCCATGGCGCTTGCCAATGATCCCGAACTATTAATTGCGGACGAACCAACAACTGCACTGGATGTAACTATCCAAGAGCAAATATTAGAACTACTCAAGTCACTTCAGAAAAAACTGAATATGGCAGTTCTGCTCATAACGCATGATCTTAATATCGTCAGAAGATACGCAGATCATGTTTGTGTCATGTATCAGGGCCAACAAGTTGAAAACTCCGTTACTCAGGAGCTGTTCAACAATCCTACTCACCCCTACACACAAAAATTACTTGATGCAGAACCTTCTGGCAGCCCAGCGGATAATGATGATAAAAAGCAAATACTGTTAAAAACAGATCAGCTGAAGGTCTGGTTCCCGGTAAAAAAAGGTTTATTAAAACGTACAGTTGATCACATTAAAGCGGTTAATCAAGTTAATCTTGTTCTGTGTAAAGGTGAAACATTAGGTATTGTTGGTGAGTCAGGTTCAGGTAAAACCACTCTTGGATTAGCTATCCTGAAGTTAATTCGCAGTGAAGGCTCTATAGATTTCTCCGGGACCGAACTTTCAAAATTGGATCAAAAGACAGTTAAGCCTTTACGCAGTCAGATGCAAATCGTCTTTCAGGACCCCTTTGGTAGCCTGAGCCCGAGACTGTCGGTATCAGAAATAATTTCTGAAGGCTTACAGATCCACTTCCCAGATGAAAAACCTCAGCACGAAAACATGGTAATTCAGGCTTTAAATGATGTTGGCCTTGACCCTGGAAGCCGGCATAGATATCCACATGAATTTTCGGGTGGTCAGCGACAACGCATCGCTATAGCTAGAGCATTAGTACTCAAGCCCCGACTCATTATACTGGATGAACCAACCTCGGCATTAGACAGAACTGTTCAGAAGCAAATAGTTGAGTTATTACGTAACTTGCAGGAAAAATATGAACTCAGTTATCTGTTTATCAGTCATGACCTGGCCGTCGTCAGAGCGCTTAGTCACAAGCTGCTCGTTATGCATCACGGTGATGTGGTTGAACAAGGATGCGCAAAAGAGGTTTTCAAACAACCAGCTCATCCCTACACTCAAAAACTATTGCACGCAGCCTTTAGACATTAGTAGAATAACGCCTGCTACTTATTGAGAAACAAACAGTTGTGCTTTAGGGCCGTTTTTCCCTGTCTGTATTTACATTCCTCGACTTTCCCTCGAAAGTGCTACTCATACAAGAAGGTATGGGATTGCTTATATCTTGTGATCAATCCCATACTTTTTGAGGAAGAAACATGAACACTTCAGCTGACACACATAAGGTTTTGGTGATTGGTGGTGGCGCAGGTGGCTTAGAGTTGGTCACTCAGCTTGGGCATCATTACCGTAAAAAGCCAAATATACAGATCACACTTGTCGATAAAAACCGCTCTCATATCTGGAAACCGTTGTTGCATGAAGTCGCCACAGGTTCTCTGGACCCTGGCACTGATGCAGTTATTTATCACGCGCATTCAGTAAAGCATTATTACCAGTTTCAACTGGGCGAACTCTGCGACCTCAATGCTTCAGAGAAAACGGTGACACTTGCTGAAATTCTGGATGATAATGGTGAACTGGTTCTGCCAGAAAGGCTTTTGAAATACGATACTCTTGTTATGGCTCTGGGCAGCGTCAGTAATGATTTTAAAACCCCTGGGGTGCCTGAACATTGCTTCTTTCTGGATACAGCCAAGCAAGCTCAACGTTTCCAAAACGCTCTCACTAATAACTTTATGCGTATTAACCAACAGGATAATGGCATATTAAATATTGCCATTGTTGGGGGTGGCGCTACAGGCGTTGAACTTTCAGCAGAGCTTTATAATGTAACCGATATGCTGAAATCCTATGGCATGGATAATATGACTTCTCAACAACTTAGAATTAAGTTGATTGAAGCGGGTCCAAGTATCCTGCCGGCCTTGCCTGCTCGAATTTCCAATTCAGCCCGAACTGAACTCGAAGATTTAGGTGTGGACGTTTTTGAAAATACACTTATCAAGTCTGCAACTGAGAACGGATTCTTAACAGCTGATGACGAACTCATTGAAGCAGATATGATGATCTGGGCTGCAGGTGTAAAAGCGCCAGATTTTCTGGCTGACCTTTATCAATTTGAACTTACACAAAATAACCAGATTCACGTTAAACCAACACTGCAAAGCAGTAATAATAACGATATTTACGTAATTGGGGACTGCTGTGCCTGTCCTCAGGAGGACGGCAGTTTAGTGCCACCAAGAGCTCAATCAGCTCATCAGATGGCATCGTTGGTAAAGAAGAATATTATCAATCAGCTACAGAACAAAGACCTTAAAAGCTTTGTCTACAAGGACCACGGTTCATTGGTTAACCTGAGTCGTTACAGCACGGTAGGAAGCCTGATGGGTAACCTAACTCGCAACAGCATGTTTATTGAAGGAAAGATTGCTCGCCTTGTATATACGTCACTGTATAGAATGCATCAGATTGCCATCCATGGTTTTTTCAAAGCGGTGTTAGTCATTACTGCAGAAAAAATCAGTAAGGTGGTTCGACCAAAAATGAAGCTTCACTAATTCACATTCATAAAAAAGCCCCAATTAAGGGGCTTTTTTATTATTCTCTGGTCACATTACACGGTTAGTCGTCATAAACCTTGTATCAGAATCAGGGCCTGCATTATCAGCATAGAGCGTCACCCCAGAACGTAAACAGATATTCAAGTTCAGATGCGACTCTTCAGTTTCCTTAGGAAGCAGATGTTCAACAACAGTTTTTTCATCCAACAGTTCCTGCTCAGTTGCCGTCATTCTCTGGCGGCTGAATTCACTGACCTCAATATCATGCACAATCTGGTAGCGACCGTAGTTACAACGAACAGGGAAAGAGTAGAAAACCCCTTTAGTGATGCCGTAACTGCCATCACTAACAATCCCCATGCTGATTGTTTCACCAGGGTCTGTACCCAATACCCAGTCGCGCATCTGGTCAACTATCGCCTGCGCTGCAGACGCTGCACTGGAAAGACCACGAGCTTCGATGATCTCCGCACCTCGTTTCTGCACTTTAGGGATAAATTCATCTCTATACCATGCAGTGTCTATCTGAGACATTGCCGGCTTACCCAAAATAGTGGCCTGATGCAGATCTGGATACTGAGTGGCTGAATGGTTACCCCAAATCATAATGCCACCAATATCACGAGTAGTCGCACCACAGTGGTTTGCAAGAATACCTTTAGCACGATTGTGATCTAAACGCGTTAAACAAGTGAACTGTGATGGGCTCAGGTCAGGTGCATTACGGCTGGCAATCAAGGCATTTGTATTTGCCGGGTTGCCCGTTACAAGCACCTTCACGTCACGGTTAGCAAAATCATTAAGTGCTTTACCCTGACGCGCAAAAATTTCTGCATTTTCCTCAAGAAGGTCACTTCGCTCCATGCCGGGACCGCGTGGTTTAGCCCCGACAAGCAAAGCATAGTGAGCATTTTTAAAACCGGCTTCAACATTGTCGTGCAGCGTAATAGTGTGCAACAGAGGATATGCACAATCCATCAGTTCCATCGCCACACCTCTCAATGCATCCATTGCATGTGGTAATTCTACTAACTGTAAGATGACGGGTTGATCTTTACCCATCATCTCTCCCGCTGCAATTTTGAACAATAAACTGTAACTAATTGCCCCTGCGGCCCCTGTAACAGCAATACGAACAGGACGTCTCATATATATAGCCTCGTGTTGTATTTTTATAATTTATCAAGTTAACGCTAATACCAAAGTATAAACATTTAATATTTCAATGGAACCCTACCCGAGTACAGTATTTCATGTACGAATAAGACCCTGTGCTATTTACAGCCCCCTTGATGATTCTGACCTGAGAAATATTGACGAATCCTCAGTAAGGGCTGAATCAATTAAATTCAGTAGTTTGTCTTTATCTTTGTTTAAGACGCCTTTTAACACCAGATAATTAGAAGCATGATCGCTTCTGAAAATTGTTTTTTCCAAATTAAGGTGAGAGAGGAATACCTGCATCTCTCGCATTAATTGACGTTGAGAAGGCATTTCAAACTCAGGAAAGGCTTTTCGAAACCTTTGCTCAGACTGTTGGAAATAAAGAACCAGCGTAGCCAGATATTCAGGTTGCGCTTCATTAGCAAGCAGAGCCGAATCAATTGCATGATGTTCGCTATATGCCTTACCACCCAGACCGTTAATAATCATGACCGATGACTTAATTCCAGCCTGTTTAATTTTATGTAAAGCAGCAATTGTGGATTTGAAGGTCTCACCCTTATCTACAGCATCCAGAATCGTGTCATTACCACTTTCAGCTCCAATATAAAAAAGCTGCAATCCCAATTCTTTAAGCTCAGATAATTCATCAACAGACTTATTCTTAAGGTTCCGAGGTAAACAATAAGAAGAAACCCTTGAAACAGAAGGTAAGTATTTCTTTATGGCGAGTAAAATATCAAGAAGTCGCTTTGTTGATAACGCCATAGCATCACCATCAGCAAGAAACACCCTTCTGACGCCCCTTAATGCGCTAGCACAGCGTTGTAACTCTTCTTCAATCTCACGCTGAGGTTTAGGACGGAACGTCTTCTGAGGGGCTGTGTACATCTCACAGAAAGCACACTCGTTCCAACTGCAACCATTTGAAACCTGCAAAATTAAAGAGTTCGCCTCACTTGGTGGCCTGAAAACGGGCTCTATGTAATTTAAAGGCGGATAAGTAAGCATCTAATTCTGCGCTTTAGGAAATAACCGGTGGAAATTATCGGTAGTAACTTCAGCCAATTGCTCAATACTTACTCCTTTGATATCAGCAACGCACTGCGCAACATCCACAACAAACTTTGGCTCATTTTTTTTACCTCGATGTGGTACTGGAGCCAGATAGGGAGCATCCGTTTCAATTAAAATCCGATCTAAGGGCACATGTTTAACCACATCTCTTAGTTCACTTGCATTTCGAAACGTGATGATGCCTGAAAAAGATATGTAGTAGTTCAGGTCAATAGCCGCTGTAGCCATATCCATGCTTTCTGTGAAACAGTGTAATACACCCGATGACTCCGGGTTTCCATATCTCTCAATCATCTGCAGAGTATCTTCACGCGCATCTCTGGTATGAACAATCACAGGTAAGTTGAGTTGACCTGCTACCTGCAAATGATTTTGAAAACTGACTTGCTGTTGTTGTTTTGTATCTGTTTGATAAAAGTAATCGAGGCCGGTCTCACCAATAGCAACAATTTTATCAAGGCGTGCCATATCCAAAAGCTCTGCGGCTTCTACAGGTTCTTCTGCTGCACTCAGTGGGTGCACACCTACTGAGGCATAAATGGACGGATAAGGCTTTATCAGTTCATACATTGGCGCAAAATGCTGCATGGAGATGGAGACACAAAGCATTTTGTTTACTTTGCGCTCATGGGTAGCATTCAGCAGTTTTCTAAAATCATTATCGTATGGAGACAGGTCTAACCTGTCTAAATGACAGTGTGAGTCAATAAACATAAATCAGGGGGTGATTAAAGTGCGTTAGTTTTACGTTCGGAATTCAAAGCACCAGCAAGATAGGTCTCAATTTTGTTAATCAACGCCGAATCATCTGACGATAGCTGGATACCTATTCCGGGGATACGTCCACCCTGAGATCCTTTAGGTGTAACCCAAATGACCTTGCCAGTAACGGGGATTTTATCGTCCTCTTCCATCAGTTCAAGAAGCATAAAGACTTCCTCTCCGAGATGGTAAGAACGCATTGTAGGAATGAACAGACCTCCATCAGCAATATACGGAAGGTAGGCTTGATATAGTTCTTCCTTAGTTGTAATTGTCAAAGACAATATACCGTGGCTTAAACGTGGTACTGCGACCATATTTGCCTTTAGCTCCTCACTTTAACAATGCTGCCCATTCAAGTAACAAGCATTCTAATAGTAACTGTTTGTTTGGATTTTGCCTTAACATGATGCCGCGGCGATCTTCTTGCACCTTATCCGCCAACTTAAAGATTCTAACCGGGTCTATTTTTTTAGCAACAGCGGCCAGCATATTATGAGCATCATTTTGACGTAAAACACTCGCATCAGAACATGCTGCAGATCTGGCGATATCAGACAGTAAGCTATAGAACCATCCCAACACCATTTCTAAATCCAGTTTTTGCCAAGCCTGTGAAACCTCTATCACAGTTCTTCTTTGCTTAAGTATATCCGCCAAACCGCGGATAACTTGAGCGCGATGTTCCTTAAGACCTTCTTCTAAATAGCGTAAAGCTTCCTCTGGAGCACCTCTGTTAATTCCAAGAACATCCTTGGCAGCATCAGAATCTATCTCAATATTAGCCTGCAGCCAGGCGATAGCCTCTTCTTCAGAGGGTGATGGGCAGTCAACATGCTGACAACGACTTTTAATCGTTGGAAGAATCTGACCCATTTTAGAGGTCAACAGCAACAGCAGGGTCTCAGCCCCTGGTTCTTCCAGCATTTTTAGCAAAGCATTTGCAGACGCTATATTCATTGAATCAGCCGGATCTATGATTACGACCCGGTAACCACCCTGCTGTGCGGTATTATAGATAAACTCCCCTAACGCACGTACCTGATCTACTTTTAGCTGTTTCCCTTTTTCCTCAGGAGATATAAGAAAAAGATCTGGATGAGTGCCTGCAGAATTCAATTCACAAGCTTTACAATGCCCACATACCTTTCCTGAAATCGGGGACTGACAAAGTAAATACTGGGCAAACGATTTGGCAAACCCGGCCTTACCTATTCCCTGCATGCCATGAAGTAGCAATGCATGTGGAAGTCGCTGTTTGGAATGAAGATTTACTAAATGTTGAAAGCTTTCATTAAACCAAGAGTAAGAAGGTACCAAAAATGACATGTTAAGTTTCCAGAAACTTTTTTAGTGCTGTTGCAATCTGCCCCTGAACTGAAGGTATATCCTGAGAAGCATCAATCACTGCAAACCTGTCCGGTTCCGCTGTTGCACGATCTAGATAGGCTGCACGTACCTTTTCAAAAAAGACCAGTTTTTCCTGTTCAAATCGATCCGGGGTGCTGCGAGCCGAAGCACGTTGTAAACCAACTTCCACGGGAAGATCCAAAAGTAGTGTAAGGTCGGGGTGCAAACCATGCTGAACCAAATGCTCTAAGGCACGGATATTCTCAATATCGACCCCTCTGCCACCACCCTGGTAAGCAAACGTAGCATCAGTAAAACGATCACTGATCACCCAAGCTCCTCGTTCAAGAGCTGGAAGGATAACGTTTTCGATATGTTGAGCTCTGGCCGCAAACATAAGTAGAAGCTCTGTATCCTGACTAACTTTCTCATCACGAGGAGATAAGAGTAGCGATCGTAACTCCTCGGCTAATGGCGTGCCACCAGGCTCACGGGTTAGAACAACATCAATCCCCCGCTGTTTAAGAAAACTACATAGGAAATCAATATTTGTTGATTTTCCAACGCCTTCAGTTCCTTCAACTGTTATAAAACAGCCCAAATCTTCTTTTCTCATATCCACTATCTTATTCAGCTAAGGCGATGACCGGTAGTCTTTTCTACGTTTCAATTGATATTCCCGAACGGCATTATTATGTTCTTTTAAAGTTGCTGAGAAGTAATGACTCCCATCACCTTTAGCTACAAAAAATAACGCGTTTCCAGGCTCCGGATTAAGCGCCGCAGCAATAGCTTCTCTCCCCACCATTGCAATAGGTGTTGGAGGTAACGCAGGGATAACATAAGTATTGTAAGCCGTCGGTTTTCTAAGATCTGAACGCCGAATATTGCCTTTATAACTATCACCCATGCCATAAATTACTGTGGGGTCGGTCTGTAGCCTCATGCCTTTGTGCAAACGCCGGACAAAAACCCCGGCAATCACAGGCCTTTCATCCGCCCGAGCTGTTTCCTTCTCAATAATAGAAGCCATAATCAAGCTCTCATATGGTCTCTTATAGGGTAAGCCCTCTTTTTTGGAACTCCATTCATCATCAAGGGTTTTCTGCAGAAGACTATGCGCACGTTTAAGTAACTCGGTCATTTGGGTATTTCGTTCAAAGCTATAGGTTTCGGCCAAAAACAAGCCTTCTGGATGTTCAAAGCTAATTCCTAACTTTTCAAGTAGGTCTTTGTTACTAAGACCCTCCAAATCATTAACAAGGTTGGAGGTTTTTAGCAGTGATGTCCGTAACTGCTTAAAGGTACTACCCTCCAAGATTGTAAACTGGTAGTTGATAGATTTTCCTGAGGTGATTGTCTGCATCAAACCAACAGGAGTTATTCCTTTAGAAAGTTCGTACTCCCCGGCCTTGATCTGACTTCCGGTTTTTGTATAACGCCCGTAGAATTTAAGATAGTAGGCATTAACATCAATACCTTTTTGTTTAAGTTCTCTTATTACCTTATTGAGATTAAAGCCTTTTTCGACATGAAAAACCATATTCTCTGAAAGATTCAATGGTGTTTGCATAAATTGGTTGTAATCGCGCCACACCCAACTAACTGCGACAGCTACAAACAAAAGCAATGACAAACAAAGGATGATTATTTTTTTCAAAGACTGCTTTCCTGTTGCAACAAAGTCTGAATTTTACGAGTAACCGGCCCAACCTTAAGTAACTTACTATCCAGTTCTTTTACTGGCCAAATGTGAATAAGGCTATTCGTTAGAAAAATTTCATCTGCATCGATAAGGGCATTTACCGGATAATACCCTTCTTGAACCCTGTCACCCTGATTCATTAGCTGCTGAATCACAAAATTTCTCATGACACCCTGCACTCCGCAACGATCAAGCTTCGGCGTATATATCACTCCGTCGTTAACCCAGAATAAGTTGCTCATTGTTCCTTCAACGACGAAACCGTCACGATCGGTTACCACACCTTCAGCAAACTCTCCCTGCCACTCACTTCGCGCAAGTACCTGTTCAAGTCGGTTAAGGTGCTTTAAACCCGCTAGGACAGGATTAATGGCCATCTGGTACTGACATATGCGAACCGATACCCCTTCCGAAGGTTGTTCAGCATAATTGGTGCGATCGGATAACAATATGACGCGAGTGGCAGCCTGGTTCATTGGCAACGCATATCCGCGTGCTCCCTCACCTCGACTGACAATAACTTTAAGAATCTGGTCACCAGCAAATTTAATACTCTGAATGTCTTCCAAAATCAGAGCATTAGTATCTTCCGCAAATTTGAGGCGCTTGAGCCCCTCTTTAAGGCGCGTCAGGTGATTTTCAAGCAGTTCAGGATGAGAAGCTGATACTCTGATAGTCTCAAAAAGCCCATCACCGTAAGTAAATGCCCTGTCAGTAACAGACACCTGATCTTGCTGAACACCATTAACCCAGACTTTCTGCATAATGCCCGACTACACTCAGATTTTCTGAAATAGCAATGTACCGTTGGTACCACCGAAGCCAAACGAATTAGACATGGCCACCTCAATATCACATTCTTGCGGTGTGTGAGCTACATAATTGAGATCACAACCCTCTGAAGGGTTATCCAGATTTATTGTGGGAGGCGCTACGCGGTTTTTTATCGCCAGGATACAGAAGATTGCCTCTACTGCCCCAGCAGCACCTAAAAGATGCCCGATCATGGATTTAGTAGAACTTATTCGCACATTTTCAGCAGCAGAACCCAGAACACGCTTAGCCGCATTTGATTCGGCAATATCACCTGCAGGTGTAGAGGTACCATGAGCATTAATATAATGCACTTTGGCTTTATCTATAGCTGCATCTTTAATCGCATTAGTCATAGACAAAGCTGCACCTTCACCCGATTCGGGTGGCGCTGTCATATGATACGCATCATCACTCATCCCAAAACCACTTAACTCACAGTAAATCTGAGCTCCACGTGCTTTAGCATGGTCATATTCTTCAAGTACCACAATGCCGGCACCATCCCCTAACACAAAACCATCACGGTCTTGATCCCATGGACGACTTGCGGCTTCAGGATCATCATTACGGGTAGATAAAGCCCGTGCGGCAGAAAAACCTGCAATCCCCAATGGTGTAGTCGCCATCTCAGCACCGCCAGCAAACATGACATCTGCATCGCCATACTGAATCATGCGTAAAGCCTGTCCAATATTGTGGGTACCCGTCGTACAAGCCGTTGTGATTGCGATATTAGGGCCTTTAAAGCCGTATTTAATTGCCAGATTACCCGCAATCATGTTGATGATGCTACCGGGAACAAAAAAAGGCGAAACGCGGCGAGGGCCTGAGCTAGAAAGAATATCAACGTTTTTCTCGATCATCGGTAAACCACCAATGCCGGAACCTATGGCACAACCGATTTTGGGAGCATTCTCATCCGTGACCTCAAGCCCTGAATCATTCATAGCCTGAATAGCCGCTGCCATTCCATACTGAATAAAAAGATCCATCTTACGAGCATCTTTATTACTCATATATTCTGTCACATCGAAGTTTTTAACCGATGCTGAAAAGCGTGTGGAAAAAGGATCCGCATTAAAATGAGTTATTGATGCAGCTCCGCTTTTTCCAGCCAGTAACTGTGACCAAGTATCTGCAACGGTATTCCCGATTGGGCTCAACATTCCAATTCCGGTAACAACTACACGTCTACGTGACATTTACTATCTCCCTAACTTAGCGCTGAGCATGAGGCTACATGTTTTCTTACTTTCAGGCAAAAGAAAAGCCGCTCTATCCAAGATAGGCGGCTTAGAGAAAAACTAGCTGTAAGTCGATTACTGATGAGCGTTGATGTAATCGATTGCCAGCTGAACTGTAGTAATTTTCTCAGCTTCTTCGTCTGGAATTTCAGTTTCGAATTCTTCTTCCAGAGCCATTACCAGCTCAACTGTGTCCAGAGAATCTGCGCCCAGATCTTCAACAAAAGAAGCTTCTTGAGTAACTTCTTCTTCTTTAACACCCAGCTGCTCTGCGATGATCTTCTTTACGCGCTCTTCAATGTTGCTCATATCTCTTCCTATCTCTTATTAACACCGTATACCGTATGGCATACGGAAAGAAATTTTATTAAAAGCACCCATACTAAATCAAGCAAGATGCATAATTCATTCTCTACCTGACGGCACATTATCAACAATTCGAGGAAAAAAACAATTCCTTCGACAGGGTTTTACCCCATATACATGCCACCATTTACCTGAATTGACTCTCCAGTGACGTATCCGCCGCCTTGACTGGCCAGAAAACCAACAACTGCTGCGATTTCTTCAGGCTGTCCTAATCGATTCATTGGTATCTGAGATTTCAGAGTCTCTTTATGCTCATCTGCCAAACCGCTAGTCATATCCGTATCAATAAAGCCTGGAGCTACACAGTTAACTGTAATGTTACGAGATCCGACTTCACGAGCAAGCGCGCGAGTAAAACCTTCCATGCCAGACTTTGCCGCAGCGTAATTTGCCTGACCGGCATTCCCCATAGAAGCGACTACAGAACTGACACTGATGATCCTTCCCCAGCGCGCCTTAGTCATTCCACGTAAACAACCTTTGACCAAACGATAAACAGATGTCAGGTTTGTATTCAAAACTGAATCCCATTCATCTGCTTTCATACGTAACATAATATTATCGCGAGTGATGCCAGCATTATTGACCAATATCTCAACAGTACCAAAATCAGCCTGAATAGTTTTCAACACAGAATCAACGGATTCAGAATCAGAAACATCCAATACCAATCCAGCACCTTTAATTCCGGATTCAGCCAGATAAGCTGAAATAGCTTCAGCTCCTCTCTCACTGGTTGCAGTACCTACAACAATGGCCCCCTGCTTTCCTAACTCTTCAGCAATGGCTTTACCAATGCCTCTAGTAGCACCGGATACCAGCGCTAACTTACCTTCAATACTCATGTAAAAATTCCTTGCGCGATAATTTATGCACTTAATGCCTTTTCCAGGCCAGCAGCATCACTAATTGCCGCCACGCTCAGAGGTCTATGTATTTTTTTGTTTAACCCGGAAAGTACTTTACCCGGACCGCACTCTACCGTGCTTTCAACACCCTTATCGACCATAGACTGAACACTTTTGGTCCAGAGCACAGGGCTATAAAGCTGCTGTAACAAGTTTTCTTTTAGCTCCTCGACTGACGAGGCAACTGATGCAGTTACATTTTGTAGCACTGCAATTTCAGGCATTGAAATCTCTATATTTGCCAACTCCGCTGCCATTTTTTCTGCAGCGGGCTTCATAAGAGCACAATGGGAAGGCACGCTGACAGGAAGAGGGATAGCTCTCTTAGCACCAGCTGATTTACAATTTTCAATAGCCCGCTCTACTGCTTCTTTCTGACCCGCAATAACGATCTGTCCAGGGCAGTTATAATTAACAGGAGAGACTACTTCACCCTGCTCGGCTTCTTTACACGCCTCTTCTATTGCTGAGTCATCCAAGCCTAGAATAGCAGCCATGGCTCCAGTTCCAGCGGGTACGGCCTGCTGCATAAACTCGCCCCGAAGCCTAACCAAATTCACTCCATCAGTAAAACTGATAGCGCCGGCACAAACCAATGCGGTGTATTCACCAAGACTATGACCCGCAACTACAGCAGGTTTTGCACCACCTTGCTCAAGCCATAATCGCCATAAGGCAACTCCAGCGGTTAAAAGCGCAGGTTGTGTTTTATCGGTTTGGTTCAAATCGGATTCTGAACCGTTTTGAATAAGATCCCAAAGATCGTAACCGAGTACGTCAGATGCTTCAGAGAATGTTTTTTCAATAACTGGATGGAATTCTGCAAGTTCAGAGAGCATTCCCATCTGCTGGGAACCCTGTCCTGGGAAGACAAAAGCTAAAGATTGCGACATGATTTCCTCAAATCGTAATTTTGAACAATGATCTGGATTTCTCTCAGATGAATGCGCTGTAGTTTACAGCATTCAGAGGCAAATAAAACTGTAACGGCAGGGATCAGGCCAGTCTACTTTCGATTTCGTGACAAATTTTTCGCGGTACATCCTGTTCAATTTCAGCAACAGCCTGATCTAATGCAAAACCAAAACATTTACAGTTAGCAGAACCATGACTTTTGATTACAATCCCTTGTAAACCTAATAGGCTTGCACCATTACGACGGGACGGATCCAATTGACTGTTTAATTCATTCAGCACAGGACTGGCTATCATCGCAAGAATTCGCCGATAAATTCCTTTTTTGAAACTCAGCCTGAACTTTCGACTAATCAATCTAGCTAAACCTTCACTGCTTTTAAGGGCTATATTTCCGACGAAACCATCACATACAACCACATCGGCGCGGCCCGCATAAAGGTCATCACCTTCGATATAGCCTATATAATTCAGACCACCACGCTCTTCAATCAAACGCGATGCCAGCTTCACCTGCTCGTTACCTTTTACTTCTTCTTGCCCAATATTCAATAAACCAACTCTTGGCTCAGTCAGTTTTTCAACTGCCGAAGTCATTACAGAGCCCATAATTGCAAACTGCAAGAGATGCTCAGCACTGCAATCAACATTAGCCCCAAGATCTAACATATAGCAATGTTTAGATACCGTAGGTACCGCTGAGATGATAGCCGGACGATCAATACCGGGAAGCGTGCGTAAGATATATCTACCGAGAACCATCAACGCTCCAGTATTGCCGGCGCTAATACAAGCCTGGGCTTTATGCTCTGAAACAAGCTCTAATGCTTTATACATTGAGGTTTCTTTACCATTTCTTATTGCAAGAGATGGTTTATCTGACATTGAAATAACATCAGTGGCGTGTACGATCTCGACACGGCAAGCAACATCTGCCGTTAAGCGATTCAGATAAGGTGTTATGGATTCTTTGTGACCGACCAGCTTGGCGGATAGATGAGGGAAACGCTTAAGCGCGGATAAAGTTGCCGGAACAGTAACGCGGGGACCGAAGTCCCCGCCCATCACATCGACTGCAATGGTGTAGTATTCTGACAAGCTTTTATTCGTCATCCTGCTTGTTAATTACCTGCTTACCACGGTAGAAACCGTCTGCAGATACGTGGTGACGACGATGAGTTTCACCTGTAGTTTCTTCTACAGATAGAGTCGGGTTACCCAGCGCATCGTGGGAACGACGCATATCGCGACGGGAACGAGACTTCTTACTTTTCTGAACTGCCATGACTCAATAGCTCCTGGTTCTTTACTTGTTGTTGGCTTTTAACTTAGCCAACACACTAAATGGGTTCGGTTTTTCACTGTTATCTGCCACTCCCTCCGAATCACCGAAGGAAGTTTGCACTGAGCAGTCATCATGATATGCATCATATGGCAGACTCAAAATCAGCTCTTCTTCTATCACAGGCAGCAGTTCAATCTCTTCACTCTCAATAATAAGAGGGTCATAACTACGCGGAAGGTTTTTTGCAGCCTCCTCGCTGGCAGCGATGCCAAGATTAAATTCTGCCTCTACGGCAACCACTACTGGTACAAGACAGCGCTGACACATCATATTGACGGTTCCTTGCGCTGTACCAGAAATAGTACGAATGCCTTGCTGATCTACCTCAAATTGCAGATCAACGCTAATATTGCCTTCCTGATCAGCTAATGCCTGACACAGGTTCAGCATATCATTCAGACTAATTTCGCCTGATATTCGCACGCCCCGCTCAGCAAGTTTTCGCGGGTCAACTTTAATAGGTAATGGGCCGTTTGACATAAGCGCGCAATTCTAGGCTCCGATCTCCCTTCTGTCAAAGGTTTGGGCTTTAAAAACACAATAAAAACGCTAATATTGGCGACTCACTTCATTCAGCGTCGAAAATCCTTATGACAAACCTGATTTTAGCCTCAAGTTCACCTTTCCGCAGACAGATTTTAGATAAATTACAGATCGAGTATAGCTGTATATCTCCTGATATTGACGAATCAGTTCGTGATTCAGAATCTCCAAGCCAGCTTGTAGAACGTCTGGCAGTTGAGAAGGCAAAAAAAATAGCCAAATCTTCCAAACACAGCCTGGTTATCGGTTCAGATCAAGTTGCGGTATTAGGAAACGAAGTTCTTGGCAAGCCCCACACTCACGAAAATGCGGTACAACAGCTTAAGAAGCTATCCGGCCATCCAGTTACCTTTCTGACAGGCCTTGCATTGGTTAATAGTGAAACAGGTTCCATTCAGGTTGAGGTCGTACCATTTAAAGTACATTTCCGGGAACTGACTGAAAAAATGATCGAAAATTATCTGCAAGCGGAACAACCCTATAAATGCGCAGGTAGTTTTAAATCTGAAGCTCTTGGCATAGCGCTCTTTGAAAAATTAGAAGGCGAAGATCCAAATACCTTAATTGGGTTACCCCTTATCCGGCTAGTCAGAATGTTAGAGAAAGAAGGAATGAACGTATTATAAATCGGCAAGGCTCCCGTAGGAGCCATTTCCTAGAGCAGCTTAACGCAATGGTGATAAGCCCTGATTAATACCCAACTGTGTACCTATTGCTTTAGCAAAGCTAACACCCAATTGGTCTATAATTTTCTGCCATGGTTCTGGCTTTGGTGTGTAGTCGACAAGTTTTTCAGCATTTACGACTTCACGAGCCACATAACTGGAGCTTCCCAAGCCATCAATTAAACCCAGTTCCAGAGCCTGCTCTCCGGTCCAGACCAGACCACTATACAGTTTAGGATTATCTTTAAGACGATCACCACGCCCTTGCTTAACTTGATCAATAAACTGCTTATGCGTGGTATTAAGCACACTTTGCCAGAATTCTTTCTCTGAACTTACACTAGGCGAAAAAGGATCTAAGAATGCTTTATGCTCTCCAGCAGTATAAAGGCGCCGTTCAACACCAACCTTATTCATTAGATCGACAAAACCGAAACCACCTGCAACCACACCAATTGATCCAACAAGGCTGGCCTTATCAGCGTAGATTTCATCTGCCGCTGCAGCAATATAGTATGCCCCTGAAGCACCAATATCCGTTATGACTGCATACAAAAGTTTATTTGGATATTCGGCACGTAAACGCTTAATTTCATCGTAGATATAACCAGACTGAACAGGGCTGCCGCCTGGACTGTTAATTCGCAATATCACAGCTTGAGCATTTTCTTCCTTAAACGCTTTACGCAATGCCCAGACAATCGAATCCGCATTCGCATCTTCGTCTGCACTTATTGCTCCTTTAATTTCGATAATCGCGGTATGGTTTTGTGGTTTCACTTCATCTGCTAAATCCTGTCCGGCAACAAAGAGCCCCAACAAACCAAATAAATAGCCAAAAGTAAGTAACTTAAAAAATATGCCCCAACGACGAGCTCGACGCTGCTCAATGAATAAGCCATTAAGCAGTTTTTCAATCAACTTCCATTCTTTCTTTGAAGCTCCACCCTCTTGGGCATTTTGTACTGCAGCATCTAATTTACTGGAAATTGAATTATCAGCATTCCTTTCAGACTCTTTCTGCATACCTTCCGTCGAATCAGCCAGATCATCCGGTTCATTCCATTTATTATCAGACACAAGAACTCCTCAATTCAGGCAAATACACCTTGTTCATTCAACCAATGCTCAATTTCTGGGAAGTGATCCACTTCTAACACTGGATTATAACCCTTAAGCCTATCAACGTGATGAGCGCCATAACTTACGGCAATTACATCCATTCCTGCCCGCTTTCCCATTTCCAGGTCATACTCAGTATCACCAATCATAACAGCTTCATCAGGATCCACTCCGGTCTCTTCCAGAATTTCTTCTAGCATGTGAGGGTGTGGTTTAGAGGTTGTTTCATCGGCACATCTTGATGTCTCAAAAAGATACCCCAGTCCTGTTTCCGCAAAAGCTCTAGATAAGCCCCTTCTACTCTTACCCGTCGCAACAGCCATGCGCATATCTCTTTTGTGCATTGACTCAAGGCTATGTTGAGCCCCCATAAACAATGGCGCTGGGGTTGAATCCTCTCCAAGATAGTAATGCCCGTAACTACTTCTCATTAATTCAATACCTTTCTCATCAATATCTGGCACAAGAATTTCGAGGGCTTCAGGAAGGCCAAGGCCTATGATATTACGAACTTTTTCGTCTGAAGGTATAGCAAAAGAACAATCACGCGCTGCAGCTTGCATGCTGGAAATAATTCGGGAAGCAGAATCGATGATTGTCCCATCCCAATCAAAAATCAGTAATTTATACACTGTATATCCTCAGAAAAGCAGCCGGTTAATAACTCCTATATATAGGGGAAATACTAAAGTTCAAGGATAGGGAAGGTTATTTAAAAAAGGATAAAGCGCTTGCCATCTGAGTGGCCGCTAAAGTATATTTCAGTTACATCTTTATTAGATATATCCAAATGCAACTAAGCCGATTTACCGACTACACTCTCCGAGTCTTGTTTTACGCAGCCAGTAATAAGGACAGACTTGTCACTCTTTCAGAGATAGCCTCCTATTACGATATTTCAGTAGAACATCTTAGAAAGGTTGTACATGCTCTTTCGAAAACAGGCTATCTTGATACCTATAGAGGGAAAAATGGCGGCATCAAACTAGCCAAACCTGCTTCAGATATCAACCTGGCAACAATCGTTAACCAGGCAGAGGGAGATGAGCCCTTAATAAACTGCCCTCAGCAAAAGTGCTGTTTAACAGGCTTTTGTTCATTAGAAGGCGTTCTGGCACAAGCACAGCAGGCTTTTATCTCAGTATTAGAGAATTACACCCTCGATCAATTACTTAATAATCCAAAAATGCGCGCCAGCTTGCAAAATGACCATCCCTCAATTATCACCAGATCACAGTAGCTGTATAAAAACTATCGAGTAGTTACCTGCCCTGAATTATTAAACGATGCGTCTGGTAAAGGTTGTCCCGCACTTTCATTGAAAGCTCTGCTGAATCCCTGGCAATCGCTTTCCTTTTCTTAATTATTTCGCCAGAATGCTGTTTCAAAGAATGTTCAGTTTTTTGCTTAAAACCTTCAAGCAAATCTGATGCATTCAGATCACTACAGTCAACATTTGCAGACATAAGAACTATGTCGTCGCCTTGCTCACAATGGAAATGTTTTTCAGCAAAATCGAAAAAGAACTCACTTAGCGACTCTGTAAAGCTCACTGCCATATTGTTCGGCCGAACTGGTTCAGCAAGTTTTATCTCATCACTGCCCTGAGATATATGTCCTACAAAATAACATTTAAGTTCGCTCATCACTTCCTCCTTGCATGGTCATTTTGACTGTATAAATTGTCAACTTTAATGATGACAACAGCGTTAAACCAAATCCTTATTACGCACATGCACAAAATATAAATACCTTATATTACGCACATGCACAATAAAAATATGAGCAAATCTTGTTCAAATCATATGAAATTTAAATGAAAAAGCCGCCTAAAGGCGGCTTGAATACGTGGGTATCTTACTAAAGAGAGTAATATTCTGTACTTAATGCTCTAATTTATAAAATTCATCGTTTAAATAAGAGGACACATCTGAAACGTCTTCTGGGAACCACCCTACATCCAGATTAGTATTGCAACGCTCAACAAAAGCTTCTAGTTTTTTATACGTTGTAGCTAAGCGGTTTGAACGAGTGAATACTTCCGAGCTGTGACAAGTATCGCAGTTGGCATTGGTATAATTCACACCGTTAATCGTTTGGTTTATTTCGACTTCATGGTACAACTCTTTACCACTTTCAGGATCTGCAGCCGATACGAAAACAGGGCTCATAGCAAAAGAAAAGAATATGCCAACTAGCCACTTTTTAGTTGAATGGTTCTGTATTAATGCCATAAAACGCTGACCTCCAATTTCAGTTTTATTATTTGGAACAGCTCACTCTGCCGCAAACAATTATAACTAATTTAGATCTCCCTTATATGATTCACAAACTTTTCAGGTTCAACAACCCCTATTAAAGTCTTATGTGATAAGAGTTCCCCCTTTGAATTATAAAAAATCAAAGCAGGAGGCCCAATCAAAGAATATTCTTTGTTTAAGGTTTTTGCCGAATGATCATTTGAGGTTACATCCACCTTAATCAACTTAAAGCGTTGAAGTGCCTGTTGAGCATCAGGATCAGCGAACGTGATTAATTCTAGCTCTATACACGAAACGCACCAGTCAGCATAGAAATCGAGCATGACCGGCACATTCTGCTCTTTAGCCTCAATCAGATGCGTATCTAATTCAGCAGGGGTTGTAACCATTATAAAAGGCAAAGCAGGCTTTAATTCTGTCGCTGAAGCCCCGAAACCTTTTAATGGGTATATAAAGCTCTGATTTCCTCCTAAAGCGCCAGCCATAAGAGAAATGGCATAGAGCATAATAATGATACCCACACCCTTAGAAATTTTTACTGCCGAGGTAGAAGCAGTTTCAAGCTTATTGAGCGCCCCCATGTGAACTGCAGAAATGAGAAGGACGATAGCGGTCATCCACATAGTGACGGTTAATGGGATAATACGATCCAGCATCCACACAGCAAGGAGTATTAGAGCAACACCAAAAAACTCCTTAATCCTGTTCATCCATGCACCTGCATGCGGTAAAAACTTACCCGCTGACGCCCCCACAATTAGAAGCGGCACCCCCATACCAATACTCAAAGCAAATAAAGCCCCGCCCCCTAAAACTGGGTCCCCGGTCTGACCTATATACAATAAAGCTCCAGCTAGTGGAGCCGCCATACAAGGCCCTACAATCAACGCTGAGAGAAACCCCATAATTGCGACCCCTACAAATGTACCGCCCCTCTGACGGTTACTGGCATCGCTCAAACGAGCCTGCAACCCTGCAGGTAGCTGCAATTCATAGAAACCGAACATAGATAACGCAAGCAATACAAAAACCAGGCTAAAAGAACTTATAATCCATGGGTTTTGAAACAAAGCCTGTATATTTTCTCCGAAGAGGCCAGCTACGATCCCTGCGAATGTGTAGGTAACGGCGACAGAAAGTACATAAACTGAAGACAACAGCAGTCCTTTACTAACAGTCACTGTTTTACCCTGGCCGGCAATGATACTGGATAAGATCGGAATCATCGGGAACACGCAGGGGGTAAATGAAAGCGCCAGCCCCGCCACGAAAAAAGCTCCCAGAGTTACAAGCAAACTACTTTGCTTTAACATCTGTGCAAATTGATCCTGCTCACTCAAAGGCAACGCTGCGATCTCAGAAACTGAGCGTCTCTCTTCAATGAGCGATTCAGGGCCCGTATCAGTAGGATTCTTTTCAGCAGTGATACCAGCAAGCACAACCTCTTTAGTTACAGGTGGATAGCATATCCCACCTTCCCAACAGCCCTGGTAAGTGATTGTCAATCTATCATCTGCTTGCTTTTCGGTGATGCTGACTAATTCCAGATTGATTTCCGCATAATTGTGATATACCCAGACTTTTCCGAATAAAGGATCATCTTTCTCTTCTGCTGGAGCATTGACCCTGCCCTGCAACTGGGTGTTTACAAATCCTTCAATTTCAATTCTGTCCCGGTAGAGATAATAGTCATCTGGCATGTTCCAAAAGAGCTTCAGCAGGTTCCCTTCTTGCTGATATTCAAAAACAAAGGCCTTTTCCACTTCAAGAGGACCGTCACCTTCGCCGAAAGGATTATTATCAAATAAACCTGATTGAGCAGGCAGGCTCAGAGCCACTAAAAGTAATGCAAAGGAATGTAGAAGGAATTTTGATTTTAAAAAATGAAACACGAATAACCCTTTTTGTTTTACCAACCGACTTATTGACAATTATCTCTTCAGTGAGTTCGGTAAAATAGGTGTTTTAGCTAAAACAAATACGAATGAATGATACCAGAATTAATTAATTTGCTCTGTCGATCCAACGACACAAGCCACTAAAATTGACTCACCCCAACAGATTTTCAACTTAAAGCGACTAATTCGTAGATTAGCCCCTCAGTATACTTATAACAAACATGTGTTTATGGTAAAAAAGGCGTCACATTGACAAAGAGCTCAGAGATCCCAAACCAAACCTGTATTTTAATTGGTATTCCTGTCTAGGATCTCATTTGCAGGATAAAGAAATAATGACTGATACACGCGTCGAAGATTTAAATATTGAATCAACTACAGTTCTGGTTTCACCAGATGCACTAAAAGCTGAAATGCCTATTTCAGATAAAGCTGCTGCAGCGGTTATGCAAGGCCGCTCTGTAATCCGTAATATTCTGGACCGTAAAGACCCTCGCTTGTTTGTTGTTGTGGGTCCCTGCTCTATCCATGATATTGATGCAGCAATTGAGTATGGTAAAAAACTGGTTGAGTTACAGGAAAAGGTCAAAGATTCACTTTACCTAGTAATGCGTGTGTATTTTGAAAAACCACGTACTACTGTCGGCTGGAAAGGCCTTATCAATGACCCTCATCTGAACGATTCTTTTGAGATTGAAGAAGGTCTGCATATTGCACGTAAGTTATTGCTTGACCTGTCAGAGCTAGGCCTTCCACTGGCTACCGAGGCACTGGACCCAATTTCTCCACAGTACATGCAGGACTTGATCTCATGGTCTGCTATTGGTGCACGCACGACAGAGTCACAGACACATCGTGAGATGTCTTCCGGTCTCTCTTGCGCTGTTGGCTTTAAAAACGGTACAGATGGCAGCCTGGATGTTGCCGTTAACGCTCTCAAATCCGTCCAAGCCCCCCACCGTTTCCTTGGTATCAACGACGAAGGCCAGGTCTCCATTCTTCATACTAAAGGCAACCAATACGGCCACGTAGTTCTCCGTGGTGGTGGCGGCAAACCTAACTATGATTCAGTAAGTGTTGCCCTAAGCGAACAGGGACTTGAGAAAGCAGGTCTTGCAAACAACATCATGATTGATTGCAGCCACGCAAATTCAAATAAAGACCCGGCTCTGCAACCACTGGTAGCCGAAAATGCAGCCAACCAGATTCTGGAAGGGAATAAATCAATTGTTGGCCTTATGATTGAAAGCAACCTGGGATGGGGCAATCAGTCTATTCCTGAAAATCTGGAAGATCTTGAATACGGTGTTTCTGTTACTGACGCCTGTATCGACTGGGATACAACAGAAAAATGCATGATCGAAATGAATGAAAAACTGAAAGACGTGCTTGATAAACGTTAATCTGTAATTTAGTTCAGACACAAAAAAGGATGGCAATGCCATCCTTTTTTGTTTCTAAAGTACGCTTTAAATCAGTCTTCAGGTACAGCCTTAGCCTGTTCCGAGTTTTCGTAAATCAAAATCGGGTCATTATCACCGTTGATAACTCCCTCATCAATAACGACTTTACTCACGTTCTCCATGGAAGGGAGCTGATACATAATATCCAGCAACGTTGCTTCCAAAATTGAACGCAGACCACGAGCCCCGGTTTTTCTCTGAAGCGCCTTTTCTGCAACAGCATGCAAAGCACCTTCACGGAAATCAACTTCAGAACCTTCCATATCAAACAGTGCTTCATACTGTTTAGTCAGGCTGTTCTTCGGCTCAGTCAGAATCTGAATCAAAGCCTCTTCATCCAGTTCAGCCAGAGTAGCAATCATAGGCAGGCGGCCTACAAATTCAGGGATCAAGCCATATTTAACCAGATCTTCCGCTTCCAGTTCACGCAAGCTATCAGAGACTGTTTTCTCTTCGTCTTTGCTTTTTACAATTGCATTAAAGCCAATAGAACCTTTTTCAGATCGATCACGAATAATCTGCTCCAGGCCTGCAAATGCCCCACCACAGATAAACAGAATATTAGAGGTATCTACCTGTAAGAACTCCTGCTGTGGATGTTTGCGGCCACCCTGAGGCGGAACGGAAGCTACAGTGCCTTCAATAAGCTTAAGCAGCGCCTGCTGAACACCCTCCCCCGATACATCACGAGTGATTGAAGGGTTATCAGATTTACGGGAAATCTTATCAATCTCATCGATATATACGATACCCAGCTGCGCTTTTTCTACATCGTAATCACACTTCTGCAAGAGTTTCTGGATGATATTTTCAACATCCTCACCCACATACCCTGCTTCAGTTAATGTCGTAGCATCTGCAATTGTGAAAGGAACGTTCAGCAAACGTGCCAGAGTCTGTGCCAACAGTGTTTTACCACTACCTGTTGGACCAATAAGAAGAATATTGCTCTTACCTAACTCAACTTCGCTTTTACTGCTTTTCTGGAAGCGCAAACGCTTATAGTGGTTATATACAGCAACAGCCAAAACTTTTTTTGCTCTATCTTGACCAATCACATATTCATCTAACGCTGCACTGAGTTCTGAAGGCGTTGGCAGTTGCTCACCTGCATCCTGAGGCTCAACATCCTGAATCTCTTCACGAATAATATCGTTACACAGATCCACACATTCGTCGCAGATAAATACTGAAGGGCCGGCAATCAGCTTGCGTACTTCATCCTGACTTTTACCACAGAATGAACAGTACAACAGCTTACCGCTATCATCTCCATCTTTACCTTTGATTTCGTCAGTCATTCGACTTCCTCGTATTACAAATCAGGGCCTTCACCCTATTTTGTTACTTACTGTTACACAATTCAAGAAGAGCAACTGCGTGAATATGAGTATAGTAACAATTTTAAAATTTCATTAATCACCAGCTCTACGGTCAAGCACGTCATCAATAAGACCGTACTCTTTTGCCGCATATGGATCCATAAAGTTGTCACGATCAGTATCGCGAGAAATAGTTTCTAAATCCTGGCCAGTATGTTCAGCAAGCAGTGTATTTAGTTTGTTACGGATACTAAGAATTTCTTTTGTGTGAATTTCAATATCCGTTGCTTGCCCCTGATAACCGCCAAGTGGCTGATGAATCATCACCCGGGAATTCGGTAAAGCAAAACGCTTTCCTTCGGCACCCCCAGCCAGCAAAAAAGCTCCCATACTTGCAGCCTGTCCCAGGCACATAGTACTGACGTCTGGCTTGATAAACTGCATAGTGTCATAGATCGACATACCAGCAGTAACAGACCCACCCGGAGAATTAATATACAGGTGGATATCTTTATCAGGATTTTCCGCTTCAAGAAATAATAACTGTGCTACAACCAGATTCGCCATGTGATCTTCTACTGGCCCAACCATAAAGATCACACGTTCTTTTAACAGACGGGAATAGATATCATAAGCACGTTCCCCCCTGGCAGACTGTTCAACCACCATAGGCACCAGACTGCTTAGAACATCCGCACCACCTTTTCCACCAAAATCCGTCATACAAAGCTCCTTAAAACGGAATATAAAACCAAACACCCGATAATACTACGATACTAAATACAGGCAAGGCTTAAAAAATCTTCAATTGCTTTATCGCCAAACAAAAACGGCAGCCAGAAAACTGACTGCCGTTGCTAAAACGCTCTAAAAGATCTTATGCTGCTGGAGCTTCAGGCTGGTCAGGCTTGATTGCATCTTCGTAGCTTACTTCGGCTTCTTCAACTTTCGCAGTTTCGAGAAGCGTATCTACAACCTGCTCCTCTAGAACCAGACCTTTGATCTGTCCCAGCATCTCTTCGTTACCCATATACCAATCGATAACCTGCTGAGGATCTTGGTAAGTTTCAGCCATCTCACTCAACGTGCTCTTTACACGTGCTTCGTCAGCTTCCAACTCATTTACTTTGATTACTTCCTGCATCAGCAGACCGATTTTCACACGGCGATCAGCCTGATCCTGGAACATCTCTTTAGGTAGAGCAGTATGGTCCATATCAGAATCAGGGCCGGCAAACTGCATAACCGCCTGGCGACGCAGGTTGTCAATTTCACTATCAATCAGCGCTGCTGGTACATCAATTGGATTTGTCTCAATCAGTTTTGAGAAAACCTGATCTTTCAGCTTCATTTTAAGAGCCTGATTCAGTTCACGCTCCATATTTTTCTTAACTTCAGAACGGAAAGATTCTTCGGTTTTCTCTTCTAGGCCAAACTTCTCATAGAACTCTTCATTCAGTTCAGCCAGAACCTGTTCAGAAACCGCATGAACCTTCACATTGAAAACTGCATCTTTGCCCTGCAGGTTTTCAGCCTGATAGCTTTCAGGGAACGTTACCTTAACTTCCGCATCAGCCCCTGGCTTAACACCTATAAGAGCATCTTCGAAACCTGGGATCATTGTGTTTGAACCCAAGACAAGATCCATGCCTTCGCCTTTACCACCATCAAAAGCTTCGCCATCGACAAAACCTTCGAAATCAATACGAACCCGGTCGTTCTGAGTAGCTTCACGATCAACTTCAGCCCAGCTGGATTGCTGCTTACGTAAAGTTTCAATCATCTGATCCAGATCAGCTGTTTTAATCTCAGCAGACTTTTTCTCAATCTCTACTGCGGAGAAGTCTGCCAGTGTAATTTCTGGATAAACTTCAAATTTTGCTGTGTACTCAAGGTTTTCACCCTCAGTATCTTTTGTGAAGTCAATTGCAGGAGTGCCTGCTGGTGTTAACTCTTCCTGCTGGATAGCCTGATAAAAGGTTTCCTGAACTACCTGACCAAGAACCTCTTCACGGATACCTTTTCCGTAACGCTGTTTAACTACCTTCGTTGGTACCTTACCTGGACGGAAACCATCAATACGTACTGTACGCGCAGTCTGTTGGATGCGTTTGCTTACATCCTGATCGATACGTTCTGCTGGAACAGATACCGTCAGCAAGCGCTCTAGGCCAGAAGTCGTTTCAACGGAAACTTGCATGTAATGCCTCACAAAAAATTGTACTCGATAATCTTAAACAGACCAGCAGTGCTTCTACCTTTTTGATCTGCACATCGCCCGCAAAGCGCGCAAAATTAAAGCGCGAAATTTTCCGGCATAGGGGGGTATTAGTCAAGTAAACAAGAGAAAATAAATCATTAAGATGAAATAAATGAGCGACTTTTGAAAGAAGCAAGAGATCAGCTAATGCAAGGAAGAAATACTGGGGTGATCAATAGGGTTCGAATCCACGAATTTTGGAATCAAAATCCATAGCTGCACCAACGGGGCATGCTAACTATTGTGCTTTCCAAATAAATGGTGCGGACGGAGAGACTCGAACTCTCACACATTGCTGCACCAGAACCTAAATCTGGCGTGTCTACCAATTCCACCACGTCCGCATTTTTGACTTAAGAGATTGGGGTGGACAATGGGGCTCGAACCCACGACCGACGGAATCACAATCCGTAGCTCTACCAACTGAGCTATGCCCACCATTACTCTCTTTCCCGACACTGGCGCGCCCACCAGGACTCGAACCCGGAACCTACGCCTTAGAAGGGCGTTGCTCTATCCAGTTGAGCTATAGGCGCCCGACAAATGTCAGCCCTTCTTCCCAGTACTTAATTTAGCTCTAAACCGAGTTAATTAAGCACCTCATCTGAAGGAGGTGCGAATAATATACAGCTCATATTAGGGCGTCAACATTTTTTTTATCTATTAAAACAAACAGTTTACTTTCTCAGCAATTCTTATGTCATGTGCTCAAAAAGCACTCTACTCAGCTCTCTATTTAATCAATAGATATCTATTCAATATCTTTCACCACTCTCCTTCACAAGGAAAAGTTAGCGTCAGACAAACAAATCCCCCTTGGCGCACTTTCACAACCATGAGAGAATTCACCGAAGAAACATTTTATTTAGGAAAAAACCTATAAATGAGCGCGAAGAAAATTGATGGCAAGCAGATTGCCGCAGAAGTTCGCCGTCAGGTTGCCGAAGGTGTTAAGCAACGAGTAGAAGACGGAAAAACGGCCCCCTGCCTTGCTGTAATCCTAGTAGGTATGGACCCTGCGTCACAGGTCTACGTACGTAATAAGAAAAATGCCTGTAAAGAGGTTGGTTTTGAGTCTCGATCATTTGACCTTCCTGCTGAAACTTCTCAAGATGAGCTGCTGGATCTGGTTGATGAACTCAATCAGGACACATCTGTGAATGGCATTTTGGTTCAGTTACCACTGCCAGAGCATCTCGATGGCAACCAAATTCTCGAGCGAATCCTCCCAGAAAAAGATGTTGATGGCTTTCATGCTTTTAACATCGGACGGCTTGCTCAACGTATGCCCGTGTTACGTCCTTGCACCCCGAAAGGTGTCATGACCCTATTAGAGTCTACTGGGCAAGATCTTCATGGCATGGAAGCAGTGGTCGTAGGTGCTTCCAACATTGTTGGGCGTCCTATGTCACTAGAGCTTCTGCTTGCGGGTTGCACTGTAACAACCACTCATCGCTTCACTAAAGATCTAGCAGCTCACGTACGGCGTGCAGACCTTGTTGTTGTAGGTGTAGGAATTCCTGTTCTGGTCAAAGGCGAATGGATTAAAGAAGGCGCTACTGTTATCGACGTAGGTATCAACCGTCTTGATGATGGCCGACTTGTAGGCGATGTAGGTTACGAAGAAGCAGTTGAACGTGCAGGGTTTATTACACCAGTTCCAGGTGGTGTAGGCCCAATGACTGTAGCCACCCTTATGGAAAACACACTGGAAGCCGCTAATAAGCAAGATGCAGCTTAATTAAAGAACTAAATGAAAAAAGGCAGCCAATGGCTGCCTTTTTTATTCTCAATTTCCTGAAATTATTAACTTTCCCTGAACCAACTAGTGCCTTCACGACTGTCTTTAAGAATCACGCTCTGCTCCGCCAAATCATCTCGGATCTTATCCGCTTCGGCAAAGTTACGATTTTTCTTAGCTTCAGCTCGCTGTTCAATCAACGCCTCAATCACCTCAGCCGTTAGCTCACCACCTTTTGCTTCCCCCTGGAGGAATGCGTCAGGGCATTGCTGCAACAAGCCTAAAATGCCGCCCAGCTTGATTAACTGACCTGCTAATTTAGGCGTTTCATCTGAACCAGCCCTATTGGCTTTATTCAACTCGTTTACAAGTTCAAACAACACTGACACTGCTTTTGGCGTATTAAAATCATCATTCATGGCTGCAACAAAGCGAGCTTCAAAATCATTATCTAATTCAGCATCAACTGCTTCAACACCACGAAGTGCCTGATAAAAACGCTCCAGCATTACGCGCGCTTCTTTCAAGCTATCTTCGCTGTAATCTATGTAAGTACGATAGTGAACCCGCGCCAGAAAGAAGCGAACAACTTCAGCATTATATTTTTCCAGAACATCTCGGATAGTAAAGAAGTTACCCAATGATTTGGACATCTTTTCAGAATTTACGCGAACCGGGCCAGCATGCATCCAGGTGTTCACATACTTACAACCATTTGCAGCTTCAGATTGCGCAATTTCATTTTCATGATGAGGAAATGGTAAATCAGGACCACCGCCATGAATATCAAACGTAGTACCTAAACAACATTTAGACATCGCAGAACATTCAATATGCCACCCAGGGCGACCTTTACCCCACGGAGAATCCCAGCTCACCTCGCCTTCCTTAGCCGATTTCCACAAAACGAAATCCAACGGACTTTCTTTCGCAGCTTCAACTTCAACTCGAGCACCGGAACGCAATTCGTCTACATTTTTGTTGGTGAGTTTTCCATACTCAGAAAATTTTTCTACCCGGTAATACACATCACCGTTCGGTGCAGCGTATGCAAAATCTTTATTAATTAAAGTCTGAACAAGATCAAGAATGTCACCGATGTGTGCTGTCGCTCGCGGCTCCTGATCAGGACGAAGAACCGACAAAGTTGCTTCATCCTCATGCATCGCTGCAATCATTCTTTCAGTCAGCTGATGCGGCTCTTCACCATTTTCTGCTGCCCTCTTGATGATCTTATCATCAACGTCCGTAATGTTGCGTACATAGTCTACACCCCACCCTTGCGAACGTAGGAAGCGGGTAATTACATCAAACGCTACCATCACCCGTGCATGACCAATATGACAGTAGTCATATACTGTCACACCACATACATACATTTTGATTTTGCCCTCTTCAAGAGGCTTAAAAGATGCTTTTTCTTTGGTTAGCGTGTTGTAGATCTGCAACATTGTTCGTTCTTAATTAGTGGCTTTAAAAGGGCGACATTATAGGGGAAATCAACTGAGCTGACAGTTATTTCTCCGAACCTGAGCCTTTATCCTTGAAGTCAACATTCAACTCTCCAATTGAAACATCAAGTAAAGGGCTCTTTTCTGTAGTCAATATCAGTTTAGGATAGCTTGAATCCCTATCCCATATCAGTGCTTCCCATTGTGCATAGGGGTTAAGTTTTTTATATCGAGCCCTCGACCAATCAGGAAGTAAAGTACCGTCATTAACTACAGGAAAAACCCAAATAAAAGATTGCCCAAACAGAATATTTTTACCGTAACCTAAAAGAGCCAGATGCTTTGTTTCAGGGTCGTAATCAGCAGCGGTGATCAACCCCTTTATATCAAATCCTGATACCGGACTCACTCGCTGCACCGCATCCTCTTTGTTTAGTTTGTATAGTTTGGTTTTCTGGTCACCACGGTTCTTTGTGAATAACCATAATTCATCTCCGACTGACGCTAATGCTTCACAATCGTAATTATGGTTTCTCCCTAAATTTGTATCGGGCTTATCCGCATAGAAAAATGAAAGAATATCGGCAGGCACTTCATCTGAAACAGATTTCTCTAATTGATCCCAGCGAACCTTATAGATTTCAAGATTATCTCTGCGGCCTAAATTATTTCCGCAATCAGCAATATACAGATACACCTCATCCTGAGCTAAATCTTCCCAGTCAGTGTTTTTAGCACCAGATACACGCACTTTCCTCAGAATCTGATGCTGACTATCCAAAGAATACAGGATGGGAGCATCACCACTGTCATTTATAGTCCAGATGAGACCATTTCTTTCAGCCAGTCCAGAGGTTTCTTTTACCTGATCAGACAGTTGCGCCAGTAACCTAATATTTCCATCAATAACAATTTTTTCATTTTCAGGTGTGACAGCAATACTGGTTATGGCTGTACATCCAGATAACAACACACCACACAGAAAAACGATAACTGATATTTTTTTATACATAGCGAATCGACGAATAGCAGAACAAATTCTTCTTCTCTCACTCTAAACAATAACCACCTCAAGCAGTTACGGCAAAGTAAAGGCTAAAAGTATGTTACCACCTGGGCAACTATTTTTAAGAAAAGACACTTAATGCAGGTTTTAACAATTTATGTGTGAAATTTTCTTAATCAACCTCGATAGATAATGAATAAAAATCAGTCTAAATCTTACAAATTGCACAATAATTAATATCAGTAATATCTTCATCAGTGGAGGCATTCATGGAGACTTATGAGCAAGAACAGCACTCCACGCTGATAGGGAATAAAATCAAAGATAGTTCAATGCTACCCGATTCATCCGAAGTCATCAGCTGGAAATTAAACAACACAACGACAAATATACAGACTTATAAACACAGCCTTTTAAGCACATACAGGATTCAGGATCTGCTTTTTAAAGAGCTGACCCATCATTTCAATCAGGTTTTTGAAGAAGACCTAGGGGAAATGATTTCAGATGCTATGTTTGAACTTGAGGCATCCGCGTCACCGGCCTATTTTTCAGATCAACTCGTCACAGTTACAACCAGTACGTTCAGAGTCTTTTTCGATAATCACCCTGAACTGAGTGAACAAGCCATATTAGAACGGTTTATGAATCTTATATATGAAAGTCTGGATAAGGGATTTTCAGAAGTAAGGGAAACCCTAGACAGCTATCACCAGCTGGATGGTGAAACCTCAACATTTTTAGATCTCTCCTTTGAATCCATCATTGAACAATACAATGAATTCGTAGACGGCTTTGGATACTCAAATGAGGAGTATACGAGCCAAGAAGAGGAAGAGAATACCGAGGAAACCAGACACTATTTATGGAGTAATGAACTCATACAATCTCACTAAAGCAGTAATACAAACAAATAACGCCGCAAAAGCGGCATTATTTGTTTGACCATAGATATTAATGTAAATCATCATATTTCTTTCGGATAGCTACCAGCTTAGGCTGAATATCCAAAGGAGCATAATTCATAGCTTGTTCGAACAACTCCTTATTCTCCTCAGAGAGCCGCTCTTCTTCACTCATTGCTGAAAGTTTTTCCATTGCTTCAATAAACTTAGGATGAACCTTTTCACTTGCAGTCATGGTGTGCCCTCCCTTTAGGATACCCTGCGAACTACCCATCATAGTGAATGAACCTTACAATTACATTCTATCAATCGACAGCCAAAGCTACAGCAAATTTTGCTCATAATAAGAACATAGTTTTTACCATAAATTCAGAACAAAGATTAACCAAATTTGTGTATTTTTTTTAGGAAGCTATCAAAGCATTCTCTCTGAGATAGATATTAATTATTTATCATCTGA
Organism: Neptuniibacter sp.; assembly: GCA_050633605.1. Taxonomy (GTDB): domain Bacteria; phylum Pseudomonadota; class Gammaproteobacteria; order Pseudomonadales; family Balneatricaceae; genus Neptuniibacter. The sequence continues at coordinate 10,260 of JBOEGV010000027.1, read as the reverse complement.
TAAACGGCAAGCTCTTTTCTTGTTCGAGCTTCATTCTTATCCACTTTTACAGCAAAAGACTTTATGTGTTCAATATAACCTTCGGGCAGCCCTAATTGCATGGCCCCCTCAAGTACATGCTGATGATACCAATGGTATGGAACAAGGCTCCTATCGATATGCAAAGCACAGTACACCCAAGCTCTGACATCTCCGCCGACAGAATTGACCTTTACCTCTTTACGCTCATAGCCTACACCGCAACTTTCAATACGATCGAGAACGGAAAAGTCACTGCCATCCAGCCGATACAGCGCCCCGTAGATTTGATCGTTTACCTTACCTGTGTATAGAGCATCAGCTTTAGCTGAACCATCCAAGCCTTTCTTGTGAAACCTTAGTTGGAAATTTTGCAGGACGGCAACACCAACAAAATCGGCATTGGAAACTCTATCTCTAATACGGTGTGGGCTCATATTCGAACCATAAGCAAAATAAAGCATGCAAGATCCTACTAAGCTTAAAGGAATATAATTATAGACTCTGATTCAACACTGAACGATTACGATTTTACTGCTTTTAAACAACTCAATGGCAAAGATTCATATTAAATTTACTGCCGAAGCTCTACCTCTTTTTTAAGCTTTTCTGCCGGGACTTTTTAGGAGAGTTCTTTTTTTTCAATTGCTTACGATCAGAAGGTGAGCGTTGGTTTTGTGCTGACACTGAGCGCAGCTTGCCACGTTTACGATCTTGTTGTTTGCCTTGATTACTTTGTTGTTTATCTTCAGGCACCAAGCATGCTGGACCATCACCGATAAGTTCCTGATGCCCCATATCACGTAATGCAGTTCTAAGGTCTGGCCAATTATCGGGATCGTGGTAACGTAAAAGCGCTTTCTGGACTTTCCTTTGTTTTGCACTCTTTGGCGTATAAAGTTTCTCACTCTTATAAGTCACTTGCTTTAAAGGGTTCTTATCTGAGTGATACATTGCTGTCGCTAAAGACATGGGAGATGGGTAAAAAGTCTGAACCTGATCAACTTCGAATTCATTCTCTTTCAACCATTGCGCGAGCTTAACCATATCTTCATCTTCACAGCCGGGATGAGCCGCTATAAAGTAAGGAATAAGATACTGTTTTTTACCGGCTTCAGCAGAGTAACGCTCAAACATTTTCTTGAATACATCGTAACTTCCCATTCCGGGCTTCATCATTTTAGACAGTGTTCCCTCTTCACTGTGCTCAGGAGCTATTTTCAGGTAGCCCCCAACATGATGCGTAACCAGCTCTTTAACATATTCTGGGTCCTCAACAGCTAGGTCATACCTTAAGCCGGAAGAGATTGAAACGGTATGCACACCATCTACTTTACGTGCCTTCCTGTACAGTTCAGTGGTTGGGCTGTGATCAGTTTCCAGGTTGGAACAAATTGTAGGATAAACGCAGGAAAGTTTTCGACATGAAGCCTGTATATCCGGATCCTTACAATTGAGATGGTACATATTTGATGTTGGACCACCCAGATCAGAAATAGCCCCGGTAAAGCCTGGCACCTTATCGCGAATTTCTTCTATTTCATGCAGAACAGATTCGTGAGAACGACTTTGAATAATCCGGCCTTCATGTTCAGTGATTGAGCAGAATGTACAACCACCAAAGCAGCCGCGCATAATATTGATCGAAAACTTAATCATATCGTACGCTGGAATTTTAGCCTGTCCGTAGCGCGGGTGCGGGATGCGCTGATACGGAAGGTCAAACACCCTGTCCATCTCAGTAGTTTCAAGAGGGATAGGCGGCGGATTCACCCAAAGCTCTCGATTACCATGTTTCTGCAGCAAAACCCGGGCATTATGAGGGTTTGATTCTTGATGCAATACACGTGATGCATGAGCATATAAAGCGGGATCTTTGGATACTTTTTCAAATGAAGGCAAGCGGATGTAAGTAGAATCTGGTAACCGCTCTTTACCCTTAAGTGGAGCCGGGATTATACGCAGCGGCTTAACACTTTCATCCTTATCCTGCTTGTCCTTTTTGTCACAGGTAGATTCAGAACTGTATTCATAAGGATTGGGTAACTTATCAATTGAGCCCGGCCAATCGATACGAGTTGAATCAATTTCGATGTAGCCATCTGGTACGGATGATTTGAGAATAACAGTACCTCTCAAATTATCTATCTGATCGATACTCTCACCTGCAGCTAATCGGTGGGTCAGCTCAACAACAGCCCTTTCGGCATTACCATAGAGAAGAATATCTGCTGTGGCATCCAGTAAAACAGAGCGTCGAACTTTATCACTCCAATAGTCGTACTGGGCAATTCTTCGTAAGCTGGCTTCAATACCACCTAAAACTACCGGGACATCCTTAAACGCTTCCTTACAACGCTGACTATATACAATTGTAGCTCTGTCGGGACGCTTGCCGCCCATTCCACCAGCGGTATAAGCATCATCATGCCGGATGCGTTTATCCGCAGTATAACGATTAATCAAAGAATCCATATTTCCGGCTGTCACACCATAGTAAAGATTAGGTTTCCCTAATACTTTAAAAGGTTCAGCTGTGGTCCAGTCCGGCTGACTAATGATTCCAACCCTATAGCCCTGAGCTTCCAGAACTCGACCCACAACAGCCATACCAAAACTTGGGTGGTCAACGTAAGCATCACCGGTAACAAGAATTACATCGCAGCTATCCCAGCCGAGAGCTTTCATCTCTTCTGGAGTGGTAGGCAAAAACGGGGCCGGTCCATAGCACTCAGCCCAATACTTGTTATATGAAAATAGATCGGGAACTTGAAGATTCATGTGCGCACAGCTTCTGGAAAAAAACTATTTTCCCAGAAACACCGCCAATGTCACAGTCCTATTTGATAATTCTGGAGTCTCTCAGTGAGAGAAGCAGTTCCTGTTTATCAATTCGGTTGTAAATGATTGGCTTATCACTTAGCTGTGTAAACAACGACAATTGGTCGCTTTCAAATTCAAACAACTCTGCAGATTGCAAATGTTTGAAATAACGATTTTCATGGTACATCACAGGATTAGGGCAGATATTGTGTGTATTTTCTATCTGACTAAATTCCATAAACATTGAAAGCGTGCTGTATTCTCCTCGGTACTGATTACAACCCGCAAAACCGTTAACCCGGCCATTAGCTCTCAAAACCAATGTAGTGGTTACATAAGGAGGTATTCCTCTGCCCGCAATATCGACAGCTTTCCAGTATGTTTCTCCTGACAATTCAGAATCTGTAGATGACAGTGAAATGTTATTCAAAGCATTTGGAGTGAGGCTTTTTTCCGCTCTGACTACCTGATTTCCATTAAAATCGACGGTAACAAAGGCGCGTATTCCAGATTCACCGGATACACTGTTCGGGGTGTATACAAAAGGTAATCGTTTTAAACCATAAAATTCAGTGGTTTCCAACACTCGATCGTCCGATCGAAATTCAATCGTCACTAAGGCTTTTTCACTGATTCGAGTTAAAGCATGGTTCTCAATTGAAATTTGAGTAACGCTACCTGCTTTGAAATTACTTGTCTGACAACCAGTAAGAACTAACAGAAATATAGGAAGGAAGTAGAGATGGAGTTTTTTTAAGCTTAACAATTTCAAATCCCTTTGCTCTTATTGTGCTTTCAAACCAGAAAGAAGCAACCGTCATCAATGACGTAACAAAAAAGGCCAACACCCAAACTTTCAGGCTGTTAGCCTCTTTAAGATAAATCAAAAATCAAATATCAGCAACATCGAATTCAGCTACTGGATCAACATCCGTTTCATAATCAATAGAATCAACACCAAAACCAAATAACTTCAGAAATTCATCCTTATACAGCTGGTAGTCAGTCGTATCAAAAAGGTTTTCTGTAGTCACCTGCGGCCAGATCTCTCTACATGCATTTTGAACTTCGTCTTTAAGCTCCCAATCGTCCATACGGAAACGATTGCTCTCATCAATCTGTGCTGAATCCCCACACAAACCTGTAGAGAACAAACGGTATACTTGCTCCATACAACCTTCATGAAGTCCTTTTGCACGCATGACTTTAAAGCACATAGCCAGATAAAGCGGCATAACAGGAATGGCTGAACTTGCCTGCGTTACCACAGACTTAAGCACCCCTATATTGGCTTGACCACCAGACTGTTTCAAGGTTGCATCAATTGCTGACGCCGCGCGATCTAAGTCTTGCTTGGCTTTACCCAAGGCGCCATCCCAATAGATTGGCCAAGTAATATCAGAACCGATATAAGAATATGCAACGGATTTGCACCCATCAGCCAGGACACCTGCCTCGTTCAAAGCATTAATCCAGAGTTCCCAATCTTCACCACCCATTACAGTGACAGTAGCATCGATCTCTTCTTGGGTTGCTGGCTCAACCTCAGCATCAATAATCATATCCTTGTTGGTATCGATAGCCGTAGATTTGTATGGGTTTCCAATTGGCTTAAGGCAGGAGCGAACCAATTCACCAGTATCTGGTAATTTACGAACCGGTGATGCTAATGAATAAACCACAAGGTCAACCTGACCGAGCTCTTCTTTAATCAGATCTATCGTCTTAGCTTTAGCTTCATGAGAAAAGGCATCCCCATTAAGGCTTTTGGAATACAAGCCTGCTGCTTTTGCTTCAGCGTCAAAGGCCGCCGAGTTATACCAACCTGCCGTACCAGTTTTACGTTCAGTACCTGGCTTTTCAAAAAAGACCCCTATGGTTGCAGCACCGCAACCAAAAGCGGAAGCGATCCGTGATGACAGTCCATAACCACTGGAAGCACCAATCACTAGTACTCGTTTAGGACCATTTTCAATAGTCCCCTGCTCTTGAGTGTACGCGATCTGTTCACTAACATTGGCCGCGCAGCCGGTTGGATGAGTTGTTGTACAAATAAAGCCGCGAATTTTTGGTTTGATAATCATGATTTATCGTGTCTCAAATCCATTAGATCTTTTAAAAAACTGGTCGCTAAGATACAGGATTTAGCTAAAAATTTACAGCAAAGCTTTTGACACACTTAATACATATACTGATAACAATCAGCATGTTCTTGTGTATCATTCTGACTACTTTGAAAAAATTGACCTTGTTAATAGGAATACCTTCATGCAGGAAATACATGGTTACTATCTGGAAGATCTCGAAATAGGCATGAGCGACAGTTTTGCCAAGACAATTACTGATGCAGATGTTTGTCTTTTTGCCGGGATTTCGGGAGATACCAACCCAGTACATATCAACGATGACTATGCTCAAACCACAATGTTTGGCAAACGCATCGTACACGGAATGTTCAGTGCTGCCCTGATTTCAACTGTAGCTGGAACAAAACTGCCTGGCCCCGGCGCTATTTACGTTGACCAGACCATCAAATTCAAAGCCCCGGTTTTCATCGGCGACACAGCAACAGCAACCGTTACCGTAACGGATATTGATGAACGCAGGAAACGCGTAAAATGTAAAACGGAAGTTCATGTCGGTGACAAAGTTGTCGCCACTGGCGAAGCTACATTCATGGTTGATAAGCGCGAAGCTTAATCGACTTCGGTCCGACCTCTGAATCTTTTCAGGGGTCGGCAATGAAAATATTTTAATTCACATTTTTATCTTCTCAGTTCATTATTGAATTTCATGTTAATTCTTTTCGGACCCCATTCCGCATCATGTCAGATGACTCTGAGCAGACCCGATATAAAGATGAAGCTGCCCGGTACCGACAGATGTTTGAGCAATCAACTGATATGCTCTCTCGTCATACAGCCACGCCTGAGTGGATATTCATCGATGTAAACCCTGCCTGTGAAAAACTACTTGGGTTTAAACCAGACGAGCTAATAGGTTCATCCAGTTATGAGCAGATTCATCCCGATGATGCTGATAATTTAATTGAACGAGCCGACTCAGTGCATTATCGGCACGGGATGTATACCAATGTTCATCGCTACAGGCACAAAGATGGCTTTTATGTATGGCTTGAAACAACCAGCCGCACAATTCGTGACGATTCTGGTAATCCTCTCGAAATAATCTGTGTTTCCCGAGATGTGTCTGAGAGAGAAATTGCACAACAAGCAACACGACGTTTGGCACGAGTTGTTGAAGCTTCATCAGATATGATTCTTTTCTGCAATCATGATGATCAAAAAATCACGTATATGAATGAATCAAGCCTCAACACGCTTGAGTTGCAGGAGATTCCGGGTCCTCTATTGCTTCTTAAGGACCTATTTTCAACAGAAGATTACAAATCCGAAGTTAAACCAGCGCTGGATATAGCAGCCAATTCCGGCAAGTGGCTGGGAAGTATAAAAATGCAACTCCCTGGGCCCGTAGGTGGTACAAAGTATGCTGAAGTCAGAGAAATCATTGGGCACCACAATCGCAACAAGGCTGAACACCCTGTTGTTGAATACTATACATTTATTGCAAGAGACATCACCGAGCAAAGGACCGCACAAGAGAAAGCTTCAAAGCAACAACAAGAAATCACTCATATGTCTAGATTTCTCTCAGTCGGTGAAATGGCTACCGGACTCGCACATGAACTTAATCAACCTCTTGCAGCCATTATAAATTACTGCCGGGGAACAAAACGGCGATTAAAAGCTAACCCTACTGATGACCCAGTAATTTGTGAAGCAATGGAGCTGATTGCTAAACAAGCTAAACGCGCTTCAGAAATTATCAAACGCATGCGCAGTTTTGTTCGCAAGACTGACTCAAAACGCACTACGTTCTCAATCAATAAGTCATGTCAGGATGTCAGCAATTTTCTGCTTCAGGAAGCAAAAGAAAATGGCATTAGTTTTGAGTTTGAACTTGATAAGAACATTCCCGGCCTTTACGCCGATCAGATCCAGATTGAGCAAGTTCTGCTGAATCTTATTCGTAATGCGATAGAAGCGTATAGCAATACCCGAAAAACACTCAGGCCAGTTGCAATCGCAACCTTTTATCAAGAAGGCTATTTTGAAATCATTATTACCGATGCTGCAGGAGGCATATCGGAAGAGGAGCTTGGCGGTATTTTTGAGCCCTTCAGGACATCTAAATCCAATGGATTAGGCATGGGACTACCTATCTCGCAAACCATTATTGAAAATCACAGCGGCCAGATATGGGTTGAAAGTGATGGCGTAACCGGTACAGAATTCAAAATTCGATTACCGTTTGAGGAACAAAAATGAACACCTCTGAACAAAATATTGTTTTTATTATTGATGACGACGATGGGTTCAGAGAGTCTGTCCATTGGCTTTTGCAGGCAGAAGACATAAAAACTCTGGGTTATGCCTCCGCTCGAAAGTTTCTGGATGACTACCAAAATCAGACGGGCTGTATACTTCTGGACGTAAGGATGCCAGATATCAACGGGTTAACGGCATTGCAGATGATCCGTGAGAGAGAGATTAATATGCCTGTTATCATGATTTCTGGACACGGAGACATTGCTATCGCTGTCAGTGCAATGAAGCATGGCGCGCAGGATTTTATTGAGAAGCCTTTTGATGATGAACATTTGATTAGAATCATCAACCAAAGCCTACAACAAGCAAATGAAATCTCTGTAAAACAGGCTTCTGTTTCCAAAGTTCAGGAAGAGTTTGAAAGTCTCAGCCGCAGAGAAAAAGAAGTTATGAAGCTAGTGGTTTCCGGGAATTCTAATCGTGAAATAGCAGAACAATTAGAAATCAGCCCTAAGACAGTAGAAGTTCACCGGTCCCGGGTTATGAGCAAAATGCATGCGGATAATCTGGCTCACCTAGTGAAGAAGGCAGCAATTTTTTAAGATTTTTCTTGATCACATTATCTTCACAAAACGTGACAGAAATCATTTATTGCAGTTAAACAATACTTTAGTCGATTGCTAACATTTTTTTGCACAGTAAAATATCGCAAAAAATAAAAACAATACTGACAACTCATGAAAAAAATTCTAATCAGTGCCTGCATGCTTGGTGATAATGTTCGTTATGATGGCGGACACCACTTGATCAATCACCCTGTTCTAAAACGCTGGAAGCAAGAAGGACGACTTATTCCAATCTGTCCGGAAATTGCGGGTGGTTTAAAAACTCCCCGCCCTGCTGCTGAAACCCAATGTAAATTCCCTATCCTTATCACAACAAAAGATGGAGAAGATGTAACTCCGGAATTTCTTACCGGAGCAGAAAAGACATTGGATATTGCCAAGCGTGAAAGGGTCTGCTGTGCTTTAATGAAAGCCAAAAGCCCTTCTTGTGGTAATCAACGAATTTTTGATGGCAACTTTACCGGAAAGCTAATAGACGGAGCGGGTGTGGCCGCAGCAGAGCTAATGCGTAATGGCATCCCAGTTTTCAATGAAAAACAGCTTAACGAACTCTTTGCTTTTGTAGAAGATTCTGAAAGGATATCGGCTTAACATTAAAGCGGATCTCTCTCATGGAGCAGGATATTCAAATCGAGCTGGAAACTCTAACCCGGCTTACTAATATGGTGATCGAATTTTTCGTTAATTACAGTTTCCATGTAATTGGCGCAATTATCATTTTCATCATAGGTCTTATTGTTGCCCGCTGGGTATCCAGACTCACTATTAAAATTTGTGAAAAGCACAGCGTTGATGTAACTCTCAGCTTATTCATTGCCAGCTCCATCAAATTACTCGTCGTTGCAATGGTTCTGGTTATCTGCCTGGGCAAATTCGGAATCAGTGTTGCACCGTTTGTTGCTGCCATAGGCGCTATATCACTTAGTGCAGGTTTAGCCTTGCAGGGTGTCTTTTCAAACTATGGAGCTGGATTTACGATTATTCTGACCCGTCCATTTGTTGTTGGAAATACAATCGAGATCAACGATATTTCAGGCATAGTCACAGAAATAAAACTAGCTTACACCGTATTATCGAATGAAGACGGGGAGATGATCACTATACCCAACAGACATATTGTTGGTGAGGTTATTGTCAATTCCTTTGATTACAAAGTCATTGAAGCATCTGTGGGTATTAGTTACAGCAGTAGCCCTGAAAAAACTATTCAGGTTATTACTTCTGTCCTGCAAAGTTTTGAGGACATACCGGATTCCCCCGCTGCACAAATCGGTATCGAAGCATTTGCAGATTCGTCCATCAACATTGCTTACCGATACTGGGTTCCTACTGAACGTTATTTCGAAGTCCAGTATCAGGTAAACCTTGCAGTGTTCAACAATCTGAAACAAGCTGATATTGAAATTCCATTCCCGCAACGTGAAGTAATCTTAAAACAAGCCTGATTTTTACTTGGCAGCTCAAAGGCGGCCCCCTACAATGTTGCGACTTTGAACAGAATTTGAATCGATTGAGTTACTCATAATGCGCACAAGCCAATATCTCATCTCAACAGTTAAAGAAACGCCATCGGACGCAGAAGTTATCAGCCATCAGTTGATGCTACGCGCAGGCCTGATCCGTAAAGTAGCTTCAGGCCTATACAACTGGCTACCACTTGGACTTCGCACATTGCGCAAAGTTGAACGCATCGTACGGGATGAGATGGATAATTCAGGGGCAATGGAAGTATTAATGCCTGCCATTCAGCCAGCTGAACTTTGGCAAGAATCTGGACGCTGGGAACTCTATGGCCCAGAGCTGTTACGCGTAAAGGATCGTCATAACCGTGAATTCTGTGTTGGCCCGACTCACGAAGAAGTGATTACCGATCTTATTCGACGTGAGATAAAAAGCTATAAGCAGCTTCCAGCTAATTTCTATCAAATTCAAACTAAATTCCGTGATGAGATCCGCCCTCGTTTTGGCGTAATGCGTTCCAGGGAATTTATCATGAAGGATGCGTATTCATTCCACGTAGGCAAAGAGTCATTACAGAACACCTACGATGTCATGCATCAGACTTACTCTAATATCTTTAATCGCTTAGGTCTGGATTTTCGGCCGGTTCTTGCAGATACAGGTTCAATTGGCGGTGCATCATCACATGAATTTCACGTACTGGCTGATTCTGGTGAAGACGATATTGCTTTCTCTAACGTCAGTGATTACGCAGCGAATATCGAATTAGCCGAAGCACTATCACCTGAAGGCGAACTGCCAGCTCCAAGCAAAGAAATGACAACAGTTAACACTCCAGATGCTAAAACAATCGATGATTTGGTGGAGCAGTTTGACCAACCTATTGAAAAGACTGTTAAGACGCTGATCGTCAAAGCATCCGAAGAATCAGATGTTGATTTTGTTGCCCTATTGGTTCGTGGTGATCACGAACTGAATGAAAT
>JBOEGV010000026.1:0-89623 GCA_050633605.1 Neptuniibacter sp. | reverse complement strand
CGTACAATGCCTGAACTTAATCCAGCATAACAATAGTTTTATCTGACTCGGTCTACGTTCGCATATGACTAAAAAAACAGCCTCTGGCCACACCCCAATGATGCAGCAGTACCTGCGAATCAAAGCTCAGCACCCTGACCAATTGGTGTTTTATCGCATGGGGGATTTCTATGAGCTGTTTTATGATGACGCGAAAAAGGCTGCCGACTTGTTAGATATATCATTAACAGCCAGGGGAAAATCTGCAGGTGAACCCATCCCAATGGCAGGCATTCCCTATCATGCTGCGGAAGGTTACATCGGTAAAATTGTCCGGGCAGGTGAGTCTGTTGTTATATGTGAACAGGTAGGGGACCCTGCCACCAGCAAAGGGCCGGTAGAGCGTGCAGTGGCTCGGATCATCACGCCAGGAACGGTAAGTGATGAAGCCTTATTGGATGAAACCCGTGACAACCTTCTGGTAGCACTGAATCAGATCGAAAATAAATTTGGTTTTGCAATCGTCGATATCACATCCGGGCGCTTCAGCCTGATGGAAGTTGATACTCAGGATTCACTGCTAAGTGAATTGGAACGATTACGCCCATCTGAAACTCTGTATAACGAAGATTCTCTGCTAGGTGCAATTCTGGCCCAACGAAAAAGCCTGCGTCCACAGGCCCCCTGGCACTTTGAAGCAGACACAGCTCATGACCTGCTATGCCAGCAATTTAAGGTCAAGGACCTGGGTGGTTTCGGTTGCGATCAACTGAATGTGGCTATCTCAGCAGCCGGATGCTTACTGCAATATACTAAGGACACCCAACGTACCGCACTTCCGCATATTCGCCGCATCCAAATAGAACATCATAATGATTATGTCGCTCTCGATGCTGCCACCAGAAAAAACCTGGAAATCGATCAAAACCTGTCTGGTGGATTTGATAACACTCTGGCACGTGTGGTTGATCACTGCCGTACCCCCATGGGAAGTCGCCTTCTGAGGCGCTGGTTACACCGCCCGCTTCAGGATAAAACATCTTTACTAGCTCGGCAGGAATCAATAGCTTGGTTACAGGACAGTTACCGCTTTGAAGACCTGCAACAGACATTAAAATGCATTGGGGACAGCGAGCGTATTCTCGCGCGCATTGCCTTACGTTCTGCTCGCCCAAGAGATCTGGAACGCCTCAAAACTGCATTAAATGCTCTGCCTGAACTGCAATTACAACTGCAGGGCAATGCCGCACCTTTGCTGCAAGAACTGGCGTCACAAATTTCTCACTTTCCACAACTGTCAACATTACTGAGCACTGCCGTAATTGAAAATCCTCCAGTCGTAATTCGTGAAGGTGGGGTTATTGCAGATGGTTACGATCCAGAACTTGATGAGCTGCGCGGTCTCAGTGAAAATGCCGGTGCATACCTGATTGACTTAGAGACCCGAGAACGCTCACGCACTGGCATCGCAACACTGAAAGTTGGATATAACCGGGTACATGGCTATTACATCGAAATTGGTAAAGCTCAAAATGCGGAGTTACCTGCTGAATACATTCGCCGCCAAACTCTAAAGAACGCCGAGCGCTACATCACCCCAGAGCTAAAAGAGTTTGAAGATAAAGCTCTTTCCGCAAAGAGCAGAGCTCTCGCACGCGAAAAAGCTCTGTATGATCAATTACTTGAAATTGTCGCCGAGGAGCTTCCTGCATTACAGGATTCTGCTGCTGCCACATCTGAGTTAGATGCCCTGACAAATCTTGCAGAGCGAGCATCCACACTTGATTATGTGCAACCTACCCTCACCGATGAGCCACAAATTAATATTCATCGGGGTCGCCACCCAGTTGTGGAAAATGTGCTTGATGATCCATTTGTGGCCAATGATCTTGAGCTGGATGGCGAGCGAAAAATGCTCATTATCACTGGCCCGAACATGGGCGGCAAATCCACATACATGCGCCAGGCCGCTCTGATTACTCTACTTGCCCATATAGGAAGTTACGTACCTGCATCTGCAGCAACAATTGGTATTGTCGATAGAATTTTCACCCGAATGGGCTCATCTGATGACCTTGCAGGGGGACGCTCTACCTTTATGGTTGAGATGACTGAAACCGCAAATATTATGCATAACGCCACTGAACGCAGTTTGGTTCTAATGGATGAAGTCGGCAGAGGTACCAGCACTTTTGATGGTTTGTCTCTGGCTTGGGCTTGCGCTGATAATCTCGCTAGAGAAACACATGCATTTACACTTTTTGCTACACACTACTTCGAACTGACCAGCTTGCCCGAGCAGGCACCGTCTGTATTCAATGTTCACCTCACCGCAGTTGAACATAACGATCACATCGTTTTCCTACACGAAGTGAAAGAAGGTGCAGCAAGCCAAAGTTACGGTTTACAGGTAGCTCAACTTGCAGGCGTGCCCGCGCATGTAATCGAGCAAGCCAAAGTAAAACTGGCAATGCTTGAACAGGACGTGGCCGTAGGAGCCCAGCTCACAACTACTCTCTCACCGGTACAGAGCGATCTTTTTGCCGTACCAGAATCAAAAGCGGTCAAAGAGCTGAAGAAAACCTCTCCTGATGAATTAAGCCCGAAACAGGCATTAGAACTGATTTACCGACTTAAAGAACTTGTATAAAAAAACCGCCTGTAGGCGGTCTTTTTTTGCAGCTTTTAACTTACTGAAGCAGATCTTCTCCACTTAAACCATTTTTTTCGACTATATCCCGCAACTTGCGCAGAGCTTCAACCTGAATCTGACGTACACGCTCACGTGTCAGCCCAATCTCTCGACCGACCTCTTCAAGAGTACTCATCTCATAACCACGTAAACCAAATCGACGCGATAATACCTCGGAGTGTTTTTCAGGCAGCATATCCAGCCATTTATCCAGATTACCACTGATATTAGAATTCTGAAGCAAAGACGCAGGATCAGAAGAAACCGTATCAGGGATTGTATCCAGTAAGGACTTATCTGAGTCCTTGCCCATAGGCGTATCTACAGAGCTGACTCGCTCATTCAAGCCCAACATCCGCTCGACATTTTCTACCGGCTTATCAACCAATTCTGCAATTTCTTCTGGTGATGGCTCATGATCAAGCTTTTGCGCCAACTCACGAGCAGCACGGAGATATACATTCAGCTCTTTAACGACATGGATAGGCAAGCGAATCGTTCGGGTCTGATTCATAATGGCCCGCTCTATCGTTTGCCTGATCCACCAGGTAGCGTACGTGGAGAAACGGAATCCCCTTTCAGGATCAAATTTCTCTACTGCGCGAATCAAACCCAGATTACCCTCTTCGATCAGATCCAGAAGAGTTAAACCTCTATTAATATAACGACGAGCAATCTTTACAACCAAACGCAAATTACTTTCAATCATGCGTTTACGGGAGGCTTCGTCACCTTTTAAAGCACGACGAGAGTAATACACCTCTTCTTCTGCACTAAGAAGTGGAGAAAAACCTATTTCATTCAGATAAAGCTGAGTAGCATCCAGATTTTTAGCATTAAGAAGGTCTTTATGAGCCAGACTTCCACGGCCACGGCCGCTGTTGAGAAATTCAGGTTGTTCAGCAGGCTCTGACGATTTCTCTACTGAGTCATCATCCACTACGTCATCCTTATCCAATGCTACATCTTGAACGTCCATATCACTTTCATTTTCAACATTTTCCATCTTCAGATCCCTTTAACCGTCGCAATGCTCAATCAATCATTATTATTTATTTTTATTAATTATTATTTTCTCGGCAAATACTTCAATGGATTCATAGGCTTACCATCACGTCTGATTTCGAAGTGCAACATTACCTGATCTGCACCCGTATTACCCATCTCGGCAATTTTCTGTCCTACTTTAACCTTATCATTTTCTTTTACTAAAACTCGACTGTTATGTGCATAGGCACTCAAGAATTGTTGATTATGCTCAACAATAACTAAATTGCCATAACCCAACAGCCCATTCCCGGCATAGACAACTTTACCTGCGGCCGCAGCCTTAACAGGACTTCCCTTTCGGCCACTGATGTTTATTCCCTTATTTACAGTCCCTTTAGTTTTATAATGCTGAATCACATTACCTTGAGCAGGCCATTTCCACAAAATAGGCCCCGAGGGCGGCACCCAATTCGATTTAGGTTTAACCTCCACCCTATTTTGAACAGTCTTTCCTGAAGGCTTGGTAGTCGGCTTTTGATCAGTTTGGCGCGCCGATACATTAGTTTTCTTACTCTTAGCCTCAACTCTTTTCACTATCTCGACTTTCGGCGCAGTAATTGATTTATCACTGACTATAGATTCTTTACCTGTAATTCTGGTGGCAGTCCTAAGCTTTAAACGCTGACCGGGGTAAATACTGTAATTTTGATCAATGTTATTAAGCCGTGCTAACGCTCTATACTCAATACCGTACCTAAAAGCGATTGAGTAAAGAGTATCTCCTTTACGAACGATATAGGTATTTGGACTAGGTGTTTCAGAATTACTAAGAGAACGATCACTTACAGGCGCACGTGTGCCCCCGCCACAAGCAGTAAGAAGCAAGCAAATTATTACTGCAATCGCTCCCCTTTTTTTCACAAAGCTATACCTCAGCCCTCCGACCAACGCGCTCGATGAGGAAGACAATTGCAGCCCCCAGCAGCATAAATAACATAGAAAGAGGAATAAACGCTGGCTCCCCGGTTAATGATTCAAAAGAGGAGGGTAAAATATTCTCTTGAACCAGAGGAATCTGTTCACCGTGCCGATCAATTGAATAAGAGGTCGTGTATTTCCATGGCCAGACCTTATTCAACGAACCCAACATAAAGCCGCCTAACAAGGCTAAGGTCGTTGTTTTGAAAGAGTTGAACATCCAACTCAACACATGGGAAAAACTGAGCAAACCGATGACACATCCGGCACCAAAAAGCCCTAAAGTAACAAATTCCAGATCCTTGACCGCCATTAGAATAGGAGTGTACATGCCCATTAACAATAAGATAAAACTGCCAGATATTCCCGGTAAAATCATGGCACAAATAGCAACCATGCCAGAAAGGAAAACAACCAAAGGAGAAGCATCAATAGTCGCGGGGGAGATCGAGGTCAGTAAATAAGCGAGCACCATACCGGAAAAAAATGCGGTAAAGATATGGCTCTCCCACCTATCTATATGCCTACAAAGCGACCATACAGAAGCCAGTATCAGTCCAAAAAAGAAAGACCAAAGCAACTCAGGATAATTATCCAACCAATAAAGCACCACTCTGGCGATTGTGAGAAGGCTCAAAATTATGCCGGAGACCAGAGCCAGCAAGAACGAACCATTCACATACTTCCACGCAGCTCCGATACCCTGACTGAATAACACTTTTACAGCACTGGGGCCAAACTGTTTCAGGGAGTGAATCAACTCTTCGTAGATTCCCGTAATAAATGCAATTGTTCCTCCGGATACGCCAGGAACCGCATCAGCAGCCCCCATCATCATTCCCTTTCCAGACAAAGCAAGATAATCCCGCCATGAACGATTATTCTGCATTATTTCTCCTAACGTACAGTGCCACTCAATAGAGGCACAAATTTCACACACTCCAAAACCTGAGTCGTGAACTTTTCCTCAGTTTCACGCACAACCAGCTTAAGTTCCTGATTCTCACTACCACCAACAGGAATAATCAACCGACCACCCAAAGCAAGCTGCTGCTTTAATTCTTCAGGAACATCTTCAGGTGCACATGCAGCAAGAATACCGTCAAATGGTGCTTTTGCCGCCCAACCCATACCTCCGTCGGTATGTTTCAAATTAACGTTTTTGATACCGAGCCGTCTTAAACGGTTACGCGCTTTTTCCTGTAAAGGCCTAATCCTTTCTATGCTATAAAGTTCACCGACTAACGGAGCCAGAATAGAAGTTTGATAACCTGAGCCAGTACCTACTTCAAGCACTTTATTTAAAGGGCCTGCTGCTAGTAACGCTTCGGTCATACGAGCGACAATAAAGGGCTGAGAGATAGTCTGGTTGTAGCCAATTGGCAAAGCTGTATCTTCATAAGCACGATGAGCTAGTGCTTCATCGATAAAAATATGCCGGGGTGTCTCTCGCATAATACTGAGTACATCTTCATTATGAATTCCCTGTTCTTTAAGTCGGCTAATTAACCGATCTCTGGTTCTCTGCGACGTCATCCCGATTCCGCGTAAATGATGTTCACTCAAAGACAGCTCTCCAACCACTCTCCCAAATTGTCCATACCTGAATACTCAGTCATATCCACATGCAAAGGTGTAATAGAAACATAGCCTTCATCAATGGCAAAAAAATCTGTACCCGGCTCACGATCCGCCGCCGCTCCGGCACCTGCTATCCAATAACGTACCCGACCTCTTGGGTCGGCAGTCTCAACCGGCTTGTCAGCCGCAGTTCGATGCCCCAAACGGGTTACATGCACACCAGCAATTTCATCGGCAGTGCAGTCGGGTACATTTACATTTAACACTGTACGTGGTGCAAGGTTTAAGGTCTTGATGTTTTCAACCAAATCCTTAGCAACCTGCGCAGCTACCTCATAATACTGAGGATGGAAACTGGAAGAAGATATCGCGATGGCAGGATAACGTAAGTGGCGCCCTTCCATAGCAGCGGCTACAGTCCCCGAATAAATTACATCATCACCCAGGTTAGGCCCTGCATTAATGCCAGATACAACGATATCCGGATTCAAACCTAAGATGCCTGAACTCCCTAAATGCACACAATCTGTTGGTGTTCCATTCAGACTGATAAAGCCATTATCGTGCTTAAAAACCTCAAGCGGTCGATCCAGAGTAAGTGAATTACTGGCCCCACTCCGATTACGATCGGGCGCTACCACTAATACTTCACCAACATCCGATAAAGCCTGTGCTAGGGCAGCGAGTCCCGGAGCATATACGCCGTCGTCATTTGAAACTAATATTTTCATTTTTTTTGTTCTCTACTCCGGTATTGATGTTATACACATCTCGCGGAGAACACTGGTAGCAAAAGCACCTGAGGGTAATTCAAAATCAAGCCAACATTCAGTGTCGTTTACTTTTTCTATAGCCATATTAGCGGGTAACAACCGTAAAGATCGCCTCTCCTGTCGAAGTGTTAATTTTTCCAACAGACTGGTTATCTCAGACCAGGGAGCCAACTGTGATAGTTCCCACGCTTCAGCCTCAGAAGCAACTAACATTTTCCCGTTACCCCATAGAGGCCCGGTAATATTAATTTCACAAGAATTCAACCGTTCGACCAGTTCAGGAGTAATCACTTCCTCTACAAAGCAGCTCTGACTACCCGCAAGCATCAATGCGTCGCCTTGCATGAGAGTATCCCATAAACCTTGATCAATTCGCATAGATAAAAGCTGATTAAATAGCCAGGAACGTACTGCAGAAATATAAAGACCTTTTTTATGTTTCTGACGTTCCTGAATTTCCCCCTTCAGAAGAGCAACACCCTTTTCAAGGTTGCCATAATCGTGACCAAAACGTTGTTCACCAAAATAATTTGGTACGCCTTCGCGATTGATCAGATCAACTTTATTTTCTAAGTCTGAAAAATTCGTTACTCCCCTTAGCCTCAGACGAAAATTATTTCCTTTAAGGGTACCTAAGCGAAGTTTACGGGGATGCCGGATCGCTTTTATAACTTCAATGCTATCGCCACCAAATAACTTCCAATTCAGGTTTCTTTTTATCGGAAACTTTGCACAAAACCATTGTTCGGTGACTGCATGCCGGTCTTTTTTACCCGCATAACTAACATCACGGGGGCTGATCTGGGCAAAGTTTGCTAGCTGTCTGGCGACCCAGTCGGTATTTTCACCCGTTTTCCTGATATATAAAAATACGTGCTCCCCCTCCCCCTCAGGTTCAAAACCCAAGCGTTCATATACCTGAAAATCTTCAGGGCAGGTCCTGATAGTAGCCAGGCTTTTCGGCTTGCCGTGGAGATAGCGAAAATCAGTGGGTAGGGAATTCACGAAATTTATTTCTCTTTATCTGGTTCAACTAACTGGAAAAAAGTTTCACCTTCCTTAACCATACCCAATTCACTTCGGGCACGCTCCTCTAAGGCCGACTGTCCCTTTTTGAGATCCTGAACCTCTGCTTCCAGTTCACTATTTCTTTGACTAAGTTCGTTATTAATTTTCTGTTGCAGTTCTATATTGGCATCCAATTGCCAGATATCTGGCAAACTGGGCTCCCCAAACCACAGTCGATACTGCAGTCCCAGAAACAAGACAACTAATATTGCAATCAACCAACGAAACATTTTTTAACTCAGAAAAAAGGGGGCTACATGCCCCCTTTTTATATCAGACTATTATATATCCGACTATCAACCCTGGCCTTTGATTTCAGACAGGCCGTTGTAAACTGCCTCTGCACCCAGCTCTTCTTCAATACGCAGCAGGCGGTTGTACTTAGCAACACGGTCGGAACGGCACAGTGAACCAGTTTTAATCTGACCCGCAGCGGTACCTACAGCCAGGTCAGCAATCGTTGTATCTTCGGTTTCACCTGAACGATGGGAAATAACGACTGTGAAGCCTGCATCTTTCGCCATCTTGATTGCGTCCAGTGTTTCAGACAGAGAACCAATCTGATTAAACTTAATCAGAATAGAGTTACCGATGCTTTGCTCGATGCCCCGTGACAAAATCTTAGTATTGGTTACAAACAGGTCATCACCGACCAGCTGTACTTTGTCACCGATCTTCTTCGTCAGGTAAGCCCAACCATCCCAGTCTGACTCATCTAGGCCATCTTCAATCGAGACAATTGGGTAGTTTTCAGTCAGCGCGGCCAGATAGTCACCAAAGCCTTCTGCATCAAACACTTTACCTTCACCCGACAGGTCATATTTACCGTCTTTATAGAATTCAGACGCCGCGCAGTCCAAAGCCAGAGTAACGTCTTTACCCAGCTCATAACCCGCTTTAGCAATGGCTTCTTTTATAACAACCAGTGCTTCTTCGTTAGAGGCCAGGTTCGGGGCAAAACCACCCTCATCACCGACCGCCGTATTTAAGCCTTTCGACTTCAGAACCGCTTTTAGAGAATGGAAGATTTCCGCGCCACAGCGCAGGCCTTCGGAGAACTTATCAAAGTTAACCGGCTGAACCATGAACTCCTGGATATCAACATTGTTATCCGCATGCTCACCACCGTTAAGAATATTCATCATTGGAACAGGCAGTGAGTATTGACCTGCAGTGCCATTAATCTCAGCAATGTGGGCGTACAAAGGAATTCCTTTCTCAGTCGCTGCGGCCTTAGCTGCTGCCAGAGAAACGGCAAGAATAGCGTTCGCGCCCAGATTCTCTTTGTTCTCAGTGCCATCCAGCTCGAGCATTTTGTTATCCAGTGCCCGCTGATCAGTAACATCCATGCCCGTCAGGGCTTCACGGACAACACCGTTTACTGCGGCAACCGCTTTTTGGACACCTTTACCCAGATAACGACTTTTATCACCATCGCGCAGCTCAAGTGCTTCGCGGGAGCCAGTTGACGCACCGGAAGGCGCACATGCAGAACCGATTACGCCGGACGCCAGAATCACGTCAGCTTCAACGGTTGGGTTGCCACGAGAATCAAGTACTTCACGGGCTTTGATATCAGCGATCTGTGTCATGGAAAAAACACTCCAGAATTTTTTATTTCTGAGGGTAATACCCTCGATACATTAAATGATTACTTTTTTGCCTGCTGGTCTAAAGCTGCTTGGATAAATCCGATAAACAGGCCATGACCATCACGTGGCGTAGATGTAAATTCAGGATGGAATTGACATGCAACAAACCAAGGATGATCTGCAACTTCTACAACCTCCACCAACTCACCATCCACTGAACGGCCAGAAATACGTAAACCTGCCTCTTCCAGCTGAGCCACATAGTTGTTATTTACTTCATAGCGATGTCTGTGGCGCTCTTTGATCTCAGTATTATTGTAAGCATTCGCGGCTGTTGAGCCTTCAGCCAGATGACAAACCTGTGCCCCCAAACGCATAGTTCCACCCAGATTGTCCTGTTCCCCACGTTTTTCAACATCACCGTCGGTAGTCGTCCACTCCGTGATCAAACCAATCACTGGATGCTCAGCGTTCTTCTGGAATTCAGATGAAGTGGCGCCTTCAATACCTGCTACATTGCGAGCAAATTCAATAACGGCTACCTGCATTCCCAAACAAATACCCAGATAAGGGATTTTGTTTTCACGAGCATAGCGTACGGCACTAATTTTACCTTCTACACCTCGCTCTCCAAATCCACCGGGCACAAGAATAGCGCTTACATCGTTGAGAATTTCAACACCTTCACGCTCAACACGTTCCGAATCGATACACTCAATACTGACTTTTTTCTTCAGCGCAATTCCAGCATGGGATAAAGCTTCTATCAATGACTTATAGGCATCCAGAAGCTCCATATACTTGCCCACCATGGCGATTTTAACTTCACCATCTGGGTTAAGGTGAGCATCCGCTACACGATCCCATTCGTCCAAGTCTGATTCATTGCACTCCAGACTGAAACGTTCAATAACAATATCATCCAGACCCTGATCAGACAGCATACGTGGAATATTGTAGATCGTGTCCGCATCAGGAAGAGAAACTACCGCGCGCTCTTCAACATTGGTAAAGAGCGACAATTTACGACGTGACGAATCCGGGAGCGGAAAGTCTGAACGACAAACCAAAATATCAGGCTGAATACCGATTGATCGCAGTTCTTTAACAGAGTGCTGCGACGGTTTAGTTTTAATTTCACCTGCGGTTGCAATATAAGGCACAAGTGTCAGATGCATAAACATCGCACGAGAGAACCCAAACTCTGCCTTCAGCTGACGCACTGCTTCCATGAATGGAAGGGATTCAATATCACCGACAGTACCGCCAATTTCAACAAGAGCAACATCAGCATCGCCCGCACCTTCAATAACACGGCGCTTAATTTCATCCGTGATATGAGGAATAACCTGGACCGTACCACCGAGATAATCACCTCGGCGCTCTTTTAACAGGACATGCTGATAAATGCGCCCTGCTGTAAAGTTATTGCGCTTGCTCATCGTTGTACGAATGAAGCGCTCATAGTGGCCAAGATCGAGATCAGTTTCAGCACCATCCTCGGTAACAAAAACTTCACCATGCTGGATAGGGCTCATGGTGCCTGGGTCCACATTAATATATGGATCCAGTTTCAACATAGTGACTTTTAACCCTCTGGCCTCAAGAATGGCAGCCAGAGAAGCAGATGCGATGCCTTTGCCCAATGAGGACACAACACCGCCTGTGACGAAGATATAACGCGTCATGCAGAACCTGTTTGATCGTATATAAAGCGAGGAATTTTTAAGATCGAGATGGGGCTACAGGATAGCAAATTAGGAGTTATCCGACAATGAAAAGGGACGCCATAAAACAGAAAAATTCTGGTTTTCTTTAAACCCTGATTCTTGACAAAGGCAAACACCGGGTATTGCGATCAACTTATCGTCAACATACAGCAACGGCCAGCGCTCTCTCTGCCAAGGGGGAATAGATACTTCCTGCAGTATTTTTTTAACGCTTTTTCTTGCCCTACCGATTGGGCGACACTGTTCCCCACCCTTCCTACGTACCATTTTAAGCACACAATCAGTCGGTAAACCCTGAATATACAGACAACCATCACCCAGTTGAAACCGACCGTTTGTCTGAATGAGCAACTCTTCTGTGCAATCAGAATAGGCATAAACCAGATAAAGTTTTTGCTGAAATCGGCGCAGGAAAACTTGTGCTTCCAACTGGTACTCTGGATCAGCATCTATACCTGCGCAAACAACATCTTTTATCATTTGATCAAGCATTGAAGAATTTACACGTAAATTTAAACTTCGATAGAACCAATGTCGAAGTAATGCATTCTGTTTATTTTGCTCAAACCTGTTCCATTCACACAGATCAAACTGACCTTCAATGGTCGTGCAATGTTTCAAATCTGCATCAAGGTATGACTCAAGCAATTCACCCTCGGCTTCAAACAAGCGTGCATTTTCATACCAGCGTTGAACTGTCTTTGGCCATCGATGTTTCAACCTCGGAACAATCTGATTTCTGAGGTAATTGCGGTCATAGTCATCGGATTGATTGCTGGGATCATTTATATATTCCAACCCTAAGCCCTCAGCAACCCGCTCAATTTGCTCTCGACTCAAAGCCAGTAGTGGCCGCAAAAGCATGCCCATAGCCAGAGGTCGTGATACGGGAATGCCTCTCATGCCGGCAAGACCGGTCCCCCGTAACATGCGATAAAGCAGGGTTTCTGTCTGATCATCCGCATGATGCCCAAACAAAACAACATCACCCTCTTTTACTAATCCGGCAAGCGCATCATAACGAGCCTGCCGAGCAGAATTTTCAGATGAACTATCCGGAAATACATCAATAACTAAGGATTTGAGTTTTAAGCCTTCGGCCTGAAATCTCGAGAACTCAGCCCAGTCATCCGATTGTTTTTGCAGATGGTGATTGATGTGCACAACGACCAGCTGATCAGAAGGGAGACTTCGAGCAGCTAAGTGGAGTAGAACCTGGGAATCGACACCGCCACTATGGGCAATCAAACATCGATTTACCGTTTGCTTGGATTTAAGAGAATGGAGCGCAGCATTAAAGCTGCGCTCGCAGAGTAGCAGTGTAGCTTCATAATCGAGCTTATTGCTCACCACCGAAACCGTATGACATCAAGCGCTGGTAACGACGTTCGAGAAGCTCATCAATTGAAAGCCCAGCTAACTTATCCAGGGTTTCAGCTAAATGACGTTTGAGGTTTGCCGCCGTTAAAGCAGGATCCCTGTGTGCGCCACCAAGAGGTTCGCTAACAACCTGATCTACCAGACCCAACTCGTGCAAACGCTCTGAAGTAATACCCATAGCTTTGGCCGCATCAGCAGCACGCTCTGCACTTTTCCATAGAATAGAGGCACAACCTTCTGGGGAAATCACCGAATAGGTTGAATAATTCAACATCATCAGTTCATCGCATACACCAATAGCTAAGGCCCCACCTGAGCCACCTTCACCGATTACAGTGGAAATGATCGGCGTTTTGAGCTGCGACATTTTTGCCAGGTTGAAGGCAATCGCTTCTGATTGCCCACGCTCTTCAGCATCTATGCCCGGATAAGCACCTGGAGTATCAATAAAGGTCAGCACCGGCATTTTAAAGCGCTCTGCCATTTCCATCATACGTAAGGCTTTACGATAACCTTCAGGGCGTGGCATACCAAAATTTCTTTTCTGACGCTCTTTCACACCACGTCCCTTCTGGTGACCAATCACCATTACAGGCTGTTCATCCAGACGCGCAATACCGCCCACAATGGCCTGATCATCAGAGAAGTGGCGATCACCATGAACCTCATCAAACTCTTCAAACATAAAGTCGATGTAATCCAGCGTATATGGACGCTGAGGGTGACGAGCCAATTGTGAAACCTGCCAAGCAGACAACTCAGTAAAAATTGATTTTGTCAGGCTCCGGCTCTTATCCTCTAGACGAGAAATTTCGTCGGAGATATTTACGTCAGTGGAATCACCAACCAAACGTAACTCTTCAATTTTAGCCTGTAACTCGGCAATTGGTTGTTCAAAATCCAGATAGTTCGGATTCATAGGAATTATCTATTCTTCAGTGAAAAAATTGTGCAAAGTTTACCTTTTTGGTGCTTTAAGAACCAGTCCCGAAGACGTAACTCATCAGGAGAATATAGTCTAATAGGTCAACGATACTGACTCATGCCCAAACTTTTCCATAAGCGCTATCAAAAGTTCATCATTTGCCTGTACTTGCCATTGCTCCCCTAGTATCAGGGTTGCAGCGGCATCAGCACGCTTATATCTTAATTTTAGGGGTAGCGAACCATCTCCTTTATGCGCGTGCAGAAGCGTTTCTAAATCTTTTAGCTTTCTTTGTGAGAAATGCGCTTCTTCACAAAGCACTTGCACACCAGATGCATATTGCGCCCTGGCTTGCGGGATGCTCAATACTTTACTGACCCTTACTTTCAAACCGCCAGAGTAGTGATCTTCAGCAACCTCCCCTTCGACAATGAGGACAGCATCCTTAGTCACAAGATGCCTGACAGCATCGTAAGTATCACCGAACAAGGTAACATCAATTCGGGCACTTCGGTCATCCAGTGTGACAAAACAGAGGTTTTCACCTTTTTTCGTTTTCTTCAGGCGTAAATCAACCACCAGGCCAGCCATTTTCTGACTTTGCCCTCTCGCGGGCTGCAACTCAACAATGCGTTTACTGATAAAATGCTTCAGCTCTGACTCATACTCATCAATCGGATGGCCGGTCAGATACAACCCCAGCGTATCTTTCTCTCCCTCGAGGCGTTCTTTATCAGTCCAGGGGCGTACACGTTTGTAATCTTCATAAGGGGCCCGGCCTGACTCTGATTCAACTTCACCAAACAGGTCAAACATTCCGGCATCTTGATTCTTTGCCGATTGATCTGCCGCCTGCAGTGCATCAGATATAGCCTGCCACAGAACAGCTCTTTCAGCGCCGAGCGAATCAAGAGCGCCTGAGCGCACCAGTGCTTCTAGCACCCTTTTGTTAAGTTTTTTAGCGCCAACCCGCTCACAAAAATCAAATAGGTCTTTGAATTCACCACCTTCATTGCGAGCTTCAACTATAGCCTCAATTGGGCCTTCCCCCACCCCTTTGATAGCGCCCAGACCGTATATAATTACACCCTCGTCATTAACGGTGAACATATACTCACCACTATTTACGTCAGGTAATGCCGGCGGAATACCCATATTCCGGCATTCATCTACGAAGATGACTACTTTTTCGGTGTTCTGCATGTCAGATGACATAACAGCTGCCATAAACGGCGCTGGATAATGGGTTTTCAACCATGCAGTTTGGTAAGAAACTAAAGCGTAAGCCGCAGAGTGAGATTTGTTAAATCCATAACCAGCAAACTTTTCTACCAGATCGAAGATATTCCCAGCAAGATCGCGATTAATGCCATTTTGTTCCGAACCTTCCAGAAAAGAAACGCGCTGTTTTGCCATTTCCTCAGGCTTTTTCTTACCCATTGCACGGCGCAACATATCCGCGCCACCCAGTGTATAGCCCGCCATAACCTGAGCAATCTGCATGACCTGTTCTTGATAGAGAATGATACCGTAGGTTGGTTCTAAAACTGGCTGCAACGAATCCAGCTGATAATCTGGATGAGGCCACGCCATCTCAGCCCGACCATGCTTACGGTTTATAAAGTCATCCACCATTCCCGACTGCAAAGGCCCGGGTCTGAATAGCGCCACCAAAGCAACAATATCCTCAAAACGAGAAGGAAGAAGGCGGCGTACCAGATCTTTCATACCACTGGATTCAAGCTGAAATACAGCAGTGGTTTCAGCAGACTGAAGTAAGTCAAATGTTCGTTTATCTTCGAGATCTATTAGCTCAATATCAAGAGGCTCTTCACCTTTTTTGGCTCGAATATTATTTACAGTTTGTAGTGCCCAATCGATGATCGTAAGGGTTCTCAGACCAAGGAAGTCAAATTTCACCAACCCAGCTTCTTCAACATCCCCCTTATCAAACTGGGTAACCAGCCCGTTCCCTTCTTCATCACAATAAGTAGCAGCAAAATCAGTCAGCTTCGTGGGAGCAATGACAACGCCGCCGGCATGCTTTCCGACGTTACGAGTCACCCCTTCCAGCTTATAGGCCATCTCCATAATTTCCTGAGCTTCTTCGCTGGATGTAACGAATTCGCTCAGCATGGGTTCCTGATCCATCGCTTTTTTCAGCGTAATACCTACTTCAAATGGAATCAGTTTAGATAAACGATCTGCCAGACCAAACGGCTTACCTTGAACACGAGCCACATCTCGCACTACAGCTTTAGCCGCCATAGTACCGAAAGTAACGATCTGAGATACTGCATCACGGCCGTATGTTCGGGCTACATAGTCAATAACTTTATCTCGATTATCCATGCAAAAATCGATATCAAAGTCGGGCATGGATACTCGTTCCGGGTTAAGGAAACGCTCGAAAAGCAGATCATATTCAAGTGGGTCTAGATCGGTAATTTTTTGTGCGTAGGCCACCAGTGAACCCGCACCTGATCCTCGGCCAGGGCCAACGGGGACTCCATTTTCTTTACCCCACTTAATGAAATCCATAACGATGAGGAAATATCCGGGGAAACCCATCTGTATGATGATATCGAGTTCAAACTCCAGGCGGTCAATATACAACTGCCTTTTCCCTGAGTATTCCGGATCGTCTTTATCCAGCAGCACCTCAAGTCGCTCTTCCAAGCCATCAAAGGAGACCTTCCGGAAATAGTCGTCCATTAACATCCCTTCAGGAATAGGATATTTAGGCAGGTAATAGGTGCCGATTTCTATCTCAATATTACATCGTTTTGCTATTTCGACACTGTTCTGCACGGCTGAAGGAATATCACTGAACAGTTCTGCCATCTCTTCCTGGGAGCGGAAGTACTGTTGCTCACTGTATTCTTTAGGGCGGGTTGGGTCTTCAAGAGTGCGCCCCTGATTAATACACACGCGAACTTCATGCGCTTCAAAATCATCAGGCTTGATAAACATCACTTCATTGGTTGCCACCAGTGGGCAACCATACTCCCGGGCAAGCTCTACAGAACCGTGAACAATCTGCTCATCACTTGTACGGCCTGTTCGCTGCACTTCAAGATAGAAACTATCGGGAAACACCTGCATCCAGTGCTCAAGCACTGAACCTGCTTTAGCATTTTCTGCAAGAAGAGCACGACCCACCTCACCTTTTTTTGCACCTGAAAGCGCAATCAGTCCTGCCGCTTTAGCTTCAACCCATTCAGGCTTAACCAAAGCCATATCAGGAATAACATTCTGCCCTTCTGCATAGGCCTGTGAGATTAGCTCCATCAGATTTAAATAGCCCTGAGCATTTCTAACCAGTAGCGTTAATCGAAATGGCTCAGCACTTGGTTCTTCAGCATTTTCCACCCATACATCAGCACCGCATATTGGTTTAACACCATTACTGGTAGCCGCTTTAAAGAATTTAATCAGTCCAAAGAAATTTGTCTGATCAGTAATTCCCACTGCAGGCATATTTGCATGTTTTGCTGCTGATACGAGTTCTTTGATGCGAACTAAACCATCTACCACTGAGAATTCGGTATGGACACGCAGGTGTATAAATTTGGGATCAGACATATAAATTAAAAACTATTTTGTTTCCAGTAAGTCTCGCACCGGTTTAAAGCTTCTGCGGTGTTCCGGTAGAGGGCCATATTTAGCCAGCGCTATGAAGTGCGCCTTTGTTGGGTACCCTTTATGCTGAGCAAATCCATACTCAGGATAATCTTGGTGGAGCAGCTGCATTTCCCGGTCACGATCAACTTTAGCAAGAATTGAGGCAGCACTTATTTCAGCTATTTTACTGTCCCCCTTTACCACCGCTTCACTGGGGCATTTTAATGCAGGACAACGATTGCCATCGACATATACAAATTGGGCAGGCACCGAAAGCCCTTCAACAGCTCTCTTCATCGCCAGCATAGAGGCATGTAAAATATTGATCTCATCAATCTCTTCTGGAGAGGCCGATGCGACACACCATGATAATGCTTTGGCTTTAATCTCAGAATAAAGTAGCTCTCGTTTCTTTGCGCTGAGCTTTTTCGAATCCGCCAGCCCATCAATAGGTTTATCTGGATCAAGTATTACAGCTGCCGCGACTACATTCCCTACCAATGGGCCACGACCCACCTCATCAACGCCAGCTACCAATCTTCCCTGACTGAAATCGAATCCAAGGCTTACCATCAAAGCACTCCTTTATCCTGCAGAAGAGCAACAACAGCATCAGCTGCTTTTTCATCAGCATCCTGATGCAACGTCTTATGTATAGCCGCAAATTCCTGCGCCAGAGTTTGCTTATATTCGTTATCTTGTAGCGCTCGCAACAACAAAGGTCCCAATACGTCAGGCTTGACCTGATCTTGTAGAACTTCAGGAACCAACTCTTTGCCCGCCAGCAGATTGGGCAGAGAAATAAAACGCGACTTAACCATTCGCGAGTATATGGCATAAGTAATTGAAGCCATTTTATAAGCAACGACCATGGGTTTCCTAAGGATTGTTGCTTCCAGAGTCGCCGTGCCGGACGCTATGAGTATGGCATCAGAGATCGCCATTACATCACGAGAATTTTTGATGACCAACTGGATATTCAGATCCTGATATTTCTCTGTTATCAACTGATGCAACTGATCATGCCTGACGGAATTTGCCGCTGGGATGACAAAACGTACATTTTCAACACGCTCAGATAACCAGCGAGCAGTATCTAAAAAAGGTTCTGCCAGGTATTTCAGCTCACTCCCACGACTACCTGGAAGCACAGCGATAATTTTTTCGTTCTCTTTAACAGAAAAACGAGTCTTTGCTTCTGCGGTGTTAACTGTTTTGGGTATTGAATCCGCCAAAGGGTGACCGACAAAAGCGATCTTTTGCTGAGTAGGCTCATAATGCTGAGCTTCAAAAGGAAACAAACTCAAAACAAGATCAGTGGTTTGTTTAATTTTATAGATACGCTTCTGCTTCCAGGCCCAGACAGAAGGACTTACGTAATGAACCGTAGGGATACCTACTTTTTTAAGCTCGCCCTCCATTCCCAGAGTAAAATCAGGCGCATCTACGCCAATAAACAGATCTGGGGGATTAGCTTTAAAATGCTTTATGAGGGAACGTCTGGCCTTAAGCAACTCAGGTAAACGCCCAAGCACTTCAACTAAGCCCATTACAGAGAGACGTTCCATTGGATAAAGGGATTTACAACCCTGGGCCATCATTAGATCACCACCAATTCCTTCAACCTTCAGCTCAGGAAAACGCTTCTTTAATGATCTAATCAGGCCACTACCCAGGATATCGCCTGAAGTTTCTCCCGCGACAATACCTATGCGCAAAGGGTTTCGCATACATGCACCTAGCGGATAATACCGCGAGAAGAGCTCTCTATTGACTCAATCAGGGGCAAAATTTCTGGGCAATCATCAACCAGTTTTTGCAACTCTTCCAAAGCTTGCGATGTTGTAAGCTTGTTACGATAAACAATCTTATACGCTTTGCGAATCGTTGCGATGGCATCTTTACTGAAACCTCTGCGTTTCAAACCCTCAGTATTGATTCCGTGAGGAGAGGCTGTGTTCCCGTTCGCCATCACATAAGCCGGAATATCTTTCAGGACAACAGAACAGGTACCGCACATAACATGAGGACCAATTTTGCAAAATTGATGAACGGCTGTGAAACCGCCAAGGATTGCCCAATCACCGACATGTACATGGCCTGCTACCGCAGTATTATTCGCCATGATGACGTTGTCCCCAACGATACAATCATGAGCAACGTGTACATTCGCCATGAACAGGTTATT
Source organism: Neptuniibacter sp. (assembly GCA_050633605.1). Lineage (GTDB taxonomy): Bacteria > Pseudomonadota > Gammaproteobacteria > Pseudomonadales > Balneatricaceae > Neptuniibacter. Next base: position 70,123 of record JBOEGV010000026.1, on the reverse strand, counting down.
CGAACCTACAACTGTTTTACCAGCGTCCTGAATTGTGCCTCGATGGATCGTGACGCCTTCTCTGATAACGTTGTTATCACCTATTACAAGAGTGGTTGGCTCTCCCGCATATTTCTTATCCTGACACTCTTCACCTACTGAAGCGAACTGGTAGATACGGTTATTCTTACCGATGGTCGCAGGACCTTTCAGTACGACATGAGAGCCAATAACTGTACCTGAACCAATCTTTACCTCTGGTCCAATAAATGTCCAAGGGCCTACTTCAACGTCTTCTGCTAGTTTTGCAGAAGGGTCAACAATGGCACGAGAATCTATCAATTTCTAAACCTTTCTATCGGCACATAGGATTGTTGCAGAACTAACGGTATCACCATCCACTGAAGCTCGCACTTCAAATTTCCAGATACCTCGTTTTTCAGACAGAATCGTTGCCTCTAATTGCAACTGATCTCCAGGAACGACTGGGCGCTTAAAACGCAGCTTATCCGAGCCTACAAAATAGTATATAGAACCATCCTGCGGCTTTTTACCCATAGTTTTGAAACCCAGTATCCCGGCAGCCTGAGCCATAGCTTCAACAATCAGCACACCTGGCATTACCGGGTGATCGGGGAAATGTCCGTTAAAAAACGGTTCATTAACTGTGACGTTTTTAATCGCAACAATGGACTCTCCCTCATTGATTTCCAACACCCGATCCACTAATAAAAAAGGATAACGATGTGGGAGATATTCCCGAATTTCATTCACGTCCATCATGTTTAAGAACCCTTAATCTCAATAACCATGTCTTCTAAAGACTTTAAGCGGCGAGCGACATCATCCAACTGACGAAAACGGACGACACTTTTTTTCCACTGTTTATGTTCCAGCATACCTGTGCCAGAGGAATACACACCCGGTTCGGTGATCGATTTTGTCACCAGTGTCATCGCAGTTATATGTGTTCCAGAAGCTATATCCAAATGCCCTGTGATTCCACAAGCACCGGCAATTGTACATCGTTCGCCAATTTTAGTGCTTCCCGCTATCGCGGTACAACCTGCAATAGCCGAATTTTTTCCAATCTGAACATTGTGAGCAACTTGAATCTGGTTATCCAAAATCACACCATCTTCAATCAGGGTATGATCCAGAGCCCCGCGATCAATTGTTGTACCTGCACCAACCTCTACTTTATCACCTATTCTGACACCACCAAGCTGAGCAATTTTTACCCACTCACCTTCATGATTAGCGAAGCCAAATCCATCTGCGCCAATGACAGCTCCACTATGTATCAGGCATTCCTCACCAATATGAACATCATCGTAAAGCGTTACATTTGCACTGATCCGGCTGCCTGACGATACAATACAATCTCGACCAATGACGGTATTGGCTCCAACCACCACGTTTTTACCAACATGTGAATTCGATGCGATAACTACACCAGGCCCAATTGAAGCAGACTTACTCACTACAGCTGTTGGTTCAATGTGCGCAGAACGAGAAATTCCTGGAGTATCGTTCTTAGCAGAAAGAAACTCGCGGCTTAATTGAGCGTAAGCAAGATAAGGATTATCAACGATCAATGCATTACCGGAAAAAAACTCTAAATCGGCAGGTGATAAAATCACCGCCGCGGCAGATGTTGTTTTCAGATATTTTTGATATCGGGAGTTGGCAATAAATGCCAACTCTTCATTTGATGCCGATTGCAACGTCCCAATAGAATTGACCCAGCATTCAGGGTCACCCTGAATCTGAGCGGATATTTTGTCAGCAAGATCCGCCAACCGATACTTCTTATGGGACATAAAAAATACTATTTATTCAATAACTCAACGACTTTCTGTGTGATATCCAGTTTCTTATCAGCATAATGAGCTGCTTGCCTGGAAATCACCAAATCATAACCACCTTCAGCAATAACTTCTTTTAAAGCTTTATCTAGCTGAGGGCGCATTTTCTGCAAAAACGCTTGCTCCCGCTGCATTTTTTTCTGTTGCAGGGCCTGACCTGCCCGCTGATATTCGGCAAACACTTTCTGAAATTGCATTTTCATTTTATTCAGCTCTTCCGCTGAAACCAGATCTTTACTCTTTGCAGCTTTATCTTGTGAAGCTTTTACCTGCTTTTCAAGGTCCAGTACTTTCTGCTGATCTTTAGCAAATTCAGCTTTAAGAGAATCCTGATACTGTTTAGCCGCATTGGAAGTCAATAATGCCGACTGAATATCAACTACAGCGATACTCTCTGCATATACTGAAAAACTAATGCCCAATGTTAGAAAAAAACTCAATATTGTTTTCATTGTTACTTAATCCTTAGAAGGTTTGTCCAAGCGCAAACTGGAATACTTCTGTTTCATCTCCCTCTTTATCATTAAGAGGCACAGATAACGCAATGGACAAAGGTCCGATAGGTGTCAGCCAACTAAGACCAAAACCAGCTGAAAACCTTAATTCGTCCAACTTCACACCATCTTCACAGTTTGTCGAAACCGACGAACAACTTGAATCAAAGACATTGCCAGCATCTACGTATAAAAGAGTTCTCCATGATGACTTATCTTTTACAAATGGCACTGGGAAAATAAACTCAGCACCACCGGTGATCAAAACATCACCGCCAAATGGGTCATCTAGTGAATCTCTCGGTCCCAGAGTATTCTGCTGATAGCCTCGGACTGTTTTTAGTCCACCAGCAAAGAAATGCTTATAGAAGGGGTATTCATTTTCACCCAGTTCACCACCGTAACCTAGACGCCCCTTGAGTGAAAACACCCAGAAACGATCATCCGTTATAGGCTGATACCATTTTGCATTATAGAAAGCTTTATAATAACTGAGGTCGCTCCCAGGAATACCTAACTCTAGTGAGGCACTTTGTGAATAGCCTTTTGTCGGGAAAAAGCCTCGATTCAAATGATTATCAGACCAACTCGCTTGAAGGCTGAAATTCAGAAATTCATTGCCTTCTTCATCTAAATATTGAGTAATCTCAGCAGGGGTATTGAACTCATTTGTATTTATGGTTACTTGCTCTACATTAATGCCGAAGTTGAGCCGTTGGTATTCATTAATTGGATATCCGAAATTAACACCCCCACCTAACTCATCTGTAGAGAAAGCACTGGTATTGTCTTCGTCGAAATCACGTTCACGGTAATACACATTAAAACCTCGGCTCACCCCATCCACCGTATAGTAAGGGTCAACAAAGCTGTAAGAGTATTCCGTTAGGGTTTCACTATTAGACAGACCAACACCAACTTTCTTACCCGTTCCTAGAAAGTTATCTTGTTGTAATTGCAAGCCAAGAATAATGCCTGAGCTTTGTGAAAAGCCAACACTCGCAGAGAATGAACCTGATTGCTGTTCTTCAACAGTATATTCGATATCAACCTGATCATCGGTACCTGAAACTGGTCTTGTTTCAACGTTAACTGTCTTAAAGTAACCGGTTTTCTCTAACCTGATTTTTGACTGTTCTATCAGAACATTGGAAGCAACTGCCGCCTCCATCTGCTTCAAGTGCTGACGGACAACTTCATCTGCTGTTCTTGTATTACCATTAATGTTTATACGACGAACATAGGTTCTTTTACCTGGATCCAGAAAAAACTTTACGGTAATAGTCCCATCATCATGCAGTTCAGGTACTGGGGCAATGTTTGCAAACATGTAACCCGCATCTCCGACCCTCTTAACCAAGGCATTCTGTGACTCTGTGATCAACCTTCTAGAAAAGGTCTGCCCCGACTCTACCCGGACCACCTCAAGTAACTCATCTTCTGTCACGACCATTTCCCCAGAAATAGCCACATCTCGTATAGTGTATCTTTCACCTTCAGTAACATTAACGGTGATGTATATATGCTTCCGATCAGGGGTTATTGAAACCTGAGTGGAATCTATAGAGAAATTCACATAACCACTGTCAAGGTAGTATGAGCGCAACCGCTCTAGATCGCCTGACAACTTTTGCCGAGCGTAACGATCATCTTTTTTGTAAAAGGACCAGAAATTAGGCAATTTCAAAGAGAAGAGCTCTTTCAACTCTTCATCTGAATAAACAGTATTACCAACAATATTGATGTGCTGAATAGTCGCTACACTACCTTCCTTAATATCAATATTCAGAGCCACACGATTACCAGGCAAAGGCTCTACCGCAGTTTCAACGGATGCACCATACCGCCCCTGAGAGGAATATACCCTGACGAGGTCCTGCTTAATCTGCTCTAAGGTAGCCCGTTTAAAAACATCACCTTCCTGCAACCCGTTTTGCTTCAAACCATCCAACAAAGCTTCGTCTTCGAGAACCTTATTACCGTCCAGATTTATCAAGCTGATTGCTGGTCGTTCTTGTAACTTAACAATCAACACTGAACCTTCCTGTAACAGCTGGATATCATCAAAATACCCTGACTGAAAAAGCTTTCGTGTCGCTCTTGCTAATGAAGTGGAAGAAACCTGATCACCCGAATTAACTGGAAAGTTTCGAAAGACAACGCCCGGAGATACTCTTTGCAATCCTTCAATACGAATATCTTCAACCAAAAAAGAAGCCGCATTAGCCTGAAAAGTAGACCCCAACAGGAGCAATGCAAACAAAAATCCAATGCCAAATTTCATGAAATATGTCTTATCGCAAATATTAAAATTCATTCCAGCTGTAATCACTTACAACCGCATTAAGTCATTAAATAACGCCACAAACATCAAAGAAAGCAATAAAGCTAACCCGACTTTCAAACCAAACAGCTGTATCCGCTCACTGACTGGCTTGCCTGTAACAAGCTCGACAAGATAATACAGAAGATGCCCACCATCCAATACTGGTATCGGCAATAGGTTCAAAACCCCTAACATTATGCTCAGATAAGCAAGGAAACTTATATAAGATTCAAGCCCTGATTCAGCCGAAGCACTGGCCACTTTAGCAATGGTTATGGGGCCACTCAAGTTTTTTACAGAGATTACGCCCTCAATCATCTTCCAGATGGAATCCAGCGTCAAAGAAATTGTCTGAATAGTTTTTCCAGTAGCCTTTACGGCACCATCAATAAAACCATATTGCAACGTTCTCTGATACTCTTCTGGCCAAGTAGCCCCTTCAGCGGCCGCACCTAAAAAGCCATACTCATCGCCCTGATCTGTGACCTGTTTTTCTGGTTTAACCGACAGTGATAGTACTTGCCCAGTTCGCAGAATTTGTAACTGAATATCTTTTTCAGGGTTTGAACGGATAATTGAAACAAGGTGCTGCCAACTTTCAACCTGAAGACCATCTGCACTTTCTACCAGATCACCAACTTGCAGCCCACCAGATTGAGCTCTCCCTTCCTCTACAATGCGCCCTATTACAGCAGGAACATCAGGCCTCCAGGGGAGAATACCCAACGCTGATACTGGCGACTGATTTTCAAGATCAACCTTCCAGGAATTCAACTTCAAGGCATAATCACTAACCAGAGTTGTTCCTTTTTCTTTTACTTGAATTGTCAGGAGACCACTTTCTCCAACTCTTGAAGCAAGACGAAGATTAACCTCATCCCATGAAAGAGTCGTATAACCATCAATAGAAATTATTTCGGAATTTTTTGGAATATTTGCCAATGAAACCAGAGAAGCTGGCTTTATATCACCAATAACAGGTACTGGAGCCGTGACGCCCATTCCATACATAAACCAGTATGCCAGCACAGCAAATAAAAGATTTACCACAGGCCCAGCAGCGACAATCAAAATTCTCTGGAAGACAGGCTTGCGGTTAAATGCCAAATGTTGCTCAGAAGGCTCAACTTCCCCTTCCCTTTCATCCAGCATTTTGACATAACCACCAAGAGGTATACTGGCTATCGCATACTCTGTTCCTAGTTTATCCTTCCAAGTATAAATGGCTTTTCCGAACCCAACAGAGAAACGAAGTACCCTTACCCCACAACGACGTGCAACATAAAAATGTCCCCACTCATGTATGGTAACAAGAATGCCCAGTGTAAGAATTGTGATTGCTATCGTGTAAAGGAGATCCATAATGGCTTCAGCCTAAAACTATACATTGAAGGCCAAGCACAAATACTGGCGAAGCCGCAGTTAAGCTATCCACCCGATCCAGAATACCACCATGACCCGGTAGTAGCTGACTACTGTCCTTAATACCACGGTATCGTTTAAGCATACTTTCAAAAAGGTCGCCAAGTACCGAAACCAAACCTGTTACTAGCGCAACAACAATTAATAAAAACGATTGAGGCAATGATAAGGAAGCAAAAAAAGAAAAACCAACTGCCACCAGCAGACAAGTCAGTAAGCCGCCATAAAGCCCTTCTCGGGTTTTCCCTGGGCTCACGTTTGGAGCAAGTTTTTGAGAACCAAATGTCTTACCTGCAAAATAAGCCCCCACATCAGCTCCCCAAACGACCAAGAGTAACAAAAGAATTTGTAATTCACCTTGATCCGCGCCTTTTAACTGCACCAACGCCAACCATGAAGGAAGCAATACGATAAGCCCAATCAACAACCTCTGCCAGGACTTTTGCCAGCCTGAACCCTCGGGGTATTTAACCACCCAAAAAAGAGCCACAAACCAACATGCTGCCGATAAAGACAGAATCAGTTCAACAGGTAACAATGTTTGAAAAGCGTGCATAAGGAAGACACACACAGCCATCATGGCTACATATGCAATGCGCTGGTAGGTTTTTTCAAGACCGGCTAAATTAGCCCATTCCCACGCAGCAACTAAAACAACAAAATCGAGAAGATAAACAAACTCATTTAAAGGAAGGCCAAAAACACCAAACAATGCAAGTGGTGCTAACACAACAGCTGTAAGGATCCGCTGCTTAAGCATTTTCTTCTGCCTCTAGTTGCTCACTTGTTTTACCAAAGCGACGTTCCCTGCCACAGTAGCTGTCTATAGCCTCAGAGAGTGCCCTTTTGTCAAAATCAGGCCAATACAGGTCAGAAAAGTAGAGTTCCGTATAAGCAAACTGCCAGATTAGAAAATTACTTATGCGCTGTTCCCCACCTGTCCGGATACAGAGATCAGGTTCAGGCAGATCAGCCATTGACATATGACTGGAAAAACAATTTTCGGTAATCATATCAGGTGACAGTTCGCCCAAAACACACTTTTCAGCTAAAACTTTCGCTGCAGTGACAATATCCCAACGGCCACCATAATTTGCCGCTACATTTAACTGCAACCCATCACAATCAGCTGTCAGGGCTTCTGCCTTGGCTATTTTTTTCTGGAGAGAGGAACTAAATGCAGCTTTATCCCCAACAACTCGAAGGCGGATATTATTTTTAAGTAATTTTTTTGATTCTCGATCAAGGGCGATTTTAAACAGTTCCATCAGCCCTTTGACCTCCAGCGGTGGCCTCTTCCAGTTCTCAGAACTGAAAGCAAATAACGTCAGAGCTTCAACCCCTTGCTCCACACACCCTTCAATCACAGAACGAACACAATCAACTCCTGCCTTATGTCCCGCAAGACCTGGCAATTTGCGCTCTTTAGCCCAGCGATTATTACCATCCATGATAATAGCTATATGGCGTGGAGCCTGATTGGATGACCGGGCTGATATATCATCTACTGTCATCAAAAATTCAGCAGAGACTTACGACTCTGCTGCCACAATCAGATTTCCATGAGGTCTTTTTCTTTCTGCTCCAATAGGCTATCAACCTCTGCAACATTTTTATCAGTCAATTTCTGAATCTGATCTTCACCACGGCGTTGATCATCTTCAGTAATTTCCTTTTCTTTCAAAAGATCCTTAATATCACCATTAGCATCACGACGAATATTACGAATCGCTACGCGAGCACTTTCCGCTTCCTGGCGCGCCTGTTTGATAAACCCTTTACGAGTTTCTTCAGTCAAAGGCGGCATAGGCACGCGAATATTCTCTCCGGCAGTGGCAGGGTTAAGCCCAAGATCCGCCATCATAATCGCTTTCTCAATTACCGGCACCATTGGTTTTTCCCAAGGGATGATAGAGAGAGTACGACCATCTTCGACCGAAATATTTGCAACCTGGCTCAACGGCACATCAGAACCATAGTATGACACCTGAATCCCTTCCAGAATGCTCGGATGCGCACGACCTGTACGAATTTTTTTGAAGTTATTTACCAGAGCTTCAACGCTCTTCTGCATACGTTCGGCAGCATCCTGAGTAATTTCATTCAGCATATTTATCTCCAACCGTCTCACTGCAATCAATCAGGGTACCTTCATCGCCACCTACTGCTAGGTTGGCTAAGGCTCCTGATTTATTCATATTAAATACTCGAACCGGCATGTTGTGATCGCGAGTCAGGCAAATCGCTGTCAGATCCATCACACCCAGCTGTTGTTCCAAAACTTCATCATAATTAAGATGACGGTAACGACGTGCTGTTGGCTCTTTTACTGGATCCGCAGTATACACACCGTCAACTTTTGTTGCTTTTAAAACCACATCAGCGTCTATTTCAATGCCGCGCAGGCAAGCCGCTGAATCTGTAGTAAAAAATGGATTACCTGTACCGGCTGCAAAAATCACTACATCGCCCTGATTAAGGTAGCGCATAGCATTTCTGCGATCATAGTGATCAACAACACCACTCATTGGGATGGCGGACATTACACGGGTATTGATATTGCTACGTTCCAGCGCATCGCGCATCGCCAAAGCATTCATAACAGTGGCAAGCATACCCATATGATCACCTGTAACTCGATCCAAACCTGCTTCGCTTAAAGCAGCCCCTCTGAACAGGTTACCACCTCCGATCACCATACCTACCTGAACGCCAATCCCGACCAACTGACCTATTTCAAGAGCCATGCGATTAAGGACATTGGCATCAATTCCAAAGCTTTCTTCGCCCATCAGGGCTTCACCACTCAGTTTGAGTAGAATTCGTTTATATCTGGATTGTTTTTCGGTAGACGGCATCCGTAAATCTCCGCAGAAAATGAGATCAGGAGAGTGTAGCAGGAAAGGGGGTGGTTGCGCATGCAAAAACATGCACAACCGGTAGGATTTTCAGAAAGTTAGCCGTTCAGCTGAGCAGCAACTTCTGCAGCAAAATCTACTTCTTCAACCTCAACACCTTCACCCACTTCTACACGAGTGAAAGATTTAACAGTTGCGCCTGCATCTTTAGCGACCTGACCCACTTTCTGATCAGGGTTTTTAACGAAAGGCTGCTCTACCAGGCTATTCTCAGCCAGGAATTTATTGATACGACCAATCACCATTTTCTCAGCGATTTCAGCTGGCTTACTCGCCATATCAGGCTGAGCCAGAATAATCTCTTTCTCTTTAGCAACTACATCTTCAGGCATATCTTCTTTGCTAACAACCTGAGGATTAACTGCTGTCACGTGCATAGAAATATCTTTTGCAGTCTCTGCATTACCGCCTTCCAGCTCAACCAGAGCAGCAATTTTATTATTGCTGTGAACGTAGGCACCAACAACACCACCTTCAACCAGGAATACACGGCGAACGCCAATGTTTTCACCAATCTTCTGCACCAGCGCATCACGTGCATCGTTAAGGTCGCCAGCCATCAGAGCCGCTACGTCTGTAGCCTTGTCCGCAAAAGCCTTCTCCAGAACAGTGTTAGCAAATGCCAGAAAACCTTCATCACGTGCAGCAAAATCAGTTTCAGAGTTAACCTCTACTGCTACAGCATAACTGTTATCTTCAGCAACTTTTACAACCACAACACCTTCAGCTGCAGTACGACCTGCTTTTTTAGCAGCTTTCATACCAGAAGCTTTGCGAAGCTCTTCAATTGCCTTCTCGATGTCACCATCAGCTTCTTTAAGAGCTTTTTTACATTCCATCATGCCTAGACCAGTACGGTCACGCAGATCTTTAACCATTGCAGCGGAAACGCTCGCCATATCGAATACCCCTATAAGAAAGTCACGGGTTAATCACAAAATTCAAAAAAGGGGGCCAAGCCCCCTTATTAAGTCAAAGAGAATAATCAACTGTTCTGACAGTTCGATTACTCGGCAGCAGCCTTACCTTCTTCAACTTCTACAAATTCGCTTTTGTCACCAGCAGCAGATTCAGAACCTTCAAGGCACGCATCAGCAACTGATTTAACGTAAATCTGGATTGCACGCAAAGCGTCGTCGTTACCAGGGATTACAACATCAACACCATCTGGGTTGCTGTTTGTATCAACTACACCGATAACGGGAATACCCAGCTTGTTCGCTTCATTTACTGCAATACGCTCGTGATCAACATCAATTACGAACAGTGCATCAGGCAGACCGCCCATCTCTTTGATACCACCAATAGAACGCTCAAGCTTTTCCATCTCACGCTGACGCATCAACGCTTCTTTTTTGGTTAGCTTTTCAAACGTACCGTCTGAACTCTGCGACTCTAAATCACGCAGACGACGGATAGACTGACGAATAGTCTTGTAGTTAGTCAGCATACCACCCAACCAGCGGTGGTTTACGTAAGGCATGCTAGCACGAGCAGCTTCTTCTTTAACGATCTTGCTAGCCGCACGTTTAGTACCAACAAATAGAACCTTATTCTTGTTGGAAGCCATGTTCTGGATAGTATCCAGCGCACCGTTCAGTGCTGGCAGCGTGTGCTCAAGGTTGATGATATGAATTTTGTTACGAGCTCCGAAAATGAATTTAGACATTTTCGGGTTCCAGTAACGGGTCTGGTGACCGAAGTGAACACCTGCTTTAAGCAGGTCACGCATAGTAATTTTAGCCATTTTATATTCCTAAAATTGGGTTAGACCTCCACATACCCCAATGTTCAACCCGAAGGCACCCTGAACACTGTGTCGGTACGTGTGTGATATTTCGATTTAGCACCTAGCAAATCGAGCGCGGATTTATACCACAAGGGCAAAAAAATTAAAAGCAGATTCCCTAATGTTTCTATTAAGTTCACTTGATTGCTACAATTCATCCCAAATTATTAATACTCATGTTCAATACAGGACATCGCTACAGATTATGAGCATCAAAATTAAAACCCCGGAAGAGATCGAAAAAATGCGAGTAGCCGGAAAATTAGCGGCAGAAGTACTCGACATGATCGAACCTTATGTAAAACCAGGTGTAACAACCAACGAATTGAATCAAATCTGTCACGATTATATCGTCAACGAACAACAAGCTATTCCTGCCCCGCTGGATTACCATGGTTTCCCAAAATCGATCTGCACCTCAGTCAACCAAGTAGTGTGTCATGGCATTCCTAATGACAAAAAGCTCAAAGACGGCGACATCATTAACATTGATATTACGGTCATAAAAGACGGTTACCACGGTGATACCAGCAAGATGTTCTTCGTTGGTAAAGAGTTACCACACGCCCGCAGACTGATCGAAATTACTCAGGAATGCATGTATCGTGGAATTAGACTGGTTAAGCCTGGAACCCGACTTGGCGATATAGGCCATGCCATCCAAACCTATGCAGAGCAAAATCACTATACTGTTGTGCGCGAATATTGCGGTCATGGCATTGGCGCAGAATTTCATGAAGAGCCTCAGATTCTGCACTATGGCAAACCAGGTACTGGCGAAGAGTTGAAAGAAGGCATGACACTGACCATTGAACCAATGATCAATGCGGGGAAACGCCAAGTGAAACTTTCCAAAAAAGACGGCTGGACCGTTGAAACAGCTGATCGTCGCCTATCAGCACAATGGGAACACACTATCCTTGTTACCTCCGATGGCTACGAAATTTTAACGTTGCGCCCGGACGATAACATCTAAATATCAGTTACAGTCAGTAAGAGCACAAATCAAGATGTCGACTACACTGCACGAGTTACTTGCGGAAGAAGAAATATTAAATTTTCCAGCATTCCGCAAAAGCCTCTCCGAAGCCACTTCCCCAGTGCCTATATACAAGGAAGCCCTGAGCAAGATAAGAACATGTTTAGATGAACGGTTCAGGGACGGAGAGGATATCCGCAAGCTGGTGTACGGGCGCGCCTGGGAAATGGACAGACTTCTGGAAACAGCCTGGTCTCAATATGAGTGGCCGACTAATAAAGTTGCTCTGGTTGCGGTAGGGGGCTACGGCCGCGGAGAGCTTCATCCATACTCAGATATAGATCTTCTAATTTTGCTGGCTGATGATGTGATCGCCGAGCAATATCAAGAGGCAATCAGCAGTTTTCTGACGCTTCTCTGGGATATAAATCTTGATGTCGGCTCAAGCGTCCGGACAATGAGCGAATGCTTTGAGGAAGCTCAGTCAGATGTCACCATAGCAACCAATCTGATTGAGTCTCGCACACTCTCAGGCAACAATGAACTCCACACTGAGATGTATGATCGTGTTACATCCGAAGGCGCATGGACCGATAAAGAGTTCTTTCTGGCCAAGCAAAAAGAGCAGGTCGGACGTCACAAAAAGACCAACAATACTGAATATAATCTTGAACCCAATCTAAAAAATTCTCCCGGTGGATTACGTGATCTGCAAACCATTGGCTGGGTCGCAAAACGCCATTTTGGTTCTACATACATTCGTGATCTGGTTGAGGACGGCTTCCTCACGGAAAGCGAACTGGATATTCTGAACAAGGGCGAATTGTACCTTTGGTCCGTCAGATACGCCCTACATCTGGTCTGCAAACGCAAAGAAGACCGCTTACTTTTTGACCACCAGCGCGTGCTTGCTGAATTGTTTGGGTACGAAGATCAGGAAGGCTCTCTTGCTGTCGAGCAGTTCATGAGCAAGTATTATCGCATTGCTATGACCATGTCTGAATTTAACGACATGCTTTTACAACATTTTGATGAAGCTATTCTGCGTGCCGACGAAGAGCAGGTTATTATCCCAATTAATAACCGTTTCCAGATTCATAATGATTATCTGGAAGTCACACATGATCATGTTTTCGATCACCATCCATTCGCCCTCATGGAATTATTTGTAATTCTGGCTCAAAACCAGAACTTAAAAGGAGTACGAGCGACAACCATTCGACTTGTTCGCAACCACCGTCATAAGGTAGATGAATCATTCCGGCAGGACATACGTAATACCAGCCTGTTTATGGAGCTTATGCGCTCCCCTGAAGGAGTCTCTACAGAACTTAAGCGAATGACTCGATACGGTATCCTTGGCCCGTACCTGCCAAAATTTGGGCGCATCATTGGTCAGATGCAGCACGACCTGTTCCATATATATACGGTTGATGCCCACACGATGAAAGTGATTCAGAAATGTCGCCAGTTCCGACATAACGATCATCGCGAAGAATTCCCCATCGCTCACCGCATAGTGAATCACCTGCCTAAAATTGAGCTTCTGTACATTGCAGCCTTATTTCATGACATCGCCAAAGGGCGAGGCGGTGATCATTCTGAGCTAGGAGCTGAAGACGTAGTCGAATTCTGTGAAATGCACCACTTAGGTAAATGGGACAGCCACCTGATTTCATGGTTGGTTCGCAATCATCTTTTGATGTCGATGACAGCTCAGCGCAAAGACATTTCAGACCCTGAAATAATCCATCGTTTCGCCCAGCAAGTCCGGGATGTTGTCCACCTCGATTACCTTTATGTACTGACCATTGCCGACATCCATGCAACGAACCATACTCTTTGGAACAGTTGGCGCGCCACACTCATGCGTAAACTTTACACTGAGACCAAACGTTCCCTTCGACGTGGACTTGAAAACCCGATCAACAAAGAGGACCGAATTGGACAGATTCAAAATGAAGCCTTGCAAATTCTTAGACGCCAGGGGCTGGATGAGAACCGGGTAGAAGAACTTTGGTCTTCTATCGGGGATGATTACTTCCTTAGGGAAACAGCACAAAGTGTTGCCGAACACAGCAAGGCTATTATTGAGCACAAATCCCTGGAAATACCTCTGGTTATGATCAGGCAGATATCTCATCGCGTCTACGAAGGTGCTACAGAGATATTCATCTACAGCCAGGACATTCAAAACCTGTTTGCTGCGACCGTGGCCACTATGGACCAACTGCACCTGAACATTCAGGATGCCCGCATCATTGTAACCGACAACGGCGAGCACGCCTTAAATACCTATACTGTATTAAGTGATGACAATACCCCGCTATCTGAAAATCCAGAACATATGGAACGCATTAAGCAGCGCCTAATCGAAGAGCTTGATGATCCGAATGATTACCCAGAGATTATTCAACGCAGAGTACCAAGGCAGATGAAGCTTTTTGCTGCCCCGACCGTGGTCAACATCAGCAATGATTTTGCCTCTCATCAAACCGTGATTGAGGTAATGACTCCAGATAGGCCTGGCTTACTTTCCAAGATTGGCTGGATTTTTTCTTCTTACAATCTATCTGTGCGAAAAGCCCGGATAACAAGCATCGGGGAGCGTGTAGAAGACTTTTTCTTCATTACAGATAGCCAGGGCCTGCCAATTTCCGACCCTGATCTTTGCCAGAGTCTGCGACAAGATATCTGCCAGCAATTAGATGAAAACGTACAGTAAAGTTATAAATAACGTAAACCAGTGAGGTTATTATGGATCAACACACGCAGACAGAAATTGAAGCCGCGGTTTTCCGACGCTTACTGGAACACCTGGACAGCCGCAAAGATGTTCAAAATATCGATTTGATGATTTTGTCTGGGTTCTGCCGCAACTGCCTGAGCAAATGGTATAAATCAGAGGCCGAGAAACGTGGACATGAGGTAGATTACGAAAGCGCTAGGGAGCTGGTTTATGGCGAACCTTATAGCAGCTGGAAAGGTAAATACCAGACGGAAGCTACGCCTGAGCAACTTGCAGCATTCGAAGCTACTCAAAACAAATAGATACAAGGCAAGATCAAGATAAAAAAGGAGGCTTTACGCCTCCTTTTTTTATCTTCCAACCTGTCTGTGTAGTTATTTACTGACCCAGGCTCTTTGCACCTGATTCATATCTACTTCCAGAATTGTTGCGTAAGTGTCTTCCTGTAATGGGTATGTCTTCACAACTCTCGCCCCTCTGACAATACCTGAAATCGCAGTTTTAAACTGATCACTTTGCAGCACCATATCCTGCACGGTCGTCGTACCAAACAGATATTGACCATGAACAACGCCTGCCAGCTCCTGGTATGCTCGCAGTTTAGATGCTCGCATCGCCATCAATACTTTATGCTGGCGCGTCTCCCCAGGCTGAAGACTAATAGGTGCATAACCTGTAGCCCTCACCCAGTTTGGCTCTACTGGCTCTGCTGAAGCAGGAGGTATATTTATATCAGGTAGCGCCTCTGCCACCTTAACTGCAGATTCAGTTATTGTTTCACAGCCCTGCAACAACCATAGAACTGGCAGAAACAAGATCAGTGCAATGCTTTTCTTAATCATTGAAGGTACTCTCAAAAACACACTCATCTTCCTACAGGCCCGTTTCCATTCTCAATAATCAGGCCTTTATTCAAGGCTTCCAGAGGATTATACCCTGGCAGACCACCTTCGAGTCGGGAGTTAGCCACATGGCTCTGACCGCTGGCAACCACCTGTCTAGTGGTTGTATCAATAACTCTAGCATTCATAACAATACCATCCGAATGCTGAGCATAAGTACCGGTAACCAGGAAATATATTTTGTACCGAACCCGCAGTTCAGATAAATTCTGCTTTGATAAAGGCGACTTCGTTGACGTCACAAGACCTGCCGCACGATAATCAATCATATTGTAACCGTGTTGCTGCAACTGATAGATCATACCTTGCTCCAGACGTTCGCCAAACCGTCCAACCCTGCGTCCATTGTGCAAATTAGTAAAAGGCACAACCGCAACAGGCAAACGCTTCACTCTATTCTGCAACAACCCAGCATTCATCTGGACTGCCATCTGAGCAAGCGCCTCACTTATCGGGTCGATACCGTTAGGTTGCTTTTCAACCTGAACCACCTGCCTCTGAAGTAGAGCCTTCTCTTTTTCCAGCAGAGCATCTTTCTCGGCCAGGTAGGCTTTTTCAGCTTCCAGATGAGCCTGCTTGCGCTGGTAAAACTCTTCTATGGATGCTTGTTCCATCTGACGGACTTCAGATTCCATCTGCTGTTCAGTTTTAACCTTGCTGTCATCCGAAGAAAGCTTCTTGAGCTTTTCAGTGACAGCGCAGCCTGTCTGAAGACATACCAACAGCAGCAGTAAAATTTTTTTCATCAAGATCTTCCAAACATCTGGTTTAAGACCGACAATCTAACATAATCGTAATTTCGCAAACAGTATGTTGCTCATCGCGTTTACAACTCGCCCCAATGAACATACTGTTACCCTAGTGTAATCGGTCGGTAACCAGATATGTTTAATCACCTCATCAGAATTCTCGCAATTTCATTGATGTTTCTATTGTCCTTGCCTGCTTTAGCTGTGGTTGTCGAAGCTGAAGGCCAGGCAATTATCATAAACAAAGACCTTAAAAGTGCCCGTGAAGCAGCCATCAAAGATGCTTCTCAACAAGCATCTATGCACGCTGCAGTCTACGTTTCCAGCAATCAGGTTGTACGTGACGGAATTCTAGAAATCGACAATATGCAGATCAGCACCCTGGGTAGAGTCAGCAATATTGAAGTTTTAAGCGAGAAAATCATTAGCAACATACTTTACCTTCGGATTAAAGCAGATGTATTAATCGATGTAGGTTGCGAAAATGGCGTTACCAATAAATACACAAAATCACTGGCAGTGACTGCCTTCCCAATGCTAGATATAAACCATGCAAGGCTCGGCAATCTGCATGATGCGGCTATCGCTTTACCAACCCAACTGGTACATAAGCTCAACAACACAAAAAAACTATTCGCGTATAACTCCAGCCGCATCAATTTATACCCGGACCCTAATTTTGCGGCCACTTCAGAGTTAAGCGATGGGGCTTTAACAAGCATGCTAAGCAACATCAATCGCATGGAGGTAAATTATGTTCTCTCCGGTGTTGTACGCGACATGTCGATGGTCGATCCTCGTACCCATGCAGAAGATAATTTCTTTAAAGACCTCTACAACCGCATGGATTACCTCAGTAAAAAGCACTTACGCTCATTCAGCATTGATCTCTTTGTACATGACGGTTTCACCGGCCAGCTAGTGTTACAGAAAAATTATGTAACGGCAGGCTTATGGAACCTGGACCCCACAATAAAAACGGGCTTTACTGGTGCCGGATTTTATAAACAAGATTATGGGCAGAAGGTAGAAGAGCTCCAGCACAAGATAGTTAAGGATCTTGAAGAAGAACTGCAGTGCAAACCTTTCACAGCAAGAATAAATCGCACAGAAGATTCCAACCTTTGGATATCAGCAGGCAGTGCTCAAGGTTTAAAACGTGGAGATAAGCTAACCGTATACCGCCGCTCAACGTTCTACACTCCTGATATGAGAGCACAAACTCAACTGACTAATACCCGCCAAACAATTACGATTGAAGAAGTACAAGGAGCTTTTGCGGCGGGTCGTATTAACGGCACAGTTGACCAGTATAATATTCGACCAGGTGATCTGGTCAGATCGCATTAAGGGGTAAGCTACCCGACAAAATCAGGTAGCTTATCTGTAAATTAACTACGACGACCGCTGATGTTAATTTCAACCCGACGATTCTGAGCACGGCCCGCTGAAGTACCGTTATCTGCGACAGGGTACCTTTCACCATAACCGCGGGCATTGATACGTAAGCGCTCAATTCCTGAACTCGCTAAATAGTCTGCCACCTGAGCTGCACGACGCTCAGAAAGCTGCTGGTTATATTCGAAAGAGCCTGTACTATCCGTAAAACCATCAACATTAAGCTCGGTTTTATCAAATTTAATCAATACCTTAGTTACAGAATCCAAAACCGAATAAAAACTAGATGCAATGCGGTCTGAATCTAAAGCAAAGGTAATATTGCCAGGCATAATCAATCTTATTGAATCACCAATACGTTCTACCTGAACACCTGTTCCCTGTAATTCTTGACGCAACAGGGCCTCCTGCTGGTCCATGTAGTAGCCAATACCACCACCTACAGCACCTCCCACCAGAGCACCAGTCAATGCGCCCTTCTTGCGGTCAGACTTGCTGGATACAGCAGCTCCCAGAACAGCACCGGCGACAGCACCAATCCCTGCCCCTTTAGCCGTGTTACCCGTCTTTTGGTCACCGGTATAAGGATCTATTGTTTGACAGCCCGCTGTAGCGACAGCCAATACAGCAACTGCAATCAACTTTTTCATAAAAAGCTCCTTCTCGAAAAGATACCTGAATAATACCCTACCCCAGGCTTAACATTCACTGACTAAAATAGGAGAAAAAGGTTTTTCCGGCTAGTCAGGTTTAACAAACACCGATAAAATAGGTTTTTTATAGTGCAACCGGCATGATTGTCTGCTTCAATTTGCAGCGTAATGTCGATTAGTTATAGTTTTTGTTTTAAATTCATCTGAGGAGAGCGAATTGTCCCAGCTACCTGTTATCGTTGGTTTTGGAGGTATTAACCCTGCTGGACGCGCCTCATTTCATCATGCTTACCGTCGCTTAGTACTGGATAGCCTGGATGAAAAATCACGAACAGAAACTCTATTGGACTTAGCAATTCTTACCGGCATAGCCATTGCGGAAAACGGGACCTATAAAACCCAATCAGGTGATTTCGCTTCAGCTGAAGCACTGGTTGCGGAGCTAAAACCACAATTATTAAGCAGCACGCTCATTCGTAGAATAGAAACAAACTGCTTTGATGTTGATAAAGTCATGTTCAACAAACCGGCTTCTCTAAGTAATGACGGAGGCTTCCGTTTTAAACTGAGAAAGCGTCAAATGCCGGTTAACATTCCTGACTCCTGGAATGTAGAAGAAACAGCACCTGGTCAGTTCTCTATTCAGGTCGAAGGGGATCTGAATATCATCTTCCCAGACTATAAATCTGCCCCGGTACAATCAGCAGGACAGTTGCCATCCGGCTTTTCACCTGGGAAGTTATATCAGTCACGCAATCATCCGCGTAATCTGCAAATGACCGTATTTTCAGCTTCCGATGCACTTTCATCAACCGGTATTCCGTTTGAAAAAATCATCGATACGCTTGCACCTGACCAGATCGCAGTTTACGCCAGCAATTCCATTGGCCAGCTGGATGATTTTGGCTTCGGTGGACTGACCAAATTTCCGGCTTTAGGCAAACGCACCACATCAAAGCAGGTTCCTTTAGGATATGCTCAGATGCCAGCGGATTTTGTGAATGCATATATTCTTGGAAATGTAGGCACCACTGGCGGCGCATTGGGTGCCTGCGCAACCTTCCTCTACAACCTAAGAAGCGGCGTCAACGATATCCGCTCTGGTCGTCGCAAGTTTGTACTTGTTGGCGGCAGTGATGCTCCTGTTACCCCTGAGATCATTGAAGGTTTCAGGGCCATGGGCGCATTAGCTGAAGACAAAGATCTGCTGGCACTTGATAAACTCTCATCACTATCCGATGATGATTATCGAAAAGCCTGTCGTCCATTTGGACAAAACTGCGGCTTCACCATTGGTGAAAGTAGCCAGTTTGTTGCTTTGATGAGCGACGACCTTGCCATCGAATTAGGTGCCGAAATTTACGGAGCCGTACCGGAAGTATTTGTAAATGCTGATGGCCACAAAAAGTCAATTTCAGCACCGGGTATTGGCAACTACATCACACTTGCGAAATCAGCATCACTGATCCAGAAAATGCTGGGCGAAGAGAGCCTTAAACACCGTAGTTTTGTTCAGGCTCACGGCACCAGCACACCGCAGAACAGGATTACTGAATCTCATGTTATCAATGAAACGGCAAAAGCTTTTGGTATTGAAAGCTGGCCGATTTCAGCAGTGAAATGTTACTTAGGGCACTCTCAAGGCACCGCTGGCGGAGACCAGCTCAGCGCCTCCCTAGGCATCTGGTCCTACGGACTTATTCCCGGCATTGTCACAACTCCAGAATTTGCTGATGACGTACACAAAAGCAATCTAATGCTGAGCAATCAACACATTGAGGTGGGTACAACAGGAATGGATGTTGTATTACTGAATTCTAAAGGCTTTGGGGGCAACAATGCTTCCGCACCGGTGCTGGCACCTCATGTAGTCACTAAAATGCTGGAAAAGCGTTATGACAGTAAAACTCTGCATAACTATCAATCTAAACTGGAACATACCAGACAAGTTGCCGCAGCATATGACCATGCCTCCCTTCAGGGTGAAGCGAAACCTATCTACCTGTACGATAACAACGTGTTACAGGGAGAAGACCTGAATATAAGCAATACCGAGATTAAACTGCCCGGATATGCCAATCCGATCAGTCTTGAAATTGATAACCCTTTTGAAGATCTTTGTCAGACTACGAGTCAAGGAGAGTGATCATGCGTATCGCATTATTTCTGATAGCGGCTCTTAGCTTAGGCGGCTGCGTTAATATGGACTCTTTGACGCCTGGCAAAGGAACAGTTTACGACACAAGCTACTATCTATTGGATACTAAATATAAATTTATGTGTCTGGGTAATAGCAAAGAGTGTCGGGATATGACCAAAGTAGTTTCCTCTCGTGCAGATTTAAAGCCCATCGAAGAAATATATGGAAAAGAAGTAACTGGACCAAATTACCCCGCCACTCTGGCTCGAATCATTATGTACCCTGAAGATCAAAGCTATCAGGCTCAACCTTTAGGCAGCGAAGGCCGTTTCTTCCAAATACCAATCAATGCAAAAACCAGAGTTGTCTGGGATACACTTACAGACATTGAAGTCGATCTATTTAATCCAGCATCTTAAATAACTGACGGGCATTCTGGGTAGTAACGAACGCTACCCTTTCTAGTCTCTCCTGCTTAAGGTTTGCCATTACCTCAGCCACTTCCGCTATACGCTCAGGTACGTTAACCTCCCCTCTGTGACCTGATAAGGGGATATCAGGAGCGTCCGTTTCCAGAACAAAACTCTCTAAGGGATTATTTCTGACTATCCTATGTAATTTATGCGCACGCTCGTAGGTTAAAGTCCCACCAATACCTAACTTATAACCTAAGGCTATGTACTGCTCCGCTTGCTGTTCGCTACCCGAAAAAGCGTGTACCACCCCCCCTGCTAACAGTTTCAATTGACGCAACTGTTTTAACATTTGATCATGCGCCTTTCTCACATGCAGCACCACGGGAAGTTCATACTGTTTCGCCAACTCCAGCTGGGGCCGAAGAAAAGCTAACTGTTTTTTTATATCCGCCTCGGGTATAAACAGGTCTAACCCAATCTCTCCAATGGCACAGAGACGTTCAGTTGCAACCAGACTGGCAAGTGTTGCGAGGTCTTCAGCCTTATGGTGTTGCATAAAACAAGGATGCAACCCTAACGCTGCATGCAAGCAGGATGAAGCACGGGTTATTTCCAGCAATCGATCCCAACCAGAAGAGGAAACGCCAGGAATCACAATATTGGTCACGCCCACAGCCTTTGCTCGCAATAGAATATCTTCACGATTGGTATCAAATACAGAAAAGTCTAAGTGGCAGTGAGTATCAATAAGTTGCATAAGTGCAGCTTAAGAGGAGGAGAGAAAAGCTGCAAGCCGATTAGCTCGCAGCTTATTTTTTAGTGCTCGCGTGTCGCTCTGAAAGCGACTTCCGGCCACCGTTCCTCAGCAAGACTAAGGTTAACACGGGTGGGAGCCAGGTAGGTCAGAAGGCCACTACCATCAACCGCAAGGTTATCGTGATTTTTCTTCTGGAAATCGGCCAGCATTTTATCATCATCACAGTCCGCCCAGCGTGCAGTCTGAACACTGATGGGTTCGTATTTACAATCGACCTTGTATTCATCCTTCAAACGGAAGACGACAACATCAAACTGTAACTGACCGACAGCCCCAAGAATCAAATCATTGTTCTTAAACGGTTGGAACAACTGAACCGCACCTTCTTCTGAAAGCTGCTGCAAACCTTTCTGCAGCTGTTTCATTTTCATCGGGTCCAGTGGACGGACGCGACGGAACATCTCCGGAGCGAAATGAGGGATACCGGTATACTTCAGGTTTTCGCCTTCAGTGAAAGTATCTCCAATCTGGATGGTGCCGTGATTATGAAGGCCTATAATATCTCCAGACCAAGCCTCTTCAACGTTTTCCCGGTCCCCTGCAATGAATGTTACTGCATCCGCAATTTTCACATCTTTCTTGATACGAGAATGACGCATTTTCATACCCTTGGAATATTTACCAGAGCAGATACGCATAAAGGCAATTCGGTCTCGGTGCTTCGGATCCATATTTGCCTGTATTTTAAAGATAAAGCCGGAGAACTTTTCTTCAGCTGGATCAACTTCCCGGGTCAGAGTAGTTCTGGCAATTGGGGAAGGCGCCCATTTTACAAAATCATTCAACATTTCTCGCACACCGAAGTTCGCCAATGCAGTGCCAAAGAAAACCGGTGTCAGTTGACCCGCGAGAAAGGCTTCGCGATCAAACTCATGGGTAGCACCACGAACCAGTTCGATCTCTTCGAGATAATCATCATAATCATCTCCAAGTAACGCCTTGGCTTCGTCACTTTCGATACCTTGTATCTGCACATCATCTGGAATGGTATGACCCTGCCCAGGCTGAAATACATGAATGGTATCTGTATAGAGGTTATATACGCCTTTAAAAAACTGCCCCATACCCAGAGGCCAGGTAATAGGTGCGGCCGCGATTTTCAAGACTTCTTCGATCTCATCAAGCAATTCAATCGGATCACGAATATCCCGGTCCATCTTGTTCACAAATGAAAAGATTGGAGTATCACGCAGACGACAAACATCCATCAGCTTGATTGTCCGGTCCTCCACACCCTTAGCGCCATCAACCACCATTAACGCAGAGTCGACCGCAGTCAAAGTCCTGTAGGTGTCCTCAGAAAAATCTTCGTGGCCCGGCGTATCCAAAAGATTGACCGTGCGATCATTATACGGGAACTGCATAACAGATGATGTAATAGAGATTCCACGCTCCTGCTCCATAGACATCCAGTCTGAGGTAGCATGACGATCACTCTTTTTACCTTTAACCGTACCCGCCTGTTGGATCAGCTGTCCAAACAAAAGCAACTTTTCCGTAATGGTGGTTTTACCCGCATCAGGATGGGAAATAATGGCAAAGGTACGGCGTTGATTGACTTCTTCTTGCAGTTTGCTCATCGGTACTAAACGTAATCAAAAGATGGGAAGCCGGCATTATACTCTTACTGAACAAAATTACCTCTCCTGCGACATTTTGACTCGCCTTATTCCTACGGCACTGAGGTATAATCCGCCTATGGCAAACCATCGCGATAACTTACTGCTGCTCTCATATATTAGAACTGTCACATTCTTTGGGCAGTGTCTTGCGGTTATTTTTGCAATTTATGGTTTAAATGCAGATTTAAATGTCTGGCTAATTGGTTCAGCCTTGGCAGTTCTGGCTTTTCTGAACCTGATCACTTATGCCCGGTTATTTTCTCCCTGGCCCGTTACTGAACCCGAATTTTTTACCCAATTGATCGCAGACATGTCGTTATACGGTGCCCTGCTATTCCATATGGGTGGCGCCACCAATCCATTCGTCTTCCTATTGCTGGTCCCCTTAATTATTGCTTCGACCACCATGTCCAGAGGCTATATCTGGCTAATATCAGTACTGGTGGTTGTTATATATAGCTCATTGCTTTTTTATTATGAGCCGTTGGTTCATCTGCAAAATAATCACCAACACAGAATAATGGAATTGTTTGATATCCATATTATCGGAATGTGGATTAATTTCCTTCTAACCGTGTTAGTGGTGACCTACTTCATAGTCAGAATGCGGCATTCCATGCAATTACAACAAAACCGATTGGAAGAAGAACGGGAAAAGCGCATTCTGGATCAACAACTCTTATCACTGGCTACTATGGCGGCGGGTACAGCTCATGAGCTGGGAACCCCTTTAAGCACAATGCAAGTGTTACTGAAAGAACTCGAACATGACCACCAGCAAAACCCACAGCTCTTGGAAGACCTGAAATTACTCCGCCAACAAACAGATATCTGCTCAGAAAGACTCCAGCAGATGGCCCAGAGCGTGAAACAGGAACAAGCCTCTTCTCAAGTAATTCCTGCCGATCAGCTACTCCAGGAAACGCTTGAGAACTTTAAGTTACAACACCCTGAAGCAACTCATACATTTGAAATTATAGCGAGTGGGGCTGCCCCTGTACTGAATTGCACAACCTCGCTAAGGCAATCGCTGCTCAATCTGTTAAATAATGCCGCAGATGCTGAGCCTTTGGATATCAAAGTCGAGTTAGATTGGGACCAGAAGAATGTATTTTTACGCATCCACGATAATGGACCTGGCATCAGCCTTGAGCAAAGTGATAATTTAGGAAAACCCTTTGTAACAACGAAAGGTAAAGGGCTCGGGATTGGCCTGTTCCTGACCGCAACAACCCTCGCTCGCTATGATGGTGATGTACGCTTATACAATCACCCTTCAGGAGGCACATTGACAGAAGTAACTTTACCTATCAGGAAGAAATAAATCATGAGCCAGCGTTTTCTGATTGTAGATGATGATCCAGCGTTCACCCGGGTGCTATCAAGGGCAATGACACGTCGTCAGTACGAGGTACAAGTTGCACGCAGCGCAGAAGAAGCGATAAATCTGGTCCAGAAATGGGTCCCCGATTTGGCAACCGTTGATCTTAAAATGGATGGTAACTCAGGTTTAACTCTGATTCCTGTACTGCGCACAACAAACCCGGATATGAAGATCCTTATGCTGACGGGTTATGCCAGTATCGCAACTGCTGTAGAGGCCATAAAGCTGGGAGCAACTCAGTACTTACCTAAACCGGCCGATGCTGACCAGATACTCACCGCTCTTAATAAAGTTGAAGCTGACATAGAGATCGAAGTAACTGAACAGCCGATGTCAGTTAATCGCTTAGAGTGGGAACATATTCAGAAGGTATTAAAAGAACATCAGGGTAACATTTCAGCAACAGCAAGAGCACTTGGAATGCACCGCAGAACACTGCAAAGAAAATTGGCAAAACGACCGGTTAAACGTTAGTAAGTATCTCTACTGATCATCGATATAACCTCGTGCATCAAAGTATCTGACCCAGTCAGGATGAAATACCATCATGCCTGTCAGGAAAATCCCATTCAGTAATCCCTCAGGGAACATAATCAGGGGCAAATAGCGAATGTACTCTAAAAATACTTTGTTAAGGTCATAAACTCCATCCAACACCAGGACAGCTCCAGTGGCTAACCCTCCGACAGCTGTTGAGATACCAGCACCTATAAATCCGCCAACAAACAAAAACACAAAGAAATTCTTTGTCATTTTGTGTTCAACAGTCCAATAAATGAGATAAGTGGTCGCCACAGGCAGCAATACAGAACAGACACCATTAACGAACAAACCATCCCAACTCTCTTTGCCAATCAGCGCCATACCCACCAATACTAAGGTAGAGGATAGAATTGCCAAATCCCAGCCAAAAACCAGCGTCATAACCGTCATCCCCAGAAAGTGGATTCCCAATCCTGGAGAGATACCTGCACGCATAGACCACATGATCATCAACAAGGCAGTAGCCCCAAAAAGCATATGCTGTAAAACACGGTTACTTGAGATAATCTGCCATGGCGCTGAACGAATCGCCAGAACTAGAGCAACCAGATAAACCAGTGCCCCACCCCATAACCAACTGTTACTTAAAAGGCCTTCGGAGAAACTCATTTTTCAAGTTCTATATTGATAGATAAGTTAGGGTATTTTACATTGAACATTAACTGCAATGGCATATGATTAACAGTTGGAACTGTCAATTTTGACTCACATCACAAAATAACGGCAGTATCACCCATGGTACGGAGCATGAATGAATATTCTTGTAGTAGATGATGATCGCTTTATCAGGGAGCTGGTCAGCGTCATCATCACAGATGCTGGACATTCGGCATGTTCAGCATCTGGCGATACTGAAGCATTCGAAATACTTAACGGTGGTCTGATAGATCTGGTCTTGATGGATGTTGAGATGCCAGGTCGCAATGGTTTTGAACTCACTCAGGATATTCGAAAAACCTTTTCAGATAATTGGTTTCCAATCATTTTTCTCTCGGGCACTAAAGACGACTCATACTACCAACAAGGTATAGATGCAGGTGGCGATGATTATCTGACTAAGCCCGTAAGCCCCATTATTCTCAAAGCTAAAATACGGGCGATGGAACGTATCGCCAACATGAAAAAAGAACTCGATGATGCGAATAAACGCCTTGCGACTTTAAGTTCCACTGATCCTCTGACACAACTTTCCAACAGGCGCGAACTGGATAAACAATTGTTACGTGAGTGGAAACGCTGTCACCGAGAAGGGTTCACCCTTTCTGCCATTATGTTAGATATCGACTTTTTCAAGCCATACAATGATAACTATGGCCACCAGCAGGGAGATGAATGTCTACAAGCCGTTGCGAAACTGCTGAGCAAATGCGTTGACCGCTCCCATGACTTAATTGCCAGGTATGGTGGCGAGGAGTTTGCCATCATATTGCCGGATACACCGATCAAAGGTACTGAAATTGTCGCTGAAAAAATCATTCAAACGCTGAAAGAAGCAGGACTTCCTCATGCATACTCAAGTGCAGCAGATCACGTGACAATAAGCATGGGCATAAGCTCAACAAACTTTGCTCCTCTGAACCCCAAAGCGCTTCTAAAGCAAGCTGACTCTGCTTTGTATCAGGCAAAAGAACGTGGCAGAAACCGTTTCTATATCTACTCTCCAGATGAGTAGCTCATTAAAATAGCATCCTCTCTACCCCCCTGATTCGCTTCAGCGGGGTAATAAGCTTTCCGAATACTATCTTGTGTAAATCCCAGTTTCCGATACAGAGCCAGCGCTGCAAGATTAGAAGCACGTAACTCCAGAACTATTCGAGCAATACCTTGTTGTTGCAAAGCCTCTATAGCCGCTGTCAAAAGCTTAAATGCCTGCCCCTCTCGCTGCACTGCAGGATCAATCGCTATCTGCTGCAGCTCTGCTTCATCCAGCAAAGTAGAAAACAAAGCAAAACCTATTAACCTGTGCTTATAGATACCGAAAGAGCAGTAACGAGCATGGTTAATAGATCGTGACAATTGCGCTTCACTCCAGCACGAACTAAAACATGCCGCCTCTAACTTAAGTAGTTCAGGCAGATCATCCTGGGAGAGAGGGCGAATCATGGCACTGTATTGCTGATATGACTCAGTAGGGGCTGTAAATCGGTCCAGATCTGCTTTTTAACACCAGTGAGCTGCATAGCTTCCGTCAAACTCGCACTCGCTATGGCTTTCACTCCACCCGACAAAGTAAACAAAACACCGCTCAACTGCTCTATGGACTCGCTGCGATCCAGTACCATCTGCGCTGACGATTCCCCCAACATCAGAACCGCCCTTATTTCATTAGCCTGCAGCTCTTTATTCAATTTATGCTGGACGGCAATCACCGCCTGCTCCTTACTTTGGTCCAATGTTTTACTAGCAAAAATTGGCCAGGGAAGCATGAAAGGTTCTGCCATATCACCAGCCATGCCAATGCTGGAAACAATGGCAGCAGCAAGGCGCTGGTAATTCTGAGCGAAATTTCCTCCTTGCGGAGGCAAACTATCAATCACCAGCACTGCACCAATTTTCTGGAATGCAATTTTAAAATTTGGCGGAGTACGTTCTATAGATGGAGACTCAGGCACCTCCACTGTATCGGATGCTGGCTCCAGTTGTTTTTCTGGCTGAGCCACAACGGGTAGAGGCTTTTCCTCAACAGCTTTGTTCAATGCGGCAATAGACTGAGCCGCAGTTTCTGTCACGCCCCCTTTAAATGCAGCCTTGTTCTGCTGCAAGGAAGCTCTACCCTCCTGACTGCGATTTGCCTCAAAAGGAATTTCCGGTGCCGGGAATTGGAAATCATTGACCCAGTCAGGGGACTCAAGAGCACCGGACAGTTGGGCACATGAGAACCAACTACTGATACCCATTGCCTCAAGATACTGCTGCCGAAGCTTTTCCTGCTCCATGAATTAAGTCTGCCTATACCTGTGGGTGCGCTTTCTGAATGTTCGCATCCAGCATATTTAGGGCATGAATATACGCTTTGGCTGAAGCAATAATGATATCCGTATCTGCCCCCAGGCCATTCACTATTCGACCACCTTTCTCCAAGCGTACAGTAACTTCACCCTGTGAGTCAGTCCCTTCGGTAACAGCATTTACAGAATAGATCTGCAAACTTGCTTCTGAATTTGCGATGGATTCGATCGCCTTATAAGCGGCATCAACTGGTCCACTGCCTGTCGCTTCAGCGGCTTTTTCTTCATCATTAACTTGAATAACAATACGCGCGACCGGAGTTTCACCGGTTTGAGAAGTGACCGATAAGCTGGTCAGCTTATACATTTCGCTGCTCGCTTCGGCACGGGTATCACTGACCAATGCAACCAGATCTTCATCAAAGATCTCATGTTTTTTATCAGCCAGCGCTTTAAAGCGAGCAAAGGCATTGTTCAATTCAAGATCCGAGGAAAACGTAGTACCCAGTTCCTCAAGTCGACTGCGGAACGCTGCTCGGCCAGAGTGTTTACCCAAGACCATACGGTTAGTATTCCAGCCAACATCCTGCGCCGTCATGATCTCATAAGTTTCGCGGTGTTTAAGTACACCGTCCTGATGAATTCCAGACTCATGAGCGAAAGCATTTGCACCGACAATGGCCTTATTCGGCTGCACAGGGAAGCCCGTCACACTTGAGACTAAACGTGACGCCGGAACTATCTGGGTAGTATCGATATTGGTTTCTACACCCAAGCTATCTTTACGCGTGCGAACGGCCATTACTACTTCTTCAAGTGATGCATTACCCGCACGCTCACCTAAGCCGTTGATTGTACACTCGACCTGACGCGCTCCAGCTCCAACCGCTGCCAGCGAGTTGGCAACTGCAAGGCCTAAGTCGTTATGACAGTGCACAGAGAAAATCGCCTTGTCCGCATTCGGAATACGCTGAATCAGCTGTCCGATGGTATGCGCAAACTCTGCTGGTACAGCATATCCAACAGTATCTGGGATATTAATTGTACGAGCACCAGCATCAATGACCTTTTCGATAATGCGACACATAAACTCCAGCTCTGACCGGCTGGCGTCTTCCAGAGAAAATTCAACATCATCAATCAGGTTTCTGGCTCGAGTGACCGCTTTCACAGCTTGCTCAACAACCTGATCCGGCTCCATTTGAAGTTTGTACTTCATATGTATGGGAGAAGTAGCAATAAAGGTATGGATTCGCCCCATTGCTGCATTTTGTAATGCTTCACCAGCTCGATCAATATCTGCATCCAGCGCACGGGAAAGAGAACATACTCGACTTTCGGTAACAGCTTCCGCAATTGCCTTAACCGATTCAAAATCGCCAGGACTGGCAATCGCAAAACCAGCTTCAATGACATCAACACGCATTTTTTCCAACTGTTTGGCAATACGCAGCTTCTCATCACGTGTCATTGATGCACCCGGACTCTGCTCACCATCTCGCAGGGTAGTATCAAAAATAATTACACGATTTTCATTACTCATAGGTCGAGCTCCAAAAACTATACAGCGATCTAATTGTACTATTATCACCGTATATAAAATGCTTTACAAAAAACTGGATAAAAATAGGGGGAGAAGAAAGTCTTATACTCTAAGTAAAGGCACTATTGATACTGTTTTGCATACAGATCATTATAGACAAACGGGCCGAAGACTTTGACGCTGAAGAATCCTGAATATCAGGAACTCTATACGGTTATCCAGTGAGCAACCACTATAGCGCCGGGTTGGTGTTTTGCAACTAAATCAAGGCAGATATAACCAATGACTACAGAGTTTGACCGTCACGTAGACCGCAAAGGAACAGCCAGCCAGAAATGGGAAAAATACAGCGACAGTGACATTTTACCCATGTGGGTTGCTGATACCGATTTCATCTCGCCACCTTCTGTCATTCAAGCATTACAGGAGCGTATTTCCCACGGTGTTTTTGGTTATACCAATGTGCCTGCTGAGCTAAACGATCTGGTCGTTGAAAGGATGCAGCAACTTTACAACTGGCAAATCCATCAGGACTCATTGGTCTGGCTACCCGGTCTTGTCTGTGGTTTGAACATCGCCTGTCGTGCAGTAGGTAACTCTGGTGACCAGGTTATTTCGCCCAAACCAATCTACCCACCTTTTGTTTCTTCACCACGTTTGTCTGAAAGAACAGTGTGCTCCGTCCCCCTAAAAGAACAAAATGGACATTTTGTCCTGGATCTGGAAGCATTGGAAAACAGCATTACTGATACAACTACATTGCTCCTGTTCTGTAATCCGCAAAACCCTGGTGGTGCGGTTTACACCCAGCCGGAACTGGAAGCCCTGGCAGAGATAATCATTCGCCACGATCTACATATCTGCTCGGATGAAATCCATTGTGACCTTATTCTTGAACCCGGCTTGCAGCACATCCCAATGGCTTCTCTGAATGAAGAGATTGCTAAAAGAACCATTACCCTGATGGCCCCCAGCAAAACTTATAACATCGCTGGGCTCGGCTGCTCTTTTGCCATAATCAGCGACAATCAACTGCGCAAACAATTTATTCAGGTCCGCAAAGGCATCGTCCCGGATGTTAATCTTCTTGGCTATACAGCCGCCATTGCAGCTTATAAAGAAGGGGAGGATTGGAATAATAAACAGCTGGACTACCTGCGTCAGAATCGCAATTATCTAATGCATGAAATCAACCAGATTCCTGGTTTGAAACTCAATCCAATTGAAGCCACATATCTGGCTTGGATTGATGTATCAGGAGCTAAATTAAGCAATCCGACTCATTTTTTTGAGCAAGCTGGTGTAGGAATGTCACCCGGCCGGGATTTTGGCGATGCCAACTATATGCGTTTGAATTTCGGCTGTACTCGCAGCACTCTGATTGAAGCGGTTAAACGGATTAAAACTGCCTTAGCAAACGAACTCCCAGCCTGATCGAACAGACGAACAATCTCAATGAGAGAGAAATAGACCTATCAAACTATTCTTCTCAGCAACTGCGGAAGTTTTAATTTCCTCAAGCTGATCTTCTGAGAGGGGATCATCTAAGAACTTTTCACATAAGATCAAGGCATCTTTTATTCTGGTTCGGTCTTCATCTACTAGGGCATTTGCAAGAAATACAGTAAGAGGTATCAGCTTCATAGAGTTATCAGGAATCAACTCATGGTGACACTCAGCGCTGAGCGCAAGAAGTTCAGGTAATTCCCATGCCCTAATCAACTCTGCACCTGCCTGAGCGTGATCAAACCCAACCACAGCTCTTTCAGCGCATAAATCATGATTTCCCCAGGCATTCATCAAATCATGCAGTGCTGAGGCCTGAGTCTGTAACATCAAAAGCTTACCAACATCATGTAACAGACCTGCGATAAACAAAGTCTCCTGATCTTTACGAGGCACCCAAAGCTGTCCAATCTGCTTGGTAAGAATTCCAGTCATAAGACTATGGCTCCAGAAATCATGCAGAGAAAAATCTGAACCTTTCAACTGATCAAATAACGAGACCACACTGGAACTCAGAACCAGATTTTTGAAGTCATTTAGCCCCACAATAGAAATCGCATGTGAGATCGTGGAAATTTGCCCAGAGAAACCATAAAAAGCACTGTTCACGATCGACAGCAATTTGCTGGACACTCCAGGGTCCAACTTCACTATTTCTGCCAATTCATGATTGGTTGTATTCGGTTGATCAATTTTAATAGATATCTGTTGATAAACCTCGGGCAGCGAAATGATTGACTGACATTTGAGAATGGCTTTATTCAGATCTTGATTCATCGCGACGGTGACTCATGCAAGTGAATTATGTATTTTCAACAGCTCGATAAAATCTTCTTCCGGGATGGGTTTAGAGTAGTAATAACCCTGCCCTAGGTTACAACCAAACGACACCAGTGCCTCATGATCTTCTTTGCACTCAACGCCCTCTGCAACCGCGTTCATCTCCAGCGACTCCGCTAGAGTACAGATCGTTCTCACGATCGCATTACTCTTGGTGTTTTCATGCATAGTTGATACGAACGAGCGATCTATTTTAATAGTATCTATCGGAAAACGGTGAAGAT
Source organism: Neptuniibacter sp. (assembly GCA_050633605.1). Lineage (GTDB taxonomy): Bacteria > Pseudomonadota > Gammaproteobacteria > Pseudomonadales > Balneatricaceae > Neptuniibacter. The sequence goes on along the minus strand of JBOEGV010000026.1, from coordinate 37,914 downwards.
AACTAAAGCTCGAATAACCCGTACCAAAATCATCTAGTGCGATCTCACATCCAAAACGTTTAAAACTATTCAGTACCTGAGACACCCTGAGAGGGTTAGACATCAATAAAGATTCTGTAATTTCAATTTTCAGCAGGTTTAACTGAATTTCAGAATCCAAAAAATAATCTTGCAGATCTGCTATCTGCTGATCCGTTTCTATCTGGCGACTGGATAAATTCACACCAACAAAAAAACCGTCATTTCCGGCTAATGCTTTACACTGCTGTGCAACTCTGCCCGCTTCAGAAAAAATCCAGTAACCGATGGGTTCTATCAAGCCGGTTTCCTCTGCCAAACCGATAAACTCATCTGGTGGTATTAAACCCTTTTCAGGGTCCTGCCAACGGAGCAACGCCTCACAACCGACAAAACGCTGCGTTTTAAGATCGATTATTGGCTGATAATAGAGCACCAATTCCTTATTGTTCAGAGCTTCACTTAACCTTTGCTCTTCCCTGACTCTTACAGCAGCCAGGCTGGCCTGTTCACGTAATTGCGGATTATGCTGGATAGGCACATTGATTAAATTTTCAAAAGTTTCACCACTGGAAATTCGGTCAAAATGAGCTTTCATTTCGCGATAGCGTTGTAAAACTAACCTGATTAACAGATCTACGGTTGGGTCGGAAGCTTTTAACAAGCGCTGAATATATGCCTTAGGAATGACGATTAATTCGGTATCAGCTAGGGCCGTAGCTGTGGCTGTTCTGACCCCATCATCTATTAGAGCCATTTCTCCAACAATATCGCCCCTGCTGGCAATCGCAAACTGAATGTCCTGATCATTGATCTTTGTCGAGACCGCCACTTTCCCCCTATCAACGATATAGGCGCGATCACCCACTTGCCCCTCATGGAACACCACTGTTCCAAGCGCTACTTGTATCCGATAACCTTCTTTTTCCAAGTGAAGCACCCCTAGATCAAAGTAAAACCTGTTACGGTAGAAGCATCACCGTATAGAAATCCCAGCTACTCACCAAGAAGTGTAGTCGCAATTTATTACATAGATTCATCTTTCACGGGCTTAACAATAGAAAGTACAGGCTTATTATCATCCTGAGCAAACAACTTCTGTTGAGCGAGGCTCATGGTAAGAAAATCAATTCGATTAGAGTTGATGGCATCACGGACGACTGCTGTGATTATTTCAGCGACAGAAACATCGCAATTGTTATCAAGAAAATATTTGTGGTAAATCAACGTGATTTTTGCCCAAGCCTCTGGACGAAACTCACAAATAAAACTATCCCGAAAAGATAAACGTGCATTCGAAAGGCATTCGTCTACAAGAACGGAGCTATCCCCCAGTTCCGGAGCCAAAAGTTCCATACAGAAGCAAGTTTGTTCTCTGAGTTGATCGAATTCCATTACTGAAACCCTGTATTATTGATCAACTTCAATTCTAGTCTGTGTTTCTCTTTTAGCTAAGCGCGGCTCAGATCAAAAGGCATCACTTCAGCCAGCGATCCTGTTTTTAATGCCAACATAAGCAGCCGATCGACACCCAGAGCCACGCCAGAACAATCAGGAATTCCAGATTTCAGCGCAGTCACTAAACGCATATCCAGCGGTCTCAGTGGTAAATTTGAAAATGCTCTTTTTTGCTGATCTGCTTCCAGACGGTTTTGCTGTTCCTTCCAATCAGTTAATTCATGATACCCATTGGCAAGCTCTATACCCTGAACAAAAAGCTCAAAGCGCGCTGCAACGGCAAAACCTTGCTGGTTACTACGAATTCGGGCAAGCGCTGCCTGAGAAGCTGGATAATCACAAACAAATACCGCAGCAGTATCTTTTAACTGAGGTTCGATTACATGCGACATCAACAGGTTCAACCAGGTGTCACGGTCATTATCCTCTAGCCTGACATCCATATGCTTATGTGTTTCTGTAATCAGTTGTTCAATGGTTTTCTCTTCAGGGTGGAAACCGAGGTACCGATAAAAAAGATCTGAATAGGTTATTCGCTCGACACTCGAGATTTGTAACACGGGTTTCACCAGTGCTTCAACTTCATCCATTAACTCTGCATCGCTCATACCCGGACGGTACCATTCCAACATGGTAAATTCGGGGTTATGGCGATTACCGAATTCGCCATTACGGAAAACTTTACTCATCTGATAGATTGCGCCACTGCCCGCTGCCAGCAATCGCTTCATGGCATACTCAGGTGAAGTTTGCAGATACAAAGGCTCAGGTTTCTGCCCAACAGAGGCTTGATAATTGACTTCGATACTGTCAATAAACGGATCACTGACAGCACAGTTCGACATCACCGGAGTATCAACCTCCATAACATTACGCTGCTTAAAAAAATCACGAATGTAACTGAAAAGTTCAGCTCTTTTTTTCAGTATGTCAATTGAAGCTGAAGGTTGCCAATCGGTCATTCTATCTTTTCCACAAATAAAAACGGCAGCCGAAGCTGCCGCTTTAATTACCGAATAAAGTTATGCACGTGACACGTATTCGCCCGTACGAGTATCAATTTTAAGTACTTCTCCTTCATTGATAAACAACGGAACACGTACAACAGCGCCAGTGGTCAACGTTGCTGGCTTCGACCCACCCTGTGCAGTATCACCTTTAAGACCCGGGTCAGTTTCTGTCACTTCCAGCTCAACAAAGTTAGGTGGAGTCACAGCAATTGGGTTGCCATTAAACAGGGTTACTGTCACTGAATCCTGTTCTTTCAACCAGGGCTTAGCATCTGCAACCGCGTTTTCGTCTGCACCAACCTGCTCAAAGGTATTTGGATCCATGAAGTACCATAACTCACCATCGTAGTATGAGTATTCCATGCTGGTGTCCATAACATCAGCCCCTTCTACACTATCACCTGATTTAAAAGTACGTTCCCAGATACGACCTGACATCAGGTTCCGCAGTTTTACACGCGTAAACGCCTGACCTTTACCCGGTTTAACAAATTCAACGTCAACCATGGAACATGGATCGCCGTCGATCATTACTTTCATACCATTTTTAAACTGGTTAGTAGAAAAGTTAGCCATAATATTTTCAGTATCTCTAAGTAATATTGTTACAGGTAACCCAGTTGGCAACCGTAAAATTGACAGACATTCTACTAGAAAGGAAAATGCGAGCAACTTTCAAAGGCCATTCCGTATCAAATCATTATGAATTCTCTGCCAAACCCCCTCCAAATTACGGAAGCACTTAACTGGCAACAGTTGCTGAGTAACACAATTAATGACCCAGCAGAGCTTCTACAGATTCTGGAACTGCCCCCCTCATTACTGGAAGGAGCAAAACGTGGCGATGAGTTATTCTCCTTAAAGGTCCCTCGACCCTTTGTTCAGAAAATGGAAAAAGGTAATTCAGCTGACCCCCTCCTTATGCAAGTTTTACCCCTTAGTAATGAAGGGCTGGATATACCCGGGTTTATCAGTGACCCGCTTAAAGAGATGGGTTCAAACCCTCATGAAGGATTAATCCATAAATACAAAGGCAGAGTTCTGCTCATTCTCAGTGGTGCCTGCGCGGTTAATTGCAGATACTGTTTTCGCCGTGAATTTCCCTATTCAGATAACCGGCTTGGCCCAGAGCAATGGCAAGAGGTTCTGAATTATCTGGAATCTGATCCCAGCATAACTGAAGTGATCTTTTCAGGTGGCGATCCACTCGCTACTTCAGACGTACGCCTGCAAACAATGATTACTGATATAGAACAGATCAAACATATCAAGCGGCTGCGAATTCACACTCGCTTACCCATTGTAATCCCTCAGCGGATTACTAAAGAGTTTGCTTCAATTCTCGGTAACAGCCGTTTTAATACAGTGATGGTTCTGCATGCTAATCATGCTAATGAAATCGACTCTGATCTGGGTGCTGCAGTTCAATTACTGAAAGAGCATCAGGTGACCATTCTTAATCAGTCGGTTCTTCTAAAAGGCGTTAACGATTCAGTTGAGTCACTTGTAAATCTCAGCGAAGCACTGTTCCATCAAGGTATCTTGCCCTATTACCTTTTCACTCTGGATCCAGTTAAGGGAGCAGCACATTTCGACATTCCCGATCAGCAAGCAGTCGCCTTACATCAACTATTGCAAACCAAATTACCAGGCTACTTAGTACCAAAACTGGTACGCGAGATCCCAGGACGTCCTTCTAAAACCCTGCTTACTCAGTCGAAATAATATGAAACCTTTTCATATACAAGACTTTTAGCTGTACAAAAAACAAACACTGCCGATAGCCACCGAACAGGGATTAATAGATTAACCGGGTGACGCTATGAGAATTGTCGCATCAGATATTGCTCTGGAAGCCAATTCGAGCAAACAGAAACAGATTGAAATAAAAGAAGAACTGACCAAAGGTTTCGTTCAAAGCGGTGATGCCTTTAACAAAGACAACCTTGTTAAAGGCATTCATATGGAAAACAACAGTACCCGTACTGTCTCGGAAGTTCAGCGTAGCGAATTAACCTATTCAGATCTGCGCCGTCAAAAATTTGCTCAGGATGTTGGTAAGTATTCTCTGGATCAATTACTCCACCAGGCGGCTGACTTAGATAGTGACGACCTGCTGGAACTCTCACCCGAAGATCGTTTCCGTATTGAGCTGATGAAAAAGATCTTCGAGTCCCTCACTGGAAAAAAATTCAGTGTAGGAATGCTTGATATAGAAGGCGCTTCAGGAAATCAGGTTCATTCTAATAACTCTAAGCCAGAGCAAGCCGAACTTAATTTTGAAACCTCTCCCGGCCTCGAGTTTGGTTTCTCCTACAATTTCCAGCGCACCGAACGCACTGAAGAAAAAATGAGTTTTACCGCAGCCGGCCAGGTTCTGACCGCTGATGGTCAAACTCTGGATATCAACCTCAATCTCAACCTGAGCCGCTCATTGCAGGAAAGCAGCGGCTTCTCACTGCGGGCTGGCGCAGCGCTGAAAGATCCTTTGGTGATCAACTTTTCCGGCACCTCAGCTGAACTGTCAGAGCAGACCTTTACTTTTGATCTGGATCTGGACGGCGAAGCGGAGTTAGTTCATCAACTGAAAGATCAAAGCGGCTATATTGCTCTGGACAAAAACGCTAATGGCGAAGTGGATGACGGCAGCGAACTGTTCGGCGCAACTACTGGAAATGGTTTCCGGGAACTGGCTCAATATGACTCTGACCAGAATGGATTTATTGATGAAAGCGACAACATCTGGGATCAGTTACGGATCTGGGTGCAGCACGACGATGGCAGACAAAGCATGTTTACCCTGGCCGATAAAGGCATCGGTGCACTCTATCTGGGATTCACCGAAACTCCTTGGGAACTCAGTGCGGGAGATCACTCAGACCTGATGGCCGGTAAAGTCAGAGCGACAGGTCTGTTTATTGAGGAGGACGGCAGCACAGGAACACTGCAACAAGTGGATCTCGTTGTGTAACCGCTAATCCCTCTTCGGAGCCGGAGTCATGGGAAATGCGGTAATTGAGCCTTTTGCCTCTGTCACCTTAGCTACTCCTTCATGCTCAACTTCATCTATGCGGATAATCGCATGATTTGGAACATATGAACGCTTCACACCACTGAACTGGTTCTTGAGCTTTTCTTCACCCGGATCAATCACCAGATCAGACTGGCTACCAAACACAAACTCTTCTATCTCCAGAAATCCCCACATTTCACTTTGATAGACATGTTTGGCATACACCTCAAACACCTGATCCTGATTAACAAAAATCACACGGTAGATTCGATCTTCTTGTTTACCCATTTCCTTCCCAAAAACAGCAGCCCATTTATTAACCTGAACTCTTGATATGGGCGTATTCCCCAAATTCAAGACCTGATTATCTAACAAGGTTAACCACTGTTAGAACAGAACTACTTGACGCTTCAAATTACCGAGTTGGATGTGTTCCGTAATCGAAAAGTTTTAACCGCGAGCCAAGCTCGCGGTTAAAGGTCTTAATACGATTTATAAGGCAGGAATTTACCGGAAAGCACGACGTTAACACGATCGCCATTGGGGTTTTCTTCCCGCTGGATATCCATTGAAAAGTCTATCGCACTCATGATGCCGTCACCAAACTCCTCGTGGATCAACTCTTTAATCGTGCCGCCATAGACATTCACGACCTCATACCAACGATAGATCAGTGGGTCCGTAGGAACCGCTGTTGGCAGTGAACCTTTATATGGAACAATCTGCAACCAAGCCACCGCTTCATCGGAAAGGTCAAATATCTCACCGACTTTAGCTGCTTGCTCTTTATCAAATGTCATCTGCCCCAAACAAGCAGCAGTAGTCCACTCTTTTGATAAACCAATCGCGTCAGCGACTTCACTCCACTTAACACCTTTAGCAACTTTCTTGGAAATGATCTGAGCAGTTACTTCTTCACGGCTACTAATCATAATAGTGGCTCCTTATTTGATCGTTTATTGAGTCAGGTTATGGATGTGAACCAAAAGCACCGCGACCGTCACAGCCAAGGTTAGTGAAACACTTTTCCAGAACAACAACGGGTTGCGATCCAGCAAAGGCGGTCGTGTTTCGCTGAGAAACTTTTGATTCGGATATCTAAGGTCATAAAGAAATTCAGAAAGCTCTTCATAACGTTTAAACGGGTTGGGGTTCAGTGCTTTACGCAGAGTTTGATCGATCCACCTCGGTATCTCGCGTTCATCATCAAGTACACTGTGGTATTTCAGTTTTTTCTGCGCGGATATCGTTCGAGACTTCGCCACCTGTGTATCGTATGGAAAACGACCTGACAGCATATGGTAAGCCAGCACAGCCAGTGAAAACTGATCCGAACGTCTGGAGATCACTTCGCCGACAAAATACTCTGGAGCCATATACATCGCAGTTCCCTGCATATCATCCTGATCCAACGTATTTTCAGCTTCGACAATACCGGCGATTCTGACACCGCCAAAATCGATAATTTTCACCGTACCGCTGCTGTCGATCATGACGTTGTCAGGTTTGAGGTCCTGATGCAGAATCTCCATACGATGCATTGCTTGCAGACCTTTTGCGACCTGTTCGATAATACCACGCACGGTTTCAAGATCCGGATTTGGATTATCTATCAACCACTGTTTAAGGGTAATACCCTCGATATATTCGGTCACACTGTAAAGATAATTCCGCTTGCGGTTCTGGATGCCGGCCTTCATCACATGCGCATTATTTATGCGACGAGCAACCCACTCCTCCATCAGAAAGCGTTCCAGATAGGCAGGATTATTGCGGAGTTCTACAGAAGGAATTTTTATAACCACACAGGAATGGTCCTGCAGATCTTCCGCCAGATAAACATGACTGCGGCTATTGGAATGCATCTCACGCAGGATCATGTAACCATCAAACTCCTGACGAGCCTGCAATACCGGTGGAAGCTCCAGCTCTTCCACCTGTTGCTGCAAAGTACTCGTCTCCTGAGAAGGCAGTTGATCAACCCTGACGATTTGCAAGGTAAGATTATCATCACTGCCTTTCAGTAAGGCCCGCTGAATCAGAGTTTCTGCTGCAAGATCCAGATTTCGCTCATGCTCACTGAGGACCTCAAGAACATCCTCGGTATCAATAAATTCGTATACTCCATCTGTACAGAGCAGATAATAATCACCCTGTTTCAGTGCAATGGTCTGGTAATCAACCTCAACATCCAGATCTACACCCATGGCACGACTGAGGTAACTTTTATCCTTGGAGATCCAACTACGGTGATCTTTGGTCAATTGTTCCAGACCGTCCCCCCGTAACCGGTAGATACGACTATCACCTATATGAAACAAGTGCACCGTTGATGCCTTGAATATCGCAGCACTCAGGGTACAGACAAAACCTCTGTCTTTATTAAAACGGTGTTCACTGCGCTGAGTCTGAGAAAATAACCAACCGTTAATTGAGTTAAGCACCTTCAGGCCTGAGGTATAGACGGACCAGGCATCTGAGGTACAGAAGTAATCATCAAGAAAACTTTTTACTGATGTTTCACTCGCAATCTGACTGACATCACTTGTACTGATGCCATCGGCTAGAACAACCGCAGCACCCTTTAAACTAAGCTGTGGTTCACGGGGAATAACTGCACCATGAAAATCCTGGTTCAGAGTTTTTACGCCCTTATCGCTGAATTGCCCGACACTTAATCTGAGTTGCTGATTCATCAGTAAAAAATTCTCTTCAGAAAACTGAAACTTCATGAAAAAATCCCGGTATCAAAATGATCACCGGGATTTATTTTCGTTTACACTTATTCTTCCCTGTTCAGATTACAGTGCAGCTACTGTGTGACCAGTTGCAGCTTTAGCCTTTTTGCTCTCTTTAACATGCGTCAGGTAAAGAGGCAGACCCACCAGCAGGAAACCACCTACTAGATTACCCAGCGCAGTTGGGATTTCGTTCCAGATCAGGTATTCCATGATTGTGAAGTCACCACCCATGATCATAGAGAATGGGAACAGGAACATGTTTACAATTGAGTGCTCAAATGCCATGTAGAAGAACAGCATGATTGGCATCCACATCGCAGCCATTTTCGCGCCAGCAGACGTAGAGATCATTGCACCAACAACACCCATGGATACCATCCAGTTACACAGCATGCCGCGGATAAAGATAGTAAACCAACCCAGAACTCCCTGCTCTTGATAACCAAGCGTACGCGATTCTCCGATCTTACTTACTTTTTCAGCGACCGCACCGCCATCTATCTGATAACCATAGGTCAGGATGAATGATGCAAAAAACGCCACCATCAGCGCACCAGATAGATTACCCAGAAATACCAGGCCCCAGTTACGCATCAAACCGCTCATAGTACAACCAGGACGTTTATCAATCAGCGCCAAGGGTACCAGCGTAAATACACCTGTCAGCAGGTCAAATTTACACAGATAAAGCATGATAAAACCAACCGGGAACAACAGTGCGCCCAATAGTGGATTACCCGTTTTAGTGATTACTGTGATAGCGAAAAAAGCCGCCAGCGCCAGAATCGCACCCGCCATAAACGCACGGACGTAAGTATCTTTGGTGGACATGAAAATCTTCTGCTCACCTGAGTCGACCATTTTGGTCGCGAATTCACTCGGCTCTAAATAGGCCATAAATCAGCTCCTGTAGATTGAAACTTTTACTTACTGAGCGTGCTCAAAACACAAAAAAAGCCCATACTTCTCGAACCAACACAGTCCAGTAAGTATGAGCTCCTTTGCTCAGCAATTTTAATCTTGCACTTATTCTAAATTCTAAGGTTCAGAGAAAATCGCTTACGACCTTCTTACTGCTATCCTCAGTTATATTGGGTCCCCATTGACCTAATACGAACGTAGCAAGCCATATACCAAAAAATTAAAACCCCTTATTTTCATAAGGTTACCTATATATATAAGCATTATAATCTGGCTTACCCCCTGCTTTATTGCACCAAAATTGAACCCACAAAAAGGCGCGCACTAAGTTAGTGCATATTCGCCATCTAAATGAATTCAGGTAACTAAACTGTTCATTATCTGGCCTCTTCAGTATAATGCGCGGTCCCTTACGAACCGGCTATTTCCGGGCTTATGAACGACACAAGATACAGGTGAACAATGGCGAAAAAGCTGTTTATTAAAACCCACGGCTGTCAGATGAACGAATATGACTCTGCACGTATGGCAGATCTGCTGGGGGAAAGCCATGAGCTTGAGCTGACAGACAATGACAAAGAAGCTGATGTATTGTTGCTCAACACCTGCTCTATTCGCGAAAAGGCTCAGGAAAAGGTGTTTCACCAACTGGGACGCTGGCGCAAACTAAAAGCAAACAACCCAGACCTTAAAATTGGGGTTGGTGGTTGTGTTGCAAGCCAGGAAGGTGACAACATTCTGAAACGCGCACCATATGTGGACATGATTTTTGGCCCACAAACCCTGCACCGTTTGCCTGAGATGATTACCGAAACTGATGCCGGCGGCGTAGGCATTGTCGATGTTTCGTTTCCGGAAATTGAGAAATTCGATCATCTTCCAGCACCTAAAGTTGAAGGAGCAGAAGCGTTTGTTTCCGTTATGGAAGGTTGCTCCAAATATTGTACATTTTGTGTTGTACCCTATACCCGTGGAGAAGAAGTCAGCCGACCATTGGACGATGTGATCACAGAGTGCGTGGAACTGGCTGAACAGGGTGTGCGTGAAGTAAATCTGTTAGGTCAAAATGTAAATGCGTATCAAGGCGATACCCATGATGGCGATAGAGCTGATCTAGCTGAACTGATCCGTTGCGTTGCAACAGTAGATGGGATTGACCGCATTCGTTTCACTACGAGCCATCCTGTTGAGTTTACTGACAGTTTAATTGATGTTTACGCTGAAGTTCCGGAGTTGGTTAGTTTCCTGCATCTGCCTGTACAGAGCGGCTCAGATAAAATACTAATGGCGATGAAACGCGGACATACAGCACTTGAGTATAAATCCAAGATCCGTCGCATCCGCAAGGTTCGCCCGGATATTGAGATTTCATCAGACTTTATTATCGGCTTTCCAAACGAAACCGATGAGGATTTTGCGGCAACCATGAAACTGATAGAAGAGATTGGCTTCGATAACAGTTTCAGCTTCATTTACAGCCGTCGCCCAGGCACTCCGGCATCTGACTTACCGGATAACATTGACGACAACACAAAAAAAGATCGACTTCAGATTTTACAAAGCCGGATCATCCAGAATGCACAACAGATCAGCCGTCGCATGGTCGGCAGTACACAGAGAATTCTGGTAAATGGTTACTCCAAGAAAGATCCTGGCCTACTCTCAGGAAGAACCGAAAACAATCGTGTCGTTAACTTCCGATGCAGCAACCCAGACCTGATTGGTCATTTTGCTGATGTAAATATAGTTCAGGCTTATGCGAACTCGCTGGTTGGTGAACTTATCAGCTCCGAGCTGGATAATAACTTCACACAAAAGGCCTGCTAAGTGACTACAGCACAATCGATCAGATTGACCCTGGAACCCGAAAACGGCGAGTTTCTTTCTAATCTTTGCGGACCTTTTAATGAACACCTTAAGCTTATAGAGCGCCGCATTGGTATCGAAATCCGGAATCACGGCAATCACTTCCAGTTGTTTGGTGATATTGATGCCATTCGCCTCGTAAGTGAAATACTGGAATCCCTCTACGCGGAAGCCGTTAAAGATAAACGTTTGTCTCCCGATGATATTCATTTGATGATCCAGCAAAGCGGTCTGGAACAAGCGGTTAGTCATCAGAAAATTCTTGATACTGACATTGCCATTCGAACGAAGAAGGCATTAATCCGTCCTCGTGGAGAAAACCAACAGGGTTATGTCCGTTCTATTCTTGAACACGATATTAATTTTGGTATCGGCCCTGCCGGTACTGGTAAAACTTACCTCGCAGTAGCCTGTGCAGTAGACGCGCTGGAAAAAGAAGAAGTAGCCCGGATTTTGCTGGTCCGGCCGGCGGTAGAAGCCGGAGAAAAACTTGGCTTTCTTCCCGGTGATCTAACTCAGAAAGTCGATCCTTACTTACGCCCTCTTTACGATGCCCTCTATGAAATGCTCGGTTTTGAGCGCGTCAGTAAACTGATCGAAAAAAATGTGATAGAGATCGCACCGCTGGCTTTTATGCGCGGCCGTACGCTGAATAACTCCTTCGTTATTCTGGATGAGTCTCAGAATACAACGCGCGAACAGATGAAGATGTTCCTGACACGTATTGGGTTTGGCTCCACTGCTGTAATTACCGGCGATATCACTCAGGTCGATCTACCCAAAGGTACCCTTTCAGGGCTTGTGCATGCAGTTAAAGTACTAGACGGTGTAAAGGATATTGGATTCACCCAGTTCACTGCTAAAGACGTAGTGCGCCACCCGCTTGTACAACATATTGTGCGCGCTTATGACCGTTTTGAAAAAGCCGAAAACAAAAAGGGCCACTGAAAAAATGAGCTTCGAATGTGACATTCAATACGAAGTCGAAGGTGAACTACCCACAGAAGCACAATTTCTAAGCTGGGTGACTGCTGCCTTAGCCGGACAACTCGAAGAGGGTGAAATTTGCATTCGGGTCGTTTCGCCCGAAGAGAGCCAAAACCTGAATCACACCTATCGGGATAAAGACAAACCCACCAATGTGCTTTCTTTCCCTTTTGAAGTACCTGAAGGTATACCCTTGAGCCTTCTGGGGGATCTGGTCATTTGTGCTGATGTTGTAGCCCAAGAAGCAAAAGAACAGAAAAAACCGCTTTTTAACCATTGGGCACATATGGTTGTACATGGCTGCTTGCATCTTATCGGATTCGATCATATAAATGATGCTGATGCCAAAGAGATGGAAAATCTTGAGCGCCAAAGCTTAGCAACACTAGACATTGCAGATCCCTATCGGGATGACACCTAAATCAGGAAAACCTACAAATCATGAGCGAAGACCGAACGGGGCAGTCTAAAAGCTGGCTGGATAAAATCACCCAGGTTTTTAGTGATGAACCTCGCAGTCGAGAAGACCTGTTGACTGACCTTAGACAGGCCACTGACGAGAACCTGCTCGACAACGAAGCGTTGACCATTATGGAAGGCGCAATGCAGGTATCCGACATGCAGGTGCGCGATGTCATGATACCCCGCTCACAGATGGTCGTCGTGGAATCCGACCAAACCGCAAAAGAGTTCCTCCCAGTTGTCATTTCCAGCGCTCACTCCCGTTTCCCGGTAATTGGCGAAACCCCGGATGAAGTTCTTGGCATATTGTTGGCGAAAGACCTCTTACCACTCATTCTGGAAGGCAACCTGGAGCAGTTTGATCTTAAATCCAAACTACGCCCAGTCACTTACATCCCGGAATCTAAGCGTCTTAATATTCTTCTCAAAGAGTTCCAGATAACCCGCAACCATATGGCGATTGTTATGGATGAATATGGTGGGGTATCCGGTCTGATCACCATTGAGGATGTTCTGGAGCAAATTGTGGGTGAGATCGAGGATGAACATGACAGCGAAGAAGATGAAGGCAACATTAAAGAATTTGATGATAACACCTTCATCGTAAAGGCCTTAACTCCTGTTGAAGACTTTAACGAATACTTTGCGGTAGGCTTTTCAGAAGAAGAATTCGATACCATTGGCGGCATAGTTACTCAGCATTTCGGGCACCTTCCCAAAAAGGATGAAGAGGTTCGTATTGACGGATTCCAATTCAAAGTCCTGTCTGCTGACACTCGTAGAATCCGCCTTTTACAGGTTACCAGAAACGGATAATCCCTATGCCTCTGCAACTGTTATTTTGTCTGTTTGCAGGGGCATTAATTGCCCCATCACTCGCTCCCTTTAATATTCCTTACCTAGTATTGCTACCGCCCGCAATTCTCTACCTTTGCAGTTGCAATGCATCAACCAAAAACGCGGCATGGTTAGGCTGGTTTTTTGGTTTAGGCTTTTTTGGCAGCGGTGTTTCGTGGGTATATGTCAGCATCAGTGAACACAGTGCCACTCCAGCACCTGCTGCTGTCGCTCTCACCATTCTGTTTGTAGCAGGTTTAGCGATTTTGTTTGCCCTCCAGAGCTATATCTGGCGCAAGTTTTTCAGTGCCCGCTGGATTGCACTCAGTTTCGCCGCAATCTGGGTGCTCTTCGAATGGCTACGAAGCTGGTTATTCACTGGCTTTCCCTGGCTCTATCTGGGTAATGCAGCCTTGGATACCCCTCTGCAGAACCTGATACCCGTTGGTGGAGTTTGGTTGGCCTCTCTGTCGATAGCCATCATTGCTGTTTGCAGTGCCGAATTTTTAAGGCAACGCACGCTTCTTCCCATCCTTTTTCTTCCCCTACCCCTGATTGGCAGCTACCTGCTGCCTACGGAATGGACAACATCTAAGCAGGAGCCACTTGGCATTGCTATAGTGCAGCCGAACATCCCACAGAGCATTAAATGGGAACCCGAGCAGCGGCAAAAAATCCTGGAAAAGTACATCACACTGTCCAGTAAACATCTGGATACAGAGTTACTGTTGTGGCCGGAAACAGCCATACCCGCATTGTTCCGTAACGTTGCGGCACCACTTGGCAAAGATTTGGATATTATTGATAGTAACAAAGTGACATTAATCAGCGGCATGCCCAGTATTGTTCCTGACCAACAACACCCTAAAGGCTATCGGGTTCACAACAGCCTAGCCGTACTGACAACTGGCTCCGGTATCTATCACAAACAACGGTTAGTACCTTTTGGCGAGTATCTGCCAATGGAGGCCCTTCTGAGAGGAGCTCTGGATTTTTTCAATCTGCCTATGTCCAGCTTCTCGATACCTAAGAAAGAGCAACCCTTGTTGTATCTAGGCTCTCATACACTTGCACCTGCAATTTGCTATGAAATAGCCTATCCAGAGCTGGTAAGACGATCAGCAACCAAGGCTGACCTTATTCTGACCGTATCAAATGACACTTGGTTTGGAGACTCCATAGCTCCTGCTCAGCACCTTCAAATAGCCCAGGTCAGGGCTTTGGAAAACGGCCGCTGGGTGATACGCGGCACCAATAATGGTATTACAGCCCTAATTAATCATCGTGGTGAAATTATCAGTCAGCTACCTCAATTCCAGGAGGGCGTTTTGCGTGGACAAGCTGAGGCTATGGAAGGGTTAACACCTTTTCAGATTTATGGATCATTACCTGTGATCTTAGGCTGCTTTTTACTTGTGGTGATCGGCTTAGGGGCAAGAAAATATCAGGATAAGAATCCTTATCCTGACTACTAATGTTCAACCAACACCTCTGTTAAGAAAGGCTCAAACCACAGAGACTTCCTACAAATACCATAATCAAATTTACTCTTTGAACCTTATTCACATCTAAAATAAATGTAAAACCGCCAAACAGGCTTAATAAAGTATACGGGATTAAAAGGGATACTTTTGCCAACCACCAAGATACTGACAATGACAAACATCAACACAACAAGTGTGTTAGCCATCCAATAGTTGCTTCATGAATTCCTTTTCTCATCATCAATACCTTTAATCCGCCCGGTTATTAATTGTTAAGGCCAAGGCGACGAAATGCGTTTAAAAAATTTCCCCTGGCACTTAGAGCACACATCCAGTTTCTCCGTTTTCTGTAAGGAGAGTTGCTCACCACAGTTCAGGCATTCCAGAGTACCCACTGTCGCTAACTCACCGGAAAGGTATTGGTCTTCATCATGATCCAGTCTTTCTCGAAGCTCTTCATGTCCAATGCGAGTCTGATCAGCAATATGCTTTAGCTGCTCCACAAAAGCCTGCTCCAGTGCATTAAGGTCAAACTTCAACCATGCTGCGATTCCCTCTCCAGTTTCATGCGCGTAGTAACCAAGCTTTTTCAGGTCACGGAAGAGGTAAGCTTTAAGAAGGTCCATCTCATCACGAGTCATCTCTTCAGCAGCAAGCTCTAATTCTACCGCATCGTGAATTTTCTCCTGAAGCAGATCCCAACTGTGCGAATCTGTACTTTTCAGGTCTTTTGTCAGGCGCAAAAGGACTCTGTCATAGTCCGCAGAAGCCAGATTATTTTTTTTATCATTATTTTGGTCCATTAATACACCTCGTTTCACCCGAAACTCTGTTTGCATCTATGTATATATTGTATCCTATGCAGCAATACGCAAACTTTTATTTACCGGTATCTATCGAGTTCCATTCAAAAGGATGATTGAGCTCAAGAGATGCCGGTTTTTCTTACTAGGCATTACGATTTACGAACATGAACGAAACATATCGTCCGCAAAAAATTGAGTCCCTCATACAGAATTACTGGCAGGATAACGACAGCTTCAAGTGTGAAGAAGATCTGCAGAAAGAGAAATTCTACTGCTTATCTATGTTCCCATACCCAAGTGGTCGTCTACACATGGGGCATGTTCGTAACTACACCATTGGTGATGTAGTTTCCCGTTATCAGCGCATGCAGGGGAAAAATGTACTTCAGCCCATGGGTTGGGACGCTTTTGGCCTACCCGCTGAAAATGCTGCCATGAAAAACAACGTAGCTCCAGCTAAATGGACCTATGAGAATATCGATTACATGCGTAACCAGCTTCAACAGATGGGCTTTGGTTATGACTGGAACCGAGAATTGGCAACCTGTCATTCTGAATACTACCGTTGGGAACAATGGTTCTTTACCAAACTGATGGATAAAGGCCTAGTTTACAAAAAAGAAGCCGAGGTAAACTGGGATCCAGTCGACCAGACCGTTCTGGCAAACGAACAAGTAATTGATGGTCGCGGTTGGCGCTCAGGAGCGCTGGTTGAACGTAAGAAGATTCCACAATGGTTCCTGAAAATCACCGATTACGCCGACCAACTTCTTGATGATCTGGATAAACTGGACCAATGGCCAGAACAAGTCCGCACCATGCAGAAGAACTGGATTGGTCGTTCTGAAGGTGTAGAACTGATCTTTGATGCAGAGGGTTACGGGGAGCTGGAAGTATTCACAACCCGGCCTGATACTCTAATGGGTGTTACTTATGTTGCTGTAGCAGCTCAACACCCACTGGCACTGAAAGCAGCTGAGAGCAACCCGGAACTGGCTGAATTTATTGAAGAGTGCAAAAACGTCAAAGTAGCAGAAGCCGACATGGCTACTATGGAGAAGAAAGGCATGGCACTGGGTGTCACCGCCATTCATCCACTGACAGGCGAAGAAGTGCCGGTCTGGACTGCCAACTTCGTGCTCATGGATTACGGCTCAGGTGCCGTTATGTCTGTACCAGGCCACGATCAGCGCGACTGGGAATTTGCAACCGCATACGGTTTGCCAATCAAACAGGTAATCCGCCCTCTGGATGATCAGAAAGTTGATCTTGAAGTTGAAGCCTTTACTGAAAAAGGCGTTCTGGTTAATTCTGGAGATTATGACGATCTTGAATTCGACATGGCATTTAAAGCCATCGCATCTGATCTGGAAGCTAAAAATAAAGGCAAAGTGACAATTAACTTCCGCCTGCGTGACTGGGGTGTTTCCCGTCAACGATACTGGGGCGCGCCAATCCCTGTTATCAATTGCCTCAGCTGTGGTTCTGTACCCGTACCAGAAGACCAGCTTCCAGTAAAACTGCCTACCGATGTTGAATTTGATGGCAGCGGCTCACCAATCAAAAAAATGGAAAGTTTCATCAACACCACATGCCCTAAATGTGGCGGTGCTGCTGAACGCGAAACAGATACTTTTGACACATTCATGGAATCCAGTTGGTACTATGCTCGCTACGCATCCCGGAGCAGCGAAAACGCAATGCTGGAACCGGAAAAAGCCAATTACTGGCTGCCGGTTGATCAGTATATCGGCGGTATTGAACACGCGATTCTTCACCTGCTGTACTCTCGTTTCTTCCATAAACTAATGCGTGATGAAGGCCTTGTGGACAGTGATGAGCCATTTAAACGCCTACTTTGTCAGGGCATGGTTCTGGCTGATAGCTATTACTATGAAGATGAAAAAGGCGGCCAGGTTTGGATTGCGCCAACGGATGTCGACGTTAAAACTGATGACAAAGGGCGTGTAACTTCAGCTACCCATCGTGAAACTGGCAAAGTACTGCAACACGATGGCATGTCTAAAATGTCCAAGTCCAAGAACAACGGTATTGACCCTCAGGTTATGATCGATAAATACGGTGCCGATACTGTACGTCTGTTTATGATGTTTGCTGCACCACCTGAGCAGTCTCTGGAATGGTCAGATACGGGTGTGGAAGGCGCTCTGCGCTTTCTGAAACGTCTGTGGAAACAGGTTTTTGACCACAAAAACGTTGGTGGTTCAGACACAGCAATCGATAAAGACAAGCTAAATGATATCCAAAAAGAGTTACGCCTGAAAACACACTCTACCATTCAGAAAGTAACGGATGATATTGAACGCCGTCAGACCTTTAATACTGCTATTGCTGCTGTAATGGAACTGTCGAATACTATTGCCAAGTTCGTTGATATCAGCGAGCAAGGCCGTGCCGTAATGCAGGAAGCTCTCGAATCAGCGGTTCTACTTTTGTCTCCAATCGTACCGCATATCAGCCACCAGCTGTGGCAGGAACTGGGAAATGACAGTGACGCTCTCACCGCTGCATGGCCAATCGTAGACGAATCAGCCTTAGTACAAGACACTATCCAGCTGGTAGTTCAGGTGAATGGTAAAGTCAGGGCTAAAATCAACGTATCTGCTGATGCTGATGAAGATGTCGTCCTGCACACGGCCCTAGCTGATGAAAATGTTCAGAAGCATATGGCCGATAAAACGATTCGTAAGAAAATTGTCGTTCCTGGCAGATTGGTTAACATCGTAGTAGGTTAATGGCATAGCTGTTTTAAAAGGAGTCACAAACAACATGCAATGGAAACTACCTTTATTCGCTAAGACCGTTCTAGTCATAAGCATGCTTGGTCTTTTGAGTGCTTGTGGTTTCCACTTGCGTGGCGTTCAAAATGTTGATGAAGCGTTCAGTAATGTAACCCTTATCGACCAAACTGGTGCATCGCAACTTACCAATAGCCTGCGCAGTCACATGGCCTTCAATGGCATTAACGAAACATCTGGCGCTCCATATCAAATCCGCATTATTGAGCATAACTACAAACGAGAAAGCGCGACGGTAAGCAACACTGACGTTGATGAATATGAGCTATCTCTGGCTGTAGTTATGCTTGTCGCTGATAAAAACGGTAAGCCGCTGACATCTAACATTAAAGTCCAGCGCGAACGCCTTTTTGACTACGATAAGAACACTGCAACGGCTAGCGGAACTCAGGAGCAACAGCTTCGCAATGAGCTATACGATCTGGTAGCCCAAAGCATGATTCGTCGCTACCTTGCTTTAAAGACTACTGAATAATTTGCAATGAAGATTAAACCGGAACAGCTGAGTTCTCAGGTTAACAAAGGCTTAAGTCCGGTTTATCTAATCACCGGTGATGAACCTCTCATTTCTGAAGAAAGCTCTGACGTCCTAAGACATAGCCTTCAACAGCAAGGTTTCACTGAAAGGGAAGTACTGCATGTTGATGGCAGTTTCAGCTGGGAATACCTGCTGGAATGCGCAAATGCCCTCTCTCTTTTTGCAGAAAAAAAAGTCATCGAACTGCGCCTTGGCGGCTCCAAACTGAACAAGAAAGCCAGCGAAATACTGCAACAGTATTTAAGCAACCCGGCCCCAGATAATATCCTTTTGATTATTGCTGAGAAATTGGATGGATCAAGTAAGAAAAGCGCATGGTTCAAGGCGGTTGATAAAACAGGTGTCATTATAGAAATATGGCCTGTTGAAACAAAACAGCTACCGAACTGGATCCGTCAACGTGCCGCTCAAATTGAACTTAAACTAGATGATGAAGCGATCCAACTGTTATGTGACCGCATAGAAGGAAATCTCCTTGCAGCTAAACAGGAACTGAGCAAACTCAGCCTGCTTTTTTCCAATCAGGTAGTCACCGCTGAAGATGTTGTGGAAGCGGTATCTGACAGCTCCCGCTATGACATATATGGTTTAGCTGATGCCGCATTACAAGGACAACCAGGCCGATGTAATAAGATTCTTCAGGTACTACGCCAGGACGGAACTGAAGCTCCAGTCGTACTTTGGGCATTATCCAAAGAGCTTCGCTCACTGTCTGCAATTCAGCATGGGCAGAACAACGGCAAAGCCTTTGATCAAATCTGTCAGCAGGAAAGAATCTGGGGGAAACGTAAACCTCTGGCACGAGAAGCTGCCAGAAGGGTTACACCAGAACAGATCAATCTGGCATTACAGCTGTGTGCTGACTCCGATAAAATGGTGAAGGGTATTCTTCCCGGCGATCCCTGGATGAATCTATCTAGAATCGCCTTAACACTGGCTGGTCACCCAATAAATCTATAATTACCACCATAAACTGCAGATCTGTGTTGATTAAACGGCCCCTACCCTCTTATCATCTTTAGGTCATTCTGGTGGAACTAAAAATGCGTAGTTTAATCACCCTTATCACTGTTTTATCTATTGCTCTATTAACGGGTTGTGAAGAAGAAGCCATCACGCCAGATAGAATGAAATCAGGAGCAGAGCTCTATGGGTACTACTGTGAGTCCTGTCATGCGAAACAAGGGCCGGGAGCACGAATGGAAAAGATCGCAGGCAAAGATCCTATGCCTGCCTATAAAATAATCCTACTCATCAAGTACGGGTACAATGCCAGACATAATATGCCAGCATTCCATGACTTTTCCGATGAAAAGGCGGCTCTGCTGGCACAGTATGTGGTTCAGATGCAGACTGAAAACTACAAGAAAAAACAGCAGTAATCGAGACCCATCATGCTAACTGATGTATAACTTCGGTCTCTAGCTTAGTATTGTCATGCAACGGACAACGATCACAAACCTCATCAAGAAAGGCAGCCTTCTCTGACGCGGAAAGATCAGCGTCAATCTTAGCGCTGATACGGATCTGCTGAAAGCCGACTCGATCATCAGTTTTTTGCCCCATCAGGCCAGCTGAATTAAGATCCGCTTCTACTTTGATTTCCATCGACTGAAGATTAATTTTCTTCTGATGCGCAGCGATACGCCCAATTGATCCCACACATCCAGCTAAAGAGAACAGAAAATATTCTAGAGGAGAAGGCCCCTCATTCGTTCCACCACTCGACGTTGGCTGGTCAATAACAACTTTATGGTCGCGGATATCAGCATGAATTGCCCAACCACTTCCCATGGTGGCAGAGATTGAAACAGTTTTATTCGCCATGTGTAAACTCACAATACATTAGATCTTACTAATATATAGGTGTCGACATAAAAAAACAACATAAAAAAACCGCACAATGTGCGGTTTTATAATTCCAAAAGACTAAAGCAGAAACTAACCCACCTTTTCACCTTTAGCCTGAAGGTCAGCATGGTATGAAGACCTTACCAAAGGTCCGCAAGCAGCATGTTTAAAACCCAATTCTTTTGCTAAACGGCCAAATTCATCAAATTCTTCAGGTGTCACAAAACGTTCTACTTTAAGGTGGCTGCGACTTGGCTGCAGGTACTGTCCAATCGTCAGCATATCGACATCGTGAGCACGCAGATCTTTCATTACCTGCACGATTTCTTCATTTGTTTCACCAATACCCACCATCAAACCAGACTTAGTTCGAACATCTGGGTTTTTAGCTTTATATTTTTTCAACAAACGTAAAGACCACTCATAATCAGAACCGGGTCTCACCGCTTTGTACAAACGCGGCACCGTTTCCATATTATGGTTAAATACATCCGGAGGCGTTTCTGTGAGAATATCGATCGCGATATCCATGCGACCCCGGAAATCCGGTACCAGAATTTCCATTTCAATTGTTGGGACCTGCAAACGAGTTTCACGGACACAGTGAGCAAAGTGCTGAGCGCCACCATCGCGTAAATCGTCACGGTCTACTGATGTTACAACCACATAACGTAACCCCATATCAGCGATAGCATCCGCCATCTCTTTCGGCTCATTTTCAGCCAGAGCGTTAGGTCGGCCATGAGCCACATCACAGAAAGGGCAACGCCGGGTACAGATATCACCCATAATCATAAAGGTTGCTGTACCGTGGCTGAAACATTCACCCAGATTCGGGCAACTGGCTTCTTCACACACGGAGGAAAGTTTATGTTTACGGAGTTTGTTCTTGATGCGAGTTACTTCAGCATTAGAGCCCATCTTCACACGTAACCAATCAGGTTTACGTGGCATATCTTCTTTAGCGGTTGGAATGACCTTAACAGGGATGCGATCCACTTTATCAGCGCCTCGCAGTTTTACACCCTGCTCCACTCTCTTAACGCTAGAAGATGTTTTAGTAGTTTTTTCGGACATGTAATTCTTAATCCAGAGAGTTGTGTCGGGTTAGAGTCTTATACCCGATCTTATTAATTAAATGACTTACCAAACGTTCGGATACTTCAGTCTGATCCAGACTATCTACGAGTGAAGCCAGCTGTGTCATTGCCATGCCGGCATAGCCACAAGGGTTGATGCGTAAGAAGGGTTCAAGATCCATATCCAGATTCAAGGCCAGGCCATGAAATGAACATCCTCTTCGTACCCGCAACCCAAGAGAAGCAATTTTATTATTTTTAACGTAAACGCCCGGCGCATCAGGTTTAGCATAAGCCTCAACCTGGTAATCGTTTAAAGTTTCTACTACAGATTCCTCCATAATAGTTACCAGATCACGAACCCCAACTTTTTTTCTTTTCAGGTTAATCAGCAAGTATATAATCAACTGGCCTGGGCCGTGATAGGTCACCTGCCCACCGCGATCGACCTGTACAACAGGAATATCGCCTGTGCTGAGAAGGTGTTCTTCTTTCCCAGCCTGCCCTTGTGTGAAGACTGGCTCATGTTGAAGCAACCATATTTCATCAACAACAGAGTCATCACGTTCGTTAGTGAATGTCTGCATTTTTTGCCAAGTTGGCTCATACGGCTGTAAACCAAGATCACGAACAATCAATTGATCCATTACCATCAGATCACCATTTTAACACGATCAGAAGCCATAAGTGCTTCGTGTAGTGCTTTGAGCTGTTCTACACCTTGAGCCGTAATTTTAAAACGCACGGATTGAAAATTTCCTTTGCGACTATCCTGAATAGTTACAGTTTCCAGATCAAAATCAGGAACATGAATCTGCACGATTTCTACCACATGATTTTGAAAATCATGACTTCCAATACCCACCGCTTTAATTGGGTAATTTGGGCAGGGAAATTCTATTTTAGGAGCTTCTTGTTGCTTATCTGACATATTCTTATCTTTACTTAGCTTGTTCACCCGCCATCAGCTTACGCTGAAAAGCACTGAACAGCTCAAACATTTTCTGCCACAAAGGGCCTTTAGTGCCATCACCAATCTGATGACCATCTACTTCAATAACCGGAATGATGCCTCTGGTTGAACTACAAACCCAAACCTCATCGGCTGATAGTAAACGTTCATAATCTATATCTACTTCCTGATACTGGATACCATGCTCATCCGCCTGCTCCAGTATCAATTGGCGGGTAATCCCGCCCAGTATTTCTGAACTTCTTTTTGGGGTAAAAAGAACGCCCCGTTTCACTAAAAATAAATTACACGCCGAACCTTCTGTCAGGTGCTCATCTCTGGAGAAAAGGGCTTCGTCCACCCCCTGCTCTTTGGCCTGTTGCAACACTAGGATATTTGGTAATAAGCAGGTCGATTTAATATCACAACGATGCCAGCGTAAGTCTTCAGAGACAATAGCTTTAATCGGCCGAATCTCATCGGCTCCAGCCTGCCAAATATCTTTAACAGGAGAGCAGCAGGCAAAAATTGTTGGCTGCATAGAATCATCATAGGCATGGCTTCTTCTACCAGCACTACCACGCGTAATCTGCAAGTATACAGAAAGATTACCGCCGCCGTTTTTTTCGACCAATTGATTCAACACAGGCTCCCAATCAATTTCGGCCTGAATACGAATCGCTCTTAAACTATGATTTAAACGCTCCAGATGTTCCTGAAGGCGAAAACCAATACCCTGATAAAAAGGTATAACTTCATAAACACTGTCACCGAATAAAAAACCCCGGTCAAAAACCGAAACTTTTGCTTCATGCTCAGGTATAAACTGACCGTTCAAATAAACTGTATTCATAGTTTCAGAAATAAGAATGCCCACATCTTTAATAAGATGCGGGCATCCGTGCAAAAATAAAGTCGCTGTTTAATTAACTATTAGCCTATTAAACTGGTGAAGAACAGCATAATTGCATGCCAGATACGTTTAAGAAAGCCAGCCTCAGGGATGTTATCCATTGCTACCAGTGGGACCTCTTTCACCAGTTGCCCATCCAGCGTTACTTTAACCTTACCGACTTCCTGGCCTTTAGCAATTGGGGCTTTAATGACTCTCTCTACATCCATAGTAGCTTGCAGTTTATCAGCCTGTCCACGCGGAATTGTAACTGAAAGCTCTTCGGTGATACCCATTCGCAGCTGGTCAACGTCCCCAGCCCAAACCTTACTGGTATTCAACAGGACATTGCTCTCAAACAGTTTATGAGTTCGATAATAACGGAATGCGTAAGAAAGTAATTTCTGGCTCTCACGTGCACGAGCTTCTTCATCAGAAGTACCCAGCACGACTGAGATCAGACGCATATTATCTCTTTTAGCTGAAGCGACAAGGCAATAGCCCGCATCTTCTGTGTAACCGGTTTTCAAACCATCCACTGTTTTGTCGCGCCATAGCAACTTATTGCGATTTGGCTGACGGATTTTATTGTAGGTAAAGTATTTTTCAGAGTAGATACTGTAATGTTCGGGAAAGTCCTGAATAATTGCTTTTGCAAGAACAGCCAGATCATACGCAGATGAAACATGGTTATCAGATGGCAAACCTGTTGAATTCATAAAGTGGCTATTTTTCATGCTCAGCAGACTGGCATGTTGATTCATCAAATCCGCAAAAGCCGCTTCACTACCAGCAATATGTTCCGCAACAGCGACTGACGCATCATTGCCTGACTGGATGATTATCCCTTTCATAAGATCGTCTAAGGTCACCTGAGTACCTTCGCGGATAAACATTCTGGAACCCTGAGTTCTCCAGGCTTTTTCACTCACTAACACAAGATCATCTTTACTAACATTCCCTTTACTCAGTTCATACTCGAGAATGTAAGCCGTCATCATTTTGGTCAGGCTTGCAGGGGCAAATCGACCATTTTCATTTTTTGCGGCAATTATTTTCCCAGTATCAGCATCCATTACCAGATACGCTGTCGCAGCGATCTGAGGCTCAGCAGGGATAAGAGGTGTGACAGCTTTAACCTGCATCGAAATAATAAGCAGAAATAAAACCGAAAATAACTTAGCTACCTGATTAAACATGGTTTTCCATCAATCGTTGAGTGAAATTTGAATATAAAAAAAGATCAAGGATAGTCTATCAAACGTGGGTTTGAATATCCCATCTGTTCTACCTGATTTGTCAATTCCGACAGTGAAGTAACCCCCGATAAAGGGCCTAACTGTACACGGTAGACGGTTTTACCGTCAGGTAAAACTGCGGAACGAGTGAGAACAGCCAGATCAATAAAGGACGCACGCAGATGCTTCTCTACATTATGCGCTGAATCCCGGTTAGCATAGGAACCGACTTGGAGGTAACGACCTGAAACTACAGGTTCTGGGATACGTTTTGTGACAGCCACTACATTATTGGAACTCTGCCATGCTCTGGGGTCTATCGCTTCTAGTTTTACTTTGGCTGTTCCTTTTTTCAACATATCCAGCTTAGATGCAGCCGCATAGGATAAATCGATCAAACGATTACCATGAAAAGGGCCACGATCATTCACTCTCACAATAACCTGTTTATTGTTGGCTAAGTTCGTGACCTTTAGATAAGTCGGGATGGGTAAGGCTTTGTGTGCAGCAGACATCTTGTACATATCATAAACTTCGCCATTCGATGTCTTATGACCATGAAACTTCTTTCCATACCAAGAGGCGGTGCCAGTCTCGCTGTATCCCCGAGAAGTGGACATTATGTAATAGCGTTTACCCAGTACAGTGTAAGGACTTTTATTACCACCGCGACTTTTAGCCTCCACCCTGGGCACAGCATCTTTTACATGGGAAACATCAACAGGCCGCTCAGGAGCTTTATCATGTTTCATTGAGTAGCGACCACTGTTAGAGGAGCAGCCGACTACAGAAAAAATGATCAATAAGGTGAGAAGCCTGTAATACATATTCAATGCTGAAAGTACCCGAAAAGATTATTTAGCCTGTAGATATGCGTTTTTAATCTGTTCACTCAAACGGTGAACCGCCATAGCATAAAGCTTACTGTGGTTGTAACGCGTAATCACGTAAAAATTATGCAGACCTAACCAATATTGCTTATCTTCACCAATCTCCAGCCGCATAAGTATGGCCTTACCGTTACCACTCAGATCAAGATTTGGCTGAACTCCTCTTTCCTGCCATTCAGCCAACGTTACTTTTGGAATTAAACCTTTACGCCCTTTACTAAACCACTCTTCTTCGACCACTTCAGGTAACGACAATGAACTGATCACCGGCTCACCCGTTTTCCAGCCATGCACTGCAAAGTAATTTGCCACACTGCCTATAGCGTCAGTTTTATTGTTCCAGATATCTCGCTTACCATCTTTATCAAAATCAACCGCATAGTTGCGATAGCTGGATGGAATGAATTGACCATATCCCATAGCGCCGGCGTAAGAACCTTTTAGCGAGGTCACATCAACCTGTTCTTCTTTTACCAAGCGTAAATACTCTTTTAACTGCCCTCGGAAAAACTTCCCCCGGCGCGGATAATCAAAGCCTAATGTTGCCAGTGCATCCAGCACTCGATAACTGCCGGTAATTCTTCCGTAACGTGTTTCGACACCGATAATCGCTACGATAACCTCAGCAGGAACCCCATAAATCTGCTCTGCTTTAGCCAATATTTCTCGGTTTTCCTGCCAGAATTTTACACCCTGAGAGATACGTTTTGGCTCAATGAATATCTTACGATACCCTCCCCAGGTCAGACGCTTTTCTGCAGGGCGTGAGATAGCTTTTAGAATTGATTCCTGACGTTTAGCCTCATCCAACACCCCAGTAAGGTATTGCTCAGAGAAACCTTCCTGTTGCATTTCAACCATCAATGCTTGCGCCTCAGGGTACTGAGAGTAACGCTCATAACGTACCACTTCCTTAGGAGAGGCAACTTCAGGTTGAACTGTCCGCTTAGGCTTAACAGGTTGTATTTTCTGTTCCTGCTGCGGACTTTCAACAGGGGTTGAAACTGTTTCCTGATTAGATGAACAACCACTCAAAGCTAAGCCAATTAACGCTATACTCAAAACGACTAGCTTTGTATTTCTCATCCTTGCACCCTCTTTATAAAATAATCCGAAAACATTTCACTATGACATTACTTTAACAACATCGTTCGATAACTATGTATCGACATTATTATGCCGAATCCGGCCATCAAAGTAACAATAGAAGTACCACCATAACTTACTAGTGGTAATGGAACACCCACTACAGGCAGTAAACCACTTACCATGCCTATATTTACAAACACATACACAAAGAAAGTTAAAATAAGACTACCAGCCAAAAGTCGCCCAAAGCTATCCGGTGCCTGTACAGCAATGACCAACCCACGAGCTATGATGAGCAAATACAGGGTGAGCAGTATCAACACTCCGATCAGACCCAGCTCTTCAGCAACTACGGCAATAATAAAGTCAGTATGAGATTCAGGAAGAAAATCCAACTGTGACTGAGTCCCACTTAACCAGCCCTTACCGTAAACACCACCGGAACCAATGGCTGTTTTTGATTGAATAATATTCCAACCAGCCCCTAATGGATCGCTTTCCGGATCAAGAAACGTCAATACTCGCTGTTTCTGATAGTCCTTCATGACGGCCCACAGGCCTGGTAAGGCAGCACCAGCCAAGCCTAAGGCTGTAAAAATATAGCGCCATCGAATACCCGATAGCAACAAGACAAAAACACCTGAAGAGGCTATCAGCAAGGAGGTACCCAGATCAGGCTGTTTCATTATTAATACGGTCGGAATACTGATCAGAGTTAAACTGATAACAATATGTTTGAAGCTAGGGGGCAAGGGTCGGTGAGCCAGGTAAAAAGCCACCGACAGAGGTAACACAAGCTTCATAATCTCAGAGGGTTGAAAACGAAAGCCTGGTAATGCGATCCAGCGCTGCGCCCCTTTTGCTCCTACACCAAATAAAATAACTCCCACTAGCAGGCCTAATCCAATGACATAAAGCCAGGGAGCCCAACGCCCCATGAACCTGGGCGTCAACTGAGCCAGTATGATCATGACAAAAAAACCGGCTCCCATGCGGATCGCTTGGCGTACTACATAACCTATATCTTGGCCTGAGGCGCTATACAAAACAAATAAGCCAAAGCCGCATAACAATATAAGTAGAATTAACAACCAGGCATCAAGGTGCGTGTAACTCCAGAGGCTGGGGCGAGTTCTCAGGTGATCATGTGCTTCTGGCATGTAGCGTTCAAACTCGCGGCTGCTCATAGCTCAGCCTCATCAACCATAGGGTCAATTCCCAAAAGATATGCATCCATTACTTTTCGTGCGATTGGTGCCGCTGTTGTTGATCCTCCGCCGCCATTTTCCACCACGACAGCAATTGCTATCTGCGGATCGTCAATGGGTGCAAACGCAATAAAAAGAGCATGGTCTCTATGAATTTCAGCCAGCTTTTCTGCATCGTACTCTTCATCCTGCTTAATACCGACCACCTGAGCAGTACCAGTTTTACCTGCAATTTTGTATGGAGAACCTGCGCCTGATCGACGAGCAGTACCCGTCTTGGAATGCATCACATCATGCATGCCCTTAATGATTTTATCCCAGTTTTTTTCATTATTAAGTTCCACATCCTGACGCGGCATTTGAACTGACGTGATCTCTGGCATTGTCAGCACCTCACTGCCATCTTCAGCCTTTGCTTTAATACCTTTAAGCATTCTAGGCTGAACCCACTTACCACGGTTGGCAATGACAGAAGCCGCTGTAGCCAGTTGTAACGGTGTGGCTACAAAGAAACCCTGACCAATACTCATATTGAGCGAGTCACCGGTATACCAAGAAGCTTTTCGGGCACGCTTTTTCCAGGCTTTTGATGGCAATATCGCACCAAGCGCTTCTGGAAGGTCAAGGCTGGTGACTTCACCAAATCCAAAACGACCGAGATAATCGGACATTGGATCCACCCCCATTTTATGGGCAACATCGTAAAACCAGACATCACAAGAATGAGCGATTGCATCATTCATATCGACTCGACCATGACCATATTTTTTCCAGTCTCGGTACTTTCTTCCACCTTCAGTCAACGTATACCAGCCCGGATCAAAAATGGTGTAGTT
Source organism: Neptuniibacter sp. (assembly GCA_050633605.1). Classification (GTDB taxonomy): domain Bacteria; phylum Pseudomonadota; class Gammaproteobacteria; order Pseudomonadales; family Balneatricaceae; genus Neptuniibacter. The sequence goes on along the minus strand of JBOEGV010000026.1, from coordinate 8,919 downwards.
AGGGCTCACTGCTCCCGTATCAATTGCAGACAGTGCAATTATAGGTTTTATGGTCGAACCTGGTGGATAGCCGCCACGAATAGCGCGGTTAAATAATGGCAAGTCACTGGAGTCTCTTAGGGCTGCGTAATCCTTCGAAGAAATACCGGTTACGAACAGATTCGGGTCATAACCTGGTTGCGAAACTAAGGTAAGGATTCCGCCGCTTTTAGGGTCAATAGCAACAACAGAGGCCCTGCGCCCTTCAAGTAGTTTTTCAGTGATTTGCTGTAACCGGATATCCAGATACAAAGCCAGATCAGTACCTGGCTGCGGATCAGTCCTCTCAATCACACTCATGACACGTCCACGAGCATTGGTTTCAACCTTCTGAAAACCGACTTCTCCATGAAGTTGGTCTTCATAAAACTTTTCAATGCCTAATTTACCGATATAGTGAGTTGCAGAATAGTTGCGCTCATCAACTTGTTTCAATTCCGCTTCATTAATCCGCCCCACATAGCCCATGGCATGAACAAGAGACTCTCCATAGGGGTAATGACGGATCAATTCTGCTTCGACCCTGACACCGGGCAAGCGATGATAGTTGACAGAGATAGCCGCAATTTCTTCTTCTGTCAGTCGAAATCGAACTGGGACAGATTCAAAAGATCGACGCCTCTGACTCAAGCGTTTTTTAAAACGACCCACTTCTTTGTCAGTAATCGGGATCAACTCTCGCAAATCATTGAGAGTTTGTTCTAAGTCTTCCATCTCTTCTTTGAGAATGGTCACACTGTAACTAGGACGGTTATCGGCCAGTAAAATACCGTTACGGTCGTATATCAAACCTCGGTTCGGTGGAACGGGTTGCAACTGAACACGGTTATCTTCAGAAATTGCAGAAAAACGATCGTGTTCAATGACCTGCAAATAGAAAAGCCGCACAACCAGAACAGTGAGCATAACCACCACAACCAAAAATGCCAGAATTGCACGTATTTTGAATGTGCGGCTCTCTTTGCTGTGATCCTTAAGGCGCTCTGTAGCCATAATCCGGTATCAAATTCACTTGTGGTAGGGATGACCCTGGATCACAGTCCAGGCTCGATAAAGTTGTTCGGCCAGCATGACCCGAACTAAAGGGTGCGGAAGAGTTAAAGCGGATAATGACCACTTTTGATCTGCCATTGCGCTGCAACGACTATCAAGGCCATCAGGGCCACCTATCAGTAAACTGATATTGCGACCATCCATCCTCCAGTCTTCAACTTGTGCAGCAAGTTTCTCCGTGGACCAGTTTTTTCCCAAAACTTCCAAAGCAATGACCCGATCACCTTTTGGAATCGCTGCCAGCATTTGATCACCTTCCTGTTTTTTTGCGCGGGCAATATCACTACTCTTGCCACGGTGACCTAAAGGAAGCTCAATCATCTCAATTTGAAAATCTGGCGGCAGGCGTTTGGCATATTCGTTATAGCCTTCATTAACCCAAGCGGGCATTTTACCGCCAACCGCAATAATGCGAATTTTCATATCCAGCCTAAGCGTCAGTGCTCACGCCCCACAGGCGTTCAAGGTCATAGAACTCACGAGCATCCGGCATCATTACATGCACAACGACATCGCCCAGATCTACCAATACCCAGTCCGAGCTACCTTGCCCCTCAGAGCCCAAAGGCATTACGCCCGCTTCTTTGGCCTTAATGATCACTTCTTCTGCGACCGAACCCACATGGCGCTTCGATGTGCCACTGGCAACAATCATATAATCGGTAACAGTAGAGCGATCTTGTACATCCAGATCAATCACATCTTTAGCTTTCATATCTTCCAGTGCGTTATGCACGATCTTAATCAGTTTTTCAGTTTGCATTACTTATCTTCAGTTAGTTAAACCATAAAGCTGGTTTTCTTGAATATATTGCCAAACCTGATCAGGGATCAGATAGCGTGGTGAGTAGCCTGAATCAATAGTCTGGCGTACCTGTGTCGCTGAAATTCCTAAAGGGGTTAATTCGTGAATCAACACTTTTCCCGAAGGCTGGCTTAAAAGTTGTTCCGGTTTATCTGCATAATGCTGTGTGGTTATTTCTCCCATCACCGAATCAGCTGCTAATTGGTAACCAGGGCGCTGCACCACAATCAGATGACACAAATTCAGAAACTGCTCCCATTCATGCCAGGAAGGCAGTGTCTGGTAGGCATCCATTCCCATAATCATACAGATTGGCGTGCCTCTGCCCAATTCAGCTCGCAAGCCTTGTAACGTCAATAACGTATATGAGGGTTGCTCAGAATCTATTTCGCGTTCATCAACATGCAAAGTCGGCTCATCAGCAACGGCCAGCTTCAGCATTTCCAGGCGTTGCTCCGAATTACAACCAGGTGATGCTCGATGAACGGGCGTTTTTGCCGGGATCAGGCACACTTGATCCACCCCTAGCCACTGTTGCAGTTCCAGTGCGGTTCTGAGGTGACCATTATGGATGGGATCAAATGTCCCACCCATAAATACAAAAGCGTCTTTAGGCATCAAAAATTACTTACGGATATGGCCATCACCAAGAACCACGTACTTCTCGGAAGTCAGACCATCAAGCCCAACCGGGCCACGAGCGTGAATTTTATCAGTAGAAATACCAATCTCTGCACCTAACCCATACTCAAAGCCATCGGCAAAGCGGGTAGAAGCGTTCACCATGACCGAGCTTGAATCCACTTCCCTAAGGAACGAACGCGACTTGGTGTAATTCTCAGTGATTATCGAATCTGTATGATGCGAACCATAGCGATTTATATGACGAATTGCTTCATCCATATTATCCACAAGCTTTATTGAGAGAATTGGCGCCAGGTATTCAGTTACCCAGTCGTCTTCTGTAGCTTCATTCGCATATGGAATGACCTCACGTGTCCGTTCACAGCCTCGCAGTTCGACACCCACTGCCTGATAACGCTCCGCCAGTTCTGGCAATACCTCAGTAGCAATAGATGCATTTACCAGAAGAGTCTCCATGGTATTGCAAGTGCCATAGCGATGAGTTTTAGCATTCAATGATACATTCACCGCTTTGCCTTTATCCGCTTCGCTGTCGATATACACATGGCAGATTCCATCCAGATGTTTGATCACTGTAACCTTGGCATCTCGGCTGATTCTTTCTATCAGCCCCTTTCCGCCTCTGGGCACAATAACATCCACATATTCAGGCATAGTGATCATCTGACCAACGGCTTCACGATCAGTAGTCTCCACAACCTGCACCGCTTCTTCCGGCAGCCCTGCATCTTTCAGACCCTGCTGAATACATACAGCAACCGCCTGATTAGAATTAATCGCCTCTGAACCACCCCGCAAAATGGTAGCATTGCCAGATTTCAAACAAAGGCTGGCGGCTTCCACTGTCACATTTGGTCGGGACTCGTAGATAATCCCGATGACTCCGAGAGGGACGCGCATCTTACCTACCTGAATACCGCTAGGCAGATATTTCAGGTCGTTTATTGCCCCAACAGGATCTGGCAAAGCAGAAACTTGCCTAAGGCCTTCAATCATCGTATCGATACGTGCATCAGTCAGTTCCAGACGATCCAGCATTGCATCATCCAAACCATTATTCCGGCCATTTTCCAGATCTTTAGCATTAGCTTCACGCAGAGCCGGTCGATTGCTGTCTATTGCATCAGCCATCGCAAGCAACGCCTGATTTTTCAGGTTAGTGTCCGCTTTTGCTACCAGGCGAGACGCATCACGTGCTTTTTCGCCCAGTTCGATCATGTATTCTTGTACGTTCATAGCCGTCCTTCCAATCAATAGGCTGCTTATTATACTCTTGCCATGACTCAGAACCAGCGCTTCAGCACATTTGATATTCCCGCTCAGGCTGATCTACTGGTATTATCTGCATCTGTTTTCCTATTTGAGCTTACAAGACCCGTGACTGATCAGATGGATTCACAACCGAACCCAAGAAGGAACCTGTTTGTTGCCGTAATTCTGGCAATAATAGCAGGCATACTGCTCAGTACTACTTACCTATCGACGGCCACAGCACGCCAAGCTAAAAGTGAAACATTGAAGCTTGGTGATTCTCTTGCTTTGCAAAGCGAGATATTAATCAGGCCCCTGATCCTTGCAAACGATCGTGTCAGTCTGAATTACCTGCTCAATGAACTCATTAAAATAGATCATATAAGTGGCCTTCAGGTTCAGGATCGTAACGGCATTGTCATTGCTCGAGCAGGAGACGTATCTGATATCAAGCAGGTACGGCATTTACTCCAACTGGAAAAAAACATTGGTTCGTTCACTTTATGGCTAAACCAGAAACCAGCAAAACAATTATTAACAAGCCAACATATCCCAGTGGCAATCTTAGCCGCCATGAGCATTTTATTCATTTTGCTGGCCATCTGGTTCACAACTCGCGATACATCAATTTCATTTACTAATGATCAGACCGGTCTAAACCCTGATGAACCCAGGGATTTCTCTTCAACACTGGCAATTCAGACGCAACAAAGAGCTTTAGTTGACGATGAAAGTAAAGAAGCTAGGAACAATACAACTAAACCCGTTTCTGTTGACAACGTCATACCTACTGAACAAATCATTTCAGACCACACTGTTCAGGAACCGCAAACTGAAGCAAATAAAACTGATCAAATCTCTGAACTCAGCCGCAATAACCATCAGAGCAATAACTTTAAGACAGATGATTTGGTTGACCTGCTGAAGCCGGCTCCTTCCTCTGCATCCCAAATGCCTAAGTTTGAGCATCACCCTCAGGATTTAGAAACTGAAATACTTGCCGAAGAAGAACCTCTAGTTTTAGAAGAACAGGATCTCAATACCTCCGACACAACAGCATCTTCAGAACCCGCGAAGGAAAATCCGCTGTTCAAAATGCAAGAACGCATTGAAAAGAAGGAGCAGCAACTGGAACTGTATTCATTTGAGCACGAATTGGAGTTGATACTGGCTCCTCAAGATGCAATTTACCTGTTTTACATCGATACGATTACAGCAAGCTCAGAAAACATTAAAGCTGAAGAGAAATCAGCCTTAGTTAATGTTTATCTCCATCTTGCCAAGCAAGTAGCGCGTATTTATAACGGTGAAGTAGAGCAACTGGAAAACAATGACATCCTGCTACGATTCGAACTGCGTGATGACAAAGACAGCCACGGTATTAATGCACTGTGCGCAGCGGTGCTATTTACTTTGCTCTATAAAGGATTTAACCAATCACGAATCAAAGGATTCCAACCCGTGCTTAGCTTGCAAATGTCCATCGCTCGTGGGCATCACAGTCGCTATAATCTGGTCCACGAAGAATCTCACTTCCTGACCCGCACAACTCACAGCAATGAACTCATCAGCCACACGGCACTATCAGAAGCTCCGCTGATCAAACAAGCTTTACTGGAAAATGCAGACATAAGAAGAGAAGATGAAGACAAGGTACTTATAATGAAACTTACTGCGAAACATCAGGAGCTACTGCAAAAACAGGCCAATCACCTTTTAACAAAAATCTTTAAGAAATAACCGTCAACCTTAACTTTTCAAAATATAAGGTATTTTTCTAAAGAAACATTTATACAAAATGGTATCTAACACCTCTTATACCCGTTCCGTCTCTGCCAGATTAATTTCCTCATCCCGCAGATAAACGCCATTCTTACCGCTTTTCTTAACTTGATACATCCTCTCATCAGCGGACTTCATCAATTCCTCTATAGTGAAACCGTCTTGAGGATAGACTGCACCACCAACAGAGCATGACACCTCTAAACCCTCTGCAAGGTGTGAATAGCTAATATTCATAACTTCGAGAAGGCGTTCTGACAAGTGGTTGGAATCGAAATCAGCTTCCTGACCTGTGATGATCAGAGCAAATTCATCTCCCCCAATTCTAGCAACCAAGTCCCCCTGACGAATTGCCATAGATAAACGCGTGGCTACCTCAATCAGAACTTTATCGCCGACATCATGGCCATAGTTGTCATTGACTACTTTAAAATCATCGACATCTACAAATAAGATTGAAAACTCTACAGTTCGTTCCCGATCCTGCTCGATAATCCCCCCAGCCATTTCCATAAACGCTTTACGGTTTGCAATGCGAGTCAGGTCACAATGATATGCTTCCCTTTTCATCTCTTGGTGCATTGATTCAGCCAGTTCAGCCTGAGCCGACTTATCCTCCAGCGCTTTTTCTACCAGACGCTTCTGGACACTCAAATTAATCATTCTGACGAAGACATCATGGTAGTGATAGGCGGCTAATACAACAAACGGCAAAGCTAACAAACCCACCAAAAGCACATTTATCAGCCCAATAACCTGCTTTTGCATTTCACCGGTTACACGCTCATGGTAAAAAACATTTTCATCCTGGAGTTTTTGCAGACCCGTTAATGCTGGCTGATCATCAATTCGTACGACGGCATCTATCTGTAGGGGCGTTTTGCCCTCAGCCACCATAGCCTTAGCGACTTCCAGATTATTCGCATAGTTGTCGAAGGTGGTCTTAATGATACTCAGGGCAATTTTTTCGTGGGAGTTCAGCTCAACTCTTTTGTAAGAATCAATCGCTGAAAAGGTTTTTTTAATATCTTCATCTAACTTGATGAGCAAATCTGTTTCATGGCGTAAAACATAATTTTTAAAATTATGGATAAACCCGCCATAACCAACTGCGTGATAGATTTCAGTCAGTGATTTGTTGCGTTTTTCACTGAATTGACTGTATTCAATCCAGGTGTTTCTTAAATCAAAGGCATGAAACAGTAAATAGCCCCCCATGAGCAACATGCCAAGTATGAGTGTCGTGGCCAAAAAAACTATTCGTGCTTTGAATCTTTTCCGTATCAAACTGCCATCCATGACACCAACCCTAGTCAGGAGAGAAACAACCTTTAGAAACTAAACTCAACAAGCAATACTCTAAAATTAATACCCAAAACAATACTACAACCCCTTAGAAAATTTAAGGTTTTTCATCTATAAGAGAGTTTTCTTAAAACAATTTACATATATTCAAGAAAGTCTTAATAAAAAGGCAACTTGCTGGAAAATCTGGAGGAGGGTTGTGATGACGACTGCAATACCTCTACTGTTAGGTATTACAGCCGTGAATTTCGATCCAACAGGTAATTTACTGACTACTCCAGCATAACACCGCCAGAAGTTTCCTGTTCCGGATTTCTTGCTTCGACCTCCAGGTTATCCACTCGTTGATACCCTCTCGGTAATTTATTTCCCCGACGCCCACGCTCACCACGATAGTGTTCTATATCTGCAGGCTTAAGCTTCAGATGCTGACGCCCAGCATGAATCATGAGTGTATCTTCGGCAGAAAAACAGGCTAACGCAACAACCAATTCATCCCTAGAAGCCGAACGAGCTGAAGGAATATTGATAATTTTGTTACCTTTACCTCGTCCCAGTTCCGGAAGATCCGCTAAAGGAAAGACCAATAATCGCCCTTCGTTAGTAATTGCCGCCAGTAGATCCGTCTCCGGCTTAGATATCAGTAAAGGAGGTAAGACTTTAGCGTTCTTCGGTAGGGACAGGGCCGCTTTACCGTTTTTAGTTTTACTGGTGAGATCATCCAACTTAGTAATAAAGCCATACCCGGCATCAGAAGCCATTAATAGCTTATCAGCCCCTTTCCCCGTGATGGCGGCATCAATAGTAGATCCTTTGGGCAAGGTAATACGGCCTGTGACCGGCTCACCCTGTCCTCTGGCAGACGGCAGAGTATGGGTATCGATAGTAAAACTACGCCCGGTTGTATCTAACAAAATTGTAGGTTGGTTACTTCTTCCCTTACAGGCAAGTTTGAAGGCATCACCGGACTTATAATTAAGACCATTGGCATCAATATCGTGCCCCTTTGCAGCTCGAATCCAACCCTGTTTGGATATTACTATGGTCACAGGGTCGGCTGTTAGCAGATCTTTTTCACTGAAAGCCTGAGCCTCTTCACGCTCTACAATGGGTGAACGACGTTCATCCCCGTATTTTTCTGCTGCGTCTTTAATCTCTTTTTTAATCAGTTTGCGCATTTTTGCATCTGACCCCAGAATTCCTTCAAGGTGCATACGCTCCTCTTCCAGTTCATTCTGTTCAGATGTGATTTTAAACTCTTCCAACTTAGCCAGGTGGCGTAATTTCAGATCCAGAATGGCATCGGCCTGAATGTCAGTCAGTCCAAACCGCTTCATCAGCTCTTGCTTGGGCTCCTCCTCATGACGAATGATCGCAATCACTTCATCAATATTGAGGTAAGCGACCATCAGACCTTCGAGGATATGCAGGCGGTCCATTACTTTTTCAAGACGGTGCTGCAAACGTTTACGCACAATATCGGTACGCCAGCTCAACCACTCAACCAGAATCTGGCGCAGGTTCTTAACCTGAGGACGGCCATCTGTACCGATCATGTTCATGTTTACACGGTACGTTCGCTCCAGATCGGTAGAAGCAAAAAGATGCGCCATCAACTGTTCGATATCCACTCGGTTCGAACGCGGAACGATCACCAAACGAGTCGGGTTTTCATGATCAGATTCATCCCGAAGATCACTTACCATCGGCAGTTTTTTCTGCTGCATCTGGGCAGCAATCTGTTCCAGAATTTTGGCTCCAGAGACCTGATGCGGCAAAGCAGTGATAATGATTTCACCCTGCTCTTTGAGGTATACAGCTCGCATGCGAACAGAACCACGTCCGGTTTCGTAAACTTTTTCCAGATCACCGCGCGATGAAATAATCTCAGCGTCTGTAGGCATATCCGGCCCAGGAATAATCTGGTTAAGCTCCTCAAGATCCGCTCTTGGATTATCCAGCAGGTGAATACAAGCCTTAGCTACTTCTCTCAGGTTGTGCGGTAAGATATCGGTGGCCATACCAACAGCAATACCCGT
>JBOEGV010000025.1:0-64243 GCA_050633605.1 Neptuniibacter sp. | reverse complement strand
ACAAACAAAAAAGCCAAAGCATCTGCTTTGGCTTTTTTAACTCTGGGCTCAGCTTAATTCTGTTGAATCCCAACAATAAACCAATCAGCATTTTCCTGAGTCATATCCCGTGACAGGTGCCAGGTTTCATTAAATTCTGTGGTTTCTTCTGAGTCTTCCTTCAACCAGCCATAGAAGTTAATGCTAACGATGACATGGTCTGTGTTATCAATAAAGTTCTGCAACTCTGTCATCACCGAGACAACTTCGGTGATCTGATGCTCCGGCAGTTTTGCCCGTTCCTGCTGCAAAATCTGAAACAGTTCATCAGAGGTATAACCTTTGATGGAATCCCAATCACAGTGATCCCAGGCTTCCTGCAACTGCATGAAGTGCTCACGGGCACCTTCAAGAAATGCTTCTTTATTGAACCACTCAGGTAGTTTTACTTCCTGAGTTTCACCCCAACCCGAGTTAAAGGAAGGCATTGGTTTAAATTCAGGAGCAGGTTCCGGCTCTGCCGCTCTCTGCTGATTATGTGGGTTAATTTCATATTGCTGGGCACCCTGTGCCGCATAGGCTTCTCGAGGTTTCCTGGCAGCCATAATTTTGTATATCACAAAGATAACGCCTGCAATCAGCAACAAGTCCATAAACTGGATGCCTTCAAATGCACCGCCAAATAAAAGGGCACCAAAAATACCGCCCGCCAGCAGACCTCCCATCAAACCGCCCATACCTGCCTTTTTTGTGGCGCTTGAGGTATTAGTAGCTTGTTTAGTCTGATCTGTTGTGGTTTTTTTCTGTTGCGTTGGAGCAGTGGATTTTTTAGGTGAAGAAAAACTCTTACCAAACGAGAAACCACCACCCAGTCTCTTCGCTTCAGCATTTTCTGCCATTGGCAGCGCAATCATGAAAACAGCCATTAGCATGACTAAAAATGTTCGCATCCGATCTATCCGCCTGATTATTTATTTGTTGTAGTTTTAGTTCTATCCGCAATTACTGCCAGATAGATACCTGCAAATATTAATGCCATGCCCCCTAAATGGAAAGCCTGTACTTGCTCTCCCAGAAAAGAAACAGAAAGAATCATGCCCCATAATGGCACCAGATGAACAAATAAACCTGCCTTTTGCGCACCCAGCTTTTCGACTCCGTAGTTCCAGAAAAGGTACGCAAGTATCGATGGGAAGATCGCAAGGTAGGCGAAAAGAAGGTAGAGATTATTGCTCCATTGGATCTCACTCGCATTCTGCTGTTCCCACCAGACAAACGGCATTAAAAAGACAACCCCAATAATCAGGGTCAGCTGCAAAAATGAAAAAAGCGGTAAATCCACCGGCTTCCAGCGCAAACAGATACTATAGATACCCCAAACCAACATGGCGGTGATAATCCATAAATCTCCGGCATTGAAACGTAGCCCTAATAACAACTCCAACTTAGCCTGAGAGATTAACAACAAGACACCAGAGAGCGATAAAGCAACACCCATCCATTGTTTCATGGTTGCCATCTCTCGCAGGAACAGAGTACTAAGCAGCAAGATCATAATTGGCATAGTGGATTGCATCAGGGAACCATTCAGGGCCGTTGTATATTGCAGCCCTATATACGCCAAAGTATTAAAAGTCCCCACACTCAACGTGCCAAGCAAAAATAAAATAGGCCAGTTTTCACTAATCAGACCCCGGTATCGCCAAATAGTAGGAATCACAAACGGCAATAAAATAGCCAGAGCAACAGACCAGCGGATAAAAGCCAGAGTTATAGGTGGGATATCTGGAGAAACCGCACGCCCAAGAACAAAATTGGTTGCCCAGAATAACGTGGTCAACGCCAGTAACAGGTAAGCCAGAGATCACCTCAGAATATTAGATTTTCTGTAACAATCGGGAAAGCAAGCTGTTGCTAGCATCACTGCCTGTCAGAATATATTGCAGAACATTATAGTTGTTGACTGTCCACTGCATACGGCGATTGGCCTTGCTCATACCACAGATAAGAATCTCATCTCCCGGCTGTAGCTGTTCCAGTTCGCCCGGCAGCATATCAATCTGGCCATTTCTGCGTAGCATCAATGGGAATGCATGCAAATTACGATTCCGATTATGGGGGTTTTTAAAAAACAACGAAAGCTTTAGGTTCTCACCTTGCCCAAATGCCTCCATCAACGCAGGAGTCTCCTCCTCACTGATTTTAAACGCCCAGCTATCCAGCTCGTTCTCCCCGACAACACTGCTCATTCTGTTTATCAGGGTGTGAGCCCAGACATCATCATATTTACCAAGCATCTCTTCGATGAATACTGGAACAAGTGGCGATTTCACATGGGCAAGAATACGGTTGGCGATAATGCGGCCGGGCTCCATGATGAAATCTGCCCGACTGTTTTTATACACCAAATTATTGGCATGGATATTTTGACGAACCACCGTAAGAATTTTAGGGTTCATTTCTCGCGCAGTCATTATGATAGAAAGGTTATCCGCATCATTGGGTGTACCCGCAACAATCCCAACCGCATCCATAATTTCAGCTTCTTCCAGTGTAACAGCCTCTGTACCAATACCGGTTACCTGATGCGGTAGATCCTTGATCTTACTCCCATCAACATCTACGACGGTCAGGTCCACATCACTCTCATCAAAAGCACGGTAAAGCGCCCGCCCAAAGCGACCATGCCCGCAGATAATCCAGCGGCCTTTTGTTCGCTGATAGACACTCGACAAGGGACGATGAAACGGATTATGGATCCAGTCATAAACCAAATGCATATAAGGAGCATGGGCAGCTAATGAGAGATATTCCGCATAGGTTTTAAACGGATCTACCACAAGGTCTGTACCAAAAGAATTCAGATTTGCCGTTGTAATATCAGACTCAGTCCTACTGATAACCATTCTATCCGGGCAAAGCAGCTTACTGGCAATCGCAATGGACAGGTTGGTTTGATCGGAATCCGTAACAGCCATCACCCCGGTGCAATTAGGATGCTGTAATCCGGCATCATCTAAGACATCAGGTAACGCTGCATCGGCACACAATACTGGGATTGGCAGGGATAATTCATCCATTTCCAATGCATCAATACGATCACTGTTATAATCCAGTACAACCACCCGAACATCCCTGCGCACCAGCTGACGCACAATCACGCTTCCAGTAACCCCATAGCCACAGACGAGATAAAATGGCTCGTTGATCTGCGCAACATCGGCTTTAAAGGAGCGGCGGCGTAACATGCGCCCGAACATAGGCTCCTGCAACAATGCCAACGATGTACCTATGCCATATAACCAGGCAATTACAGTGGCGTAGATGGAAAATAGAGTCCACATTCTCTGTGCAGGTGTAAACTCGTAGGGGACTTCACCAAAACCAATGGTTGAACCCATAAAAGAGACAAAATACACCGCATGGAAAAAATCCATTGTGTATACGTTGCCCTGATCATCCAATCCCGGTATCAATACAAAACCAAGCACCGATATAGAGTAAACCACAATCAAAACGATTAACGGGGTACGTAAGCGTCGCAGCAGAAGGTAAAGAATATTATTCATCAGACAGTGCCGGTTAGCGACGCAGCATTGCTGACTCAACCACCAGCAGGATGACCGAAATAATATTGGCTAACAAAGCACCACCACTGAGTGAAACCACGCTCGACATATTTGAAGCGTCCATACCCACACCACTTATCTGGACTGCGAATCCCCAGATGCAAGCAGCAATAACCAATTGCAGATCAGCCACCAGAGAAGTCGCCAACATCAAAGCGCCCAAATGAGTACGGTCACCAAATTTAAGAACGGTACAGATCAGACTCACTGTGATGGCAGCAAAAAATTCAAACACATTGTGGTGTTCAGGATTATCGATCTCCCCAAGATAAAAACCGAAGTTTAATGTCAGGGCTAAAACGATAAAAAACGCGAAAATCACCTTATCTTTATTCATAGATCTCTTCTCAGGGCAATAACTGCTTTGATTGTAACATCGGCCTTGCTGAAAAAAAGATGAGTCGTATCAATAAATTAAAAATATAAAACTGCAAAGTTTCATTGCGAAACCTGCGCAGAAACACCAAGCTTGAGCTTTCCAAAAGGGAACCCTAGGCGCTATTCTTGGTCACAATTATTTCTGGTGTTTGTGTTAAGGCGATTATCTGTATGTTTTATGCTCGATTGAACCGTTTTTACCATCTTGTTTTTCTGTTTTCGGCTCTGCTTGCTTTCAATTCTTCAGCATCAGCTGCAATTGAAAAAAGTTCTAACGATACCAGGGAGTATGAAACCCTTACCCTGAGCAACCAACTACGCATTCTGCTAATCTCCGATCCACGTGCAGATAAAGCCGCCGCCTCAATGAATGTTGCGGTTGGTTCCAGTGCTGACCCTCGCGATCGCGCAGGTCTGGCCCACTTCCTTGAACACATGCTGTTTCTGGGTACAGACAAATACCCGAAAGCAGATGAATACCAGAGTTACATTCGCTCTCATGGTGGCGGACACAACGCATACACCGCGCAGGAAAATACTAATTACTTTTTTGATGTCAGTGCAGAATTTCTGGAGCCTACACTGGACAGATTTTCACAGTTTTTCATCTCTCCACGCTTTGATGAAAAATATGTAGACCGTGAACGCCACGCCGTACACTCTGAATATCAGGCAAAAATTAAAGATGATTACCGCCGAGGGTACGCCGCCACTAAACAGGCGATGAATACCAAACACAGCCATAATAAATTCTCAGTTGGTAGTCTAAAAACACTGGCCGATCGCGAAAACTCGATGGTTCGGGATGAACTGATCGATTTTTACCAACGCTATTACTCTGCCAATCTAATGACACTGGTCATTCTGGGTCGCGAACCCTTAGCTGAACTTAAACAGATGGCGGTGGAAAAATTCTCAGCTGTTAAAAACCGCAATGTGAAACCATTTGAAGATAATGAAACCTTGTTTAAACCCGGACAATTGCCACAGCAGCTGTTTATTGAGCCGGTAAAAGATATTCGTTCATTGACTCTCACCTTCCCAATTCCGGAATTTCGCTCAAAATGGCAGCAAAAACCACTCTATTACATCAGCAGCCTGGTAGGCTACGAGGGTAAAGGCAGCCTGCTTTCCTATCTCAAAGAAAAAGGCTGGGCTACTTCATTATCAGCATCTCCTGGGCACAATCTGGAAACAGAAGGCAGCTTTATGGTAATGATGCAGCTGACCGAGTCTGGTTTAAAGAACTACCTCTCCGTGACTCAGGCTCTGTTCCAATATATCGAACTCATGAAGCAAGAAGGAATTCAGCAGAGTTTGTATGAGGAGGAGAAACAACTTTCCTCCATTGAGTTTCTGTTTCAGGAGAAATCTGAACCTATCCACCTGACCAGCACACTCGCCCGCCAGATGCAGTACTACCCAACAGAGAAAGTTATCTCTGCCGGCTTCACTTTCAAAAACTTTGATCCTGAACTGGTCCATGCATACCTGAGCGCCATTCGTCCGGGAAATTTGTTCCTGAGCCTGAAAGCCAAGGGGTTGGAAACGGCTCAGATCGAGGCAGATTATAAGACACCTTATGCCGTTATAAATTTCAGTCCAGAACAGCTTGCGGCATTACAAGGTAAACAGATTCCAGAAGATCTCAGTATCCGCTCGAACAATCCATTTATTGCGGACAATCTGGACCTGCTGAATGAAAAAGCCACAGAAAAGCCTGTGAAGATAGATCAGGCTACTGGTTATGAATTCTGGTACCAGTTTGATTCTGAGTTTTCTGTGCCGCGCGCGAATTTTTATTTTACCGTTCAAACACCTATCGCCAACCAAAGTGCAAAAAGCTGGGTATTGAACGCACTCTACACTCAACTGATACAAGAACAATTGAATGAAACCCTGTACGACGCATACCTTGCTGGTATGGGCACAGAGATATACCCGCACATGAAGGGATTCAGCGTGCGTTTGTCTGGCTACAATGACAAACTTAATCTGTTACTAAATCAGGTCGTTAATGCTCTGCAGAACCCTGACTTTGATCAGAAACGTTTTGATATATTGAAACAACGTCAATTGGAACAGCTGCAAAACAGTTTCAAGGACAAACCATACAACCAGACCATAAGCAGACTGTATGAGTTGCTTTTACCACAAAGCGATAAACAGAGTCAGTTAAATGCAGCTCTAAATGTCACTTTGGAAGATTTAAAAGAGTACTCTAAAAACTTGCTGGCAAAACCGGCTATAAAAGTGCTCTCCCATGGCAACATGGATAAAAACTATGCTCTGAATATGGCAAATCGGGTAAAAAGCTCACTGCTGAAAACTGAAACCCAAAAAGTGACTCCTATACAGGTCACTCAAATCCCTGCCGAACAGTCTCTCTCCGAAACCCTGAATGTTGACCACAACGACGCTGCCATCACCATCATGTTGCAAGGTGAAAACAGCAGTCCTAAAGCCCGAGCGGAAATTTCGGTCCTAGCAGAACTCTTGTCCGCACCGTTCTACAATGAACTACGCACCGAAAAACAGCTGGGTTATATCGTCTTCGCCACCCCACTACAGATGAATAAAAGTCCGGGCATGGCATTTATTGTGCAGTCCCCCAACACCAGTGCGACTGCACTTGAAGAGAATATCGATCATTTCCTGAATGAGTGGCAGAGTAAATTGCCACAATTAACTTCTGCCGATCTTGATCGATTTAAAAACAGCGTGCTCTCACGCATCAATAAAAAAGACAATAAGCTTTCCAGCCGCACTAAGCGCTACTGGCGTGAACTGGACTGGCAGGAATATGGCTTTGATACCAAAGTTCAGCTCGCTAACGCTGTTGAGAAGGTCACCCTGACTGATCTTGAAACATGTCTGCACGCTCTGTTAAAAAGGCGTTTAACCGTGAAAAGCTACGGTAACAAACTGGGCGGTAAAGTCATTGCGGATAAGCGTTCTGAAGCAGCAATGGTTTTAAAGAATATTTCAGCCACCGTGCCTGAGGTGTAATCTTTTTATTAACTTGCTCCGAGTATAAGGAACGCTCTATTCACTCCCCAAAGAGTGTTCCTTAACATAGCGGGTCAGTTTTGAATCAACCTGCGCGATAAACAAGATAAACAATTACAAGACAAACACAGCACGCAACTAAGGATAAGAATTAGCCACAAGGCAACTATGGCTCTATTAATAACAATTTATCGAAAGGCATCAGTTCAGTCTGAAGTCCCTCTTTGCTGCTGCGTATGACCACTTTTCCCTTATCGATATCAGAGATAACTCTAACGCCAAGCGGCGTCTCATATCGATAGACTTCGTACTGATCACCTTTTTTCGGAAAATAATCCTCACGAAAAAATACAACAATATCCCGCGCATCCCGAGGGTCGACAATGAGCCCATCAGATTTTGCTCTGGCAACCATATCGGACATCATAAAGCTGTAACTACCAACCTCTCCTGATTTCGCCTCTAAGATTTGATTCAGGTTATTGGCCAACCCAACAAACTGTCCAATAACTGCTTGGTTAAAACTGTAAAGTCTCTCTGTCACAACTTGAGGCAGATTAACAAATGGAATAGCTCGTAATCGATTTACCAATAACTGCTGATCAGCCACGACTTGTTCCAACTCTTTTATTTGCTCAGTCGTAATGACGCCTGTCTGCATAAACTCCATGAGTTGCTCATCTGTAAAGAACTCATTTTTCGGGGGTTCAATAGACTGATTGGTAATACTCTCAAGGCCGGAATCATTTAGATGAGGGTTGTATTTCAGAATCAAGTCCTTTTTCTGCTGTTGAAAGTCGGCTCTTAGTTCTGAAATTCTTTCCTCATAATGCTCCTGAACTTTTCTGACCTGGAGGGATTGTAGTTTTTGCTCGGGATTTAATACATCGGCTTTGCTACCAGCCAGCTGCTTTTGAACTGAGGTATTCTTATCTTCAAGTCTGGCTATAGCTTTCAGTTTTTCTTCTTTGAGAGTTCTCCATTCCTCTTCAATTTTGGCTATTTCCATTTGCTCTTGAGTTTTTAACCCATCGATCAGATGAGTTTCGCCTTTCAAGACTGAAAGTTTTTCTAAGCGATTATATTCTTCAGTGAGGTCCGCAACTTTACTTGCATGTTCCTTATCCAGATCTCTAACTTCTGCTTGTAATAGATCCAGCTCCATCGAAGTATTTCCTATGGAAAACAACGCCTCTTTCAATCGCACATCTTCAAACTCAGCGATATTAATCTCAACACTATTTTCGAGTGTACGCATGTAATAGTGAAATGCAGCGCTCGCCGAAATCAACACAAAAATCATCATTACAATAGCAATGATAAGCCTTGGACTACTGTTTTTCTCTGTCTGCCGGAATGCACTTTCCAGGGTATATTTCTGAGCAGAAGCGTTGCCGCTCTCGTCTTCAAGGGATAAGAACGCTTCTTTAGTTGCGCTTAGCCGGTTTTTCACTTCGACTTCAGTTCCCATATCCCATCCCAATCTGCTGGAGGATTAGCTTTTGTCCTCTCTTTAAATACATCAGCTAAAGCCAAATCGCATTGTTCAAAATATGAAAAACTCTTCTTCCAGTCCCCTGCAAAATATGACTCTAAACCCTTATGAAAAATTGCAACTTTGAATTTCAATTCATCGCTATTTTCGTCACGAGGAACGGGCCAGTATAAAGTTGTAGCTTCAGTCTTACCCTTAACTCTAACCTGATCGATTTGAATGAAATCGAAACCAGGTACATCCACATGTAACCTTACATCATCGTAAACACTGCCAGAACATATCAAAGGTACATTGTATATACGGGTTAGCCCTTCCAGGCGAGCGGCTGAATTTACCCTATCGCCAATCACCGTTGTAGTCATCCGAAGCTTTGAACCAATCGTCCCGTAAAACACTTCTCCAGAATCGAGACCTACACCAACCTCAACCAATACCGCTTGGTAGATAGCCTCTTCCTCCTCACTAAGGCTGCCATGCTTTTGGATCAGGGCTGCTCGCTTTTTGCTCATTTTAAGCTGAAGCTCACGGGTTGATTTTAGAATTTCATTGGCGGCTATAAGCGCAGCATGGGATTTATTACGGTCGCTCTCCATAACCCCAAAAACCGCTAACAGAGCGTCACCTATGATCGATGCGATTGCGCCATCATTTCGGTAAATATTATCTATTGAATGGTCATACTGGAGGTTTAACAATTTAATGATATCGGTACCCAATGTTTCAGTCATATTGGTATACCCTTTGATATCTGTAAACAGCATGGTTAATTGATGCTGTTCGCCTTCCAAGCGAACCTCTTTATCACTGTAGGCTTTTTTTACGATGTCTCTATCGGCAAACTTTTTGAAGATACTGACCAACGTATCCATATTTTGCGATAAAAGGTTGAACGAAATTCCAAGATAGGTGACATCATCATTGGAAGCCCCTTGCAGCTTAATCGGGGTTAATTGTTTTTGCTGCGCCATTTCCATGATAGATGCTGTGATCACACCGATAAATCGCAGAATATAACGCAGAACATAGATGCCCGTTATCGCACTAAAGAGAGTAATAAATAAAATAACAACAATAATGATGAAAAAGTTTTGCCATGAAGACTTATAAAAGGATTCTTCCTCCTCACCTCGAAAGATATACATATCCCAGTTATTGTTCAGCTTATAGATACCGAAATATTTTTCCCCATTCACATAGGTGACAACAAAATCTTCTGCAATATTTTCATGATTAGCGTTCAGGTTACTCAAGATAGGGGTCGCATCCAGTGTAATTTCATCGTTTTTATCAAAACTCGAAAAAACCACTGAGCCATCCGCCTTTAAGCCAATAATAGCTGAACCCGGCTTTTTCAGTTCAAAAATGCTCTTTTCACGGATACTCTTAAGCGTAGACTCAAAGTCCCCATTTAATTCATATATCTGCCACTGCAAATTACTGAAGTTTGAGATTTCCTTTAAGTCTTTAACGAGTAGCTGTTTAGTAAAATAGATCTGATTGATACGGCTAAAAAGGAGACTGGCGTAGTTAGTAGTGATATTTGAAGCAACAATGAGAACGGCTAAGACACAAACAATTTTGTATGAGACAGGGACAACCCGCACACCACCCACATGATTAAATTTAAAGAACTTCCTTATATTCATTCAGCAACCTGCCAGTACTAGAAAACCCCGAGCACACTTCGGTATGTAGGTGCCACTCCTATTGTGGCAAGGATTAAGAGTGGAAGAAAGGGAAAAGAAGCCTAAACGATAACGGTGAACTTAAGGGTTGATCTAAGCCCTGAGAAGCATATCCCTCCGACATTAAATCAACAGTTGATCAGCAATCGTGGGGGACACTGAACTTACCCAATTATTCTCGATTGCCGTATTTTTGTGGATTTTGAAAGGGCCGGATTTTGATGAAGAATATAACCTTTATTTATAATTAGCTGCTCAATTTTGCCGAACAATCTTAACGTCTCTTTCCGCTCAATCAGGTCTGGGCTCCACGGAGAGTATTCCTCAGAAGTTATTTTCTCAGAAAGCAGATCCAAAACTGTTTTCAATACTACCTCTTCCTTCTGCCTATAGGTGTAGTCATCCACCTGTCCATCTGGAAGATTAAAATAAATCTCAGGTTTTAGACTCAATAAAATACTTGGCGCATGCAACTGAGGTAAAAAATCTTCCTGAGAAAACAGTTCATTAATAAAAACTTCCCATTTCTGGGAATGCTTAGAGACCTGAATTTTATCCAATAAGCGACCCAACATTAGATATTACTCTTTTATTTTTATTGTTAGAGAGATTCTAGTACACATATATTTCATATGTATATACATGACCATTAAGTTTGAGTGACAAACAAAGCGAAAGGGTTAAATTAGGAATTTTTCTTATAAGCCACTACTGCAGAAGATCATCAGTTAAGCACAATGCGCCATGAATCAGATTAAGGCCTGATGATCTCTCTGGCCTTACCATTTTGCTCAGACTGCAACTCCGCTTGTCGTGCTTTAGCTTTTTCAATAGCATCAAAATATACTGAGTCTTTCTCTTCTTCTGGCTCAATAAGCAGTTCACAACCTTCGCCCAGAATCAGGCAACGTGCCTCTTTTACATCCTCTTCGATTTGAACAAAGACTTTATCTTCACCTTTCAGGGGCGGCTGTTTCGTTTTACCTACCGGCACTTCACTTACCTCAGGCTCCGTATAAGGGATAACGACAGGCTCAGGCAGATTGCTAGGCAGCTCCTGAGGTTGAACTTCAACCATTCGCTCTTGATCAAAGGAACCACGTCGCCAATCTTTATACGCAGTTTCACCATCAACAGTGCCATAGAGGTAGCCTTTCACCGGAGTAACCTTATACTCAATCGGTTTCTCCACAATCTCTTCCGCCGGAGCTATGGGAGAAAACAACAACAGTAAAAATACTTGCCAGTTAAAATGCATCGTCAAATGATTCTTCCACCGGATAAATTGCTTCAGCATACAGAGCCAGTTCTTCCAGAATATGGCGTTTTTTCTCATCAATATCCGATTGTACATAAAGCTCATTCATACGCTGATAAAATTGTTCCATACTCAGGTGACCGTCTTGTCCATTCAACAACTTTTCGCGGCGGTAATCCTGCCAGCGTCGCTGCTCTTCAGCAGTGAGTATCTGTGGAAAATTACGCGCTTTATATCGCAGCAGCATCTCTTCGAGGCGACTGTCCTGAAACGGCATTTCCAACCCGATCAGTTCGTCCGAACCTGACGTTCTTACCCGATCAATAGATTGTTTATCGGCTGGAGAAAAGAATCCTCCACTATAGAGCATTTGATCCGGATCGCTTTCAGCCTCAAACGGGTTCTCCTGATAGACCTCTGCAATTTTCTCCTTCAAACCATCAAAACCACGAATCATCTGCAGATGCGCTCGGCACACTTCGCCATCAATCTGTAAGCGCTGAGCCTCTTTAGTATTTAACATACCAGCGGGCGCAATAATTGGGCATTTATTGATATGAACCTGTTTCATTGCAATGCGCGGATCCTCCTCAGCCAACTCATCATGACGGGTATATAGAAGTCGTCTCAGCTCTTCGACTGGAAGCTGCATCAGAGGTAACGGGTTATGGCGCAAATCCCAGACAATAACTCCATTTTTATTAATCGGGTGAGTAATCAGCGGTGCAACTATCGCAGCATTCCCTTGTTCTACGGGATAACGAGAGGATATGTGCAACACAGGCTTATGGCTAAGCGGGTCTAACATGGACTGAATCGCCTGTTTAGAGCGATTGTTCACCACATAATTGTATAATTTGGGCTGTTTTTCCCGTACCAGTTTTGCCATTTCCAACGTGGCGTAAACATCTGACATCGCATCATGGGCATTTCCATGTTCAATATTGTTAGCAACGGTCAGATCTTCGAGTCGTAAGCTCGGTGTGCCATCGTCGTAAGTGGGCCAGTTAATGCCATCTGGACGGAGCGCACGGGTCAGGCGCAACATATCGATTATGTCCCAGCGTGAGCATTTGTTCTGCCATTCGCGCGCATAAGGATCGTAGAAGTTCCGATAAAGGCCATAGCGGGTCACCTCATCATCAAAGCGGATGCTGTTATAACCTACGCCACAGGTACCCGGTCTCGAAAGCTCAGCATGTATTTGCGCGAAGAAAACTGCTTCATTTTCCCCTTCATTCAATGCCTGCTGTGGCGTGATGCCTGTAATTAAACAAGCTTCAGGGTGTGGTAACTGATCTTCACTGGGTTTGCAGTAGAACATTACCGGTTCTTCAATGATATTCAGCTGCTCATCTGTCCGTACTCCGGCAAATTGCACAGGCCAGTCTTTTTTGGGGTTAGCGCCAAAGGTTTCGTAATCGTGCCAAAAGAAAGTAAGAGGGGCCTTTGACATAAGTATCCTTGCAATTGGGTAAAACTGATATATAAACTGAGAGTGTTGATATTGCGTCGCAATAATCCACACAATACAGACTAACATTTCAGAGTTCAGGGTTCATCTATGTCACAGGATCAAGCAGCTATCCAAAAAAAATGCCCATGCGGCTCAGGTAAGCCTTTTCAATACTGCTGTGAACCCATTGTTCAAGGCCAGAAGAATGCCCCTACCGCCGAGACCCTGATGCGCTCCCGGTACACAGCGTTTGCTATGGGGGCCGTGGATTATCTGATCAACACTACCGCGCCAGAAAAACGTGGCGATGATGACGCTGAAATTCTCGCAGAACAGGTGAAGTACACGAACTGGACCGGCCTGACTATTTTGAACAAAGAGCAAGGCGACCGAAGTGACGAAAAAGGTATGGTTGAATTCGAAGCACAATTTGAAACGGATGATCAGAGTGGCACACTTTACGAGAAGTCCAACTTCCGTCGTGATAATGGCAACTGGGTATATGTAGACGGAGAGGTTGAGCTAAGGACAGCATAGTTCTATCCAGTATCCTATTTATATATCTACTGACCTGCTGACTGGTTAACACACATTCTTCAGAGACAGCCGTAGACAATTCATGCTTTTTTAAAGAAGCTCTATAAACATTTCTTACAAAGTCAACGCTGATACTAAAAATTTTCTGGGTTAGAATGCTGAAGTTGGGCGTTTCATCTTATATGCGTTCATAAAAAAGAAAGATTCAGGTAGTTATGATAGCAAGCTTTTTCAAACCCAAATGGCAGCACCCAAAAGCGGAAAAACGCATAAAAGCAGTTTCCAAAATGCGTCCTGCCAACGAAAAGAAACTGGCAATACTTTCTCAACTTGCACTTAAAGATAGTGACGAGCGTGTTCGTGTTGCCGCGACAGAAAAACTCACAAATCTGAACCTGTTAATCAAAATAAGTAAAAACGATCCTTCAGAAATCACTCGCGACCAGGCACTGCACAATATCAGCAAGAACCTGCTGAGCCACGATAGTCCAGACCTTTCTGAAAAGCTCAATGTCCTAAAGTCTCTTTCTGACATTAACTTCTTGTCTCACATCGCTTTGAACAGCAACGATAAAGAACTGCGTGAACAAGCCATATCGCAACTCAATGACAGCCAGAGCTTGCTCACAATTGCGGAAAAAAGCCAGAGAGCCTCTATACGCGCCCTCGCCGCAGCAAGAATTAGCTGCGCTGATGCTTTAGAACAACTCAACAAGTTTGCTCGCAATAAAGATAACGGGGTCTATAAGATCACCCGTGATAAGTTACAAAGCATTAAAGATCAGGAAAAACAGGAAGAACTTCTGCAAGAGAGTCTTAATAAATTCCTGGAAGCGGTTCAACATCATAGTACCACTGAATATTTCCCACTCTACACTGCAAAACTGAATGCTCTTGAAGCGGAGTGGAAAGACTTATCAGCTCATGCGAACCAACAACAATCTGTTTTATTGCAGCAAGGTTTAAATCACTGCCACAGTATTGTGGCGGCACAAGAAGCCAAAGAAAAAGTAGCGGCGGAAGCTTCAGCAGCTAAAGCAAAAGCTGAAGCTGAAAAAAATAACGCACTTGCAGATATCTCCGCGCTTAAAGAATCCACCTTGAACTATCTGCCCGAAAAAGCTCAAATAGAAAACATTGAGCGTAGTTTGAATTCCGCCTGTCAACATTGGGAACACTTTAAACATCATGCCTCTGGCACTGAATGCAGTCGATTTGATAAGACACAAGCGCAGTTGGAAAACCTGCTCCATTGTTTTCAGATTTATCTTGAAAGCCTCAATGAGATAAAAAAACTGACTGCAACGCTGAAATCTGATCTAAATGAAAATCAGGACATCAGTGCCCTACACCAAAAAGCCCGCCAACTGGTTAATAAACTCAGCTGGCCAAAAGGCCAGGCGAAACCTTCTGAATTACTCTCACTTGAAGAAGTAGTGGCAGACGCGGATCAGCAACTAAAACGACAAAATCAACAAACCCAGCAGTTACGCACTGAGCTGCAAAATCTTCTGCAGGAACTTGAAACGTCTATTCAACAAGGTGAAATTCGCAGTGCCGATAAGCAGATCAAGCGTGTAGAGCAATTAAGCAAACGCATGAATGGCTGTATGCCCAGCACTTTGGAAGCCCGAATAAAAATCCTGAATTCAGAGCTTCATGAAATCAAAGACTGGCAATCGTACGCCGTTACGCCAAAGAAAGAAGCACTGTGTACCGAAATGGAAGCACTTATCAGCTCAGATCTTCCGGTTCAGGAACGTGCCAGCAAAATACGTAAAGTCCAAAAAGAATGGAAAGCACTGGACTCTACCGATGCGAATCATTCACAGAAACTCTGGAAACGCTTCAAACAAGCATCGGATGAGGCATATGCCCCCTGCGATAAATTTTTCTCTGAACAGAAAGAAGTTCGATCCCAAAACTTCCAGTTACGCGAACAACTTTGCCAACAGCTTGCAACACGCTGCTCTGCATCAGAAGAGGTGATCAGCGACTGGAAAGCTTACGAAGAAGATATCAAGAAAATCAAGCAAGAGTGGCGCTCATTCTCCCCTGTTGATCGGTCTCCGGGCAAGAAACTTCAGGCTCAGTTTGATGAACTACTAAAGCAACTTGAAGCACCCCTTAAAGATTTCTACGAGTGCAATGCCAAGACAAAAAGGGAACTGGTTAATCGCTCCAAAGAACTGCTTGAGTCTGAAATCACACAACAGACAACTGATGCTACCAAAGAGCTGCAGCAACAATGGAAGGATACAGGTCAGGCACCTCGCAATCAGGAGAGAAGACTCTGGTCGCAATTTAGAGAAAACTGCAATCAGATCTTTGAACGCTTCTATGCAAACAAGCCCAAGTTTGATGTTAATTCGACTCAGATTCTGGAATCTCTGTTTTCTGAGATGGAAAATGCATTAGATTCAGCCCCTAACATATCTTTACTAGAGCAACGCGCACAACAGGCAGAAAACCTGCTGCAGGAACTTCAAACTCATAATGCAGAGGTTGTACAACCATTTGCTGTCCGTTTAAAGCGAATTAATCACTTCATCGAAGAGCAAAAAAGTAGCCTTATAAAATTCCAGAAAGCGCCTTATCAATCATTGGCCAATAAATCCCAGCTGTGCGACCAGCTCGAACATGCATTGCTCGACGGAGACAACGACGCAATAGAGTCAGTGATCAACGCCTGGCAACAGGATAAAGATCAGCAGACCGCTCTTGAGCAAGAGATTAGCCTCCGTTTCAATACATTGGTAATGCTGACCCAGGAGCCTGATGAGCTGGAAAACATTATCTATGATCAGGAACAACGCTTACGTCATCTATGTATTCGCCTTGAGATAGCCTCCTCTGCACCATCGCCAGCAGAAGATCAGGCTTTGAGAATGGAATATCAGATGTCCAGGTTAGAACAAGCTCTTGATAGACAAGATAAAACATTTGACCTTGGCGAAATAAAGCAATTGGAATTCGAATGGATGTGTGTTCCGTTTGCCCGACATTTTGATGAGTTATATGACAGGTTTGAAGAACAACTGAGTCAGGTTTTATAAACTTGTATGAAATGTATTAAGGTTCCAGTCAACAATTACTCAGGTATACTTACCTTGGGCGGCTCCAGAACAAACAGGGTATATAGATGATCCGTAATATTTTGATCACGTTATTTGCTTTTTTAATAGCAAATACGGCACTAGCAAATCAGAACAGTCTTTTAGTCCAAAATTATTTAAACTCTTTTGCCAGCCGGGACGCTGAAGGAATCTTCAAGCTGATCAATTGGGAAGGGATGGATAAAAAAGCTAAAAACTCCTTAAAGAAATATATTAAATCGGGATTTCGTGGGCGCCAGATTCGCAGAATCTACATTGAACCGCTTCCCGAAGATATTTCCCCTTCCTATGTAGAAGACGGTAAAACCTATCAGTTAAACCTGAAACCTACCGGACAGCTGACCATTGTATATATCAGCAATAAAGGCCAGCGTACTTCAGCTCAACTTTATGTTGGTACGCACAAGGGCACATTGATGATTGGAAATGCAGTAGTAGCTCCCGAAACTCTTGCTTGCAAGTCTGACAAGAACTCAAAAGAGTCCTGTTAAAGGCATCTCGACAGCCCGACAACAACCGTCGGGCTGTCTTCAAAGTTGAAAATAATTCTATTGCCCGAATTCCTGATCTGATTAGAATCAATAGTCCCTATATCGGAACGGAAGCCTCATGGCTGAGATTATAATTCTGGCGGTCAGTATCCCTCTCTTGATCCTGTGGATACTAAGCCTTAGAAAGCCAGATGAAATAGAAGAGTAACCTTAACCCCCCGGTGAGGATTACTTACTCAATTCTTTATACAGTTCAACAAACTGAGCTGTCAGCTTATGCTTTGGTGCCATATGGATCAAAGGGCGGGCATCATCATGAGATTCTTTCATCTTCACAGATGCAGAAATTTTTGCATTCAACACTGGCAAATCATCATCAAGTAGCTCGTTTACGATACGCTGTGGCAAGCTTGCACGCGGCTGGAACTGATTCACCACAATCCCTTCAACTTCGAGTTTATCGTTATGGTCTTCACGAGTTTCATGCACATTTGCCAGCAAGCTGTATAAAGCCTGACGAGCAAATTCATCACAATCAAAAGGGATAAGGCAGCGGTCTGAAGCCACCAGTGCTGAAAGGGTATAAAAATTAAAAGCTGGAGGCGTATCAATATATACAGCGCCATAACTGTCGGACAGCGAATCCAAAGCATCTTTCAATTTGTAAATTTTGTGCTTTGATTCCAGCTTAGCCTGCAAATCACCTAGCTCCATATTTGCTGGCATAATATGCAGGTTTTCATAAGGCGTCTCATGAATAAAATGTTCAGGGCCATGGGGTTTTAACTGAAAACTCAAGGTCTGCTCAAAGAAACCACGAATGTCAGGATCTACATCCATGTAATCTTCACCTAAAAGATAGTGACTGGAGTTACATTGAGGATCAAGATCAACAACAAGCGTGGGCACACCCTGTGAAGCACTGATAGCTGCCAGATTGACTGCAATGCTGGATTTACCGACTCCGCCTTTCTGGTTGAATACAACGCGCTTGATCATCACATCATCCTATCTTCTGTGAACAAAAAAATTCTACTTACTGCAATGCAATATCCATAATTTAGAGACTAACGTCAACAATCTTGTAGCCATCAAGCAAAAAAACGCAGCTAAAGTATAGATTTGAAGACAAACAACCTTTGCACTAGCATAAAAACACTTCTTACAGCTTTTTCAGCGGCGATATAGGGGTTAATTTCGGCTATATTGCCGACAAAATACGGAAAGTCCGCATATTTGTGGACAATATACTGAGACTACGGCAAACTATACTCTAAATAGCTAAAACAAGCAGTTCTCTGATAATTCAGGAAATAACAATGGCCAAAATCCTGTTATTAAATGGTCCCAACTTAAACCTTCTGGGCAAGCGCGAACCTGAAGTGTATGGCACCACTACACTGGATGAAATTGTTTCTAATCTTGAAATATTAACCCAGTCCCAGGGACATGAACTGCAACACTTACAAAGTAACCGCGAGTATGAGCTTCTAGAACGTATACATCAGGCTCAAACAGAGCAGGTTGCTTTCATCATTATCAATCCTGCTGCCTTTACTCACACAAGCATTGCTCTGCGTGACGCACTGCTAGGTGTTGGCATTCCATTTATAGAAATACATCTATCAAATGTGCATGCCCGTGAAAGCTTCCGCCATCACTCATTTCTTTCCGATATTTCTGATGGTGTGATATGTGGCTTAGGAGCAGCAGGTTACGAATATGCTCTGCAATCTGCTTTCAGCAAGATTGCAGAATAATTGAACTTTTAATACTGACTGTTAGAGAGACGTAGATCAGAATGGACATTCGCAAAGTCAAAAAACTGATTGAATTGTTGGAAGAGTCCAACATTAATGAAATCGAAATTAAAGAAGGAGAAGAGTCGGTACGCATCAGTCGCGGCGCCAACGTTGTACCAGCTCCGATTGCTGCTCCTGTAATGCCTGCAACAGCCCCAACTACTGTTGCAGCTGAAGCGGCTCCTGAAACACCACAATTCACTGGCCATGTAGTTAAATCCCCAATGGTTGGTACGTTCTATCGTTCACCATCACCAAGCTCTCCTTCCTTTATTGAAGTGGGCCAGACAGTTAAAGCGGGTGATGTAATCTGCATTGTTGAAGCAATGAAGATGATGAACCAGATCGAAGCAGATAAAGCTGGTGTAGTAGAAGCAATCCTAGCTGAAGACGGCCAGCCAGTTGAGTTCGATCAGCCACTGGTTACTATCGTTTAAGCCTTTAACACAAAGCAAGGATTCCTATTTGATGCTTGATAAAGTTGTTATTGCGAACCGAGGCGAAATTGCGCTTCGTATTCTGCGCGCCTGCAAAGAGCTGGATATAAAGACCGTTGCCATCCACTCCCAGGCAGACCGTGATCTTATGCATGTGCGTCTGGCAGATCAGGCCGTATGTATTGGCCCTGCTCCGTCATCTAAAAGCTACCTTAATGTTCCAGCCATTATCAGCGCTGCGGAAGTAACTGATGCTGTAGGCATACATCCCGGTTACGGGTTCTTGGCTGAAAATGCTGATTTTGCTGAGCAGGTAGAAAAATCAGGTTTTACATTTATTGGCCCTAAGGCTGAAACTATCCGCTTAATGGGTGATAAAGTCTCAGCCATTGAAGCAATGAAAAAAGCAGGTGTACCTACAGTACCCGGCTCAGATGGTGCCCTTCCGGAAGATCCGGAAGAAGTCTGCAAGATAGCAAAACGCATCGGTTACCCTGTAATCATTAAGGCAGCAGCCGGTGGTGGCGGTCGTGGTATGCGTGTTGTTCACTCTGAAGCATCGCTGATTAATTCTATACATGTCACTCAGTCAGAAGCCGCTGCGGCATTCGGGGATGACACTGTATATATGGAGAAATTCCTAGAAAACCCGCGCCATGTAGAAGTACAGGTGCTGGCAGATGGTCAAGGCAATGCGGTTCACCTTTATGATCGTGACTGTTCAATGCAGCGTCGCCATCAGAAAGTGGTTGAAGAAGCCCCCGCTCCTCATCTGGATCCGGAAGCTCGCGCTCTAGTTTTGAAATCCTGTGTAGACGCTTGTATCGAAATTGGTTATCGCGGTGCAGGTACCTTTGAGTTTCTTTATGAAAATGGCGGTTTCTACTTTATTGAGATGAATACCCGCGTNNTTGATATCGTTAAGGAACAACTCCGCATTGCATCCGGTTTACCCCTGTCCCTGAAGCAGGAAGACATTAAGGTACAAGGTCACTCTTTTGAGTGCAGGATCAATGCTGAAGACCCTAAATCGTTCTTACCAAGCCCGGGTACGATTAAACACTTCCATGCCCCTGGTGGTAACGGCATTCGTGTCGATTCACACTTGTACAATGGTTATACGGTACCTCCTCATTACGATTCACTGATAGCTAAACTGATCAGTTACGGCCCGGATCGTGAGACGGCTCTGCGCAGAATGAGCATTGCACTGGATGAAATGTTAGTTGACGGCATTCGTAGCAATATCCCGTTGCAACAGGAAATTGTAAATGATGCTAAGTTCCAAGAAGGTGGTGTAAATATCCATTATCTGGAAAAGAAACTGGGACTGTAATCAGCTCAGGCTTATAANNAAACCCGCCAATTGGCGGGTTTTTTTAGTATTTACACTCAAGTTTCTGTTCATAGTTTTTTCTTTAGTCGATACTATAAAACATCTCATTCTGGTTACGGAAAACGCACATGCCCTGGTTGCAGATAAAAATTCAAACATCTCCAGAACATTCTGAATCTTATGAAGATCTCCTTTTAAGCGCAGGCTGTGCCGCAGTTACTTTTGAAGATTCTGAAGACCAACCAATATTTGAACCTGACCTTGGCACGACCCCCCTCTGGAGCAATACCACCATAACTGGGTTATTCTCAGCAGAATTAAAACTGGATGAAACGCTTAAATACATCAAGCTGGGTCATGAACAGTTATTCCCGGGAATGCCTCTACCCAGCATAAAATCGGAAATACTCGAAGATAAGGACTGGGAAAGGGAGTGGATGGAGAGTTACCACCCAATGCAGTTTGGCTCCCGCCTCTGGGTCTGCCCTAGTTGGAGGGACGTCCCTGATCCATCAGCAGTTAACCTGATGCTTGACCCCGGTCTGGCATTTGGCACCGGAACCCACCCAACCACTTCATTGTGCCTACAGTGGCTGGATCAGCAAGAATTAACAAATCAGTTCATCATAGATTATGGATGTGGTTCTGGAATTCTGGCGATTGCAGGTTTGCTCCTCGGTGCTGAAAAAGCTATCGGTGTTGATATTGATATACAGGCACTACAAGCAACAAAAGATAACCTGCAAAGAAACAACTTAGCTGACGATATACTGCATGTATATCTACCAGAAAAAGCACCCAATGAACCTGCTGATGTATTGATAGCCAATATTCTATCTGGCCCGTTGATTGAATTAGCCCCAACGCTCGCTGCTCTGGTCAAACCAGGAGGTAAGCTCTGTCTGTCAGGCCTACTCTCTGTTCAAGAAGCAGGAATACGTGAAACTTATACGCAATGGTTTGACCTAGATAAAGTGGAAGAGCTTGATGGCTGGATCAGAATTACGGGTGTAAAACGCAACTGATCACATGAGTGAGAATAGCCTTGTTACACAATGTCCATTTTGTTTAACCCAATTCCGGGTTGATGATGAGCAACTAAACGTAGCACACGGACAGGTACGCTGCGGTTCCTGCCTGCATGTATTCGATGCGAACAAAAACCGGCTTCGTGTTGACCAATCTAAAAAGGACAATGCCTCTTCGTTAAATGAAAGGCATCGATCTGAAACACATTCACCTTCTCAGCCTCCAGTTCAAAATAACTTGGACAATACCCGTGAAATATCAAGGAAAGAGTCACTGCAGCATCTCTCATCCTTGAACGACATAAAAGTTCCTACCCTTAAAATTTCGACTGAACCCGTTACGCTTCAAGCTCCAGAAATTGTTCCTCCCCTATTTTCTTTTGGCTGGTTTACTGCCAGCGTTTTAGCGATCTTGTGCATCCTGCTTCAAATCGTCTGGTTTAATAGGGTTGAGTTATATTGGAGCCAACCACAGCTGCAACCACTGTTTGATCAAGCATGTCAGAAAATAGACTGTCAGATCCCTCCGCAACAAGCCCTGAGTCAGATTGAGAACCAGAATATTCTGGTAACACCACATCCTTCCTATGAAGGAGCCATGGAAATAAAACTGATATTGATTAATAACGCTGAGTTCATACAGCCCTACCCTGCTCTCAACCTTGAGTTCAAGGATCTGAAAGGGCGTCTTGTCGCACAACGTATTTTTGAACCGCGCGAATATCTGGATACAACGTACATTGATCCTCTTGCAATGCCCAGTCAGCAACCAATGCAAATCACCCTGGAATTAATGTCCCCAGGTAAAAGAGCTGTCAACTATCAGCTCGAGCTACTAGCGCCTAAGCAATAAAAAATCAAGGCAAAATTGTACAAAAAATCATCAAAAACTCCTTGGCGTTAAAGGTTCCAAGGAGTATGATTGTTCGCCTCCCATAATATTCTGTAAACAGCGCCATTCGTGGTGTTGCGGGTTTTTTTTGACTAAATTTTAAGGCGAACTATGATCCAGATCGGACCATACACCATTGACAGCCAGCTGATCCTGGCGCCGATGGCAGGCGTAACTGATCGGCCATTCCGACAGCTATGCAAACGTATGGGCGCTGGACTGGTTGTTTCTGAAATGGTCACCTCTGATACCCGATTATGGAAATCCCGGAAATCTACTTATCGCCTTAACCATACAGGCGAAGCTGAACCACGCTCAGTACAGATTGCAGGCGGAGACCCTGAGATGATGGCCGATGCAGCCGCGATGAATGTTCAACGTGGCGCACAGATCATCGATATAAACATGGGTTGCCCTGCTAAAAAAGTCTGTAACAAAGCAGCTGGCTCGGCTCTGCTTAAAGATGAGCCATTAGTCAAAGAGATTCTCACTGCTGTGGTTGCATCAGTAGACGTTCCGGTTACTCTTAAAATCCGCACCGGTTGGGATCAGGAAAACATAAATGGTCCAACCATTGCCAGAATCGCCGAAGATTCCGGTATTCAGGCACTTGCCGTACATGGCCGTACACGCAGTTGTGGTTATAAGGGTGAAGCAGAATATGAAACTATCTCTAGAATCGCCAGTTCCGTTTCGATCCCTGTCTTTGCTAATGGTGATATCAACTCACCGGAAAAAGCAAAGCAGGTATTAGAGGAGACGGGTTGTGCCGCAGTTATGATCGGCCGTGCAGCTCAGGGGAAACCTTGGCTGTTCCGTGAGATTGATCATTATCTTCGAACAGGTACAATTCTGCCCCCTCCTGAAATGGAAGAGATAAGGGAGATTTTATTAGGCCACCTGCAGGAATTACATCAATTCTATGGTGACTACATGGGCGTTCGTATAGCACGTAAACATGTGAGTTGGTATCTGCAGAATGAACCTGATGGCAGTAGCTTTCGCAAGCAATTTAACATTATTGAACTAGCAGCAGATCAGACCGCAGCCATCGAAAATTTTTTCGATAACGCTTTATCTTCAAGCGCTGCAGCCTGATACAGATTGGATAATTAGTACTGTGGAATACAAAGACATTAAACAACCTACTCTCGTTTCCAACCCAGCAGAAGCTACATCTCAGACACTACGTGATAATGTGCAACAGTCTCTGAATAACTACTTCCGTCAGTTGGACGGACAGCCAGTATCTGACGTTTATCAGATGGTTCTTTCAGAAATTGAAGCCCCTCTGTTTGAAACAGTTATGCATTACACAAAAGATAATCAGACCAAAGCGTCACAGCTTCTGGGCCTGAACCGTGGCACTCTGCGTAAGAAATTGAAGCAGTACGGCTTACTATAATTCCTAACTTTTGAATACTCGGAATCCAGACACAATGGCTGAGAACATCACCCCTGTTCGCCGTGCTCTGATCAGCGTTTCTGATAAATCAGGTATCGTTGAGTTCGCACAGGCATTGAACGCTCGCGGCGTAGAGATTTTATCTACCGGTGGCACATATAAATTGCTGAAAGAGAATAACATTGCAGCAGTTGAAGTATCAGATTACACCGGCTTTCCTGAAATGATGGATGGTCGTGTTAAAACCCTGCACCCTAAAGTTCATGGTGGCATTCTGGGTCGTCGCGGCCAGGATGACAAAATCATGTCTGAACACGGCATCCAAGCGATTGATATGGTGGTAGTAAACTTGTATCCGTTTGCTGCAACCATTGCCCGCCCTGATTGCGATCTACCCATGGCGATTGAGAATATCGACATCGGTGGTCCTACCATGGTGCGCTCAGCCGCGAAGAACCATAAAGATGTAGCAATTGTTGTTAACGCTTCTGATTACGACACTATTGTTGCTGAACTGGATGAGCAAAAAGGTCTGACTCATAAGACCCGTTTTGACCTTGCTGTAAAAGCTTTTGAACATACTGCTGGCTACGATGGCATGATCGCCAACTATCTGGGTGCGATCGTTGAAGGCGATGAAGAAAAACCTGCTGACTTCCCTCGTACCTTCAACACCCAGTTCATCAAAACACAGGATATGCGCTACGGAGAAAATCCACATCAGCGCGCAGCATTCTATGTTGAACCTGATCCGTCTGAAGCTTCAGTTTCTACAGCTCGTCAGTTGCAAGGGAAAGAGCTTTCTTTCAACAATGTCGCGGATACTGATGCCGCGCTTGAGTGTGTAAAATCCTTTAAGGATCCTGCTTGCGTAATTGTTAAGCACGCAAACCCTTGCGGTGTTTCTGTTGGAACAGACATTCTGGAAGCTTATAACCGCGCATTCCAGACTGACCCTACTTCTGCCTTTGGTGGCATCATTGCTTTCAATCGTGAGCTGGATGGTAAAACCGCTCAAGCCATTGTTGATCGTCAGTTTGTAGAAGTCATTATTGCTCCAGCCGTTACTCAGGAAGCGTCTGACATTGTGGCTGCGAAACCCAATGTTCGTTTACTGGAATGCGGAGAGTGGTCTGTAAACCGTGCTCATGGTTTTGACTACAAACGTGTAAATGGTGGGCTTCTGGTTCAGGATCGTGACCTTGGGCATGTAGACGCATCAGAATTGAAAGTCGTAACTAAAGTACAGCCTACTGAACAGGAAATTCGTGACCTGCTGTTCTGCTGGGAAGTTGCAAAGTTTGTTAAGTCTAACGCGATTGTTTACGCAAAAGACGGTCAGACTATCGGCATTGGAGCAGGCCAGATGAGCCGCGTTTACAGTGCAAAAATTGCTGGTATTAAAGCGGCTGACGAAGGCTTAGAAGTTAAAGGTTCCGTAATGGCATCTGATGCATTTTTCCCTTTCCGTGATGGAATCGACTCAGCTGCCGCTGCTGGAATAAAAGCTGTTATTCAGCCAGGAGGTTCTATGCGCGATCAAGAAGTTATCGACGCGGCTGATGAAAATGGTATGGCAATGGTCTTCACTGGCATGCGCCACTTCCGTCACTAATAAATAGACTGCAATCAACCTGTTTTCAGGTTTTCTGCTGACAGGTTAATTGTTTAAAGCCCCGGTTCGGATACTGCTCTGAACGCGGGGTTTTCTGCAAAAAAGGATTCGACAATGAACGTACTGATTATTGGTTCCGGTGGTCGTGAGCACGCACTGGCTTGGGCAGTTGCAAAAGATGAAAACATTGCACAAGTGTTTGTTGCACCAGGTAACGCAGCGACCGCTCAGGAAGCTAAAATGCAAAACGTAGCCATTGATGTAATGGACCTTGAGGGCTTGGCT
The DNA here is from genome assembly GCA_050633605.1 of Neptuniibacter sp. Classification (GTDB taxonomy): domain Bacteria; phylum Pseudomonadota; class Gammaproteobacteria; order Pseudomonadales; family Balneatricaceae; genus Neptuniibacter. The sequence continues at coordinate 38,407 of JBOEGV010000025.1, read as the reverse complement.
ACCTTTGCAAAAGACAACAACGTTGAGCTGACTATCGTTGGCCCAGAAGCACCGCTGGTTGCAGGCGTAGTTAATCATTTTCAGGATCAGGGGTTACGCATTTTCGGTCCAACTGAAGGTGCAGCACAACTGGAAGGTTCTAAAGCTTTCACAAAAGACTTTCTGGCTCGCCAGAACATCCCTACTGCTGAATATCAAAACTTCACTGAGATTGAACCAGCACTGGCTTATGTTCGTGAAAAAGGCGCACCGATTGTAGTTAAAGCTGACGGTTTGGCGGCAGGTAAAGGTGTTATCGTCGCAATGACATTGGAAGAAGCCGAGAACGCAATTAAAGACATGCTGGCAGGCAATGCATTTGGCGATGCCGGTAGCCGCGTTGTCATTGAAGAGTTCCTGGAAGGTGAAGAAGCTTCGTATATTGTCATCGTTGATGGTGACAACGTTCTGCCAATGGCCACCAGCCAGGACCATAAACGTGTTGGCAACGGTGATACCGGCCTGAACACTGGCGGTATGGGTGCATACTCTCCAGCTCCGGTTGTCACAGCAGAGATAGACCAGCGCATCATGGACGAAGTAATCATGCCAACAGTTAATGGCATGAAAGAGGAAGGTAATGAGTATACCGGTTTCTTGTATGCTGGCCTTATGATTCAGGAAGACGGCACACCAAAAGTGATTGAGTATAACTGCCGCTTTGGTGATCCGGAAACTCAGCCAATTATGTTGCGTTTAAAGTCTAGTCTGGTCGACATGTGTAATGCTGCACTGGATAAGAAGCTTAATGTCACGACCGCTGAGTGGGATAAGCGAAAATCAGTTGGTGTAGTAATGGCAGCTGGAGGTTATCCTGGTAGCTATAATAAAGGTGACGTGATCAATTTCCCTGCTACTTGCCCTGAAGGAACAAAGATTTTCCACGCGGGTACAAAACTTGATGGTGACAACGTTGTGACCTCTGGCGGTCGGGTACTCTGTGTTACAGCACTGGGCGACAGTGTTACCGATGCCCAGAAACGCGCTTATGAATTACTGGAATCTGTATCTTGGAAAGATGCTTATTTCCGTACAGATATTGCTTATCGAGCAATAGCACGTGAGCAAAAAAACTAGCATACAGCACCCTATCAAAGCCCTGATTTTTTCAGGGCTTTTTTATTTCCAGCTAAGGAGGCTGTCCTTTTTCTATGCCTTGGCAATAAAAATTATTCTGATTAGATAATAAACAGCCTTCACATTCACAACTTCCCAGATGCCCCGGCATTCCTAAGAAAACAGACATATCCTTATAAAACATACAGTTAAGAAATTGTAAAAACTCACCCAAAAAAATGAATCTTGGCTCATAGCCGTGTTTTTGTGAACTACACTAATTACATATGCGTAATAAAACATCTGAATACGCTTTGCGTTAAATTAGTTGCAGGAAGGTGATCTGTATGAGCATTTTCGACCAGTACAAGGCCCGATACGATTCTGTTCAACAAGAGGAATATTCTCTTGATGAGTATCTTCAACTTTGTAAACAAGAGCCATCAACCTATGCCGATGCCGCTGAGCGTATTCTTCAGGCTATTGGTGAGCCTGAAATGGTTGATACCTCATCCGATCCAAGACTAAGCCGTATTTTCTCCAACAAATTGATAAAACGTTATCCCGCTTTCTGCGAATTCTATGGTATGGAGGAAGCAATTGAGAATATTGTTGCTTACTTCAGGCATGCGGCTCAGGGTCTGGAGGAACGCAAACAGATTCTCTATCTGTTAGGACCAGTAGGTGGTGGTAAATCTTCACTCGCAGAAAGGCTTAAACATTTAATAGAGCACGTGCCCTTTTATGCAATCAAGGACTCCCCAGTATTTGAGTCCCCTCTAGGCTTGTTTAATCCAGAAGAAGATGGAGTAATTCTTGAGGAAGAATACGGTATTCCTCGTAGATACCTTAAAGGCATCATGTCCCCTTGGGCAGCCAAGAGGCTGCATGAATTTGGCGGGGACTTGTCCAAATTCAAAGTAGTAAAACTCTACCCGTCTATTCTGGATCAGATTGCTATTGCCAAGACTGAACCAGGGGATGAGAACAATCAAGATATCTCAAGCCTTGTAGGTAAAGTAGACATCCGTAAGCTTGAGGACTTCCCTCAACACGACCCGGACGCTTACAGTTTTTCAGGCGCATTATGCCGTGCAAACCAGGGCATGATGGAATTTGTCGAGATGTTCAAAGCGCCGATAAAAGTACTTCACCCTCTGCTCACAGCGACCCAGGAGGGAAACTACAACAGTACTGAAGGTATGGGGGCCATACCTTATGATGGCATTCTTCTGGCCCATTCCAATGAGTCAGAATGGCAGACATTCAAAAACAACAAAACGAATGAAGCCTTTATCGATCGTATTTATATCGTAAAAGTGCCTTACTGCTGTCGTATCACTGAAGAAATTCATATCTATGAAAAATTACTGGAAAACAGTTCTCTGGATAAAGCGCCTTGCGCTCCGGACACCTTAAATATGTTGGCTCAGTTCTCGGTTCTTTCACGAATCAAGGAACCCGACAACTCCAGCTTGTATTCTAAAATGCGTGTTTATGATGGTGAGAACCTGAAAGATACGGATCCCAAAGCCAAATCACTTCAGGAATATAAAGATGCAGCGGGTGTAGATGAAGCAATGGATGGCCTGTCTACACGTTTCGCATTCAAGATACTGTCCAAGGTATTTAACTTTGACTCGGCAGAGGTGGCGGCAAACCCAGTCCATCTGATGTATGTGCTAGAAAAAGAGATAGAGCAACAACAGTTCCCTGCCGAGCTTCAGGAAAGGTACCTTGGCTTTCTCAAAGAGTTTATCTCTCCTAAATATATTGAGTTCCTGGGCAAGGAAATTCAAACCGCCTATCTGGAATCCTATTCAGAGTATGGTCAGAATATTTTTGATCGTTATGTCACTTATGCAGACTTCTGGATTCAGGATCAGGAATACCGCGACCCTGAAACAGGGGACATCCTTGATCGACAGGCAATCAATGAAGAACTCGAAAAAATTGAGAAACCTGCGGGTATCAGCAACCCCAAAGACTTCCGTCACGAGATCGTTAACTTCGTGTTACGTGCCCGCGCTAATAACAATGGTAAAAACCCATCTTGGATGGGTTATGAAAAAATGCGCACAGTGATTGAGAAGAAAATGTTCTCTAACACTGAGGATTTATTACCTGTTATCTCCTTCAATGCTAAAGCATCAAGTGATGAGCAAAGCAAACACGGTGAGTTTGTCAGAAGGATGATCAAACGAGGCTATACAGAGAAACAGGTCAGACTGCTCTCTGAGTGGTATATCAGGGTAAGGAAATCACAGTAATTAGTTCAGACTCAGCATGTTGAGCTTGGCTCTCAGAGCCACTTTGTTCTGTATCGTTTACGGGGATATGAAGTATGAGCTACATCATTGATCGCCGCCTCAACTCAAAGAAAAAAAGCACGGTAAACCGCCAACGCTTTCTGCGTCGTTATAAAAAGCACATAAAAGAGGCAGTGGAAGATGCTGTAAACAGCCGCTCAATTAAAGAGATTGATAAAGGCGGTAAAATCTCAATTCCACGAAGAGATATATCAGAACCCGTTTTTCATCATGGCGATGGCGGCATCAGAGATAGAGTTTTCCCCGGCAATAAAGATTTTGTTGTTGGTGATCAATTCCAACGCCCAAAAGGAGGCGGGGGTGGCGGCACGGGAGAAGGACAAGCAAGCAATCAGGGTGAAGGGGAAGATGATTTTACCTTTCAAATAGATCAGGATGAATTTCTGGATTTTATGTTTGAAGGTCTGGAACTCCCCTATCTGGTCAAGAAACAACTAAAACAAGCCACTCAGTTTGAAACCCGAAGAGCAGGATTCACCAATGCCGGCAGTCCAGACAAAATACATGTAGTCCGTTCGCTACGTGCTGCAAATGCTCGCCGGATTGCACTGTCCGGTAGAGATCGACGAGAAATTAAGAGGCTGACAAAAGAGATAGAAGAACTTGAAAAACAACTTCCAGATGCAGTAATTCAATCACAAATAGATGAACTGACAAGCCGAATTGAACAGCTTCAACTGAAACTTAAGCGCATTCCATTTCTTGATGACTTTGATATCAAATACAACAATATGATCAAAGTTCCGGTTCCTTCAAGCAAAGCCGTGATGTTTTGTGTTATGGATGTTTCAGGCTCAATGACTCAAAGCGTAAAAGATATGGCTAAGCGCTTTTTCATCTTGCTCTACCTGTTCCTTAAACGGAACTATAAACAGATCGAAGTCGTGTTTGTTCGCCACCACACCCACGCTAAAGAAGTGGATGAAGAGGAGTTTTTCTACTCCCGTGAAACCGGCGGCACAATAGTTTCAAGCGCTCTGGAACTCAGTGATAAAATAATTGATGATCGATACTCAGCTGCCGATTGGAATATATATATAGCACAAGCATCCGATGGCGATAACTGGGACGGCGACTCCACCAAGTGCAGTGAGATCCTGCAAACCTCGCTACTGAAAAAAGTACAATATTTTGCCTATGTGGAGATCACAACAGGACCCCACCAGAACCTCTGGCATGAATATGAAAAAATACAAACTCTCTGGTCTGAACTCTTTGCCCTACAACAAATAAAATCTCCATCTGACATATTCCCGGTATTTCGAAGTCTGTTTGAGAAAAAAACTGAGGGGGCTGCATGAAGAAGAAAAGCCCAATATCGACCGGTGCAGAATGGACCTTTGAGTTGATTGAAAAATATGACCAAGAAATTGGCAGAGTTGCACAAGAGTACGGGTTAGATACCTACCCCAATCAGATCGAAGTTATTACCTCAGAACAGATGATGGATGCCTATTCCTCTGTCGGCATGCCATTAAATTACAGCCACTGGTCCTATGGTAAGCAGTTTGTAGAAACCGAACAGAACTACAAACGAGGACGAATGGGATTAGCCTATGAAATTGTGATCAACTCTGATCCGTGTATTGCTTACCTGATGGAAGAAAACACCATGACCATGCAAGCACTGGTGATTGCCCATGCCTGCTACGGCCATAATTCATTCTTTAAAGGTAACTACCTGTTTAAAACCTGGACAGATGCCTCAGCAATTATTGACTACCTACTTTTCGCTAAAAGCTATATTCGCCGGTGTGAAGAAAGGCATGGGGTAGATGCTGTTGAAGAATTACTGGACTCCTGCCATGCATTAATGAATTACGGAGTAAACAGGTATGTCCGACCACAGCCCCTCACAGCAGATGAGGAAAAAGACCGTCAAAAATCCAGGGAAGAATACATCCAGAAACACCTGAATGAACTTTGGAATACCATCCCCAAAAAAGAAGACGGTGCACCACCTCCGGTAGAACACTTCCCCAAAGAACCTGAAGAAAATTTACTCTATTTTATTGAAAAAAACGCCCCACTTCTGGAACCCTGGCAGCGAGAGATCGTGCGTATAGTCAGAAAAATCGCTCAATACTTCTATCCACAAAAACAAACTCAGGTGATGAATGAAGGCTGGGCCTGTTTTTGGCATTACACTTTGCTTCATCACTTGCACAATGAAGGCCTGGTGACAGACGGATTTATAATGGAGTTTTTGCACTCACACACCAGTGTTGTCTATCAGCCTCCTTTTGACAGTCCCTACTTCAGTGGTATCAATCCCTATACTCTGGGTTACAACATGATGCAAGATATTCGTCGCATCTGTGTAAACCCAACTGATGAAGATCGCGAGTGGTTCCCTGAATTTGCTGGCAAAGACTGGCAAGAGACGCTTGATGACGCGATGAGAAACTATAAAGATGAAAGTTTCATTTTACAGTTCCTATCACCCCACCTTATCCGTGAACTAAAACTCTTCAATATACTGGATGATAGCAACCGTCCAACATTGGAAGTCACCTCTATCCACGACGAAAATGGATATCGCAAGGTCAGAGAAAATCTATCCTCTCAATACAATCTTGGTAATAGAGAACCTAATATTCAGGTTTATAACGTTGATGTTCGTGGTGATCGTTGCCTCACTTTAAGGCACTACATGCATAATCAGCAGCCTCTGGGGGAATCAACGACCGAGGTTCTCCGTCATATCCACCGCTTGTGGGGATTTGATATTCATCTTGAATCGGTTTTACCTGATGGAACTGTTTCCAAAACTTACCACTGCCCTGAGCTTATTTCTGAAGGCCAGATGGAACAATTAATCTAAGCTCTTTTTTCAAGCATAAAAGTACCGCTATACTGCTAATTATCTGTATGTAAATTTAATAAGGGACCGATATGGACTGCCTGTTTTGTAAGATAATAAATAAAGAGATACCCGCAGATATTGTCTATGAAGATGAGCATGTTATTGCTTTCAATGACATAAGCCCTCAGGCCCCTACACACGCATTAATCATACCGCGCAAGCACATTGCAACATTGAATGAGTTACAAGAAGAAGATGAAAAGCTTGTCGGTCACATGCTTACTGTAGCAGCTAAAATAGCTAAGCAAACTGGTTTTGATGAAACCGGCTACCGCACTGTATTCAACTGTAATCCACACGGAGGCCAAACGGTTTATCATATCCATCTACACCTTCTTGGAGGCAAACCAATGGGCTGGCCTCCTTATCAGGAAACGCTGAAAACAGCTATCGACTAGCCCGACTGAATAGGGCCAGTTCTTATGCTAAATGCTCAATTGGCTCAGATAGTTATCAGACTTATACTTCAGAAAGAACCTTTTCCGACAATCTAGGTATTGACCAAACACGATGGTACAGGGAAGTCAGAACGACAGTCTTAACAAAACTTTCAGCGAGGGGGTTAAGTCATTTTCCCCTCCCTACCCCTTCCGACATAAAGGCTATGTCAGTGCACTTGCGGATATCCAGAATCATTTAGAAAATCATAATGCGGTTATTCTGCAAGGCGCTGAGAAAACCGGGAAAAGCACTCTTTCCGCTGAAATAAAGCATGCCTATGAAAATCAGGGCGTTAAAGTCATTACCTTTACAGAAGCGGTTAACACTCCCCGTCAGCTTTATGTGCTTTTGGCTGAAGCATTAAACGTCCCTAAACTGAAAAAAGAACTGGCTCAGGCACTCAAACAATCCAAGGAGAAAGGTGAATACTGCTTAGTGGTTCTGGATGAAGCTGCCGTCAATTCTTCGGCTGCCGTTTCAGAAGCTTTACGTAAATTGTGTGATCCTGAGTCAATAACCGCAGGTGCACTCAAACTTCTTGTTGTTTGTACTGACTATCTGGTTATACATACTAAAACCACTTATGAAGCAGACTTCCATGATTGGATAAAACCTCTGGTAAAACTGAAACCACTAAAATCAACTGAGGTGGAAAGCCTTGCAACATATCTGGCTGGGCTAAAAAACTACTCCCCCCCTCACTTTGAAGTAGGAGCTGATCTAATACTGATTGAACGTTCTGCGGGTAAAATTGACAGCTTGATTGCTTTGATTAATCCTCTACTCGAAAATCCGGTTATTAGCCGCTCATGTTTTGTAGCATCAGAACCAGGTAAACACCCTCTCGATTCCAACAGGTCAAAGTATTATTTCATTGGAGCTGCTGCTGTACTGGTTTTCATACTCAGTTACCTTATGCATTTCCTTATACTGCCCTCAATGAAAACTAATGAAACGGAGGAAGTGGATATATCCCAACCAATTTTTTTAGATGAGACTACATCACAGAAACCATCTATACAGGTCCCATCAATAAAATCACCAACCCTGAAAAGAGAGCAAACAGAAAAAAAACCTGAAAAAGATCTCCCAATTCAACCGACTACCGTACAATTATCCAAGCCACCCATCACCCCCATGCCGAAGATCGAACAGGACCCTAAAAAAATACAACAAGTTATTAACACTGTGGATGCCTGGTTAACCGCATGGGCGGCACGGACCCCGGATAGATATGTTGCTTTTTATAGCCCTGAATACCTTGAAAACATGCAAGAATGGAAAGAACAGAAGGTTAGTGCTCTGATAAAAGAGTCATGGCTGAAGTTGAAGCGTGATGACCTCAAGATAAAGCTCATTAGTAACCATCAAGCCAAAGTCGAATTCTGGCTTAATCACAATACATCCGGCGGTCAACGTTCAAGAATAAAAAAACAATTAGTTCTTGATGAAGCAAACAACCAGTGGCTAATTAGCAGTGAACAAAACCTTGACGTTGTAAACAGACGGTAATATTTCACGTATTAATTATGAGTTTGATGAAATTCAGCTGCATGTTGGCTGATCCATTCAACAGCGGCTTCCTCACTATTCAACTCTCTGCCCTGCTCAGACATCACTTTTTGCCGATACTCTTCAATGTGGCATACCTGCTCGACCATCCGGATCGCATAGGCTGTTGCCATATCTGAAAAACCGATACCGATCAGATAGCCGCCATTATCTCTTGTACACCAGATAACATGCCCAATTGTTTTAAAAGGCGGCTCTTCCAAGGAAATTTCAACTTCAACAAACTCACCTGGGGATAAAAGCTTGTCACTGTGACAGGAAAGCCCCCCTGCACTAACATCTCTGGTAATACCGCTATGCTGATCAGCTATTCCAGCATGACTGGAATAGTCAAGCTGAATAGGAATGATTGCGGGATGTCGTATAAATCGTCGTGGCATAACTACACTCCAACCACTAATTACATAGTTAAGTGTAGCCCGGATAACAGAGAGAGGGGGAATCCTCTCCCTGTCGGAAGAAAAAGCTAACCTTTTGAAAGAAGTTCCCTAAGATCAATTATCGAAGCATTAGCCCTTGAAATGTAGTTCGCCATGACTAAAGAATGATTCGCAAAAAACCCAAAACCGCCGCCATTAAGAACCATAGGGCTCCAAAGCTGCTGCTGAGTCGCTTCAAGCTCTCTGATAATCTGGCGCAAGCTAACCGTGGCATTTTTCTTTTCCAATACAGCAGAAAAATCATGCTCCACTGCTTTCAAAATGTGTAACAGAGCCCAAGATGAACCTCGGGCTTCATAAAATACATCATCTATTTCAAGCCAGGGTGTTTTGATCATTGAATCCTGAGTTGTCTGCGTGGATTGCTCCGCCTCGGGGTCTCCAGCCAGATCCGTATTTATACGTTTTTGCCCTACACTGGCACTCAATCGTTGAGATAGACTGCCTAAGCGGGTTTGTACATCCGCTAGCCAGTTATTTAGATTATCCGCACGTGTGAAAAATTGCGCTTCAGTTTGGTTTTTATCCGCTAAGGCTAAATTATATTTTTGAAGATGCTTCAGGCCCTCTTTGTATTGAGATTCTGAAGATGGGAATAACCAACTATTATTATCAAAATGAAATTGCGGCTCAGCTTTTATAAGTGCCGAATGCTCAACAGACTGTGACTGTGAGCGGCTGAAATCTTTACGTAAAGCCCTTGCAAGATCACGTACCTGAACCAGAACTCCGAATTCCCAATTGCTGATATTATCCAGCCATACTCCTGGTGGCGCCAAATCATTACTGATATAGCCTCCTGGCTTATGAAGTAAAGTCTCAACCAGATGATTCAGTGTATAAACCGTTGTATAACCTGGCGCGGATTCAAAATTCTGAGCTTCTGCATCCGCCTGAGCTTTAGAAACGGGCTCAAATGGATCAGGCGTGATACTCCAATACACACTCAGGGGAAGAGACAACAGTAAAACAATCAATATGATTGTGATAACTATACGTCCTATCTTGCCTCCAGGCGCATTGTCCCAGAAATCGAGATACCAATCGATCAGAGCCCCCATACAAACTCCCTATATTAAAAATGGCTAAAATAAATGTTAGTTGATCCCTTAATTAAAGGATAATGACTGTTCAAGATGATTAAAATCAAAGGATAAATTCTAAAGATAGTGATTATTGTGCTAATTTAAGACTGTTGACCCTATATGTTAGTACTTAGGTTCAAAGATTAAGACATATTGACAGATTTCTTTCAGATTGTATTGCTTCGTTAGGGGAACACCGAACAGTGATCGGAAATGACGGAAACAAACCTCTACAGCTTTTGTTTACCCTGCTATCAGTCATCTTATTGTCGGCACTGGCTTTTTTTGCGTTTTCAATATGGCAAGATGTAAAAAATATTGAGCTGAAAAAGCTCTACCAGCAGAACAAAACTCTAATTGAAAATACTCAGACGTTTTTTCACCAGAAAACCCGTTTAGTTGTAAAAACGGTTCAGCCAACATTATCAACTCAGGCTGAAGACGAAACATACTCACAAATAAGTGATATCTTTGATTATCTGCTATCGACTACTGATGAATCAGTTGCATACGCCTTGTTAGATACTGACGGTAATACCTTATTGATCAGGGGCGACCTCAACACTTCAACACCTAACTACAACCCTAATGTATTGGCTAAAGTAGTAGGTTCTAAAACTGCTCAGATCGGCTACCAATATCGATCCGGTATTTTCAGTCAATCATACTTACCACTCTACATACCAATTCTTGATAACAAAAAACAACCCATTGCTATCGTAGCTGTTTTTTTCTATGCGCAAGGGAAAAATTCGATAATGAGCAGTTTCGTTTCCGGAGGCAATACAATTTGGCTTCTTGGAGATCAGGGTAGAGTGCGCCTGACCTACCCCTTACCCACAGGTATAGTTTCCAATCTATTTGGATCAAAGCTCTCTGAAGATACATCTAACCAGATACAAGAACAGTTACAACTAGGCAAATCCCATCAGGGAATTAAAATAAATATTGCTAAAGAAGAACTACTCGCAAACGTCAGCTATCTTGCAGAGTATCAACTCATTTCAATCAACTCTCAGCCAGCATCTACTATTTACCTTATTTGGCTCAACAGAATGCAACCCGTTGGCATTGTATTCATGCTTTTCCTGTTCGCTGCCTTATTAGGGTACCGGTTCTCAATCAAGATAAGTAAAAAGATCACCGATGCCCGGCTTAAAGCCGAGAGCAATGTAAAAAAACTATCTAAAGCAATTGAGCAGAGCCCTAACAGTGTTGTTATTACAGACAATAACTGGTGTATCGAATACGCAAATAAAAACTTTGAACTCTCATCCAATAAGCCCAGCTCTCGTGATGAAGCCCCGGGTCACAATATTATTGATTACCCCCCATATAACCTGATTGCTGATGACCTTGAACAAATAACTGAACAAATTGAATTGAGTGGGAACTGGTTTAGCGAACGCAAGGCTGACTTTGAGAGTAAATGGTATTCATTTTCTATTAGCCATATTACGACTCAGGAGCAAGCCATTACTCATTATGTGACGGTTGTTCAGGACATCACTGAGCGGAAACACGCCGAAGCAGAACTCTATAAACAAGCGAACTTTGATCCATTAACCGGCTTACCCAACCGAAGAAAAGCTAATGAAAACCTGACTTCACAAATTCAGGAGGCATGGAAGCATAAGAAACAAGTTGCTGTTTTATATATTGATATTGATAATTTTAAAGCAGTCAACGACACATATGGCCATCAGATAGGTGACCAGCTACTATCGTTGATGGCCAAAAGGCTCCTGAAGTGCTGTAAAGATATTGCCCAGATATGCCATATTGGTGGTGACGAATTTCTAGTCTATTACACACATACAGAACCAAAAGACATAGAGAGGCTTGCTCTAAACTTACTCAACAATGTTTCAACGCCTGTGATAGTTGAAGGTAAAGAGATCTTTATCTCCATCAGTATTGGGGTTTCTAAATACCCGGACGACAGCAACGATGTCACCGGATTGATCAAATATGCCGATATGGCTCTGTACGAATCGAAAAAAACCGGCCGTAATCGTCACAGCTATTTCGACCTTGAACTTGATAAAAAGCTTAAGCGCAAAAGTGCAATTGAATCAGAGCTACGACAAGCCCTCAGCAAGCAAGAAATATCGATGGCTTACCAGAGCAAAAACGATATAAAAACCAAACGGATAATCGGTTTTGAAGCGTTGATGCGCTGGGGTAATGTATCGCTAGGTAGGATCGGTCCAGAGGAATTTATTCAAATTGCGGAAGAAACAGGTCTGATCAATGAGCTGGGTGAGTATGCCTTAAGGCAAGCCTGTTTCGATCTTGTTGAGTTTCAAAAACATACAAATACCCCGTTAAGAATGGCGGTAAACCTATCGGTTAAACAACTCAATGACGACAAAATTCTGGATATACTCGATGCCGTTCTAAAAGAAACGTTCTTAGACCCTTCTCGACTTGAATTGGAAATCACAGAAAGCCTGCTGGCAGAAAACCTGGATCTTTTATTACCACGCTTAGAAAAACTCATTGAAAGGGGGGTTACCCTCTCAATTGATGACTTTGGCACAGGCTACAGCTCTCTGAGTTATTTAACATCCTTCCCGGTTAATACCCTGAAAGTAGATAGGGCCTTTGTTAAAGATATGGCCTTCAATAAAGGGGACGCCACACTCACTAATACCATTATAGCGATGGCGCACGGTCTGGGACTTAAAGTAGTAGCAGAAGGCATAGAGGATGAAACACAACTGAAAATGCTGAATCAATTTGGCTGCGATATAGGACAAGGCTATCTGTTTAGTAAGCCTATCAGTAAAAATGAAATGCTATTACTGGTTGAGACCGAAAAACTACCTGAAATTTCCAAGGCAAAGATTACATGAATTAGCCCTGTAAAAAGCTAAGCTTTACATCTAATCAGCAAGTTCAAGAGAAGACCCTGTTGTTTCTGGGTACAACTTTCTAATATATTCCAACTCTCCTTTTTCTAACATTCCTACAAAAACATCTACTAAACGTTTATCAAGATGCAGATCTGATATCCTTTGCAACTCAGCAATCGCTTCCTCCTGAGACCAGGCTTCTTTATAGCTACGCTTGGAAACCAGAGCATCGTATACATCAACAACAGCAACAATCCTTGCAGACAGCGGTATTTCCTGGCCTTTCAATCCTTTAGGGTAACCATTTCCATCCATACGTTCATGGTGATACAACGCAATCTCACGGGCCATGGTAAAGAACTGTTTTTCTCCCAGAAGATCTGCACCGGCTTTTGAATGTTCACGCATTTTTACCCACTCATACTCATCCAAAGAACCGGGTTTATTCAGAATTCGATCCGGGGTGGTGATTTTCCCAAGATCATGCATCATGCTGGAATACCCAAGGCGATTCACGATTTCACTGGATAAACCTATAGCACGTCCTAATTCTTCAGAATAAGCTTTAACCCGGTTTATATGGTTACCCGTCTCAAGATCTTTGTAATCACAAACTTTAGCAAGCTTGGTGATGGTCTCTATGTTGGCATCATGCAGTTCCTGAGTCCGCTCCCTGACGCGATCTTCAAGAAATCCGTTCAATTCCTTAAGCTCTTTGTTCAATCTCTGCTGGTCTTTATAGAGTTGTCGAGTGCGCAGATGAGAACTGACACGCGCTTGCAACTCTTCATGAATAAAAGGTTTAGAGATGTAATCGTTAGCCCCTGCTGTTAACAACTCACTGAGTAATTCCTGCTGATCATAGCGGGTGACAACGATAACCGGGATTTGATCAAAGTCAGATCGAGAACGGATAAGGTGGTTCAGCTCCCTACCATCCATGTTCGGCATTTCAATATCAGTCAGCACAAGATCAATGTCATCACGCTTTTGCAGCTCTTTCCAGGCTTCGTCACCATCCTTACAAAGTACGGGGGAACAACCCATCTGCTCGAACATATGCCCATACAGTGTTAACAGTGCCGCACTATCCTCGGCGATTAAAACATTAAACCGCTGACCCAGAAGATGCTGGTTAAACTGCATTGTTTCATTACGCTGTAGGATCAGCTTAATACGTTCAATCAAAAAATTCTGAGTACATGTTTTGAGAATAAAATCTGTGATACCTGCCTGAAAGCAGTCTTTTCGCAATTCAATAGAACGCGTAGAGGATATAACGATAAGCGGGACAAGAAGATTTTCGGGATGGGTTTTGATTTTAGTCGCCAGTTCAATGCAATTGGTATCCGGTAACTCAGCTCCCATCAAGATTAGATCCGGCTGTTGCTCAAGGATAGCACTCAGACAGCTAGAACCTGTTTTAAAAACCAGAACCTTATAACCTACACTCTCAAGAACAGTTTTATAAAGTGCTCTAATAGTGGAACTGTCATCAACCAAATAGATGGTTTTCTGCATTAGCTGATCCTCCTGACTGATCATTCTAAGCAATCCTACTTAACTCAAGTTATATCATCTGGTGCGTGTAATAACTCATGATTTATTTCAAAGCAGACTGTATTTTTTACAAAAAAAACTCATGAAGCCTAGGGTTTATCTGGAAAGTATAGCCCTATCCAAGAGAGATGATCTATATCACTTTATACAAATGTTGCACTGCGTCATAATCAAGTCATACTAAAGCTGTAGTCTTTGTACTCAATATCAAAGACATTAGAATTTTTTCGATTTTGGAGGTCTCCATGGTCATTACTGAAAATCCGCCGCTGCATGATCAATTGGAGTTTTTCATTGAACAAGCGGAAAAGGCCCGTCCTATAAAAACAGTGGTCGTTCACCCTGTAGACGGCAATAGTCTGATTGGAGCAGTAGAAGCGGCCGAACACGGGCTGATAGTTCCCACTCTGATTGGCCCGGAAGCAAAAATCCTTACCATTGCGAAAGAGCAGAATCTCGACATCAGTAATTACGAACTAATTAATACTGAGCACAGTCATGCCGCTGCAGAGCTGGCATGTGAAGTGATTAAACGCGGCGAAGCAGAAGCATTAATGAAAGGTCACCTTGGCACTTCAGAGCTTCTTCGCGCTATAGTACATAAGACCAAAGGTATCCGTACTGAACGTCGACTTAGCCATGTATTCGTTTTTGACATCCCTAATTACCATAAACCACTGGTGATTACAGATGCTGCCATCAACATTGTGCCTGACCTGTTCTGTAAAAGAGATATTACTCAAAACGCAATCGACTTTTGTAAGGCATTAGGTGTACCAACACCCAAAGTTGCTATTCTCTCTGCGGTTGAGAAGGTTAATCCTAATATTCAAAGCACTGTCGACGCTGCGGCTCTTTGCAAAATGGCAGATCGCGGACAGATCACTGGGGGCATAATCGATGGGCCTCTGGCATTTGATAATGCAATATCTAAGCAAGCGGCCATCGACAAACACATCGTATCCGTTGTGTCCGGTGATGCTGATATCCTCTTAGCCCCAGACCTTGAAGCAGCAAATATGATTGCTAAACAGCTGATCTATCTTGCTGATGCAAAATCAGCGGGTATCGCTTTAGGCGCTAAAGTACCCATTATTCTGACCAGTCGTTCAGAAAAAACTCTGGGGCGCTTAGCTTCCTGTGCCCTGGCATCACACATGGTTCATCATAAATAAGCATTATGCAGACAATATTGACCGTCAACGGAGGTTCATCCAGCCTGAAATGTTCTCTATTTCACCTTCAGGGTGGTGAACTCAAGTTATTATACAACTTTAAGCTGGGAAACATTCTTGGTGAGGCCCGTTTCAAGGCAGTAGATACTGCCGGAAACCTGCTTCAGGACAACAATCCTGATTACACCCGCATTCCTAAAGAACAGCGTCACCAGGCATGTCTGGAAACGATTCAGCAATGGTTGGCAGATCATCTGCCAGACAATAATCTATGTGCAATCGGACATCGGGTTGTACATGGCGGCGCCAGATTCAGTCAACCGGTACTGATTGATGACAACATCATAGAACAGTTACAGGAATTTATACCTCTGGCTCCACTGCACCAACCCTACAATCTGAAGTTGATTGCGGCCTGTAGAAATCTGGCTCCACAGCTCCCTCAGATTGCTTGCTTCGATACTATGTTCCACGCACAACAACCAAAAATTGAACAAAATTACGCTCTACCGAGAAAACTGACAGACGAGGGAGTCCACCGTTACGGCTTTCATGGTTTATCTTATGAGTTTATTCAACGCCAGTTGGATAAGCTGGAAAACCGCTCACTGAATACCGTTATCTGTCATCTGGGTGCAGGCGCAAGCATGTGCGCGGTTAAGAATGGTAAATCAATAGCTTCTTCGATGGGTTTTACCGCCGTAGACGGACTACCGATGGGCAGCCGGTGCGGAAATATCGATCCAGGTGTACTGCTTTATCTGCAACGCCACTACGATATGGATGCCGATGCACTTGAAACCTTGATCTACAAACAAAGTGGCTGGCTGGGTGTATCCGGTATCAGTTCCGATATGTTGGAACTGCATCGCGCGGATCAACCCGAGGCGGAAGAAGCGATCGATATGTTCTGCTACCGTGCAGCCCTTGAGATCGGACGTTTAGCTGCTGCTCTGCAAGGCCTAGAGCAATTAGTATTCACGGGGGGCGTTGGCGAGAATGATGCCGATATACGCGGTAGAATTCTGCAACGTTGTGAGTGGCTTGGCCTGAGCTTTGATAAACAGGCGAATCTCAATGCAAACTCCGTAATCAGTACAGCTACATCTAATGTCTGTGTGCGTGTTATCCCAACCAATGAGGAAGAGATGATTGCAACACATGTTCTGGAATTAACTGCATAAACAGCCGCAAAAAGGCCACATTCGTGGCCTATTAGGCCCCTCTTAGTAAGCACACACACCTTCAGTGAAAATCTCATACAGATAGGCTTTCTGATTTTGTGTAAATGCAACATCCCCATATGTGCCATCCTGAAGTGCGTTACTCACAGGCTTAAGTTCACATTTAAGAATATCTGAGGTGAATGGCCCTCCCGCAGCAGTTCTGGGATTCCCATTTATTGGAAAAGCCTGGCTGCATTCTCCCTGTGAATAGGTACGATTATCATTGCCCCATACACCTTCACCTTCTGCTATCAAGTTGAAGTGTTTATCCCAACAACGATCCAAAGCAGCAACGGGTCTATCCTGCTCTTCCAGCCAGTGAGCCATGACGTCAACAGCTTGCATAGCTACTTTTTTTAGTTGTTCTGTATCCTTAGAAGACTGGCCTGAAGGTTTAAGCCCCCAAATATTAAATGCATCTTTATCGGACCCAACTTTATTCATTCTCTCTCGGAAAATAAACGGTTGCCGAGCATCATGAATATCCAGCTTTTCATCCAGATAAGCCACTAATGAGATGGTCGGTTTAGACCACCTCCCATCAAAAATCATCCCCTGACTCTGTGCACGCTGGAGCGCTGTAGCACTTGCGACGGAACGGGGTGAAATCTTTTTACCCAAGCTTGTTGTGGCATTATGTTCACTCCACACCGATTGCTGATCATCCTTACCAAACAAGGATTTAAGCCATGCCGGGGCTTTGCCATCGGGTAACAACCCAAGCAAATTCTGTGTCCCATGCCAAAAATCGCTGAAATTTCTCAGCTTAATATTTCCTACGATAAAATCGACATAAGGGGCATCTGAACCGAGCACTAAAGCCCCATAAGGATAAAAAGGTGCATACTCATATGTCATTTCCGCGGATTCTTTCCAGCCTCCGATTTTGGCATTGAGATCAAGAAAAGCATCGACCGTGATATACCCCTCCCTCAAAGCATTTAAACCGTATTGAACACCGACATTGTCATAGGTTCTCAGGGCATAGCCATCGTGGTCCTGACCATAAATTTCTTTAGCATCGTCCCAGTGAGTCCAGTGGGTCTGTTGCAAAACTTCAGCATCCTTTTTAAGCCATACCGCATGCCTGTCATAGAAGGGCAGATAAAGTTTTGGATTGAATATCAGAGGCGTAATACCACGCCACCCTTCCACACAAACAGAACTACCCGGTTCAGCCTGGGACATAATAGGCACTCCAGTGCTATCCAGAGACCTCTCTGTAGGATAACCATCGATAGCATTGAAGCCTTCTATAGTTCTGCGATTTTCCCAACGCTTCCAGAAGCCAGATGCCATACCTGAATCCAAATAATTTTTATCAAAGTAGTAATGCAGAAGTTCACAGTCCCCAACGCCAGTGATCTGACTCAGTAGATCAGGAAACATATGGCTCACAATCACACCATCGAGCAATTCCGGGTTATGCCGATCATTGTAGAACTGCTGAATAGAACCGCCTGAGGCACCAAATCCAATCGTATATTCGGGCTGCCCAAACTCTGAAACCACCTGTTGCTTAAGCATTTCAGCAGTTTGTTGCAACAACGGTAGATTAAAACTGGTATCTGTCCCCATTCCCGATGAACCCGCCACAGCATACCCTTGCTTCAGCATGTCTGGATTAAATATGCTTATCAGATCAGTACTCCGATGAGCTTCAGCTCCCAGCATCCCCATCGAGACACTGCCAGCTTGATGATGACCAATGCCTATTCCCCCATTGAAAAGCATTAGCAACTTTTTGTTCCAGAGGTATGAAGGCCCTTTTTTTCTATCTAAAGGCCACTCGCTCAGTACCGTAATACCGTAAAAAAAGCGATTTATCACACCTCGCTCATATCTCACAATAAATGGCACTTTCTCGCCTTTAGAATCGATCATCATAATATCTTCAGGCAACTGATCTTTTGCACTAATCGATCTAAAACCCTTCTCTTTCGAGCGATACCAATAGCTCACCTGCATAGGTGCTCCACAGTACAGACTGTGCCCTTTTTTATATTCAAAGAACAACCAACTGTCATAAACAGGCTGCCCCTTTCCTTCCAGGTTATCTATCAACGGCATTCCCATACCCGCAGCTTCTGTACTACAGGAAAAAGGAAATTGAAGGGGATTTTGCTCAGATACAGGCCCGACTTCACCTGGTTTAACCGGAAAGTGATTTACCGGTTGCTGCAACTTAACTGTTGAACAACCTGAGATGAGAACAAATACAACAAGCCAAATGAACTTCACTCTTCAGCTCCTTTCAACCATAAGTGTGCCTGCTTAAGGGCGTTGTTCACTTCTTTTCTGGATTGTTTATCACCCGCTGGACACTCGACTCCCGTAAAACAATAATCCAGTTGATGCTCTGCCCCCGCTAACAAATGAGCTCGCGAGCGACCACAAACCAAAGACTGTGAGGTATCGGGCTGCTGTAATGGTAATTCCGGTAGATTTCCAGAGAGTGCAATACAGCCACCGATTGTCTGAAATGATGGAACCCGTTTATCTTTTAAACCATGCAGAAGTACCATTGGGGGATTACTGTCGTGATGAGTGGCAAGGTTCTGCCAAAAACTGGTTTCCCTTAAAACCCTGTTTGTTTCTTTTACCTGCTCAAGGGGAGCACCCAGCAGTCGTTCCAATGTCTCCCGACTATCCTTATATTGCTCACCTTTTAGAATCTCATTCCGAATACTTGCGGTATCTAATATGGGATAGAACAAAATGCTGCTCTCAATTTTTTCTGGCTGTTGGGTATGCAACCAACCGGCCAGCAAAGCACCACTGCCCTGAGCAAACAGCGTAACCTTACCGGTTTTATCACCAAACCCTGTCTTGTATTTTTCTACCCAACTCAATGCATTCTCAGCATCTTGTTTCATATCATCCCAGGTCGCATCACTGCATTCGGTATTAGTATCACCGTTACCAAGCAAACGGTAGAATGGCATATACACCGTATACCCCTGCTCAGTGTATTCTGGAATGCGACTCTTCAGTGCTAAAACATGAAACCCTCTTTGGTGACCTCCGCCACCATGAAACATCAACAAAGACTTGCCGTTGGTTGCAGCAGGATTCGCCTTGTAGATAAACATCTGTAATGCACATAAACCAGACCCTTTGCGCAGGTGTAACTGAGTTTTATTTGGTTCAAGCGTTTTATCTTCAATCACCTCAACTTGATGATAAACACGTGCCGTCATAAATGGCTGATCAAAACCATATTGTTTAACTAAAGGTAATCTGAAGCGAGTGGCTGGATGAAGCGTCCAGGCCTCTCTTTTCGCGAGCTGGAAGTCATTGCCTAGCCTTTGCGGCAATACGTATTGATTACAAAAGTTGTAATAGCGAGTGAGCTGGTAATCGATGGGCTTACTGCAAAAGATATCCGAGTAAAAACGCTTTTTGGGAGCCTTGTCATCTTCACCAAACCAGTATTCGTCTCTTAAGGGAGCAATTTCACACAAACCTTGATCCCAGTAATACAAGCTCTTATGCCACATGGGTGTTTGAAGGTATTGAGTGACCTGGCAAGCAGCAGCGTCTTCAGCCGACTGGCGTAGTAATTGTCGCTCGTCTTCCGTCATTACTAACTCCCAGAAGGTACTGCAACCGCTTAACAAAGAAGACATAAGTAACAATAAGACTAGTTTATGCATGATCTTTCTCCATGCAGCACTTCTACCTTGCTGGGATTTCGTTGATTAAATCGTGCAGCATAAGCCAGTTGGTGCCCCTGCCCCCTGGGGTTAACGGTGTATATTTTTGCTGTCAGAGTATCTGCAACAATATCAATCCAGAAAAAGCCTATGGTTTCACTGCATTGCCAATAAAAAGGGTTATTTTCTGGCGAAAAGATTTTATTCGACTTAGCGCCTGCCCCAGAAACCACAAAATGGGTTTTACCGCAGGTTTCAATAGGTGCCAGCCACTGCATGTTGTGATCATGCCCGGCCAGATACATATCCAGTTCACCACACATATGTTCATCAAAAAAATTACGGTAATAAGTACCCGCAGCACGTTGAAATACATGCCGGTTCAG
Organism: Neptuniibacter sp.; assembly: GCA_050633605.1. GTDB lineage: Bacteria > Pseudomonadota > Gammaproteobacteria > Pseudomonadales > Balneatricaceae > Neptuniibacter. The sequence continues at coordinate 17,717 of JBOEGV010000025.1, read as the reverse complement.
CCTCGGTAAGTACTTAGCTAACCGATATTTATCAACATAGGTATTAATCGAATCATAGTCACCAGCATTGCCATGTTTACCATTCGATAAATAAGGATGATGTGCATAAGCAAGCTTCCACTGAGCTCTACTGTTATGCAAACCTGCAGAGAGCCAGTTACCCATATTATTGCTGTACAAATTAATTCGATAACGTGGGATAAAATCAGGAGCGCTGGTGACCGGTGTTGAATCAAGGGCAAAAAGCTCAACCAGAGGTTGTGGATTCTGATCTGGCTGGAAACGTATGTTCTCCCCCTGTAAGGGCGCCTTAATCTGATAATAACGATCCGGCATTGCCCAGAGTTTACTGTGTTTGCTGTATTCCACCTCAATCTGGCCACGGGCGTTAAAGCCACCATCTCCCGGAGATAACCCACTTGAATCATGGTTTCCAAGTACCATAAAAAATGGCAGTTTCAGATTTTGGTATGGCTCTTCAAATTTCTTATCAAACTGCGCATCTTTTATGCTTTCTGGGCCTGATTTGTAGATATTGTCGCCCATACCCAATACAAAATCACATCCCTGCTTTTCACATACCTGACGAATAGCTTCTCCGACAAAACCTTGCGAAGGCTCACCGGTTCCAGCATCTCCGAGAGCCACGACTCTGACCCGATCCAGATCCGACAGACGGGTCGAAAGCAATAGATCAAAAGGTTGGCTATCAAATACACCGTCATTAGCGACTAGCCGCACACGATATTGACCCGATACATCAATATTTAATGTCACTTTATCCGGATAGAGCTGTAATTTAGCGGTACTACCTGAGGGTTTTTCCAACAGCCACCAACGATATGTCAGCGGCTTATTCTGCAAACTTACACTTGAAGATGCATCAATTTCCACCACATCACCCAACTTCACCCAACGCTGTTTGTAGGGCGCATAAGCAACGGGGTCCTGCTTAACCGGATTAATTTGGCGCTTAACCTTAAGTTGATCCCGATAAGAATCACGAAAGGTACTGCAACCTGACGAAAAAAGAAGAGCAATAAGAAATACTATCCCTAAAACTCGCATCCCTGAGTCTCCCTGTAACACTACCGAAAGGCAGTAATCTGTTACTGTTTATAGAAGATAGCGATTAAAACCGGTGCTGTACAGGTATTGAAATTTCACTTTTGTGCGTTTCAGCAAGATAAACTGATAAATTTTACTTATCACGCAACCCAGCAATTATTGATTAGACGCTTTACCGTAACTTGAGAGATCATTTCTAACTGTTATAAAAAACACCTTAGGCGGAGAACCTTTAACAATAGTAGTGGCTCTATTCGTTCTGGCAGTTTCAAACACGACAACATGTAGATGGTGTTACTGAGGTTATAAAGGACAGTTGGCTGAATAAATCGAAAGCTTTTATGTAGAAGCTTAACTTTCGGTTAAACCCATTTCCTAATCATTGCCCTATTCTTGCCTTAGTGGAATATTCTTTTAATCTGAAGATATTGGTACGACACTCTATCTTTTCAGACCAAGTGAGTGGCCGTTTTAGATTTACAGGATCAAATATGTATTCAGATAAAAACCCGTTGCAAATTCGACACTTGATTCGCAACGGAAAACACACTGGCAACACTTCAGGATTAGCGCAGGGTTTTGTACAGGGTAATCTGGCAATTTTGCCGCAGGAGTGGGCCAACGATTTTTTACAATTCTGCCAGTTGAACCCCAAGCCCTGCCCTATTGTTGGCATGTCTTCTACACCCGGTGAATATATGCTTCCGGACCTGGGGGAAGATCTGGATATACGCCGTGATGTTCCCAAATACCGTATTTATGAAAACGGTATTCTCAGTCAGGAGCTCAATGATGTCTCCAAAATTTGGCGCAAAGATCTGGTCACGTTTGTACTAGGGTGTTCTTTCTCCTTCGAAGAAGCCTTACTGGCAGATGGACTGGAAGTGCGCAACATCACCGAAGGGGTTAACGTCCCAATGTATCGCACCAATTTAAAGTGCAAACCTGCTGGCCGTTTCAGCGGCACTACCGTTGTCAGTATGCGCCCAATGAAAGCAGCTGATGCTATACGCGCAGTTCAGATCTGCACCCGTTTCCCTTCCGTTCACGGTGCACCGCTGCATCTGGGTGATCCATCTCAAATCGGTATTTCAGATATTAATAAACCTGACTTTGGCGATGCTGTCACCATTAAGGAAGGAGAACTGCCAGTATTCTGGGCCTGTGGTGTAACGCCTCAAGTAGCCATTGAAGAAGCAAAGCCACCATTCTGTATCACTCACAGTCCAGGCCATATGATTGTGACCGATCTGCCCAATAGCCGCCTGGCAATTCTGTAATTAAGGAGTTCTCTATGTCATTACGTCTGAATTGTGATCTGGGTGAAAGCTTTGGCTCCTGGAAAATGGGCTTGGATGAGGCAGTTATGCTGCATATCGATCAGGCAAATATCGCCTGTGGATTTCATGCTGGTGACCCATTGGTGATGCAAAAAACCCTTGAGCTGGCAAAGCAGAATAATGTCTGTATTGGCGCACACCCTGGCTACCCGGATCTGGCCGGTTTTGGCCGCCGAAGCATCAAAACCAGCGCAGCTGAACTGCAAGCGATGCTGCTGTATCAAATATCAGCCATGGATGGAATGGCCGCATCAGCAGGCCTTACTCTGGAATACGTAAAACCTCATGGTGCAATGTATAACGATATGATGGCGGATGAATCAGTACGCAATAGCGTTATGGCAGCGATTGCAGCTTATCACCGTCCTCTAGTGCTGATGTTACAAAGCACCCCGCAGGCTGATCAACATGAACAGGAAGCCCAAAAAACCGGTATTAAGCTGTGGTATGAGATTTTTGCTGATCGCTGCTATGCCGATGATGGCAAACTACTCTCCCGAACTCTTGAAGGCGCAGTGCATACAAAAGAGAAAATGCTTTCACAAGTTAAACAACTGAAGGACGAAGGCACCATCACCACCGTCAGCGGTCATACTCTGCAACTTAGGGCAGATACTGTATGTGTCCATGGTGACAATATGGATGGTGTTCATGCCATTCAGCAGATTCGTGAGTTAATCAGTTGATGCGTATTGAAGTCGCAGGTGAAAATGCTCTGATCATTTATTTTGGCGAAAAGACCGATCCGAATACCTCTGCCAGAGTGCAACAAGCCGTCACAATTCTGGAAGCAGAGCTGGCCGAAAAACTTATCGACATGGTGCCCTCTTACGCGTCATTGCTGGTGATCTACGATATGCTGGCTTGCGATCATATTGAAATGTTCAGTCAGCTCCGCAAACTATTGGGTCAATTGGAAAGTGCTGAACAAACTGAAGGCACTCTGGTTACCCTTCCGGCTTACTACAGCACAGAATCGGGTCCGGATCTGCAGGATCTGGCAACACGCGCCAACCTCAGTATTGATGAAGTCATCAAAATCCACAGTCAGGTGGAATACCGGGTCTATGCCATTGGTTTTGCTCCAGGATTTGCCTATCTGGGTGAAGTAGATGCACGTATCGCTGCACCACGTTTATCCACACCCAGACAAAAAGTACCAAAAGGTGCAGTCGCTATCGCCGACCAACAAACTGCTGTTTACCCAGCGGTATCTCCGGGTGGTTGGAACCTGATCGGACTTTGTCCGACACCGATGTTTGATCCTGATAAAGAACCCACTATGCCAGTAAACGTAGGAGATCGTGTTCGTTTTGAATCGATCAGCCGTGAACACTATCTGGCACTGGGAGGCGAGCTTTGAGCGAGCAAATGAAAGGCTTTAAAGTACGGCAGCCAGGCTTACTAACCCTACTGCAGGATGCCGGACGTTATGGTCACCATCGCATCGGTTTAACTACGGGCGGCCCTCTGGATTCTCAGGCTTTTAAATGGGCTAACCGCCTGCTGGGTAATGCCACAAACAGCACAGTGCTAGAAGTCAGTATTGGTGGGCTGGTGCTGGAATCTGAGGTAGACACCTACATTGTGCTAACCGGCGCAGAAATACCCTTGAAGATTAATGGCGTTGAGCAGGATCGCTGGCACGCTCACAAAATCCGACAGGGTGACCGTATAGAACTGGGTTTCTCTACTCAGGGAGCCCGTGCTTATCTCGCAGTAATTGACGGCTTTCAGGTAGAGCACAGTTTCTCCAGTAGCTCAACGGTTACCCGTGAGGGTATCGGTGGTCTGGATGGCGGTAAACTGCAACAAGGCGATTACCTTCATTGTGCCGAGGTAAAATCCGCACAGGTTTACCGTCTGGCAGAACATCACCGTCCCGAATACAAAGACAATATAAGCCTTCGAGTGATTACCGGATACCAGCAACAGTCGTTCAGTGACTTCGATAAACGCATGTTCTTCAGCAGCGACTATCAGGTTACAGATCGGGCTGACCGCATGGGCTATCGCTTGTCTGGCCCGGAAGTGAAAGCCTCGATCGACGGTATTCTTTCAGAGGGCATCTGTCATGGAGCCATTCAGATTCCTGCTGATGGCCAACCCATCGTTCTACTCAACGACCGCCAGACCATTGGTGGTTATCCAAAAATTGGCTCCATGATCTCTATAGATACCGCACGGATGGCTCAACTTTTACCCGGCTCCACCCTGAGCTTTGAGGAGATCACCATTGATGATGCCCACAACCTTCACTGCCTGGCTCATGTGAAATTTAACCGTACTGAACCGGAAGACGTGAGCTGATCCATCCAGCTCAGAAGCTAATGACAACAAACATTTGCCCAGATGCAGATAAAAATTCGGAAGTAAAACCAATGGCAACACATACAGTGAATGAAGCGGCTCTGAGTAAGAAGATTGAAGATCTACTGGTCGCTCGTAACCTGCGAGGTATGAAAACCGTACAATCTGCGCTGCCTTCAGGATACTACCTGCGCGCCGCACGGGTGCTGAATAAATGTAAAGGTCATGTATTAATCGGAACAGGTTTCCCGGTGGTTGATACCTTTGAAACGGATGGCCCGGTAGGAGCGATCGCACTTTATCAGGCACTGGAAACACTGGGGGCAACGCCGGTCATCGTCTGCGGTCCGCCGGTGTCCCAAGCACTGATGGCAGACTACCGTGTTCATGAGATACGCGTAGGAGAACATCATGAACGCACATTAGAAGCGTTTCAGGCTTTATATCACTACAACCCGGATGCTGTTCTCTCTATCGAACGCCCCGGACAAGCCCTCGATGGTGGTTACTACAATATGCGCGGAGAAAGCATAAGCGAACGCACTGCGTGTTTTGATACCTTTGTTCTTAACGCTAAATGTCCCACCATCGGCATAGGTGATGGCGGTAACGAAATAGGCATGGGTAATATTCAGGAAGCGCTGAGAGAACTGGACATTATGGCCTCTGCCACTCCGGTGGATGAGCTGCTGATTGCTGATGTTTCCAACTGGGGCGCATATGGCATTATCGCATTTCTCAGCCAGTGGAATAGCCGCGATCTTCTGAGCGAAATCAAACCTCTGGAAATTTTAAAATACCTATCCAAACTAGGCAGTGTTGATGGTGTCACCCGTGAAAATGAACTCACTGAAGATGGCTTGCCAGTATCAGAAGGAGAAAGCATCATTACGGAGTTACGCAGTTTAATTGGATACTGTTAAAGCCTTCCGGAGCGGTATTTACTGCCGCTCATAACCTCAGAAATTATTGTTTCTACATCGCAGTGTTCGCTATAGTGATAAACATTCTTTATGAGTGAATAACTATGCGCCTGAGAAACCTTAACACCTTTGTGAACATTGCCCGCCTTGGTAGTTTCCATGCAGCTGCCCAGCAACTACATGCAACTCAGCCTGCAATATCTGCTCGCATCAACTCACTCGAAGATGAACTGGGTGTACAGCTGTTTATCCGAGATCAAAGCGGTACCCGGTTATCTCCCCGTGGCACTCAGCTGCTTCCTTATGCGGAAAAAATGCTCGCAATTAGCCAGGAGATGAAACAACAGGTAAGCGCAGAAAGCCCGCAAAAAGGAACCCTGCGTATAGGCATCTCAGACACCCTATCTTACCTGTGGCTATCCAACCTGCTACAACACTGGCAGGCACAACACCCACTCATATCCTTTGAGCTGATCAGTGATGTTACCAATACGCTGATAAAGCAACTGGAAGCCTACGAACTGGATCTGGCATTAACAGTAGAGATATCAAGCCCTGCCTTAGTGAGCGAACCGCTGTGCAGCTACCCTCAGCACTGGGTCTCCTCCCCAGACCTGCCCGATGCCAGAACAATAACATCAGTATCAGATCTGCAAAAATATCCTATCCTCAGTTTTCCTCGTGAAACCCGACCGTGGCAGTACCTGCAACAACTGTTTAGAAACTTTGAAGACCAACCGCTGTTCCATACAAGCAGCTCCGTAGTGAATCTGCTGACACTTGCAGAAAACGGTGTTGGTGTCGCGTTGCTGCCAGAACCCGTGATAAAAAATAAGCTGGCGCAAGGCCGCTTGATAAAACTAAACGTCGGTGAAGACGCGCCGCTTTTGAATTTCTGCTACAGCTGGCGACTGGATGATGATCGTATACTTCCTAAACTTCTGGCTGACAGCGGTCGTGAGATCATCACGGTATAAAGACAACCCTACTCAGCACAAGCAACCTTAAAACTAAAAGTTTTATCTATTATTTTTTTAAACATTAGCAGTACTTTTTAATATTAAAATAAATAAAACAGGTTAAATTCATTATTTATTTAGCACTGTTGAAAGAAATCCTCTGATATAAGAAACTCTACAAGGTTTATTTCATTCAAATATCTGATCTTAAATTTGTCACTGGCAAAACTAAGCTTAGTAACCTAAAAGCCAGCTCCTGAGTACACAGTCATACCATGTCTGCAACGCTAGACGCTCGGGAGCGGCACTGTAAAATAAGAGACTATGCTCAGGGTATCAACCTACACCCTCTTCCTGAGCCATACTCTGAAGATAACTGAAAGGAAAAGAATATGAGCATTTCATACCTGAACGGTGCATACATGCCTCTCAACGAAGCACGTATATCCCCTCTGGATCGTGGTTTTCTGTTTGGTGATGGCATTTACGAAGTAATCCCATACTACTCAGGCAAATCCGTTGGTTTAATGCCTCATATCCAACGCATGCTCAATGGGCTGGCTGAGATCGAAATTAAATGCTCCAAAAGTGCTGAAGAGTGGAAAGAACTGCTGGATGATCTGGTAGCACGCAACAGTGATCAGGGTGAAAATCTGGGTGTGTATGTACACGTTTCCCGTGGGGCCGATGTAAAACGTTTCCACGCCTACCCGGAAGGTGTGGAGCCTACGGTTTTTGCTTACGCCTTTCCAATAAAAGACCCTGAACCCGTCGATCGTACAAAAGCAACTCAGTACAGCCTGATTAGCACTCAGGATATGCGCTGGCAGCGTTGTCACATTAAATCGACTGCACTGCTGGGTAATGTTATTCACTTTCAAGAAGGTTACTCAACGGGCAACGCAGAAGCACTTCTGTACAATGACAACAATGAACTCACTGAAGGCAGCTCCACCAACGCCTTTATCGTTAAAGATGGTGTTGTTGTAACACCTATTCAGGATAATCAAATCCTTCCTGGTATCACCCGCCGAATTATTATCGACAGCCTGAAAGCTGACGGTAGCATAAAGGTGGAAGAGCGTATTATTACAATGGATGAAGTACGCAACGCAGACGAACTGTGGATCACCAGTTCATCGAAAGAGATAGCACCAGTAACCCAACTGGACAACAAACCTGTAGGGAATGGAGACGTTGGAGAAGTTTGGGAAAAAGCGTTTAAAATCTACACAGCGTCGAAGTTCAACTTCTGATGCCAACAATAGGGACAGGTTTAAACCTGTCCCTGACTATTCTACTTGGCTTTTCGCGCCACTTTCTTTTTAACACCCTTTTTAGACGTTGCAGGTTTTTTCTTTTTCTTACTGCTTGCGGCTTTACCTGAAGCTTTTACCTTTTTAGGGCCTTTATAATGGCCGGCCAGTTCTTTAATAAACTTCCGCTGGAACCGGGTTTTGAGATAACGTTCAATTGATGACATCAAATTCCATTCGGACGGGTCAATCAGCGAGACGGCCTGCCCAGTTTCACCGGCCCGGCCTGTACGACCGATACGATGCAAATAAACATCACCCTTACGCGGCATCTCTACATTGATGATCAGGTCAACGCCCTCTACATCCAGACCACGAGAAGCCAGATCAGTGGTCACCAGTACATTGGTTGTACCCTTGCGGAACCCCTCTATAGTGGCAAAGCGTCCTTTCTGCTGTACATCACCATGCAACAAAGCCGCTTTAAATTTGTGATAGCGTAAAAAGCCATCCAGCCGTTTTGCCTGGGTTTTACTGTTACTGAAGACAATCGCTTTTTTATAACGCTCATTTTTAAGTAACCAGCAGAGCTGTTTGTCTTTATGTCCCGGGTCATCCGCAAGAAGAATAAACTGCTCAATACCTTCTGCGGCTTCACGCTGCTGCCCCACCTTTACCCATTCAGCATCCACCAGAACATTGTCGGCCAATGAACGAATCGAGGTTGGAAGGGTTGCAGAGACCAATACAGTCTGACGAATATCAGGAGAAGCGGAAACGATCTGATCCAGATTTTCTTTAAATCCTGTTTCAAGCATTCTGTCTGCTTCATCCAGTACCAGTAGATCCAGACTGTCCAGTTCCAGTGAGCCATTCTCCAGATGAGGGATTAAACGCCCCGGCGTGGCAATCACCAGATCCGCCCTCGCCAGTTTTTTCTCCTGAACCTTAAAATCTTCACCCCCTACAATAGCGACGGCTTCCAAATCCAATTCTGCGGATAAACTGGCAAAATGAGACTGCACCTGTTCCGCCAGTTCTCGTACCGGCACCAGAACCAAGGCTCGGGGTTGACGAGCAGGAGATTTCTGTCCGGCCAGATTCTGAACAACAGGAATGAGATAAGCTGCGGTTTTACCACTGCCAGTAGGAGCACTGATCAATAAATCCTGGCCTTCAAGGAATAATGGCACAGTTTTTTTCTGCACCTCAGTTGCCTCAGTAAAACTCAATGCATTGAGGTTAGCGTCTAACTGAGGGTGAAGCGCAATATCAGGAAACATAGTCGGCTCGAAAGGAATGTAGTAGAGAGGGACGATTTTAAGGATAAATGGGGGCAGAGTACATTGTTACTTCTGCGCCTGATTGTTTGCTTTGTCTGAATCGTTGGGCGGTTAGGGGGGAGATGTGGTTTTCAATTAGTTCTGAGGCCGTTTTTCATTTGCATGACTCTTGCTCAATTTAATTAACTCAAAGCCCATTTATTTCTGCCTGTGTATCCATACCGGCTGCAACAGATCCCTGTTGTTTTTATTAATCTTTCAAACATCATATTGCCTGGTTGTTTTTTACGCAATATCCATACAGCAACTGGGACGGTTTTAAACCCGCCCCAGAACAACCATACAACGCAGACTAACTACGCTGCCTTACCGCTTCAAACAAACAAACACCCGTGGCAACAGAAACATTGAGGCTACTTACCTCTCCCGCCATAGGGATTTTTACCAGTTGATCGCAGTTTTCCCGGGTTAAGCGGCGCATGCCCTGCCCTTCTGCGCCCATCACCAGGGCCATTGGGCCGGTGAGGTTGGACTGGTAGAGTTCCTGATCGGTTTCTCCTGCGGTGCCAGTAATCCAGATTCCGCGCTCCTGCAGGTTTTTGAGTGCCCGAGCCAGATTGGTAACCAGTATATAAGGTACCGCTTCTGCGGCTCCGCAGGCTACTTTAGCGGCAGTTGCATTAAGAGGTGCAGATTTATCTTTTGGCGCGATAACCGCCTGCACACCGGCGGCATCTGCGGTGCGTAAACAAGCACCAAGGTTGTGTGGGTCTGTCACACCGTCGAGTACCAGCAGGAACGGCTGTTCTTCAAGATTATCCAGCAGTTGATTCAGGTACTTTTCGTTGTAGGTCTGGATAGGTTTACACTGGGCAACCACACCCTGATGTGATGCACCTTCCACCAACTCGTCCAGATCACGTTTAGTTGCCACTTCGATCTGGATTTTCAGTTGGGTAGCGGTATCGACCAGGCGCTGCATACGCTCATCGCGACGACCTTTGAGTATAAGAATACGCTGAACACGGTCGGCGTCTTTTTTCAAAGCCGTACTAACCGCATGATGGCCGAACAGATGTTCATATTTCATTTTAGCGCTCCCCTAACCAGTCACCGGCCTGTTCTTTCACCAGAGTTGTGAGTAACTCAATAAAACCGGGTTCGGCGTTAAGGGCAGGGATATATTTGTACTCTTCTCCCCCTGCTTCGATAAAGACATCGCGGTTTTCTATGGCGATCTCTTCCAGTGTTTCCAGGCAGTCTGCAGAAAACGCCGGGCAGGTGATCTGGACTGATTTAATGCCCTTTTCCGGAAGGGACTCCAGAGTTTTATCGGTGTACGGCTGCATCCACTCCGCAGGCCCAAAGCGGGACTGGAAGGTGGTCATCCACTCAGTTTCTGCCAGACCCATCTGGGCTGCCAGCAGTTCTGAGGTTTTATGGCACTGAGCCGGGTATGGGTCACCCTTATCAAAGTATTCCTTAGGAATGCCATGGTAGGAGAGGATCAGTTTATCGGCTTTACCCTGTTCACTCTGGAAGCCTTTAATCTGCTCTGCGAGTACTTCAACATACTTCGGATGGTCAAAGTAGGAGTTCACAATACGGATATCCAGCACTTTACGCTGTTTCAGCTGGAACCTGGCTACCTGATCATAAACCGGGGCGGTGGTGGTTGCCGAGTACTGTGGGTACATCGGTATAAGCAGGACTTTTTGGTAGTGACTTGCAGACAATTTATCCAGAAGTGGCGTAAGGCCCGGATTGCCGTAGGTCATCGCTGCGTACACATCCGGTGCGTGTTCATTACACTGCTGCTGTAATTGCAATTGTAAACCGGCTACCTGTTTGTCGAGGATCTTACGCATTGGAGAGTCATCTTCCCAGATGCTGGCATAAGCTTTGGCGACTTTACCGGGACGAACGTTCAGAATGATTCCATTCAGGATCGAAAGCCATAACAGGCGACGCAGGCCTTTGCCTTCGACGACACGACTGTCGGAAAGGAATTCTCTGAGGTAACGTTTTACAGCGCCTGGCTCTGCTTTATCTGGTGTTCCCAGATTGACCAATACGACTGCCGTTTTGCCCGATTCTGTCATTAGCTCTCTTTCCTTTTGCTTAAGCGGCTCATTATCCCGAAACTTGCTGTAAAAGCCTATCAATTAGTGACATCGGGTCCTGAATTTCAGACATAAAAAAACCGCACCCCGAAAGGTACGGTTTTATCTGATTTTCAGATCAGGGAAAGCTTACGCTTTTTCCAGGCCTGCAAATACTGCATCACGGATATCATCTACAGAACCCACACCCGGCACATATACGTATGCAGGTGCAGAAGCGGCGTCTGTTTCACCCCAGCCTTTGTAGTAAGTGATCAGTGGCGCTGTCTGGTCATGGTATACATTCAGACGGTCACGCACTGTATCTTCGGCATCGTCTACACGCTGAACCAGATCTTCACCGGTCACGTCATCTTTACCTTCAACCTTAGGTTGATTGAAAACAACGTGGTAAGTACGGCCAGAACCCGGGTGTACACGACGACCTGCCATACGTTTAACGATCTCTTCGTCAGCGACATCGATCTCTACAACCGCATCGATTTTAACGCCAGCATCTTTCAGGGCATCTGCCTGAGGAATTGTGCGTGGGAAACCATCAAACAGGAAACCCTTTTCGCAATCAGCTTCAGCAATACGCTCTTTAACCAGACCGATGATGATCTCATCGGAAACCAGCTGACCTGCGTCCATTACTTCTTTGGCTTTCACGCCCAGTGGGGTACCCGCTTTAACTGCAGCACGTAGCATATCACCAGTGGAAATCTGTGGGATGTCGTACTTTTCAGTGATGTACTGCGCCTGAGTACCTTTACCTGCGCCTGGTGCGCCCAGAAGGATAATACGCATACAGGAGACTCCTAATTAAAAGTTTATAAATTTGAAAATCGTAGCTTTTCTGATCCATCTGGTCTGACAGCGGTATCAAAAAAGTAAAAAACTGTTACGAAAAAAATGTTAATGCCGGACAATACCATGCTACTCCAGCCGAACAATTCGACATTAGCACTACCAATACTCAACTAAAGTCCGTCCTGAAATGCTTACCAAAGGCCGAGACTACGCAAACTATGCCTGTAATTCAAGGCTGAAAGCCTGACCTTTGGTTTGCTCAAGTGACTATCCCGTATTCCTCATACCTGCGGAGATGCCTGCCATGGTGACCATCAGAGCTTGTTCAAGGCGTTGATCTGGTTGATTTCGATCCCTGTGTAACAGTTCTGCCTGCAAAAAATGCAATGGGTCAATATATGGATTACGTACATCAATTGATTGACGAATAACCGGATGATCTTCCAGTAAGCCCTGTTGCTCTTTAACCTCGTTAATCAAGGCAACCATATTGCCCAGACGATTACGCAGACTGGAGCCCAGAATACCGAGTTCCTGAGAAACCAGACGTTCATCATAATAGGCTGATAATTTACGATCACTTTTAGCCAGAACCATCTCCAGCATATCGATGGTGGATTTGAAGAACGGCCAACGCTGATACATCTCTTTAATAAGAGGAGCACTGTTGTTATTCAGTGCATATTCAAGTGCTTTATCACTGCCTAACCAGGCAGGTAGCATCAGACGAATCTGGGTCCAGGCAAAGATCCAGGGTATAGCACGCAGGCTTTCTACACCGCCATCCTGGCGTCTTTTAGCCGGGCGGGAACCTAACGGTAGTTTTGCCAACTCTTGCTCAGGTGTCGCCGCTCTGAAATAAGGCACGAACATTGGGTCTTCTCTCACAATGCTACGATAACCTTCCAGACTTAGAGCCGTCATTGAGTCCATCTGTTTTCGCCAGGATTCTTCCGGGCCCGGAGCAGGATCTAATGTTGCTTCCAGCACAGCCCCCGTACACAGTTCCAGATTTCGAACTGCGAGATCCGGCATTCCGTATTTAAACCGGATCATTTCACCCTGCTCCGTAAGACGCAAACTGTGATCCACAGAGCCAGGAGGTTGAGCCAGAATTGCAGTATGGCTTGGGCCACCACCACGACCTACGGTACCACCACGACCGTGGAACAGGGTCAGATGCACTCCATGATCTTTACACAGCTGAGTCAAACCTTCCTGCGCTTGATACTGGCCCCATGCAGCGGCCAGTTGCCCAGCATCTTTGGAGGAATCAGAATAGCCAATCATGACCTCCTGCTCACCTTCTGTGTAGGCTTTATACCAGCTAACACTCAGTAAGGAATCAATGCAGTCGCGGGCATGTTCAAGGTCGTTCAGAGTTTCAAACAGAGGCACTACACGCATATTGTGAGTAATGCCCATCTCTCTGAGCAACAGAATAACCGCCAGCACATCAGAAGGATGACTCGCCATTGAAATCACATAGGAGCCCAGAGCGCTTTGTTCTGCATTGGCGACCACACGGCAGGTATCAATGACTTCCTGCACCTCTGCAGAAGGCTTCCAATCTTTCGGGAACAGCGGCCGGCGACTTTGCAGCTCTTTAAGCAGAAAGTTCTGCCTGCCCTCTTCCGACCAGCCGTTATAGGAACCCAGCCCATAGAATTGCGCCAGCTCTTCAAACACCTGAGCGTGGCGGTCTGAGCTTTGGCGAATATCCAGTTTTACCAGCGTCAGGCCAAAGCAGGCAATGCGGCGGATAATATCTTCCAACGCACTGTCGGCGATAATCGACATGCCACAGTCCTGAAGAGAGCGATGACAAAGCATCAAAGGCTCAAGCAGATCTTCTTCATGAACATACACGGGCTCACATGCGGGTATCTCGCCTTTCAGCTGCGCATTCACCCAGTTTTTTGTTGCTTTAAGGCGCTCACGCACTTCGTTTAACAGTGCTCGGTAAGGCTCTGCTACATCACCGACACGTTCCCGTAACTCTTTGTTGGCATCATACATGGAGAGCTCGGCACGTAATGCGTCTATATCGTTTAGATACAGATTGGCCGCCATCCAACGTGATAACAACAGGACTTCTTCTGTGACGGTGGCCGTTACATTCGGGTTACCATCACGATCTCCACCCATCCAGGAAGCGAATCTAATCGGAGAGCTGGCCAAAGGCAGCTTTTCACTCAAGGTTTCCTCAAGCTGTGCATCAAGACGACGCAGGAACTTGGGCACTGCTGTCCACAGGGAATTTTCAATAACTGCAAAGCCCCATTTCGCCTCATCAACAGGTGTCGGCCTTTGCTTACGAATTTCATCTGTATGCCATATCTGGCGGATCAGTTCATCAAGCCGTTGCTGTATGTCTGTTTCACCACTGTCTAAACGACGCAGACAATCGGCAATATCATCATATTTCTGGATCAGGGTGCGGCGGTTTACTTCCGTAGGGTGTGCGGTGAGCACCAGATCGATATGGGTTGTAGCCAGAGTTTGAGCAATTTGTTGTGAGCCGAAGCCTTTCTGGCGTAGCTGGGCAAATAACGTACACATAGAATCCGGTGTACATACATCTTTAACTTCCAGGTGACGCCTTACCCTATGGTGCTCTTCAGCGATATTAGCCAGGTTGAGGAATTGGGTAAATGCGCGCGCCAATGGCAGCACATCATCCTCTTTGAGTTCATGAAGGGCCTGCAGTAACTCTTCATGTTCTGGTTGTTCTTCAGTTCTGCCCTCTTTGGCCAGCTTGCGGACGTTCTCAATCTTTTGCAGAAACTCATTACCCAAATGGGATTCAATGGTTTCACCGAGACTGGTTCCGAGCATGCGGACATCATCACGTAATGCTTCGTGCAAATCGGTCATGTAGCCCCCTAATTTACGCTGAAAATAGCAATCTGAAAGTCGGTTTATTCCGATGCTACCTTATTAGATAGAAAAATATATAGTCTATTCAGCAAATTAAATAATAATAGGGAGGGGGTAAATCAGAGCAGGTTAGAGCGAAATAGTGCGATTTTCCAGAAGTGCCTGTAAACGTTTGAGCTGGCTTTCTGCACGCTGTTCTTCGTTATAGACAATGTTTTCCTGTGGCCGGCCAGCTCGCTGCAGTTTGATTTCGATGCGAAAATTTTCTTCCACTTGAGGGCCATAATCGTAGGCATAATCAAGGCTGATAATTTGCTCAAAGCGATAGCGGCGATACTCACTTGCCGTAACAATCGCGATTGAATCCGATTGTTGATCCACCAGCAGTTTAGGCACACCACCGAGATCAGCGGAAACATAAAAACCTTCCGCTTCAAGGCGTTTGATCTGGTTATTAGTCTTCTGCCAATTCCAATAGGCAAGTACCGCGATAACCACCGCAGCCAGAATAAACCAGTGAAGGTTACTCATTTACAGGCCCTCTTCTTTGGCCTGATCCCAGAAAGCATCAAGTTCCTGAAGGGAGTAGTCCTGCCAGTCTTTCCCGGAGGCACGGATTTTATCTTCTATAAATCCGAAACGTCGCTCAAATTTACTGTTGGTGCTGCGTACTGCATCTTCCGGATTGACCCCGAGATGACGAGCTAAATTCACCTGCGCAAAGATCATATCGCCCATTTCATCCAGAACTGCAGCCTTGTTGCCCGACTTAATTGCCTCCCGGACTTCCTGTAGCTCTTCTTCAATCTGGTCGAGTACCTCTTCGGTATTGTCCCAGTCAAAGCCCACTTGAGCTGCACGTTTTTGCAGTTTTACGGCTCTGGAAAGGGCAGGTAATGCTCTTGGCACATCATCGAGAACTCTGCTGTCGCCCGTTTCACCTTTGGCGTCACGCTCCTGTTGTTTGATCGCCTCCCAGTTTGCTTTGATCTGCTCTTCGGAAAGCTCCTGACCGGAGCGAGAGTGCAGCGTACCGTCCGGGAACACATGGGGGTGCCTGCGGATTAACTTGGTAACAAGATTTGAGACGATGGTGGAGAAATCGAAATACTGCTCTTCTTTGCCCAACTGAGCATAAAAGATTACCTGAAACAGCAGATCACCAAGTTCATCATTCAGGTGAGTCCAGTCAGCCTGCTCGATCGCATCTGCGACTTCGTAGGCTTCTTCCAGTGTATGAGGAACGATTGTTGCGAAGGTTTGTTTCAGATCCCAGGGGCAGCCGGTTTCCGGATCTCTAAGTCGTGACATCAGAAATATCAGGTCTTCGATATTATAATCCGCCAAAGCTGACTCTCCTGAAGTTTACAAGGTGGTTTATAAGTTGACGCCACTGCGCTGACGATGCACTTCCATAACATTTGGAACCTGATTAATCTTGTCCATGACTTTACCCAACAGGTCAAGACTAGTGATCTCAACCGTTAGAACTAGGCGTGCCATATTTTCGTGTTTATCTGACAAGGTGTTGGCAGCAACGATGTTCAAGCTTTCTGTCGCCATCACCAACATCACATCCCTTAACAGGCCTGAACGGTCAAACGCTTCAATGTAGATATCAACCGGATAGGTTGTTTCACCCTCTTCACCCCAATCCACTTCGATAATACGTTCTGGCTCACGTTCCTGTAACTGGATCAGGTTAGTGCAGTCTTCACGGTGCACCGAGACACCTCGACCCTGAGTAATGTATCCAGAGATAGGGTCACCCAAAATCGGCCTACAGCAAGTTGCCATAGATGTGAGCAGATTCCCCACCCCTCTGATACGAATTCCTTCGGAAGATACATCTTGATCAGCAGAAGCAGGTAGTGCCAGATCAAGCTGCTCTTCAGGTTCATCCTTAAGGATCTGACGCTGTGCCGCGTTGATAATCTGAGATAAGCGAATGTCACCCGCACCTAAGGCTGCGAACATATCGTCTTCTGTTTTCAGGTTAAGTGCATGACTGATTTTGTGCAGATCAAGTTCTTCCTGATCGATAGCCAGGCGTCTGAATTCTTTAATGACGATCTGCTTACCTGCATCTGCATTTTGTTCTTTCGCTTGTAACTTGAACCAGTGGGCTACTTTAGCTCGTGCTCGTGCAGTGTTAACAAAACCAAGGTTGGTATTGAGCCAATCACGTCTGGGACGCTCTTCATTCCCGGTCATAATTTCCACCTGATCACCCGTATGCAAACGGCGATTAAGCGGAACAATACGACCATTGATTTTAGCACCACGACAGCGATGTCCTATCTCTGTGTGCACCCGGTATGCAAAATCCACAGGCGTGGCACCATGCGGCATATCAATAACATGCCCATCCGGGGTAAAGATGTACAGACGATCCTGCGCCACATCTCCACGCAGCATTTCACCAAACGCTTCGCTTTCACCCAGGTCATCGTGCCATTCAAGAACCTGACGTAACCAGGCAATTTTATCTTCGTAAGCGTCACTGTTGGGTTTAGTATCCGTACCCTTGTATAGGTGGTGAGCACAAACACCCAGTTCAGCTTCTTCATGCATCTCGAAGGTACGGATCTGAATTTCCAGTACTTTACCGTCCGGCCCAAAAACTGCGGTATGCAAAGATCGATAACCATTCGGTTTCGGGGATGCAATGTAATCGTCAAATTCATGAGGAATGTTGCGCCATAAACCGTGAACAATACCGAGAACTGCATAGCAGTCGCGGCTTTGCGGAACAAGAATACGAACGGCACGGACATCATAAA
>JBOEGV010000024.1:0-20486 GCA_050633605.1 Neptuniibacter sp. | reverse complement strand
ATGTTCATTAAGGTAAGAAAAAACTGCGGCATCTTTATGGAACATAATGGCCTTGAGCAGCGCCACCTTGTTCCGGTTACATCCAACTTCCTGATCAATCTTAATCATGTCGCAGAAGTTTCCTTTTACACTATAAAAGAATCTAAAGTTCGTTATGATCTTGAGCATCATGAAGTAACGATTCAGCCGCATACTCGCGTCATTCATCTGCAAATGGATTACCTATTTGGTTCTTACAAAGAAACCATTGAAGGAAAAACAACCCGCTTGCAAAATCGTTGTTACTACAAACTTTACTTCATGCCTGAAGAGATGGGGCAGTACGAGAATATTCGTAGCCAAATTGAAGGATTGGTTCTTAATCAGGACTGATCATAATTCAAATACAAGAAAGTGGCTTTATGCCGCTTTTTTTGTCCATTAATAAAAAACTTCTTGCAAAAACCCTCCAAGATCTCTAAATCTCTATACACCAGATAAAACTTCTCGGCTCACAAGAGAAGTACGTCACTCAGTGCCATCTCTAAGGAGAGTATATGGAGATTCGCGATCTTCTCGCACGAACAGATAAGCTTCCTAATGTTCCTGAAGTAGTACGCCAACTTATTCAACAATTGAACAACCCTGCTGCAGATTACGGTGAAATCGCAGAAAAGGTTGCCCAGGACCAAACACTATCTTTAAAAATTCTACGCTTAGTTAACTCGGCCCATTTTGGTTTAAAACGTAAAATCTCATCTATCGAACAAGCCGTCATAATGCTGGGCATGGTGCGTCTCAAAACCATGGTTATTGCATCCGGCCTTGCCAGCTCAGTAAAAGCTGTTGAAGGTCTCGAGCTGAAAAAATTCTGGGGTGAATCGTTCCGTGTTGCCGCCCTGGCGAAATGGTTTGCAGAGCGAGAGACAAATGTAGATCCAGACATTGCTTTTACGGCAGGCCTGATCCACAACATCGGCTGCCTCTTGTTGCATCTTACTCAGCCTAAACATGCTCTGGCTATTCAGACATTAATTGAGGAAAGCAACCGCAGCCGCAGTGAAGCAGAGGTAGAACTACTTGGCTTTACATCTCCAGAAGCAGGTCAGGCATTGTTAGATTTGTGGAGTTTTCCTTCTGAGCTGGGTATTGCAGTTTGTCAGCAAAAAGACCCAACGTCTTTCGAAGAGCCCTCCGAGCTTGCTGCCGTTCTCAACCTTGCATGTGTAGTGAACGCAGCGATTCGCAATGAAGATGACCTGGAAACACTGCAGTCCAATATCCCTGCGGGAGTTGCAACTCTGGCCGGAGTTTCAGCAGATACCGCTGACGCGCTGGAAGAAGCACTAAGTCTTGAATCAGGACTGGAAGGCCTGCTGGATTAATTTATAACATTGTTGAATTTGATAAAACAACGGCAGCCCACTGGGCTGCCGTATTCTATGCATTTGCTCCGCAATTTACTGCCTTAATGCACGATATAATGTCTTCTACATCCTGTAAGGCTCTGTGTCTTCTGGCTTGAGCTTTTGCCAAAAAACCAAACTGAATTCTTTGCTCCTTACTCAAAATCCGATCCAAACCTGCCATTCTGAAGCTTGGCTTAATCCCTGTTGCCTCGAACAACCGCGTAACCCAGAAAAGATCAAATTCAACCGCATCACTGATCAACGTTTTGTCTTTTAATTTTTCATTCATACGTTTACAGGCACTGATAATATCAAGACCCTTTTTATTCAGATATTTACGTTCAATGCCATGCATAGCTTCAGCGTAATCATCCCAATAATGCCAACCTTCAGCGGTATCAGGATCTATCAGAAAACTATCCTGCTCGCCTGTAACATCATTCTTCCAAGCAACTTCTATCGGATAAGATTCTGCCCCAAGTCCACTCGCTTCCAAATCAATACAGATCAGCTCCACTCAATGCTCCCGCACATAAACTAAAACCTTAAGGCCCTTTTCACTTTCCGCTTCTGGAAAATCCGTAGGATTATCCAAGCGCGTTTCAAATCTAAATCCTGGACATTCTTCCAGCATTAATTCCTTAAGAAAGTCCGTACCATTTTTAGGGTCATTATGACAGGCCAGCACCTGCCCGCCTACTGTCGTTAAGTCTGATAATCGGCGCAGCACTTTTTTATAGTCCTGCTCGGCCACAAAACTCCCCCGCTGGAAGCTTGGAGGATCAATAACGATCAGATCATAAGGCCCTCTCTGCTTAACCTTTTTCCAGGATCTAAATAGATCATAGGCCATAAAGGTCGCCTTTTCCGCAGGCAGCTCATTTAAACGATGATTATCCTTGCCTGTATTGATGGCACCACGTGACATATCAACGTTCACCACGTGATCTGCCCCACCAGCAATAGCCGCTACCGAAAAAGCACAGGTATAAGAAAACAGATTAAGAACCCTTTTCCCAGCCGCGTTGTCCATTACCCATCTGCGCCCTTCTCGCATATCCAGAAACAAACCACTGTTCTGGTTACGCTGGGGTTTGACTTGATACAACAAACCAAGTTCCGTCGTATTCATCTGTTCCGGAATATCACCCCAGATAACCTGCTGAGAGGACTCCTTACCGCGACTGCGCTGCTGCACAACCAGGCCTTTTATTTGTTCAATTGCTTTTAAGGATTCACAAAGCTGTTCTACCCATTCCGGTTCTACATCTTTATAGATTCGGGCCACTGCAAAGGGTGGAAACCAGTCTATTACCAGATGTTCGAAACCGGGAAAACAATGCCCACGACCATGAAAGATCCGACGGGATTCCCCTAAAGTCTGCTCTAATTGTTGCGAAACTTCTGATAAAACCTGTTGCATAAAAACTCTGTATTAAACCTGTAAAATAATCAGCCTAGATTATATGGCCCCGCAGATAGCGGAACCAGTAAAAACAGGCGCAAGAACTTGAAACTTCTCACCACAACCCATATCTAAATTGAAGATTAACTAACAGGAACATTTATCACCATGATGCGAATTGGCCTATTTCTATTAACCAACCTGGCAGTCCTTGTCATTGCCAGTATTACCCTCAGCCTTCTGGGTGTTGATGGGTATGTTTCGGAAGCTGGACTAGACCTTGGCAGCCTGCTTATCTTCTGTGCAGTGTTTGGATTCAGCGGATCGTTAATTTCCCTGTTTCTATCCAAGACTATGGCAAAAAGGTCTACCAGGACAGAGATTATTACTCAGGCACGCAATGCTGACGAGCAATGGCTGTTAGACACCGTTGCAGAACTTTCTCAACAGGCGGGCATCAAAATGCCAGAAGTCGGCATTTTCCCTGCCCAACAAGCAAATGCATTTGCGACCGGCTGGAACAAAAATAATGCCCTGGTGGCAGTAAGTATCGGTTTGTTGCAACGCTTTCAGAAAGAAGAGATCAAAGCAGTGATGGCCCATGAAATTGGCCATGTTGCCAATGGTGATATGGTTACAATGACTTTGATTCAGGGTGTCGTTAACACATTTGTGTTATTCCTGACCCGTGTAATTGTTTACTTTATTGACCAGTTTACCCGAAATGAAGAAGGGGAAGGTGGACTTGGATTTATCGCTCAGTTTGGACTGACCATTGTGTTGGATATGCTCTTTGGCGCAATTGCCCATGCAATAGTTGCATGGTTCTCGCGTTATCGTGAATTCCGTGCGGATGAAGCGGGCTCAAGCCTTGCGTCCAATCACGGAATGATTGGCGCGTTGCAACGTCTCAGAGCTGAATCAGAAGTACCAAACCAAATGCCAAGTACCCTGACCGCATTTGGCATTGCAGGCGGAAAAGTATCAGAGCTGTTTGCTACTCACCCTCCATTGGAAAAGCGGATCGAAGCACTACAGAGAATGAAATAACCCAAAATACTTCAGGCCGGAAAACCGGCCTGAAGCTATACACAAAATTTTGAACAACCGATAAGCGGTAGAATCAATTGACCAGGCTGCTCTTTATTTCAGAAGAAGCTGCAACATCCATCTTTCTACCGTAATCATCTTTCAAGCGAACAATATCATCTTCGGCCAAATAAGAGCCCGATTGTATCTCTATCAATTCCAGCATTACTTTCCCAGGGTTTTCGAGGCAGTGAATTTCACCGAGTGGGATATAGGTAGATTGATTCTCAGTTACCAGAAACTGCTCACTTCCCCTCGTAACTTTTGCAGTACCTTTCACCACAACCCAGTGCTCTGCTCTATGGTGGTGCTTTTGAGTAGATAATTTTGCACCTGGATTAACGGAAATACGTTTTACCTGATACCTCTCCCCACTATCTATACTGTCGTACTTACCCCAAGGCCTAAATACTTCCCTATTCTGTTCGCTTTCAGACCGTTTTTGACTTTTAATATTTGCAACAATGCTCTTCACATCCTGAATGTGCTCTTTATCCGCAACCAACAAAGCATCCGCAGTATCAACGATGATGAGATCATTCACCCCTATAGTTGTTACTAACTTATGATTAGCCATCACCAGAGAGCCAAACGTTTCCCTGCTAATTACATCCCCTTCAAAAGCATTTCCATTCTGATCTTTTTCTTTAAGTTCCCATAATGCAGACCAACTCCCCACATCACTCCAACCAGCATCGAGTGAGACAACAACAGCGCCATCTGTATGTTCCATGACCGCATAATCAATTGATTCTGAAGGGCAACTATGGAAAGCATCTACATCCACTCTTAAAAAATCTAAATCCGTATGCGTTGCTTTCATTGCAATTTCACAAGCATTAAAAATATCAGGCCTGAATTTTTGTAATTCTTCAATATAACGATCGGCTCTGAACAAAAACATACCGCTATTCCAAAGATACTCACCTGACTCTACAAATCTGCTTGCGGTGTCATAATCAGGTTTTTCAACAAATTCACTAATTGTCCAGGCAGAATGTTCAAAGACAGAGCAGTCTTCAGGAACCTCGTTCTTTTCACCCGTTTTAATATAACCGTAGCCCGTCTCAGCTTTTGACGGCACTATGCCAAATGTAACCAGCTTGCCTTCTCTAGCGATTGGATAAGCATATTTAATGACATCATTAAATGTACTCCGGTCTTCAATCACATGATCTGCCGGAAGAACCAGAAGACAGGAATCACCCTTACCTTCTTTAATGGCATTAATGGCTGCTAAGGCAATAGCAGGTGCTGTATTTCTTCCTTCAGGTTCCAGGATAATCGAACAGTTCTGATCAATTTGACGCATCTGCTCAGCAGCTAAAAAGCGGTGGTCTTCATTACAAATCAAACTGACATATTCAACATCATCCAGACGCTTAACAGTCTCCTGTAACATTGAATCCTGACTATTCAAGGATAAAAACTGTTTGGGATACTGAGTACGTGATAGTGGCCACAAACGAGTTCCGGATCCTCCGGTGAGTATTACTGGGATCATGCTGATATCCTGTTTCTTTAATAACTAACCACTTGCTGTGATCACGAACCTGATCGAATTCCATCAAAAAGTATTAACGTTCCACGATGCTGGCGATAAGGACTGTCCAATATTCGCAGCTCCTCAACAACCTCCACATTTTACATCTTCTCCCGGAAGACTATAAGGCCGGAGAATCCATTTATCCGAACTATGATCATGATATTTTTAGCACAGAAGCTTTTTATAGATATTTTATGCTTTGGGTAGCCACGAAGGTTCCAATCTTACGACTTCATAAAAATTTGGAGTTAATCTGTTAACTAAGGAATTTCCACATTAAATTCAGTAATAAAATGCTGCTATGATGTTACTCTTCCACATTCAGGAATTTGATCAAGTCGTATATTTAGGAAGTAATTGATGATTTCTAAAGCTGTAATCCCAGTTGCCGGGCTCGGCACCAGAGTACTCCCCGCTAGCAAATCGATTCCCAAAGAGATGTTACCGGTAGTAGATAAGCCTGTAATACAGTATGTAATTGAAGAAGCTATTGCTGCAGGTGTTAAGGATATCGTTTTGGTCACACGCTCTGGAAAAGAGCCCATCGAAAATCATTTCGATTGCCATTACGAACTTGAAGCTGAACTTGAACGCAAAGGCAAAACTGAAATTTTAGAATCTGTCCAAAATATCTTACCTGACGACGTTACTATCTCCTCAGTAAGACAACATAAAGCTCTGGGGTTAGGTCATGCTATCCGTTGTGCTGCTCCAATTGTTGGCAATGAGGACTTTGCTGTATTGCTACCAGATATGTTGATTAATTCTCATGGCAACGAGCAAGAAGACTTTACAACCATGGTGCAGAACTACAATTCCAGTGGATTAGGTCAGATTATGGTTGAACCGGTTCCAATGGAACAAGTTGAACGCTATGGCGTGGTAGATTGTATGGGAGTTGAACTCTCGCCAGGTGAGTCCAGTAATATTTCAAAAATGGTTGAAAAACCGCCTAGAGCAGAAGCGCCATCTAACTTAAGCATTAATGGCAGATACATTTTACCTGCTCGGATCATGGAAATTCTTAAAGATACCCCTCCAGGTGCGGGTGGAGAAATTCAACTTACTGATGCAATGGAAGCTTACCTGACAGAAGCCCCTTTACAAGCTTTTCATATGCAAGGAAAAACCTACGATTGCGGTAATAAGACGGGCTACTTAAAGGCTAATCTTGTCTATGGCTTACAGAATCCTGAAACTGCTGAGAATATTAAAGAGTTCATAAAAGAGCTTATTTAGTTTCAGTCTGAATTATTAAAACGTCAGAACGATAGCAGCATCAGGTTTAAAACAAAGCTTAATATAAGGGAAAACAATGACTTTAAAAGCGTCTTTGGCCTGGAAAGAATTAGAATCTCACGCCTATTACGTAACTCAGTCACACATTAGTACATTGTTTAAAGAGAACCAGAATCGCTTTGATGATTTTAATTTCTCAGCAGGAAAGCTATTGGCTGACTTTTCGAAACAGAACATTTCGAAAGAAACAGTCCAGTTGTTAATTGCACTGGCTAAAGAAAAAAACCTCCCGAAATGGATTGAAGACCTCTTCAACGGCGAAAAACTGAATGACAGTGAAAATCGTCCAGCTTTGCATACTGCACTTAGGACACCTGAGAACGAATCATTAATTATCGATGGTATAGACATAATTTCAGAGGTACACAAGCACCTCAAACGAATGGAAAAACTTGTCTCCCGTATTCATTCGGGTCAATGGCGGGGGTTTAGCGGCCACCCGATTAATACCATAGTAAACATAGGCGTGGGTGGTTCTGATCTCGGTCCTTTAATGGCTTGTAAAGCATTACGCCAATATGCATCAGATCTTGCAAAGCCAATCACCGTACATTTTGTCTCTTCCATGGATGGCAGCCAAATGGCTGAACTCCTAAATCAATTAAACCCTGCAAGGACTTTATTTGTAGTTGCGTCTAAGTCTTTTTCGACTATCGATACCCTTGCTAATGCTACAACAGCAATAGAATGGTTAAAAAAATCCAGCAATGAAGTGGATAAAGACATTCTTTTAGCAAGGCACTTTGTAGGCGTCACAGCTAACCCTAGCAAAGCATGTGAATGGGGTATTCCTGAAGCCAACCAACTCGAGTTTTGGGATTGGACCGGGGGGCGTTATTCAATGTGGTCCACCATAGGGTTACCCATTGCCCTTAAGTTAGGAATGCAACGGTTTTCAGAGATTCTTGCAGGTGCTCACGCAATGGATTGTCATTTTAAACAAGCACCTTTAGACCAAAATATCCCTGTTCTGCTTGCAATGATTGGGATATGGAATATCAATTTTTTAAACATCAGTGCCCACGCCATTTTGCCTTATGACGGGCGTTTAAATCATCTTCCGGCATATCTAGAACAACTAGAGATGGAAAGTAACGGAAAATCAGTCACTCGAAATGGGGAAATAACCGATTATCATACCTGCCCTATCTTATGGGGTGAAATTGGTACAAATGCACAACATGCATTTTACCAACTGCTTCACCAAGGCACCGAGGCAGTTATGTGCGACTTTCTCGTTGCGGCAAAAAGATATCATAATCTGGATAACACCGAGCTACAGCATCAACACCAGTTGAACCTTGCGAACTGTCTGGCTCAATCTCGCATTCTTGCCCTCGGAGATTCTGTTTTAGATGGAGCGGAACAGAATCCAACCCACAAGCGATATCGTGGTAATCAACCCTGCACCACTATTATGATTGATGAATTAACGCCATTTACTTTTGGTCAGCTAATTGCCTTGTATGAGCATAAAGTTTTTGTGCAATCGGTAATTTGGGATATCAATCCATTTGATCAATGGGGCGTTGAACTTGGGAAAAAAGTCGCAACGTCACTATTCAATACGCTGGATAAAGATGACGTAGAGCAATTTGACAGTTCAACTAATGGGCTTATGCATCATATTGCTAAGAAGAGCAAAATATGAAAATTTCGATTTGGGGTAACGAATTATCCGGCTGGGTTTCTGCAGCGGCGTTAGCTGAAAGCGGGAACGAAATATTATTGGTGCCTTATCTAAAGGACAGCAACTCATCAGGCGGAACTAAATTTAATATTAGTAATGAATCCGGACTGGAGAATCTTGTTAATGAACAACAAGAATTAGGCCGACTCATGATTGCTGAGAAATCAGAAGGTATAAAACACGGCTCTATTCATATTTTTGCCTTTTATCCCGATCAATACGCAGAAGCTGAACTGATCCTTACAGAATTAGCCACAACATACAGTCATGATTTACTCATCATCAATCAAGCAAATTTTGGAGTGGGCAGTTCAGAAAAGCTTCAATCCCTGTTAACCGAAGCTAACAATCAGGTTATCGCATACATGCCTGATATGTTAGCCGAAGGTTCCGCACTAAAAGACTTTAAGTCACCTACTACATTTATTTTAGGGTGCGAAAATAACTGGGCTCTTCTCACAATCCGCGCACTGTTCCGACCATTCACTAGAGAATTCAAGCAGTGGCTAATCATGTCCAGCAAAGAAGCTGAGTTCAGTAAATTTGCGAATATCGGAATGCTTGCACTAAGGCTCGGCTATATTAATGAACTTGCTAATATGGCAGGTCAACTTGACGTTGATATCGAAGTAGTGCGCGAAGCCATGATCACAGACCCTCGTATCGGCCCTCATTATCTGAATCCAGGATGCGGCTTTGGTGGATTGCATTTCCAGCAATACATTGAAGCCCTGTCTGAATTGATGACTGTGACAAGAAATTCAAAACTGTTAGATACAGTTCTGATTGAAAATGAAAAGCAAAAAGAGCAGCCTTTCAGAAAAATATGGCGCTACTATCAATGCGATCTTACTTCTAAAACCGTAAGCATCTGGGGCATTTCTTTTAAGCCTGGCACTGCGAGTATTGAGAACGCACCCAGCTTAAAAGTCATTGATGCTCTCCTGGCTCAAAACTGCACCGTCCAAATCCACGACCCAGAAGCACTTAATAATGTAAGAAATTATTTTGGTGATCGACAGGGCCTAAAATACTGTTGTGATTCGTATGAAGCCTTACAAAATAGCGATGGGCTTTTGCTGCTCACTGACTGGCCTGAGTATGCATCTCCGGATTATGAACGGATGCTCAATCTAATGACAACCCCACTTATCATAGATGGGAGAAATGTTTTTGATACGGATCTGCTTACCAATCTGGGCTTTATATATGACGGGGTTGGAAGGTGATAAAGCTTCCAGGCTAAAGCATCCAACTTGTTCAAGGTGTATGAGTTAACACAAAATCCAGTTAAAGCTTATTCGTTGCAAGAGGCCCTACAGCACTTATGAAACTGTAGGCCCTCATATTTTAAGCAACAGATCTACTCTATATATCCATTTTTCTTAAGGAAAGCGACCACCTGATCTGCACACTCTTCAGCGCTGTATCCAGCGGTTCGCAGATCACACTCAGGTTTTTCAGGGGCCTCATAAGGCGAATCAATACCGGTAAAGTTTTTCAATTCACCGCGTCTGGCTTTCCTATACAGCCCTTTAACATCCCTCTGCTCAGCGATATCCAAAGGTGTGTTTACAAATATCTCAACAAACTCACCTTCCCCTACCAGCTCACGGGCCATTTGCCTTTCGGAACGGAATGGCGAAATAAAAGCAGTAATCACGATCAAACCGGCATCAATCATTAGCCCTGCAACTTCCGCGATACGACGAATATTTTCTACCCGGTCCGCATCAGTAAAACCTAAATCCTTATTCAGGCCATGACGAACATTATCTCCGTCCAGGAGATAAGTATGGCGCCCCATAGCAAAGAGTTTCTGCTCAACTATATTGGCAATGGTTGATTTACCAGCACCTGACAAACCTGTTAACCAAAGGATACAAGGCTTTTGGTGTTTGTTAATCGCACGCCCTTCTTTAGTTACGTCTACATGCTGAATAGTGATGTTCTGACTACGGCGAAGCGCAAAATTGATTAACCCTGCCCCCATAGTATTGTTGGACATCCGGTCGATCAGGATAAAACTACCCGTATCCTGATTTTCAGTATAGGGATCAAATGCAATATCCCGATCCAGACTCAACGTACACACACCAATCGCATTTAAATCCAGGCTTTTAGCTGCAATATGCTCAAGCGTATTTACATTCACCTGGTATTTAATATCGGTAACCGTTGCCGAAACTGTTTGGCTACCTATCTGCATCAGATAAGTACGCCCTGGCAGCAACTTATCTTCGTGCATCCAGACAACCGTTGTTTCGAATTGCTTTGCAACTGAAGCCGGCTGATCTGATGCGACCAACAGATCACCTCTGGAAACATCGATCTCATCGTCCAGAGTCAAGGTCACTGACTGACCGGCCACAGCCTGCTCGAGGTCACCATCAAAGGTCACGATTCTGGAAATATGACTTTCTTTTCCTGAAGGTAATACCCTGACTTTATCACCGGGCTTAACCTTACCACTTGCTAATTGACCAGAGAATCCGCGGAAATCCAGATCCGGCCGGTTAACCCATTGCACAGGCATCCGGAAAGGATCTCTGGCTGCTCTTTCATCGTCAACTTCTACAGTTTCCAGATACCCCATAAGCGTGGTTCCGCGATACCACGGCATCTTCTCACTACGAGTCGTAACGTTATCCCCTTTAAAAGCAGACATAGGGATAAATGTGACCTCTTCAGCACCAATCTTTTTGGCAAAGTCACGGTAATCTTCAACAATTTTCTGATAGACCGCTTCATCGTATTCAACAAGATCCATCTTATTGACCGCAACAACGACATGCCGGATACCAATGAGTGAAACCAAATAACTGTGTCTGCGAGTCTGCGTAAGAATACCTTTACGCGCATCCACCATCAAAATAGCAACATCAGCCGTTGAGGCACCCGTCACCATGTTTCGGGTGTATTGCTCATGGCCCGGAGTATCGGCAACAATGAACTTACGTTTATCTGTAGAGAAAAAACGATACGCGACATCAATTGTAATGCCTTGCTCGCGCTCGGCTGCCAATCCATCTACCAACAACGCAAAATCGATGGACTCACCTTGAGTACCAAACTTTTTAGAATCAGATTCAACCGCAGCCAGCTGATCTTCAAATAGCATCTTGGACTCATACAGTAAGCGTCCAATCAGAGTACTTTTACCATCATCAACACTGCCGCAAGTGATAAACCGGAGCAGACTCTTATGCTCATGCTCTTTAAGATACTGGGCAATATCCTTTTCAATCAGATCTGATACATGTGCCATTAGAAGTAGCCCTCTTGCTTTTTCTTCTCCATAGATGCTGCAGAATCATGATCAATCACTCTGCCCTGGCGCTCAGAAGTATTGGTAAGCAACATCTCCTGAATGATTTCCGGCAACGTTTTAGCAGTGGACTCCACAGCCCCCGTCAACGGATAACAGCCCAATGTTCTGAATCGCACATGTTTCAACATTGGGATTTCACCTTTCTGCAATGGCATACGCTCATCATCAACCATGATAAGTACACCATCTCGCTCCACTACCGGGCGCTCTGCGGAGTAGTAAAGAGGCACAATAGGGATATCTTCAAGATAGATATATTGCCAGATATCCAACTCAGTCCAGTTGGACAGCGGGAAAACACGTATAGACTCGCCTTTATGCTTTCTGGCGTTGTACTGTTTCCAAAGTTCCGGCCTCTGGCTTTTAGGGTCCCAGCGATGGTCAGCTGTACGGAAAGAAAAGATCCTTTCTTTAGCACGTGACTTCTCTTCATCACGTCTGGCACCACCAAAAGCAGCATCAAAACCATAATTATCCAGAGCCTGCTTAAGCGCTTCAGTCTTCATGATATCTGTGTGAATAGCAGAGCCATGCGTGAAAGGATTAATCCCTTTTTCCAAACCTTCCGGATTAGTGTATGTCAGTAACTCCAGCCCCAGATCCTTAACCATCTTATCCCTGAATTGATACATTTCCTGGAACTTCCAGGTCGTATCAACATGTAAGAGTGGGAATGGGGGCAACGAAGGATAGAAAGCCTTCATTGCAATATGCAACATCACCGCACTGTCTTTCCCTATGGAATACAACATCACAGGGTTTTCGGTGCCTGCAACTACTTCCTGCATTATCTGAATGCTTTCCGCTTCCAGTCGTTGTAAATGTGTTAACGGCATACTTTCTCCTGAAGGTACTTTTTCCCGTAAATTATCTTGAGACTGTTTCCCGAGGACATTGGGAGTTGATGAGTCAGCGTCCTCTGAATGAGCAAGCTGCTCATAAGGGATGACTTGAATTTTATGACCACGAGACTCACACCACTGACAATAATCAGGATCTCTGGCCAAGAATGGGTACCGTGATACCAACATTATAGTTTTAGAGGTGCCCTGCCGAATCTGCTCCCAAAAAGTGAGTAGATCCGTTATTTTAGGACGGCTCTCGAAATGGACCCAGCGTGAACTATTCCTGAGATCGGTTAGATAAAGCTGGTAAATAGTTCTGCCAGCAACCTTTATATCCCTAAGCCCCGAAATGAATATTGCAGGCTTAGAAAGGTGGGTATGCTTGAGAATAGTGTCACGGGAAATTTTTAGTTTGGAAGAGGAAATTAAACCAAATTCCTGAAGGTAACGCTGAACAGATTTAATCGATACGTCTTCATCTAAATAAGCATTCAACCATTCACGGACATGAGCAGGAGTCCAGAAGGCAGAATCCGTATCAAGCACATCACTGGGTGATGTAATATCCATAAGAATGCCCAGTGCCTCCTCAATGCTGGCACTGTTTTGTCCTAACCCTTTGGCACCGCTAGGACGACCACTGGACTTTGGAGATAACGCAGCCCATCCACCATCCAGAAATTTTTTATGGGCGGAAATAATCGTAGGATGACTGAGACCCGTTTCCAATTGGATTTCGTCCAGCGTCTTTTTATGCATTCGCATGAGCACCGCTCTTTTGCGAAGCTGATCTAATTTTTTGGTTTGCGCAATACCGCTTTCCATAGCAAAGCCCATATCTAAATCCGTTGTAATACTACGCATATAGAGGTAGTCTAGCAAGCACCGCTATTAAACAATTAATGTCTGGGTTTTCCTCTGGATTTTGTACCAATAGAGCTTCCACATAATGGATTATGATGCGTATCTGACCTTAACCATTGTCGTTTTCGTCTTACTCGCCCTACTCACCACCAAGGTGGCGTCTGACGTCATATTGATGGCTGCACTATGCATATTGGTTGTATCAGGAATTTTAACTCCTTCCGAAGGTTTGATGGGTTTTGCCAACCCCGGGGTAATGACCATTGCGACACTCTATGTGGTTGCCTCAGGCTTAAAAGAAACCGGAGCTATTCAATGGATAGCAGGTCGGCTGTTAGGAAAGCCTAAAACCGTACCCGAAGCGACGTTAAAAGTCTTTTTACCATCATCCATTTTAAGCGCTTTCATGAACAACACGGCCGTTGTTGCCATGTTTATCCCATCCATTCAGGACTGGGCAAAAAGAACAAAAATCCCAGCTTCAAAACTACTCTTACCACTCAGTTATGCCGCCATTCTGGGAGGCACATGCACACTGATTGGAACCAGTACTAATCTGGTTGTGGACGGTCTTCTACAATCGACAAAAGATCACTCTCTGAGCATGTTCTCACTCACCTGGCTTGGCTTACCTTTAGCTATTATTGGCGGCCTTTTTCTTTATCTGTTTGGTGATAAGTTACTGCCCAACAGACAAGGCGCGGTGGAACAGCTGGATTCAGTAAGAGAATACAGCGTAAATGTGATTGTGGACCCTAATGGCCCACTAGCGGGTAAAACCATCGAAGAAGCCGGGCTGCGTAACCTGACTTATGGCTACCTGATTGAGGTTCGTCGCCAAACGCGTCTAATCACAGCAGTATCTCCAGATACCGAACTTCTGGGGGATGACGAACTTGTGTTTGTCGGCGCGCCAGAATGCGCTCGGGAGATAAGGCATATACGTGGACTCAGCCCCGCTAACGGCGATGCTGAAAAACTGGAAATACTGCATCACGAACGCTGCCTGGTTGAAGCCGTAATCGGGCCGGAGTTCACCGGCCTTGACCAATCCATCAAAGACTCAAAGTTTCGAACACGATTTCAGGCAGCCATCATCTCTGTATCCAGAAACGGTCAACGAATTGAAGGCAAGATCGGTGATATCCAGCTACAGGTAGGTGACACACTCCTGTTAGAAACCAGCCAGGATTTTGTCGGGCAATACCGCTCCCGAAGAGACTTTTTGCTCGTCAGTGCAATTAACGACTCTACCCCTCCGGCTTTCGACAAAGCACCAACAGCACTGCTTATTCTATTAGGCATGATCATACTCAGTGCAAGCGGGATAATATCCATTCTGGAATCTGCATTTCTTGCCGCGGGAGCCATGCTTGTTACCCGCTGTATTTCGGTAACAAAGGCAAGACGTAATATAGACCTGACAGTTATCACAGTTATAGCAGCATCATTCTCGCTGGGTGCTGCTATGACCAAAACAGGTGCCGCAGATGCCATCGCCGAAAGCCTGATACTCAGCAGTAACCTGGGCCCATGGGCAATACTCGCAATTGTCTATCTGCTCACTGTCATATTTACAGAGATGATCACCAACAACGCGGCGGCTGTTTTAATGTTTCCCATCGCTATATCAATCGCAGAACAGTTGGGGGTTAATTACCTACCCTTTGTTATCGCCATTATGTTTGCAGCTTCAGCAAGTTTTATCACGCCACTGGGTTACCAGACCAACTTAATGGTAATGGGTCCAGGTGGTTATAATAGCCGCGACTATATTAAGCTAGGCCTTCCTATCAGCCTGATTACCGCCACTTGTTCCATCACCCTAATTCCAATTATCTGGAGCTTTTGACAAGGATTAATTATGAATAGCCCTCACGAGTATTCCCAAGCAGTCAACGACCTGGCACGCGAGGCCGGGCAAGCGGTGATGGAAATCTATACCAAAGACTTTGCCATATACGACAAATCCGACAGCAGCCCCCTGACCGAGGCTGATCTGGCAGCGCATAGAATTCTGGTAGATGGATTGAACAAGTTAACTCCAGAGATCCCGGTACTTTCAGAAGAGTCAAATGAACAGGTAAAAAAAGAACGTATCAATTGGCAACAATACTGGCTAATTGACCCTTTGGATGGCACCAAAGAATTCATTAAGAAAAACGGCGAATTCACAATCAACGTAGCCCTAATTCAGGATGGAGAGCCTGTATTTGGTGCTGTTTATGCACCCGCTATCGACGTTCTTTATTGGGGAGCAAAAGGGCAAGGTGCAGTAAAACAGGAAGGTGATCAGGCTCCGACGGCAATATCAGTATCCGGGGTACCCACCGTTAATACTGGCTGGAAAGTGGTCGGCAGCCGCTCACATCAGTCAGAAGAATTTAAAACCTTCATGAAAAAACTACCTGATGCCGAAATTATCGCAATGGGCAGTTCATTAAAGCTCTGCCTGGTAGCAGAAGGCAAAGCCGACCTCTACCCTCGCCTGGGACTCACCAGCGAATGGGATACGGCAGCAGCGCATGCTGTAGTGCTCGCTGCAGGTGGACTGGTTCTGAACATCGAAACTCTTGAACCCCTAATCTATAACCAAAACGCTGACACATTATTGAACCCGTTTTTTATAGTGTGCCCGGAAACCAGCTCACTCTGGGTATAATTTAACCCAACTAGAGCCTGAGATACTCTGGCCTAAACAACAATCTACCAAGCAGAAAAAGCGGTTTCATATATAAGAGGCCGCAGTTTTAACAATTTCGTACCCCCTAACCTTTTACCCAAATAACTGGTTAAAGATAGGCGGCTCCAACCAGACCTAAAGATCAATTCTCCATCTATTCCTCTAGTACGCACCACAAACCTGATTAAAATTCACGCACCTTAGGCTAATATTCAACTACCTTTAAACATGTATAATGGGAACCGCTCCGGGATCGAGCTAAAGGGAATTAACGAACAAGAAGGAATTTGATATGGCTAACGACCTGTTTCTAGTCAAGAATTTGCACCAAGACCGCGTCATCTACTATTGGGTCAATCCAAAAGGTAAGCGTTTAAGCCCACTTCACCATACACAAGCGACAGCTGAAGATTGGTGGAAGAAGTTCTTATTCTCTAAATACACCGGCGTTGAGCGTAGAAAAACGATCGTCGACCGCCGAAATTGCGGCAACACCCGAGAAATAATGAACCAAAGAACAAACATCTGCACAGACCCCGTAGGTCGCAGATACACTGATCACGCGGTTAAGATCGATTACGATCTCTACGATAGAAAAATAAAAGACTTCGTAGCTTCAATAAATTAGCAAACAACAGGTCGTTGTAAGCAT
The DNA here is from genome assembly GCA_050633605.1 of Neptuniibacter sp. Lineage (GTDB taxonomy): Bacteria > Pseudomonadota > Gammaproteobacteria > Pseudomonadales > Balneatricaceae > Neptuniibacter. The sequence continues at coordinate 3,694 of JBOEGV010000024.1, read as the reverse complement.
GTTTGCCTTTACCTGAGGGTAATGTAAAACAGCGGCTCAGTTTTCCAGTCATTAGCACTTCTACAAAATCAATGGCAACAAGCCATTACTGATGTAGGGTTTCATTTCTAATATCAGTTAAAAATGAAGGATTACTTTGTGAGCAGATGCCTATACCTTATCGTGAAGAGGTGATGGCATATCTGTGTGAGATGCAAGAAAAAGCTAAAAACTTACGTAACGTATGTTTACGTTAAAATTGGTGGAGCCTAGCGGGGGCTCCCACAGAAATTTAACACCAGTTTTTTCAATAGATTAGCATAGAACGACACATGATGTAGCTACATCATGATGCGACTCCCCCAATCAAATTACCTCTTTGTTGGGGGACAGTCACTTATGTAACATTTAGCTCTTCGAGCATACTCTTAAGAGGAGAAGGCGTGATTTCATCGATTTTCGTTGATCTCACGTAATAGTGATTACAGAGGTAAAAAATATTATCTAGATTGATAGGAATATTAATCTTATCTTCCAAGATCCTACCGATAAATGCCGTTCTGTTAACCCTAAAAATCTGCTTTCCTAAAGAAGGATCGTTGTTTAACAGTTCTGTTATCGATGAAGAAAGTCCATTACCAGCTCTAAGACGGAATTTTGTCCGAATCATCTGTGACCACTCGGATGCCTTATAGTGGCGATAAGCTAATTCTTCAAACAGTTTCATCATACTCCAGTCAGCTGTTTCTAATGACGCATAAATACCATTCAATGCCCTATTGAGATCATCGTGTGAATCCCAATCATCCTTACATTTATACCGAAGATCATGCTCAACCTCATGCCAGCCTTCTGAGAGAACTGTTCTGAATTGAACCTCGAAAGTGCTATCTACAACATCGTATTCTCTAAGAATGCCACTATCCTCACAATGCACCTCGGGTAACTTGAAAATTAAGTTACATCTACTGGCTGAAAAGGAATCTGCTTCTGGCGCGTCTATCGTAGATGACTCTTCGTCAAATTCGTAAAGGTTCTTTATTGCCTTCTGAGCAATATCACTATCATCTTGAAAATATAGGGCAATTCTAATACCAAAAATATCTTGGATCTTTTTACCTGTACTACTGTATTTGCCCGGGTTGCGTTGGATTTTTGAGTCTAGTGATTCTTGATCTTTAGCTCTTGAAAAAACCCTAGATAGTACACCGACTCTGGCTAATTCATTTTCAATTTCTTGTTGGAGCATAGATGCGATTCTTGCATCTGTATTTATGTACATATTAGCTTCGTCCTAGAGCAAGTTTCACTTCAGAAATTTTCTCGATATTAAGCTCAAGGAAGCTATTTTTATCCGGAGTTAACAAAATCCCTTTCCTTCTTAAAATATCAATAGCAGCCACCACTTCGTGGTGTGAATAGCTATTATTAAGAGCACATAACCCCTTTATAGGCCGGTGCTTAGTGAATGTATCTCTACCTACAGGCCAATACTTTTCTAATATATATACTTCTGCGCCGGTAAAATCTTGTTCACCAGATAGATCACTATCCATCATTCCAGCTGATAGATTTTGAATAAAACAGTCGCTATCGGAGGAGGATCCTAGCACTTGAATATGATTTTCAATTTCTGATTGTTCCTCCGAAATTGAACAATCGTAAAACTCACAATTAACAAAAGTAGTGTTAGTCAGGTTTGCCTTAGAAAAGGCCACATTGCTAAATCTACACCCAATAAAGATACAATTATTAACTTTAAACGTATTCCCAAAGCCAACCTTCGAAATTTTAATATTTTCTATGGAACTGTCTTCAATATCATACTCAACAGACCCTGTTAGCATAATGCTGCTTTCTAGTTTCTGACTAGCATTTGTAAACTCCAGACAGAATTTTAACGCATACCATAGAGAGCAACTTCTAATGCTTGATCTTGGGATATAAGCAAGAACAGTAGGTTCGATGAAGCGAGAGTCACCAGCCCACTCTCCCAAACTTTCATCTAGGATCACGTCAGCACAAAATGTTCCCAGTACAAACTCATTAACAAACCCGATGCCCTGAGAAGAATCAGAAGCCCTATCAAACATTGCGTGACTTGCTAGTTTGTTCACAAGTTCATCTAATGTTGGCCGTGAATCAGTTGGATACTCTTTTCTTACATTCTCTAAGAATGAAAGGTGCTTATCTTCAAGAACTGATAAAATATAATCCCTTGATTCAGATGTATAATTTAGTTCAATCATATCAGAAGCAACTGATTCTAAAATATCATACTGATCCTTAGGCTTAATTCTCAAATCCTGCCTAATTCGCTCCCTTTCAAACATCGAAGTGAAGTACTTATCAACTATCAAATCTGGGTTTACAACTACATTGTTAAAATCTTCCTGCTCTATACAACGGAGATAGGAAAGCAGGACAGGATTGGAAAGCTTATCGATTGGAAAATTATTTTGAACTAGCTGTTCATATCTATCAGGAGTCAACCACTCAACAACTGTAGGCTCATCAATACGAATTCTAATTATTTCAAAATCATCTTCATGAAGATCCATCCACTCATGGAATTCATCACCATCAAAGATAGCCGTCCTTCTCGTTGTTAATACAACCTTCGCATTGCCATGCAGTAAATCACCAATAGTTTCGAGCATTGGCTCCGTATTATCATATCCGTCACTATCACTACTACTGTGTAAGAGTTCGTCAAAACCATCCAGAATTACAGGGACATTCCCATTCTTAATTTCAGTTCTAACTAGTTGCGAGCTTAACAGTGGAAAAGATCTATCTATCTCATCAAGAAGAACATAACGAAATATTTTTGCTTGTCTGTTTCGAGAAAGCTCAGAAAACAGCGGTATTCTGGTACTACCATTCTTGACGAAACTGTCTAGTAGTTCATACGCAGTACAAGTTTTACCAAATCCAGCAGCAGCCTCAATTAAAAATAGAATTGGTTTATTTTCACCGATTCTTCCTAAAATTTCAGTTACTACATCCGTTGTTCCAGCTTTAGAATTAATGAAGTATCCTGACTTGATATAGGAATACTTAGCGGTATCAGAATGTGAAGAGACGACAGAAGACGAAAAACTTTCATATTCTTTTTTTAATCTTCTCTTAGTTGAATCAACATTAAAGAAGCCTTTAAATAGAGTTTCTTCGACTTCTCTTAGAGATGAATACTTTCGTACCTTACAGGCATAACCCGTAGACTTGAAATCGGAAAATACCTTCTCCTCATTTGCATTTTCAGTCAGAGGTACAATATCAGCGTTATGATAATGACCCGCTCTCAGCGTAAAAACACAAACCCCATCTATGTTAGATGATTGTTCTTCAAAACCATATCTTTTGTATATCTCCCTTAAACGAATCCTATCCACGTCACTTCCTTTGTTAGCTGATCGGTATCATTGAAGAATCATAGAAACTACATATAGCTGCCACAAATCAAGATCTTTCAGTAGCTTATAAGTGATTTGGCAGGTAGATCAAGTATCAAGTGTCTATTCTGTTCCAAAACTTACCAGTTGCGCATTCCCTTGGTTCTTTTAGTGTAAGTGCCAGCCTCATTTATGTGTTACTCATATATGGGGCATTGAAATGGAAGATCTATTGATACATCAGATGTAACGCCAAAATTCAGAAAAATGCCGTGTGTTAAATACATCAGATATGATGTGTAGTGGTTCAATAAAGCCGG
>JBOEGV010000023.1:0-51077 GCA_050633605.1 Neptuniibacter sp. | reverse complement strand
TTGGTGTCATACTCATCACGAATCTCGAAAGACATGTTACTTGCATGTTTCCAGGCGAAAACCAACGCAGAAATAATCACACCCACAACCACGGCAACAGCAAGATCCTGCCAGACGGTAACGCCGGTTACAGCCACAACCACAATCAGGTCAGACTTAGGGATTTTGCCCCACAGTCTTAAGCTGGCCCACTCAAAGGTGCCAATAACCACAATAAACATGACACCAACCAGAGCGGCAACCGGGATTATTTCGATCAGGTTCGCTCCGACAAGGATAAATGCCAGCAGGAACAAGGCGGCAGAGATGCCTGAAGCTCGTCCACGGCCACCCGAGTTAATGTTGATCATACTCTGGCCGATCATGGCACAACCACCCATGCCGCCGAAGAAACCAGTTGCAACATTTGCAACGCCCTGACCGATACATTCTTTATTACCACGACCACGGGTTTCGGTAATTTCATCAATTAATGTCAGTGTCAGTAACGACTCAATCAAGCCAATAGCGGCTAATACCAGAGCATAAGGAACAATCACCTGCAGTGTTTCCAACGTGATTGGAACCATAGGGATATGGAACGTAGGCAGGCCACCAGCAATGGTAGCTTCCGGATTACCAGTCATGTCTGCCAGTACTGTCTGAACCGTACGCGCATCCAGATCCAGGCCTATCACTAACAGCGTCACAGTCACAATCGCAGCTAAAGATGAAGGTATAGCGCGGGTCAGTTTTGGCAGGAAATGAATAATCGCCATTGTTAACGCTACCAGCCCCAGCATCATCATCATCTGGCTGCCTTGTAGCCACTGCAATACTCCGTTTTCATCGGCAAACTGGAATTGTTTTGCCTGTGCCAGGAAGATGACAATAGCCAGGCCATTAACAAACCCCAGCATGACAGGATAAGGTACCAGTCGGATAAATTTACCCAACTTAAATGTGCCCGCCATGATTTGGAATATTCCCATCAATACAACTGTTGCGAAGAGATATTCCACACCATGCTGGGCAACCAGACTGACCATTACAACCGCAAGCGCACCTGTTGCACCGGAAATCATGCCTGGCCTACCGCCTATAGCAGCAGTAATAAGCCCCACCATAAAGGCCGCATATAAACCTACCAAAGGCTCAACACCTGCCACAAAGGCAAAAGCAACTGCCTCTGGCACCAAAGCCAAAGCAACGGTTAAACCTGATAAAAGATCAGCCTTTAACGATTGTGTACGCGACACAAGTAAATCAAACATTTTCAACCTCTGAAGGTTTTTATGAAAATAACGTGACGGGAATAGACAGAGTAATAAGCATCAAAAAATGCTTTTCTCAAACAATTGTTTCCCGGAGAAAGCGCGCGAGTATACCAAAGTAGGAGATTTATTTCAGGCGCTTATGGCCGAATAATAGCCATAAGCTTATGCCTTAGGGAAGAAATTTGTGCATTTGCGAGATCATCAGCCAATAAAACCAATTCTTGTTGGCCCGAATATTCTTTAATTTCGGCAAGTTGAGCAATATTTTTCCAGGCATCAGGCAGGCTATTGCAATGCGACATTAAACCGCCATTCTGATCTTTAGCCAGAAAAACCACTTTGCCAATTCCAGCAGCCAAAATTCTGGTACAGCACATAGGGCAGGGCTCCAGAGAAACATAAAGCACTAAGGATTGACGATCAGAGTAATTTGGAAAGCGACGTTCAAATACATCCAATACTTTCATCTCAGCGTGTGCAGAAGAATCAAATCGAGGATAAAAGACCTGATTTCCGGATTCAGCAAGCAGATCACCATGGCCATCTACCAAAACAGCCCCGACCCCATAGTTTCCTTGATCAAGCGATAACAGCGCCAGTTCACAGCAGCGAAAAGGCCATTTATCCGAACCCGATTGATATTCAGAACTAAACGTTGCTATTCGTAATCTCAGATTATCCAATTCAGCGCAAACAAGGTGTGCCATTCATATCATCCATAGATCCCTCTCAAAGTAAGCTTAGTTGCTCTGTATCACTTTTCGAGTAAGGTTTTAAACGGTATCCAACCCCAATTAACCGAACGGAACGGTTTCCTCTTGTGTATGCATCAATAAGTAACTGGCGGTAGTGAACAAGTTCCGGTTTTTCCACCGAATGTTCGGCGGTTGTCTGAACAAAATCATGGAATTTAATTTTAACGACAGCACCCGTAATACTGCCCTGATGTTTATATTTTTTATAACGTGTTTCGAGCTCCTGAAGCAAAACCTTCAACTGCTCAAGGCAACTCTCAAGATCCGGAAGATCCTCTGCATAAGTATGCTCGACACTAACAGACTTTCTTTGCCTGCTCACTCTTACTGGTCGATCATCTATACCTCGGGCAAGTTCATATAAACGCTGACCAAACTTACCAAAATAGTCTATCAGTTGAGACAAGGGTTTCCGCTGAAGGTCCTCGCAAGTCGTCACGCCGTATTGTTGTAACCTCTCTGCCGTTTTTGCACCCACGCCAGAAATCTTGCGAACAGGTAATGATATGAGAAAAGCATCAACCTCTGAAGGTTTTATCACGAACAAACCATCAGGTTTTTTCCAATCGCTGGCAATTTTTGCCAGAAACTTATTTGGTGCTACACCGGCTGAAATAGTAATCCCTACCTCCTGCCTAACTCTACTCCTTATCTCCTCGGCTATTAATGTCGCACTACCCTGACATAACTCTGTACCTGAAACATCCAGAAACGCTTCATCCAGGGATAGAGGTTCGATGACATCCGTATAATCCCTAAAGATCTGCACGATCTGTCGAGACACCTCCTTATATTTCGACATATTGCCAGAAATAACTTTAAGGTCTGGACAAAGTCGGTATGCATGAGCAGTCGACATTGCTGAGTGCACACCATACTCACGCGCTTGGTAATTACAGGTGGCAATAACTCCTCTTCTGTCTGCACTGCCACCTACAGCCATAGGAATTGCAGCCAAAGCGGGGTTATCCCGCATCTCTACAGCAGCAAAGAAGCAATCACAGTCACAATGGATAATTTTACGATTCATAGAAATATACTGTTTTTATATACAGTATAAATTAATATTCCATCAACAAAATGTAAACGATTTTTTTTGCTATTATCTAAAAGTGCGCGATACTGGAGGTCTGAGCTGATCGCACTCTTCCTAATCCAATCTGCTTGATCGGCTTAGTTCTTCAGCCAACAACTATTAAGGGAGTTATTGTGAGTAAATTTGAAGGAAGAAACAGACGATCTGGAAGTGATCGACGAGTTAGCAGAGATCGCAGAGATGACATCCGCTTTGAACCCGGCAAGAAGGATCGACGTAAAAACCGAGGCCGCCGAGAAGAAGACAATGACTTATGGAACAAGTTATTGAATGAAACAGATGTTAGCCGCTAGGCTCCTTAACAAAAATGTAAATTAACTGTCAAGATCGAGTAACAAAACTCTCATATATTTTTCACGTTATGAACACACGTGAAAATAACCTCGTAATTACAGAGCCTACTATTAATGTAGAGAGGGCTCTTGTCAGCAAATATCCGGCCTTCGTAGATAAGCCTGCACCTTTCAAACGTTCAGCATTGTATATGCTGCGCAGGCTTGTACATGAAAATGAAATCAACAGTTTCCTTGATCTCAACAAGGATGCGAAAGGTTTCGAATTTATTGACCGGGTGCTTGAATACTTTAATTTTGGCTACAGCATCAGTAACCGTGACCGCTGCAATATCCCCTCTTCAGGAAGAGTTGTGATTATAGCCAATCATCCACTTGGTGCATTGGATGGACTGGCTCTACTAAAGATGGTCGGTGAAGTAAGACGCGATGTGAAAATTGTCGCTAACGACGTTCTTATGAACTTCGATCCAATTAACAACTTGTTCCTACCGGTAGATAATCTCGGAAAAAGTACACGCAAGCGTGACATTGCAAGAATCGTGGATGCCCTACATCAGGAGCACGCTGTCATTGTGTTTCCAGCTGGAGAGGTTTCACGAGCGGGCTTAACCGGTATAAAGGATAACAAATGGAACAGTGGTTTCATCCGCTTTGCGCGTAAAGCTAATGCACCAGTTTTACCTGTATTTATCGGTGGTAAAAACTCCTCTTTGTTTTACAGCGTCTCTTATATCAATAAAGCACTCTCAACCGTACTGCTTGCTAGAGAGATGTTCAATAAACGCTCAGTGACAATTCCGATGCGTGTCGGAGAGCCAATCCCATTCAGTCAAATTGATGCTGTGCCTGTTTCAACCTATGAGAAAGCCAAGCTGCTCAAGAAACACCTGTACCGCATTGCTAAGAACAAAAAACCTCTTTTTATTACTGAACGAACCATTGCTCATCCACAAGATCGTCAGATTTTGAAACAAGAATTAAGAGACTCTGAGCTTCTCGGTGAAACCTCAGATGGTAAGAAAATTTATCTTTTTGACTATAAATCTGAATCAGCCGTCATTCAGGAAATTGGACGCCTTAGGGAAATTGCATTCCGATGTGTAGGGGAAGGTACCGGCGACAAAAAGGATCTTGATCTCTATGACCATAGCTATCGTCATCTCATTCTCTGGGATGAAGAGGAGCTTGAGATTGCCGGAGCTTACAGACTCGCTGAAGCCGGAAAGATGGGAGAGAACCCAACTGACCAGCTTTACAGCGCAACTCTGTTTAAGTATGGCGAGCAGATGCAACCCTACTTTGAGCAAGGTATAGAACTGGGTCGAAGCTTTGTTCAACCTAAATACTGGGGTAAACGCAGCCTGGATTATCTCTGGTACGGCATTGGTGCATATCTACGTAAACACCCGGAGATACGCTATATGTTTGGGCCGGTCAGTTTGAGTAACAGCTATCCCAAAGTTGCTAAAGATATGTTGATCTGGTTCTACAGCCATTATTTTAATGATGCTGAAGACCTGGGTCGTTCATTCTCCCCATACAATCTGGATGAAGAAACGCTGGGTAATATGCAGAGAATGTTTGTCGGCGATAACTACAGAGCAGACTTCCGCATTTTAAAAGAACAGTTGGAATTCCTGGGTGTAAGCGTACCAACGCTTTATAAACAGTACAGTGAGCTTTGTGAAGAAGGCGGTGTCCGTTTTCTGGATTTCGGTGTCGATGCCGACTTCAATTACTGTGTAGATGGATTAGTTTTGGTGGATATCAACTATGTCAAAGCTAAAAAGCGACGACGCTATATTGGGCCTGACGAAAGTGAAGTAAACGCGGAATAAGTCAGAAAAAAGCCCCAGATGGGGCTTTTTTCTTACAGAGTTTTACGCTGTACTTTGTTCTTCTTTCTGCAGATGAACATCCATCTGTGGGTAAGGGATGCTAATACCCTCTTCGTCAAAGCGTAGCTTAACGGCTTCAGTTGTGTCCCAAAGAACCGCCCAATAATCCGCAGAATTAACCCAAGGACGAACCACAAAGTTCACACTGCTATCCGCTAATTCAGACACCGCAACAACGGGTGCCGGATCTTTTAAAACGCGCTCATCGGCATCTATAATCTCAGTCAGTACCTGCTTGGCTTTACGGATATCATCGTCATAGCCAATACCAAACACCATATCCACACGGCGAGTATCACGGGCAGAATAGTTGGTAATAACGTCACTATAAATAGCACCATTGGGAATGATTAACTCACGGTTATCGCCCGTACGCATAATGGTATTAAAAATCTGGATATGTTCGACAATACCCGATTTACCGGCAACTTCTACAAAATCACCTTCCCGGAAAGGCTTAAAGAGAATAAGTAAGACACCAGCAGCAAAGTTTTTCAGAGAATCCTGCAGGGACAAACCAATTGCCAAACCAGCAGCACCCACCAATGCAATCAGAGAGGTTGTATCCACTCCCAGCTGATTCAATGAGGCCACAATTACGACCAGTAACAGCACCACACTCACGATTGAGGAGATAAAGTTAACCAACATCTCTTCAATTTTAGATTTGCGAAGTAATCTTTCCACCAGTTTCACAAGCTGCTTTGCGACCCAGCGACCCACAAAGAAAATCGCCAGAGCAATAGCAATATCCACGATCCATGGAAAGACGTAGGTATCAAAGAAATTATCCATAAAGTTCCCCAAAAAAAAATTTTCTAATGATTCAGAATTAGAGCAGATTAAATATTAACAGTTTCCAAACAGGTATTAACCTTTTACCTCTGTTAAGAGCAGAATTTAATCCGTACAATATGGCAAATTTCAGCATTCAAACAACTGTATAAATGAATAGATTACTCCTCACCTTCACTTTATTAATTTTTTCTGTTTCCGCTTTGGCGGAAAAGGGTCACATTGCCGATGATGCTATGGTTTACGTCCATAATGGACCAAGTAACCAATACAGAATCATTACTCGTATAAAAAGTGGCACCGCTGTCGATATACTCAAGCGTGACTCAAAAACAAAGTATGTCCAGATTCGTATGCCTCAAGGAAAGATCGGCTGGGTAGAAAGAACAGCGGTTGACCCTGGTGATAGTCTGTCCGTACGCTTACCAAAGCTGCAGAGCAGCCTCGAGAAAAGTCAGGCTATGGTAAAACAACAAGCCATACAGATTGAGCAACTTCAATCCGAGTCCAACACTCTCAAGGAAGATAATGGTGAATTGACAAGTAAAGTCGGGAAACTTCAGGCTACGATCAAAGATCTCAACTTTCAGATCGAATCCAGCGATGAATCAAACTTGATGAGATGGTTCACTCATGGAGGACTCGTTGCTCTGGGCGGGGTAATTTTGGGGCTTATACTGCCTTATTTCCCAAAACGCAGAAAACGTAAAGATGACTGGTTCTGATCAGAACCTATCAATTAAACCGGGCTAATCACCCGGTTTTTTTATCAAAAAGACACAACTAATCTTTTAAAAAATGAACATCATGTAACAAATTGTAGACATCGGTTTTTATTGAACAAACACTACTAAATCGCCAAAAAAAATAAATCAAACCCTTACTTTTCAAATAGTTAAATACCTGTTTAATTTTTAACCAATTCGTGTCAAATTACTATTTAACAGGGCTTTACCTACTATCGGCAGGACTTGTTTACAGGGTTATCCACAAACATTGGGGACAAAGCTCTATAGCCCTTGTTTTATTGTGGTTTAAGTCCAATATCGCAGCGCACAATTGTATTCACAATTGATATCTTATCCCATAGAAAAATCTTATCACCAGAATTAACAGATCTAATTAGCGAGCTCTTCTATTACCTGATGTAATGATTGCCATAAACACATTTACATACCAGTGTGCGCAACTGCACTCTTAAGGAGCTTTAATGAAACGTATAACAATTTTTGGTCGAGACGGCTGCGGATTCTGTAAGAGAGCCAAAGAACTGTGTGAATTAAAAGCTCTTACTTTCCAGTATATTGACATTCATAAAGAAGGTATTAGTAAAGCCGATTTGGAAAAAACGGTTGGTAAACCGGTCGAAACTGTACCTCAGATTTTTCTTGGACAGGACCATCTGGGAGGATATACAGAATTGGCCTCTTTTCTTGAACAATCGGGTGTGTAAACACCATAGATAGGAAAAGGGCTCAAGCGTTTCAGATCAGACAGATAACGTATAAGCGCTTTAACCCTAGAGGATTTGAACACGCATCTGTATACTATTTCACAGTTAGGCTGAAAAACAGCTGAGGAGTAAAGTATGATTTTATTTGCAACACTTTTAGCCATCGCTGCCGTAGTATTTTTAATGCGTCGTATGAATGAAAGCAACATGAACCATACTGTTCAGCCAATCCGCGTAGAAACAGAAGAAGAGTTGAGAAGACGTTCCCGTAACCGTCGTTGATTAACTCTCGAAATGTGATCACTATTTATCCGGCTACTGACCTTAGGTTTTAAGTAGCTGGGTTTTAATCCTATTGCCATAAACGCCCTACCAAGCCCCCTGCTCGTTCTGTTTTTCTGACAATCGCCAGATCCAGTACTTTTCTAGAAGCGTACAATTCGAGTCGAGTTTTTGCCCTTGTAATAGCGGTATACAACAATTCCCTACTTAAAACTGGCACATCATTGGAAGGCAGTATCAGCACAACATCGGTAAACTCGGATCCCTGGCTTTTATGAATAGTCATCGCATAAACCGTTTCATGTTCAGGTAATCGACTGGGTAGCACAGACCGGAACTCTCCATTTTGTTCAAACCAGACCTTTAAACGTCCTGAGCTATCAACCAGAGTAATTCCAATATCCCCATTAAAAAGGTTCAACGCCGCATCATTTTGAGTAATCATGACCGGACGCCCCTGATACCATATGGTGTCAGCCTTAATCAGGCCACGAGACTGTATGCCCTCACGTACACGCTGATTGATGCCTGTAACGCCATACGGCCCTTCTCGCAGTGCACAGAGTAATTGAAATTCAGACAAGTTTTTCAGCAGTGTTTTGGGCTCTGCCCCATTAAACACATCCCTGAATAATGCACTGTAAACATTCACAACCCTCTGAATCATTTGCTCATATGTATCACGGTTAAGTGTAATCACATCCAGATCATTAAATCCCTGATTTACCACTGAAGAAAATTGCTCACTGTCCCCCTGATTTACTGCTCTGGCTAAATAGCCAATTCCGCTTTTCTCATCAAAACGATAACTCTTTCGTAATAAGCAAAGAGAATCGGAGAAGGCATTTGTTCTATAATCACTTGCAGTTACAGGAAAGTCTGTTGGTATACAGCCCAGATCTTTCAAGCTGAGCACCTGTGGTTGTGAATATTCTAATTCTCCCTGCCAACTACAGATGTCACCTAAAACGCTTCCAGCCTCAACTGAGGCTAGCTGATCACGATCCCCAAGCAGGATAAGCCGAGCATGGCATGGCATAGCGGATAATAGCCTGGACATCATCGGTAGATCGACCATTGAGGCTTCATCCAATATCAACATATCCAGGTGTAATGGGTTGTCCTGATCATGACGGAACCGGATGCTGTTTGGGATTACCCCTAAAAGTCGGTGCAGAGTTGTAGCTTCAGTTGGAATGAGTTCAGATAAAGCTGGATCCAGATTAAGGCGGCTTTTAGCACTACTAATGGATTCTGATAGTCTTGCAGCAGCTTTACCTGTAGGCGCAGCCAGCCGGATTTGCGCTTTTTTTCCGCTTGCAATCAACTGCTGCAAATACAAAGCAAGCAGTTTAATCACGGTCGTAGTTTTACCTGTACCAGGCCCCCCACTGATGACAGCAAAATTTTTCTGCACTGCTATCGCTGCAGCTACTTTTTGCCAATCAATATCGGATTCAAAACCCTGTACGGGAAATAATTCCGCCAAAGACCTTTTAAGTATGGTGGCATCAACCTCACTTTTCCGAGCTCGCTGCTGAACCTGACTCGCCACATATAATTCGTACTGCCAATAGCGATACAAGTAAACCCTCTGCTGGTCCAGTACTAAGGGTGTTATGACCTCACCATTACCCAGAACCTGCTCGTAACAAACGAGAGAGTGCCAATCATATTGTTGAATAATAGTAGCCATTTCTAAGGGCCAATGACCTTCTGGGTTCATCAGATAGTCTAAAGGTAAACAGACATTACCTGAGGCCAACTCATGGCTAACCAATGCTGAAAGCAGCATAACCGAATCTGGAAGCCGGCCTCTGTCTGTCTGTTCAAGCAACTTGGCAAACTGATAATCGACTGACCTAATCAAGCCCTTATCAGACCATATTTGAAGCGTTTTAGTGAGACTCACTTCACTCATAACAGGGGTTTACCTTCTATAGAAAACAGAAGGTCGAGTTGTTCAACCAGCAGTTTAGGTGGACGGCAATTGAAAACTCCGGATTGCATTCCCTCTTCCATACCTCGCAAGAAAAGGTAAAAAACTCCTCCAAAATGACGATCATAGTCATAATCTTGAATTCTTTGTCTTAATAAGCGATGCACCGCCAAAGAATACAAAAGATACTGTAACTCGTAACGGTGTTCGACCATTGCCTGTTCCAAAGAAGATGTGTCGTAACAACCAATATCATAGCCTAGATGGTTCGACTTATAATCCAACACGTAATAGCGACCCTCTTTACGAAACAAAAGATCAATAAAGCCTTTCAGCATTCCCTGCAAAGGCTCGAAGGCTAAAGGGGAGGCACGTGCAGATAATGGATCATGCTGGCGGATCAGACTCTCAAGAGCTGAGACCGTAACGTGATCTGCAGAGAGCATAAACTCCATCTCCACCAGACGGTCACAATCTTGAATATCAGACAAACACAGTCCTTCACCATCGAGATCACTGTGCAATACATTACGAACCAGGCTTTTTATCACAGGCAACCACTGTTCATCGTATCCAGCCAACTGTAATTGCTCATTAAATTGGGCATGATACTGCTTTTCGCTGTATCGACTAAAGCTGATTTCCTCAAATACAGAGTGTAGAAATGTCCCGGCATTTGCACCTTTAGGGAAGGTAAAGATATTAATACCGTCTTTAACAGAGGCATCATCTTTATCATCGCGCTCCTCTGCTACTTCTAAATCCAGACCAGGTAACTCAGGAAGGTGCACGGCACTACGGCGACTAAGAGCTGAATAACTACTCACTCGCCAATTACGATCGACTTTACCCAGAAATGCTCTGGCAGCCAGTGGTTCTTGTGTTTGCTCTGCAATCGCGAACAAATCTTTCTGTGCACCATGATCCGGTGGGGGCACTATCACCACTGATTGGGAACGCTGCTGTAATGCCTCCAAAGACTGCTCTATAGTTTCTCCTGACTCTGATAACAGATAGCCTAAGGCGCTGTCCTTCAGTCGAGACTTTTTACTGTTCCCCTGACGAACATGGCTGACCCCGACATAACAGCTATATACCGATCTCGTCAGTGCCACATATAACAACCGTAAGTCTTCTGCCAGGCGTTCCTGCTCAGCTTTTTCATGAGAGTCGTCTGCTGCCGAAATATCCAGAATCGTTTCTCCGGTATCAGCATGATAAACAGCACTTTTGCTCTCTTTAAAAAGAGATGCAAATGGCAGAAAGACAATAGGATATTCCAGGCCCTTAGATTTATGCACAGTGACAATGGTTACAAGATTACGCTCACTTTCAAGCCTAAGTACCTGATCGTCACTATCACCAGATGGGTTAGCAATCTGCTCTGAGAACCAACGATTAAGACCTGTCATCCCTTCAATTTTCACCGAACTATTCTGTAAAAGCTCACCTAAATGCAGAAAATTAGTCAGTATGCGTTCGCCATCAGCTCTGGCAAGAATCTCTGGCGCTAAGTTTCGATACTGCAATACCCGGTTAAGCATGGGTAACACTCCCTGTTTCAGCCAGAGTTCATGATATTCCATAAACTCCGCCAGAACCGATTCCCACAAGCTTTCGTCAGAATTCAATTGATCCAGCTGCAGCATATCCAGATGCAATAGCTCTGTCGCAAGCGCAGCTTTTACCACGCGTTCGTTTTGGGGATCTTCGATCGCTTGTAACAACAATGAAAGGTCAATGGCAGCATCGGAATTGAATACAGAATCCCGGTTACTAAGGTAAACACTTGGATGCTCGTACTCTAACAAAGCCCGTTTAATCTCATCGGCTTCATTGCGGTCACGTACCAATATTGCAATATCCCCGCCCTGTACTCTGGAGCCTTTGATCGTAGCCTCTCCAGATAATAAGCGATCAATTTCACAAGCAGTGGATTTCGCATACCGGGACAGATACTGCGCACGACTCAGAGACTCATCCTGCTCATTCAACCAGTATGTCATTGCCGGAGCAGGCTGACTTTGAATCAGCAGCCCTTGTTCCCCTTTTGCTGCTTTTACCGCCTGAAAAGTTATGTCCTGATCATAGATAAACGGTGACTGCGAAGAAAGAAACAGCTGATTCACTGCATCTACCATATCGGAGGTGGAACGCCAGTTTGTGTCCAGTGTATAGGTATCTGACATAGAGCGACGTGCCTGAATATAAGTAAATATATCAGCACCACGGAAAGAATATATCGCCTGTTTTGGATCCCCAATCATTACCAATGCTGAGTTATAAGGATCTGTATATAAACGTGCGAAAATGCCATATTGAAGAGGATCCGTGTCTTGAAATTCGTCTATCATCGCGACCGGGAACTGCTCCCGAATAGCTCGTGCTAAAGTACCACTTCGATCGCGTTCAAGGGCACTATAAAGGTTGCTTAACAGGTCATCAAAAGTCAGCAATTGTAATTGCTGCTTTACCTTATCTAAACGACTGCTGACCTCAGTGAATGCCCTACCCAGAAGGATCTCTTTTACAGGTACTGCACTCTGCAATAAGCGCTCGATTTCCTGAAATAAGGGATGTTCCGGTGTAGAATTTTCAGCACTTTTTTGGCTCAAAACATCCTGACTGAAACGTTGCAGGATATCCAAAAGTTTCTTGCCCGGCTCTCTTTGCTCCGAAGCCGCATATTGATCTATTTGAGCCAGCCACTTTGGCACACTGGTTTTTGTGTAGGAACGTTTATTAACCCCAGATGCCTGAATCAGAGAACTTAAGTCTTCCTCATTTTGCAACCAGTTTTGTTTGAAACTCAGTAACAAACTTTGACGTTCATCAAATGCCGCCTGTAGATCCAGCTGAGACAGGTCAGGTTGCAGTTGCAGCCCTGACCGATTCAGTATGCCTCTTATGTCAGCCAGAAGTTGCTCCGGGCTTTTCCAACATTGATAAGCCAGCTCCGTCAGCGGGGCGCTTAGAGGGTAGATATGACAGCGCCAAAAATCCAGAACCGCATTACGGATCAGACTAAAATCATCCTGTGTTAATTCATTATCAAACAGTGACCCGCTTTCAAAAGCATGTCGTTTCAACATTCGCTGACAAAAGCCATGGATCGTAAAAATCGCTGCTTCATCCATCTGCCTTGCAGCTTGCTCAAGAAGCCTTGCAGCTTGCATTGGGTCATTACAGCGCTTTTTGATTAACCGAAGTAATTCATCTTCTGGTTCTGAATCTTCCAGAAAGGCGGTTCTGGCATCCATGATTTTCTGACGGATACGATCTCTGAGTTCCTCGGTCGCGGCCTCTGTGAAAGTCACCACTAAGATCTGATCCGGCCCCAAAGGCGTTTCTGTCAAATCCCCCTGCCCTAACAATAAACGCAGATACAAAGCCGTAATAGTATAGGTTTTACCAGTTCCCGCGCTGGCTTCAATCAACTGCTGCCCTTGTAATGGGAACGTCAAGGGTTCCAGTTTATGCAGATTAGTCATCCTTACCCTCCTCCGCATAATTCAGTAAAGGCTGGTAGAGTTGTTGGGCCTGTTCAGTAAAGCCTGTGTAAAATATTTCAAAATCCGTAAAACAACGTCTGAAATACGGATCCTGAATCAATCCCATACTAAAGGCGCTACCATAAAAACGACTCTCAACCTTAAACGAAGCTTTCTCGGGGTCCTTTTGTAACTGAGTAAAATAGTCGTGAGCACATCCAGCATCAAAAGGTTGTGGTTGAGCCATTCCTGCAACGTAAAAATCCACCAGCGCCTGTAAATGCTTAATCGCTTCATCCTCCGGCACCGCACGGAAATACACTTTGCCGGATAATCCTCTAAAAACCGTATTGCGACACCCATAACCGGATGCACATAAACTCAGATGAATGACCCAACTGGAAAGTCTGTCACGAGCATTAACTTCTGCGGGTCTATAACTGAGCTGGTGGTTTTCGTAACAGTTATTTAACCATCCTTGTAAACGGGTTTTACCCACTTGCAAATCAATCTCAAGACGTTTCGCTTCCCCTTCCTGAAGAGGTTTAATTTTCTCAGCCAAAACCTCACAATCATGGCGTATTCGAGCCCGCTGTAATTCACCAATCTGCCCTACAGGAAAGCAACCCTCGGCGGTCATCTGTTGATCAATGTGTTCCAGATTTTGCCCCTCAAGGGCGGCATCCAGATAGTGTTGTTTAATCAGATAAGCGGATAAACCATCCAATGCAAATGGCTCTTCGTCCTGGGCTTCTATATCATCATGATAAAAGAACACTTTAAGACGTTGATTGAAAAAACTACGGCAAGGCGTTTTAAGAAAGTTAATTAATTCTGATAATTCAAGTACTTCGGGTAACTCTTCAGATAAGGCCTGAGTGATAAAATCATGCTCTACATGCTGGTTTACTGCAGCCGCAGGTAACCATTCTTCAGCATAGCTGAACAACCTTGGCTCATCTTGATTAAAATAAGCTGGACTGAATGCCGTAAGTGGATGCTGCAAAATTAGGTGATTGCACAGTTTTTCACCACTATTAATTGATGAAAGGTTTTCATCTCCATTAAGCACATAACCACTTTGAATATAATCCAGTAATTCGCTCAGCAGGACAGAAGGTATTCTTTCACTGTTGTCTTTGATGGACCTCCCAACAAAGCTTATATACAGTTTTTCCCTTGCTGAGAGCAGAGCCTCAAGGAACAGATAGCGGTCATCATCACGTCGAGACCTATCCCCCCGTCGAGGATAATCACTCATGAGATCAAAACCTACCGGAGGAATGCTACGTGGATATGCGCCATCATTCATACCCAGTAGACACACCACCTTAAATGGTATTGATCGCATAGGCATGAGCGTACAGAAGTTTACAGCTCCAACCATAAACCGCTGAGAAGCACTCTGGTTGTTGATACCATCAATTAAATAATCAGAGATCACAACCGGTGTCAGCGGTTCACTGAATCCTGCATCACTCAGTTGCTCATGCAGATTCTGTAGTGTTTTCCGGATGGAGGAAAGTGCAATTTCGTCCTGTTCATCCGGTTGATAGAAATCGTCAAGTAACTGGTTGATCTCATTAACCCACTCTGCAAACGGTAAGGCTCTCTCGAAGCTACTCCGTGTATGCTCTAACCGATCAATAAACTCAACCAACTTACCCAGAAGTTCAGCGTTCAAGCCTTCAATCTCTGCATATGGAGAAATACCATTCCAGAGATCATCTTGGTCACCTAATGCATAGCCGACCAGCATTCGCCTCAGCCCAAAGGTCCAGCTATTTTGCTCAAATAACGGCAATTCCCAAAGACTACGGTGTTCAGAATCCATACCCCAGCGGATGTTGGTATCCGCAATCCAAAGCCGCAACTTCTGAAAACCATCATCATCCAGATTGAATCGCCTCATCACCGCTGGTACTTCAAGTAACTCCAATACGTCGGATACGGTGAAACGGCTTTCCTGCAATTTAAGTAACTTGGCAAAGTTCAACAACAGCGGGTTTTCCTGACTATTACTCCGATCTGAGATTGAATAAGGGATATAACGCTTCGCAGCTGCGTTGGAAAATACTGCGTCAATATAAGGTGAATACGCCGCTACGTCAGGCATCATTACGATCAGATCTCGAGGTTGAAGATCAGGAGTGCTCGCAAACATTGCCAGAAGCTGATCATGTAGAATTTCAACTTCACGAAGTGGACTGTGACAGCTATGTAGCGTTAAAGAATGATCATCGAGTTTTACAGGCTGCTTGTGTTGACTGCACGAAGGATCATCTGGGAAGTTGGCGGGGTTTTCCAGCTCAAGAATATCCTGCTGGATCGATCGCAGCAGGCTTCCTCTTTCTGGATCTGCAAATGCTGTAATCTCTTCAATACCATGTTCTTGCAATTGAAACAGATAATCTCTACCTAACTTACCCATTGAGGCCAACAAAGGATTACCCTCAGCATAAGCTGAAAATTCCATTCCTTCTTTACTAAACCATTGACGGTTTAACTTGGCGACCTGGCTTTGATCGACAATATCTCCCCAATAATACTGGCAGGGATTGGTCACCATAAGATGCACATCAATCTTTTGCCCAAGTGCCTGCAAGGCCTGAATATAGTTCTGAGGCAGCGCTGAAATACCAAAGACAAATAAACGAGCAGGTAACTTTTCTGCAATATCATCAGAAGAGAGGGCTGAGATAAAAGCACTGAACATGTTTGCCCGATGCCAGTGGGATTGCTCTCTTTGTTCGGTATAATTTTTTAATGCACGCCATAAAACTGGCTGCCAGGGATGCCTACCCGCAGCCAGCCCTCCCCCAGATTCCCAATCAGAAATCCAATCAGGACGGTAAACCAAATACTGGTCGAAGATATCTGCAATTTTGTTACAAAGCTGATAGAGACGATAGCTCTCTCGATCGTCTTGCAAGTATTGTTGCAAAGATGAGAACTCTTCCTGCCCCAGAAGCTCGGGCAAGATCATCATCAACTTCCAACTCATCGCTTCTTTGTTATAAGCAGAGCGCTCAGGAACATCCTTTAAAACATCAGAGAAACAGGACCATAAAAAAGATGCTGGGAGAGGAAAATCAACCGCGGCAGCAATACCCTGAGCAGAAGCTATTTCTAACTTTAACCATTGAGCCATACCAGGGCTCTGTACAAGAATTTTTTCGGAACGAAACGGATCTTCAAGGGGGGAGCGACGAATCAACTCAACCAGAAGATCTTTAAGCACCAACAAAGAATTGGAGTGATAAACCTGAAACATCTGATCCCTGACTCAGAACGTTAATCTGCCCATTACTTTACTTAACTGGGTAATTTTTGTCAGAAAAACTTTATACATCTAC
Source organism: Neptuniibacter sp. (assembly GCA_050633605.1). GTDB lineage: Bacteria > Pseudomonadota > Gammaproteobacteria > Pseudomonadales > Balneatricaceae > Neptuniibacter. Next base: position 34,460 of record JBOEGV010000023.1, on the reverse strand, counting down.
ATCTCATCCGCTTGTTATTTAAATCGGTACAAATGCCAGCCCTAAGGTTAGCCGGGAAATAGCGGATACTGACCATTTTAAAAAGCCCGTCATTGGGCCAGTTGATACATTTAGAGTTAGTACACTGTGTGAAGAAAACCCGAAGGTTTTGTGTGACGGTTTTGAATTGGCACAGAACTATAGAAACGTTCTGACCTCACTCTGAGAACACGAAAGCTGCGATAATGGCTTAAGAGCCCTGACTAAGTGTTTTGTGATATCGATTCAGTGACAGGTTCAATACTAGAAAAGCCATCTTCAACAGACCAGTACTCCCTTCCTTGCTCAACTCGGACTACCCCTATAAAGCGGTTCTTTAGGTAATCTACTGCTGCAGGCAGGGTATCTATATCACATAGAATCACACCGCCACGATCATTTTCTGTAGTAAACAAATAACTTTTCATACTTCCTCCTGAGCGGAGGAATAATTACATAGTGTGAGGATTTAGAAAAGCTCAAACAGCAACAACGCAGTTTTTCCCTTGGCGTTTTGCCTTATACAACGCCTCATCTGCTCTTGTCATCAAACTTTCTACAGTATCGCCGGTTTTATACTCAGTGATACCGATACTTACACTGCTTTTAAGAATTTCACCATTTTCTAATCTGAACTGGTAGTTATTCAGACTTTCTCGTACCCTCTCTGCAACTATGAGCGAGCCTTCATAATCTGTCGATGGTAGTAAAATAGAAAACTCTTCCCCTCCATAACGATACCCAGTATCAAGAGTACGCAGCGAAGAACGAACCAAGGCCCCAAAGGTTTCCAGTACCTTGTCACCCATTAAATGACCATAGCGATCATTTAACTTTTTAAAATCATCCAGATCAAAAAAACAAATTGTAAACTTATGGTTATAGCGTCTGGAAGTTTCGAGAGATTTCTCTAATTCAGCGTAGAAATGCCTTGAATTGTGAAGGCCTGTCAGACTATCAGTGATGCTCAGCTCTTTATAAACCCTTTCCCTTTCAAGCAGCTCAAACTCGGCTTTTTTTCTGCCACTAATGTTCATTAGTGTTTCTATAGCACCAATGACCTCACCATCTGAATTTACTATATTTGCAGCCGTAAAATGCAGCCATTCTCCGTTAGGCCCGCATTCAGGAAAAAAATCTTCTGCTTCATACGCGTTAGGAATCAGTTCAGATTTTTGGTACTTATTGGTGTAATAATGTTCAACATCAGAATCATGACCACCTTCGAGGATAAGGTCTGCTAAACATGGCCTCGGAGATGAATAGAACGGTCGCCACTGGTCTTTAGTTCCAACCATATTTTCCCTGTTAAGGCCACTCAAAGCCTCCAGAGCACTGTTCCAATGAACAATGACATGATGTTTATCTAAAACAAAGGTAGGCAGAGCGATACGATCAAATACTTGAACGAGGATTTCTGGGTCTACTGTATCAAGTTTTAAATTGGTAGTAGATCCGGATGAACGAACATTTTTTTTATAAGACATCTTAAGTAAATGCGCCTTTACTACTTAAACAAAACGCTCCAGACGAAAAATCCATATATAGAAAAGTAATTTTCATAAGTGCTGGTTACACCAGTAACTGTAGACTATTTTTGACGTTTGTTTACCAAAAAAAAGAAATAGTCATACATATTGAAAGGTAGTATTAGTTAGAACTTTAATTCTTTGGCAATAAAAAAGGAAATAAATAACTGACAAAGGGTTTACTCCTCTATCCAAAAATTAACCTGCTCACAGCAATCTGAAAGTTTCCCTCCAGTAAAACAGGCCACCGCCCCTGCAGGAATAGCTTGAAAACAATTATTCTGCATAAAATCGAGATTTCCTATAACGGTTAAATCCGTCGCAATTTCTGACTTAATTGCAAGACGACCAATGCACTCATCTTCAAACTCAAAAGCCGAACCGGTTGATTCAAAATATTTAAGAGGGGGTAACTGATCTGTTTGGCTACTGAAAGCATATAAATGATTACCATCCCAATATTTAAAATTATGTGCACCAAGCCTGTCTAAACGCGCGGCATAATCGGAAACAAGAGCTAGCCTGCTTTCCTGATCAGGGCTTCCTTCTTGCCAAAGAGTAAGCATACGCTCCAGCAAAACACAAAAAGCTCTTTCCTGATCCGTACAGCTTACTGGCCAATGCTGGCCAATAGAATAAATATCTCGGTTATGAATTTCTGGGAGTTCACCCTGCTGACTAAAGAAACAGTGTTGCCCCTTCATTGGTCGTGAGTAAGGTTGAATTTCAACCGGTTCCAACGGAGGTTCAGGGTATAACGCCAGACTAAAAACCTCTGCTTTATGAGTTTGCCCTGCAAAGAATTTCGTAGCGGACTCAATTTCATCTGGATAGAAAGCAGTGAAGCGTTGTTGATTCATTTCGCAGATAGAATTGATACCAACAGCTGACAATGAGCTTCCTGACAAATCCAACTGAATATCGACTGGAGAAGAGGCCAGTATTGTTAAAATTTGCGGATGACCCGGCATTATTTTTTATCCAGTTGTTCTTATGGTAGATGCATTTTGCTTTCGCCCAATGAAAAACATAACAGATAATGCCCAAAGTACCAGAGGCAGAACCATCCAATTCATCGCTTGCCAGCCATATGCGTCTTCCAACCAACCAGATGAAAGCGCAGAAAGCGTTACTAAACTGAAGATCATAAATTCATTCGCTGCCTGAGTTTTGGCTTTTTCAGCGGGTCGGTAAGCACCTGTAACCATCTGAGTTGCACCTATAAACATAAAATTCCAGCCTATACCCAGGATCAGTAATGCGCCCCAGAAATGCCATTCGCTGGTACCTAACAGGTTAATTGCTATACAAAGTAGAATACACAACGCACCGGTATACATAATTTTATAGGTACCGAACCTGGCGATCAGACCGCCGGTAAAGAATGAAGGTACGAACATTCCCAGTACATGCCACTCGATAACATTAGCCGCCGATGAAAAGCTATAGCCACACCTGGCCATTGCCAAGGGTGTCGCTGTCATCAACAAGTTCATCACCATGTAGCTCATCATGGCAACTACAACTGCGACAATAAACACGGGTTGTTGCATAATTTCGAACAACGGCCGTTGTTCAGACTGACCAACCTGTGTTATCTGAATGTTAGGCATGTCCGTAAAAAACAGCATTACCAACGCCAGACAATATAGAAACAATAAACCTACAAAAGCGCCTGTAAATTGAGTCTCGCCAAACATATCCTGACTGGCTAAAGCGAGCTGCGGACCCAGGACAGCAGCAATAACTCCACCCGCCATAACAAACGAAATAGCTCGACTTTTTTGATCTTCAGGACAGACCTCTACTGCCGCAAACCGATACAAAGTCCCAAAACCAATACCTATACCTAATAAAAAAGTACCCAGAGAAAAAAGGTAAAAACTTTGTATACCTAAAGCCCAAACACAGACTAAAGCTCCACAAATACCGACCGTATTCCCAAGGTAAAAGCCATTCTTGCGACCAACTGCCTTCATAATCAGCGATGCGGGTATTGTTGCCATCATGAGACCCACGAACTGTGTTGCAACAGGAAAAGTGGTCAATGATGGGTTAGTCGTCAGGCCTTGACCGATCAACGCGACAACCGACACCAGTAAAACATTCCCAGTGGTCAGAAGAGCCTGACAACCAGACAACAGAAGCACATTTTTATTCATTGAGTTACTCCAACCTGGCCCGTCTTTCCAAAACGTTGTTTGTATTCGCTGGGAGTTATACCCAACCGACGAATAAAAACCTTTCTGAGATTATCAGCTGATCCCATTCCGCTACGCATAGCCACTTGGTCATTATTCATGCTGGCTTCAACCAGTAACTTCTGCGCCAGATCTAAACGGTTTGATTCAAGATAAATCGTAGGTGAACAACCTATTTCTTTTTTAAAAAGCCTGAAAAGATGCCTTTCACTGACGCAACAAACTTCTGACAACCTATGTAAAGGCAGGTCCTCAGTTATATTGCTTTCGATATAACTTAATGCTTTTGCAACAATTCCACTTGCCTTATTTTGAGCTTGTAACTGGCTACTGTATTGCGCCTGCCCCCCTGGGCGTTTCATGAAGACTACCAACTCTTTGGCTATTTCCATTGAAACAGCATGCCCCAAGTCTTCTTCAACTAAAGCCAAAGCAAGATCTATCCCTGAGGTAACGCCAGCTGAAGTGTACAGTTTCCCCTGATTGATCCAGATAGCATCCGGTTCGACATCAATATCGTCATAACGAGCCGCTAGTTTGTCACAGGCACACCAATGAGTGGCCGCTTTTTTACCATGCAGCAAACCCGCCTCTGCCAATAAAAATGCCCCACTGCAAACAGATGCTAGGCGTCTGACTCGTGCAGACATTTCCTGCACCCATTTGATGACCTCAGAATTTCTAATTACATCAGAAACGCCATGGCCACCAGCCAGAAATAATGTATCGATACTATCGATCTCAATAAAAGCCGCATCTGGAAGAAGGCGCATACCAGAATTAGTGACCACTGGAGATCGATTCAGACCTAGAATCTGGAGATTGTACGCTGTCTTGCCCACAGCCTTATTAGCCGAGGCAAAAACCTGCATGGGCCCTGTGACATCAAGTATCTGACAATTGGGATAAGCAAATGCTGCTATGGTTTTCACACGACACTCTCCAAATAAGGTTCAGGATGAGTATGGCGTGTAAGAAAAATGTCAGCAATGACATAAATCCGACAAATCCGGACATTTAAATTATGAGACGGAAAAAACGTCTATTTTGTTCGGTGTGAAATTTTGAACTGAGTTCGCAAGATCCGGTGCACTTTCCTCACGTACGGGGTTGTCACTTCCCGGTACGATGCCATGCGGGTAGCCATGCTGTAAGCCTTTAAAGTTAAACAGTTCAGTATCCGCTAGGTGCGACGGTACAACATGCTGCATTGAACGGAACATGGTTTCAATCCGCCCTGGGAAACGTTTATCCCAGTCTTGTAGCATCTCTTTGATCACCTGGCGCTGAAGGTTCTCCTGAGAACCACAAAGGTTACAAGGAATGATTGGAAACTCTTTTAATTCTGCGTAGGCGGCAATATCTTTTTCACGGGCGTAAGCCAACGGACGGATTACCATATTCTTGCCATCATCAGAAACCAGCTTTGGTGGCATAGCTTTCAATTTACCGCCATAGAACATATTCAGGAACAACGTTTCCAATATGTCATCGCGGTGATGACCTAAAGCAATTTTGTTAGCACCAATCTCTTCGGCAAAACCGTACAGTGAGCCTCTTCTGAGACGTGAACATAGTGCGCAGGTGGTTTTCCCCTCCGGAACAACCTCTTTCACAACAGAATAGGTATCCCTTTCCAAAATATGAAATGGCACATCAATCGAAGACAAGTACTCAGGTAAAACATGCTCAGGGAAACCCGGCTGCTTCTGATCCAAATTCACAGCCACTAATTCGAAATTAACAGGCGCACTACGCTGGAGGTTCATCAGAATATCCAGCATTGCATAAGAGTCTTTACCGCCAGAAAGGCAGACCATTACCTTGTCGCCTTCTTCGATCATTTTAAAGTCCTGAATCGCTCGCCCCATTTCTCGGCGAAGACGTTTCTGGAGCTTATTGAGACGCGTTTTCAGTTTTTTCTGTTCAACCGCCTCGGGGTTGCTCATCTCGCTTGCGGGGATATCAACACTCATGCTTTTAAATCTAACTTGCCTAAAATTTTGTGGAGGGCAATTATACTACATGGGAAGTGGTGATACACTTCGATAGGTTCACCAATAATTGAGTGGAGAAAAAATATGAATTACTCGACTTGTTTTACTAATAAGTTGCTGACTATTCTATTTAGCTTGCTCTTAACAGGCGTGGTTCACGCCACACCTGTACTAGAACTAAAATTGAACGGTGATTTTGATTTTAACTATGACCAGGTTCGGCAGTCGCTTGAAGACCATCGTTTCTTTGTTGTCTTTGAACCTAATATTGGTAACTCTTTATCTCACTTTAAAGAACGATGGGGGGAGGATTACAATCGCAATGGTTACGAAAATATCCGTAGCCTGGTTTTCTGTAATCCCTGGTATGCAAATAAAGTTATTAACTTAGACCCTGAAATGTCAGCTTTATGTCCTTTATCTGTCACTTTGCTGCATAAAAAAGGCAGCACTCAACTGATGTTCCTTCGCCCTTCTCAAATAAAGCCTGATAGTCCAGCTCAGGCAATTCTGGAAGAATTGGAAGCTGATATCCTGAAGGCCCTGAAAAGTTCTGGTGCAGAGTAAATTTAATCTTTCAGAAACAGCCAATTGATTTCGCTGGCAGTTTTCGGGCCTACAACAACTTGCTTTAAACTGCTTGGAATAAGTGCGAAACCCTGTGACTGTGGCACTCTTCCTCCCATCACTTCTGCCCGATATTGTGGCAATAATGGGTCCTGATAGGGGTCGGCATAACCCTCTGGCCAGACGGGCTGACCATTGGTCACATCATATTTGTCTGATGCACCCAGTGTATGCAGAATTTCATGCACTGTTACAAAGTTATTTTGCGCCTGATAATCGATGCTAGAGAAACCATTAACCACACCAATCATGCCTTTTTGTAAGCCCATAGAGTGTTCAAGAACCTGTTGGTTGATCGGAGAAAACAGGCGCACGTAAATTTTAATATCAGGTGATGAGGGCTGATTCCAATTGTCATTCCCCCAAGCCCAATAACGTAATTTAAGACTCCAGATAACGCTATCAAGAATACTGGCTTGCACAGGGGGTTTAGGTGGCTGGCCCATTACTTCAGGCGCTAGAAACACTTGCAAAGGCTGATCCAGAGTTACGCCATAGCGAGATGACTCACGGTTGAAGAACTCTTCAATTTCATCGAAATGTTCATCTTGGAGAGCATCAAGGAATAGTTGAGTGTCAGCCCTTTGATCTGCATTGATGGGATAAATTGCCACCCATAAAGGCTCCTGCCAGTCTGTAGACCGGACGCGTGAGAGCCAGCTGTTTAATGAGACTATCAACAGCAAAACGACTAACAATAATAATCTGAGCTGACTCCAAAAACTCCGTTTCGCCATAAGATTTGCTTCTCCGTTAAACCATGCCCACAATCACTGCGTACCTTAAGGCCTTGCCGATACAAATCATTAACAAACTCAGGGGGACACTAATCCTTAACCAACCGGCCACCAAGCACAGTGGATCACCAATAATAGGCAACCATGATAATAACAGAGAAAAAGGGCCATATTGTTCCAGCCACTTTTTAGCCTGGTTATGACGCTGTTTCTGAAAGGACTTCAAAGGGAAATACACGGCTATCAACCAACCCATTGCAAAAGTCACAATTCCGCCCAAAGCATTTCCTGATGCAACGGCCAGCCACATTATCCAGGGATCATTTTCTGTTGATGATAACTGCCAAATCAGCAGAGCTTCAGAACTTCCAGGTAATAATGTAGCGGAGATAAAACCACTTAAGAACAATGTTAAAAGATTGTGTTCTTCAAACATTAACGGTCTAACCCAGCCTTGATACAGCGAAGCACACCCATTTCGTATTCGCTTTCCAAAGCTTCATAAACTGGCTTTAACGCCTGTCCGAACTTCTCCTGGCACTCCAGCATCACCTGCTCAATATTGGTAAACTCTTCATCAGATAGTGCCACCACATCCAATACAGCCAACTCCCCTTTCAGGATAAATTGAGCCAAATGCCCGTAAATAGCATTGACAGAAAGATGCTGTTGCCGACTGATCTGCTCCACCGTCATGCCACATTTATACAGAGCCAGCGACTCATCAGCCTGGGAATTAGCTGGCGCTTCTGAAATATTCTCGTGCTGCTCTATGACTGCTATAAAATCAGCCCCATACAGATCCAGTTTACGCTCACCAACACCATTTAAACGCCGAAATTGCTCTGAAGTTTGTGGCCTGTACATCACCATTTCCATAAGAGTTGCATCATGAAAGATTACATATGGAGGTAGATCTTGCTCTTCAGATAAGCGTTTGCGAAGCACTTTAAGGTCATTCCATAGTGCATGATCTTCAGCTGGTAACTTACTCTGCGGCACCTGATTTTTACGATAAGCAGTACTTGGGCGTTGATCTCGCCGAAGTTGAATACTTTCTTCCCCTCGTAATAACGGACGGCACTTGTCAGTCAGATGTAAAACACCATGCTGATCAACATTGACACCTAACAATCCCCGGGCAACCAACTGACGAAACACTGAGCGCCACTGGTTTTTATCCAGCTCGGTACCAATTCCCCAAGTGGATAATTTCTGATGTTGAAAACGTTCTGTTTTTTCGTTGGATTTCCCCAATAAAACATCGATGACATGATTCACCCCAAAGCTCTGCCCTGAACGGTATACAGCAGAAATGGCTTTACGTGCTGACTCAGTGCCATCCCAAACCGGAACCGGCTCCAGGCAGGTATCACAATTGCCACAGGGTTGATGTTCAGTTTCTCCGAAATAACTTAAGAGCACTTGTCGACGGCAGGTGGTTATCTCACATAAACCTAACATAGCCTCCAGCTTCTGACGCTCTACAATCTTCTGTTCCAGTGGTGCCTGAGAGCTTTCCAACATTTGTTGTAAAAACATCACATCCTGAAGGCCATATACCATCCATGCATCTGCCGACATTCCATCTCGCCCGGCACGTCCGGTTTCCTGGTAATAGGCCTCAATACTTTTTGGTAAATCCAGATGAGCCACAAAACGGACATTAGGTTTATCTATACCCATACCAAAAGCTACGGTTGCCACCATGATGATGTTTTCTTCGGTCAGAAAACGGTGCTGATGGTGATGCCTTAGCTCTGAACCCAACCCAGCATGATAAGGAAGGGCCTTATACCCCTGTTCACACAGCCACTCTGCGGTCGCTTCCACCCGTTTTCTGGAAAGACAGTAAACAATGCCTGAATCCTTAGAGTGCTCATCATTCAGGAACTTGAGCAGTTGTTTTTTTGCACTGTCTTTTTGCCCAATCCTGTAACGTATATTAGGTCGGTCAAAACCCTGAATAAAACAGGTTGGATTACTCAGCTCCAACCGCTCGACAATCTCCTGCTGCGTGCGTTTGTCTGCAGTAGCAGTCAGGGCAATCCGTGGAGCCCCAGGGAATAAAGTACCCAGTTGATTCAGTTGCAGGTATTCAGGACGAAAATCATGACCCCACTGAGACACACAATGAGCTTCATCAATGGCGAAAAGGGCAATCTCGCTCTGTTGTAACAGGTGTAGGGTTCTTTCCTGTAACAAACGTTCAGGAGCGATATACAGCAGGTCCAGATCACCGGAGCGTAATTGGTGTTCGGTTTCATTCAGCAGGGAAAAATCCATTGCCGAATTGAGGCATCCAGCGCGGATTCCCCATTGCGACAATGCAGTCACCTGATCCTGCATCAGAGCGATCAGAGGCGAGATCACAATAGCCGTTCCAGAACGCATAAGAGCGGGCAATTGGTAGCACAGAGATTTACCGCCCCCAGTAGGTACGATAACCAGGGCATCCTTCCCTTCCAGCATATTTTCTATAACTGCGGCCTGGGGTTCACGAAACTGTTCGTAACCAAAGGTGTCCTGCAGGATTTTAAGCGCATTCTGAATCATCAGCGGATTATCCAGAATGCCGGTTAACTTGTCACATGAAATAGAAATTTCTTACACAGCTACTGCTAAAAAGAGCCAGGAAGGATAAAATCAGCGCATAAACCAGCTTTGGACATACACTGATGACTCTCACATCGCATAATGCTCTGACAGACGATGAACTAGACCAGCTCGAAGAATTTCTATACTCCGATCATGTATCCGAGGATTCTCTTGACCTGATCGGCGCTCATGGTCTGTTCTGTGCCCTGAATATCAGCCCGAATCCTCTAGAAGAACCGGACCTGCAAACTCTGCTGTTTGATACTGAACCAAAATGGGCTTCTGAGGATCAAAAACAAGCCATTACCGCACTTCTTAATCGTCTGTATGCAGAGATAGGTACTAATCTCTACAGCGATGGTGAGATTGAGCTGCCATGTGAACTCTCTCTGGATCCAGAAGAAGACGATGACATCTCTCCCCTTGCCTGGTGGTCGCAAGCGTTTATGGAAGGCGTGTTCACCCAGGAGGAAGCCTGGTTTAACAAAGGTACGGAACAGGATGTTGCAGAAATGTTGTTACCGATCATGGTCGCTTCTGACCTGTTTGATGAAGCAGACATCAATAAGATCCGTGATGATGAAAAACTCTGTGCCGAGATGTGTGCCCAGATTCCTGAGCTGCTAATTGACCTGTTTCTTTATTTCCACGCTCCAGAGAAGTAACTGGAACATTAAAAAGGGTAATAAAAAAAGGGCCAATGGCCCTTTCTAACTATCCAATAATTCATCAGGATTCGGCGGTTACTGGATCGATCACCTTGCCCACTTCCGTAACCTTGGTTGCGGGAAAACCGCTTCTCTGTGCATGCTCCTCGATAAGCGATTCCTTATCAGCAATGTAGATGCAAAAGATCTTATTGTCAGTAACGTAAGAATGCTCCCATTGGATATTTTTATGTTCTACCTTCATGGCGGAAAGCACACCGTTAGACTTCTCGGCCGCGGCCCTCAGTGCTTCGCTTTCGGCTGAACCAATCTCAGGAATGTCACGTTCAATCACATATCTTGGCATTTTTTATTCTCCATTTATTGCGTTTGCGATTTATTGATCAGCACCAGGCTGACTCTTCTTTACCAATGAAACCCAGCAAAAAATCTAGACAAATACCGGAAATGGTTCGAACTTGCCCTTTAACAGGTTTTCGGTTTTTCCGTGTCCCAACCACCCATCAACGGCTGTAGCGTATACTCGGCGAAAGTCAGTGGTGTAGATCAGGTTTCCGTCTTCATTTAACTCGGTAAGACTTGGTGGTTGTCCATAGTGTCCACCCTGCACTGCGTTACCTATGAGGTACATGTGGTTAGCGGTGCCATGATCTGTACCCAGATTGTTATTTTCCGCAACGCGACGCCCAAACTCTGAAAAAACCATCATGACAACATCATCAGCACGACCGATACGCTCCATATCCTTAAAAAATCCGGCAACTGCGTCAGAAAAATAGGTCAACAACCGCTGATGCAAATTTGGCTGCTGGACGTGAGTATCAAAAGCGTTGTGGCGGAACGACGTGTAATACAACCGCGTATCCATACCTGCGTTTATAAGTGCGGCAATTTTGGGTAAATCAAGCGATACAAGACCGTAATCAACCGGGGTTTTATATGTCGTGCAGGCCTCACGTACCTGCATAGAGGCCTGCTGGGCACTTTTAGCGACATCTAACAGATAACGCTGTGCACTATTGATTTCACTGGTTGGCAATGAAGGTGTTTCGAGTAAAGGCCGGGCTTGGAATAACCCTTTGCGACCAAACTGTTCAGGATCATCGAATACCACGGGAACATGATCCCGCGCGACGACGGCAAGTGACTGCGCTTCGTCGACATTGACGATAAAGTTCGGAGTTTGCTGTGGATCAATTTCATCAGCAAGGCGTCCCACCCACCCGAGCTGCTCTCCGCTGTTGGGGGCTGCCGTATGCCAGTAAGCCATAGAAGTAAAGTGCGAGAACGATGGTTGGGCGTACCCGCAGCCATGGAAGATCGCCATTTTGCCTTCTTTGTACAGGCTTTCAAATCCGGCCATATCCGGATTAAAACCAAAATGATCGTCAATCTTACGAAGTTTGCTTTGCGGGATCCCGAGTTTGGGGCGGTGGCGGTAGTAGGCATCGTCCGCATAGGGTACAAGTGTATTTAAACCATCATTACCGCCGGAAAGTTCCAGAATGACAAAAATTTTATTTGATCCAGAAGCGGCAGATGCCATGTTAATAAAGGACCCAAACCCGCTAGTCTGCATTGCGCCCATTGCCATTCCACAGCCGGCAGCCTTGAGCAGGTTACGGCGCCCTTTTGAGAAGTCCGGTGTTCCTGATCTTTTCATATCGTTTCCTTTACCCTAGTTGGTAATGAGGTAGGGAAAGAATCAAATGCAATGTTGCTCGCAAGGGTTCTTCCAGATAGCTGTCTGCCAGCAGAAGGTCGTTACCACCGAGTTCAGCCTCAAGGTAATCGCTCAGCGCAGTACGGGTTTTTATATCAACAGGCACAGAAATAAAGCGATTCAGCAAATAATCAACAGCCTGTTGTGCATTTTTACAACCGGCCTTACGAACCATACCCGCTAGATCAAGACGTGCTGTGGTACGTGGAATTGGTTTAACTTTTTCAATCGCCATGCGCCAGCCGCGGTAGCTACCCAGTCGGGTATTAAAGTCTTCATCACGATCGACCATCCGGTTCGACTCCGCCACCGCGTAGCTACCCACTGGCTGTGTTGCGGTTGCAACATCAGCGCCGAGAGCCAGGCGATCGGCAACGGCACCAATCTGGTATATATCTGCCGGATTTCTGTCCGGTGGAATAAAATTAATGTTGGGGAATACAGTGTCGTATACAAAATTACCACGAGCTAACAGCAGCCCAGGCGTAATCCAACTTTTGCCCTGTGCCCAACCAGCAACAGTCGGGGGAAACAGCAATCGCTGCCCTAGCATTTCTGTCACTATATTAAAGTCAGGCACGCCCGGAATTTCTTGCAGACCCATTTTCCGATAAGTGGATATTACCAACTCTACTGGCGGTTTAATTCTGGTGCCTACAGACGCCCGACTGTAGAAGTCGCGAGACATGAAAATAGTTTGCAGCAGTGGAGTGATCTCATAATCGTTCTCTTTCAACAAAGCACCAAGCTGCTTCTGCAACGAGGGAGATAGATCATCGCGGACGAAATAACGATAGATTTTTGCGGCTATAAACTCGGCACTAACTTGCTTTTCAAGGATGATATTTATAACGTCAACGCCATCGAAATCACCAGTTTTTCCCAACACGCTCTTACTGCCACTATCGTGCTGCTCTCCGCGAACTACAAACTGAAGATCATCGTAGTTCCAGCCGGTAAATGCTCGTGCTGCTTCACGAATATCATTTTCGCTGTAATTACCCACGCCCATAGTAAAAAGCTCCATGATTTCGCGGGCAAAGTTTTCATTGGGTGAGCCTTTGACATTCACTCCGGCATCAAGGAAGGCGAGCATTGCAGGGTCCTGCGACACAGCAATCAAGAGATCTCGGAAATTAGCAGTGCCTTGCTTACGAAACAACTCATTTTGCTGAAGCAGTTTACGGTAGTCACGTACCTTTGCTTCACTGGTCGCGAAATGCCCATGCCAGAACAGCACCATTTTTTCTTCAAGCGGGCACGGACTGTTCAACATCCGTTCAGCCCACCAATATGCAACCCGATGTGATTCCAGCATGCTGGCGCGCAACCAGTAGAAAAAACGATCCACGACTGGTTGGAGTCTGCGGTTACCGCTTGGTTTTACTTTGACCCCAATGGCCTCTCCGTTTTCCTTGGCCAGCCTGGTAGCCGCTGGGCGCGACGGTGGAAACGGTTGGATACCTGCATCATATACTCCTGAATGTTCGAAGGCAGGTAATGGATCAGGAATGTTTTTGTGATAGACCAGATGGCTAACTGCCGCTTGCATGCTCATTGCTGCAAGGGCGTCGATATCTTCGGGCGTACCTCCAAAACCTGCGCGTTCAAGCAGGTGGGTGGCACGGATATGATTCCAGTCTTTGTCGGTTATTGGCGTCAAATCACCCGTCCATGCAGCGGGTGCTACCTGTTCTGCCCCAACCGCGCTAGAGATAGCCGGGGTGACTATTAGCAGGGGTAAGATTAGCAATCCATACAAGATTTTTTGCGAATGCTCACAAATGCTTTTCATCTCCTTACTCCATGGTCGCAGTATCAGAATTTCTTGCAGTGGGCCTAGGCCGTACCTTTGCTAAGTGCCACTCGGGCACAGCCAGCATAACGCTCCCGAATACATTGCCGTTATGATCAATATTACGCTTGTACAAGAAATCCGAATAAGTGCTCGCGGTCATGCCATCTGGTATATTGCTCAGAGTGAAATAAAGTATGCTCTTTCGCTTTAAAACACTCTGATAAACCCTATGAAAACCAACTTTGCCCTGTTTGACATTACCGATTTTGTAAATCCGGATTTCTTCATACTAGTCTTTTAACAGCAACCTACATGCCATGAACTTATCTCGTTGATTTATTAAGGCTTAATAATATGTAGATGAGGATAAGGCAGAATAGTAACTCAAGGTGAATCACTTATTGCGACAGTATGTTTCAGTGTAAGTACAACCAGATCGCAGTTCTTTCAGCCCCATATCTATAATTACGACTAACTCTATACAGCTGTTTTTACACAGTTCAGATCATGAAATTAAATAATAAGACAACTGTAAGATACGTCTAGTAAGGGAAAAGCAATACATTCGGCGGGAATAAAACAAGCCCAAATGCTGTGAACCAATGACCACAATACAGAAGTAGAATTCTTCAGCATTTGAGCGTTTAGTAATGTCTTCCTATCAGGATCGCTGTTTTAAGAAACTTAAACTCGGCTTTTGCGTTGAGAGTAAATACAGTCTTTTTTTTAAATTCTAATAAGTCACCCTGGCTGTGCCACCATGCGTTAAGACACGCACTCGGTCTCCTGCCTGAAACATCGGACCATCTGCCACTTCCTGGACAATGGATATTACCCGGCCACTACGCAAACGCACCGTAATTTCCTGCCCCTGGGTTCTTGTCAGAGCTTCTTCTGCATTTTTACCCGCTACACCACCAGCAACAGCGCCCAAAACAGTTGCTATATCTTTACCACGGCCACCGCCAATGTTACTGGCTGCAATACCACCTATAACAGCTCCAGCCCCCGTACCTATTACGCTATTTGTACCCTCAAGTACCACTGGTATAGCTGCTTCAACGACGCCATATTCAACATTTTGTACCTGCCGCGCTTCACTTCTTGAATAAGTTGTTCCGCTAAGGTTGCTGACACAACCGCTCAACATGACTGTCATTATCAAACTGACAGCAATAGTGAAACTTTTCATCTGACTTTCCTCTTATCTGATCTTCAGCACCATATGACTGATCCATGCCCAGACCACTTCTTTTAACTTTCGATGCCAGGGGCGTTTTTCCCACTCTTCGTAGGTTACTTCCTGACAATGATTCAGGTCGTTATGAAAAACCCGCGTCATCTCATGGACAACATCCGGATCATCCAGTTCGATATTTGCTTCAAGATTCCAACGTAAATTCCAGTGGTCAAGATTACAGGAGCCCATGGACCCCCATTGATCCACAACCGACATCTTGGCATGCAGGAAACGAGGCTGATATTCATAAATTCTAACCCCGGACCTCAACAACCTCCGGTAATAACGCTTTGAAGCATGAAAGACCCAGGGTTGATCGGTGTAAGGACCGGCTATGATCAATCGTACATCCACACCTCTTTGAGCAGCTCTTCTTAAAGCATAGCGCATCGAAAATGAGGGCAGAAAATAGGCGGTCATTAACCAGACCTTATCATCAGCACTGTTCACACGGTTCAGAAAACTGGCTTTAATATCCTGCTGATAAAACCCTTGTACCGTTCTTACTCGAATACGCGTATCGCCTTTTTTCTCCAGAGTACCTCCAGAGGAAAGAACCTGCGCTGTACAACGTTGCCATAGCTGGTTATACATATTGACCAGATCCGTCACTACTGGACCTTTGATCCTGGCCATCAATTCATGCCAGGGGCAACCCTGCTCTTCCGCTAACAAGTATACATCGCTTAATCCTGTACCTCCGATGAACGCGACCTTCTGGTCAACAACCAGCAGTTTACGATGATCACGCGCCAGGTTTCGGGTGAACTTACTTAAGTGAAGAGGGTTATAAACAACGATTTCCACCCCTGCGGCTTCAAGCAGAGAGCGATCTGCCCGGGAAAATTTATATGAGCCATAGCCGTCAATGATCAGCTTGACCATAACCCCACGCTGGGCCGCCTGGATGAGTTCATCCATGAATTTACCCGCCACGACTCCGGACGTTACAAAATAAAACTCCAAGAGAAGGCTGTATCTGGCTTTACGAATTTCTTCCAGCATTACCGGAAAAAAATTCTCACCATCCACCATCAGTTCAAACTGATTACCATCACGCCAGGGAAATTGCTTACGCATGTTATTTACCAGGCAAAGCCTTACTGGTACTCACCGTAAAGCCTTGCGTATAAACCATTACTATTAATCAATTCATCATGACCGCCCTGCTCACATATTTTGCCATCTTCAAATACATA
Source organism: Neptuniibacter sp. (assembly GCA_050633605.1). Classification (GTDB taxonomy): domain Bacteria; phylum Pseudomonadota; class Gammaproteobacteria; order Pseudomonadales; family Balneatricaceae; genus Neptuniibacter. Next base: position 18,125 of record JBOEGV010000023.1, on the reverse strand, counting down.
AACATGGTCAGCCTGTTTGACTGCACTCAGCCGATGAGCAACGATGATGGTTGTACGATCCTTTAAAAAACTCTGTAAAGCCTGATGCAGGGCTTGTTCAGTTTCAGTATCAAGGGCAGAAGTTGCTTCATCCAGAATAACCACTTTAGGGTCACTGAGAACCATTCTGGCAACTGCCAAGCGTTGCCGCTGACCACCAGACAGACGAATGCCCTGACGGCCAACTATTGTATCAATCCCTTGCTTCTGCTCCCGAACAAATTCGGCTAACTGCGCTACTTCCAATGCCTTCCAAAGTTGCTCATCTTTAAAATCCCGCCCCATCATCAAGTTGCTGCGGATCGTGCCATTAAACAACGCGGGGTGTTGCAAAACCGTTTCAACATGGTCCCTGACACAGGATAAACCTATTTTTTTCACTGAAATGCCATCAAAAAAGATTTCGCCACTGTCTGCAGAATACAAACCGAGTAGCACCTGAACCAATGTCGACTTGCCGCCTCCACTTGCACCCACCAAGGCAATCTTCTGACCAGCTTCTATATTCAGGGATACACCTTTCAAAACCTCCTGACCGGTTTCATAAGCAAAATGAATTTTTTCCAGATGGACTGAAACAGTTTTTTTACCCTCAAAGGGATTATGAAGGTGTGGATACTGGGGCTCTTCTCTAATATTCATCAGGTCATTGATGCGGTTTAATGCGGCTTTAGCACCAAAAAAACTGTACTGAATCCCCAGAATCTCTTGAACCGGCCCCATCATAAACCAGAGATAGCCAAAAACTGCCATCATCTCACCAATAGAAAGATCCGAGAAAACAACCATCAACATTGAAAGAGCACGAAACAGGTCCACACCCACCATAAAGACCATAAAACTGAAGCGGTTAGCCGCATCGCTTTTCCATTCAAAAGCGGTAGAACGATCCCGTACATCCCTGGCATTATCAATCAACCGAGACAGGTAATGCTGTTCACGGTTACTGGCACGGATCTGCTGAATACCATCCAATGTTTCATTCAGTGCCGCCTGGAACAGTTCAAATGCTTTGTTTTCTTTTCCTTTTAGCTGCTTTACCTGCTTCGCTATCGCTGTTGTGAAATAGATGACAATAGGGTTCAGAAACAAAATAAACAGTGCCAATTGCCAATGCATCCATACCAGAATTATCGCCGTACCTATAATGGAGAGCAGTGCAATTAATAAACGACTCAACGAACTGCCGAGGAAGCGATCAACCGTATCCAGATCGGTTACAAAATGAGATGCGACCGTGCCACTGCCCAAGGTCTCGTATTCCGCCATTGATATTTTTCGCAGGCGTTCAAGTAGACCTTTTCGAATTCGATAGGTTACATCTTTAGATATAATGGTGAACTGACGAGCCTGCCAGACATTTAATAGCAGGGAAAAGATTCGCAGCACAATGGTACATAGCAAGATCACGCTTATATACAGTACAGGGCTATGCCAGGACTCTGGAAAAATCGGGTTCAGTGTTTCTATGACTAATCCCGGCTGATCAAGCAGTACTTCATCCACAAGAAGCGGCATAAACAAAGGAAGAGGCACAGACGCCAAAGCCGCCACAAATGCAATGATATTTGCTTTGATCAATTCGTTGCGATGCTCAAGCGCAACCTGAAAAATATATCGCCAGCTATATCTCATACTATTCTCAATTTCTTTAGCTATATGAATTATACGCAGACAACGACGCACAGACGCAAAAAAACCCGCACGCAGCGGGTTTTTAAAATCAATCCTTTACAGACTTACACTTTAAGCATGGAATAAAGCTCGTCCTTAAGTTTCAAACGTTTGAACTTTATTTCTTCTTCTGTCTGAGTACATACAGGCTCAATTTCTGCTTCCATTTTTTCCACAGTTTTAGTCACTTCATGATACTCATCAAACAAACGGGAAAAATGTGCATCCTGCATTTTCATTTCCCGGATGCGTTCACGATGTTCTGGAAATTCATGGATCAGATCATGATGCTCGTTAATCATTTTGTTCCCCTTAGATAATTCTTCTTTCAACTGATTTCAGTCTCCTCCTGAGTGTGAAAGAAAACATTGACGAGCATCAAAAATGAATAAACTGTAACGAATAAAAGCGGATTATATATCCGCTTTTGATCCCCCCATGCAATTGGGTGATGCCATCACCTCACCATCACTGGCCTGCCATTCATTCATTGTATAAAGATGCATGGAAAGAGCATGAATCGGGTTCTGCATTTCATTATCCAACAAGCCATAAATAAGCTGGTGACGCTGAACCAGTCTCTTACCCTTAAAGTCATCTGAAACCAGAGTGACTTTAAAGTGAGTGTCCATAGCAGGACCAGAATGCATGTGGCTCTCATTTTCGATATTCAGATGAGCTATATCCAACCCACCTTCTAATTTACTCTGTATCACATTATCTATAGTCATTGCTTATACGCTCTTATCTTCTTTCTCAGCTTTATTGATTGCCAACGCTAAGAAATGCTTATGTATTTTACGTGTCACGAATGCAACCAGTCCAATGACAACCGGCACAGAAATGCCGAGTACCAGATCTTTATTCACATCAATACCGGAATTATAAAGTGCGTCCAACAAATACTTTATCAACCCAATAGTGTAATAACTGATCGCTGCGACCGATAAACCTTCTACTGTATGCTGCATCATCAACTGAACTTTGGAACGCTTATCCATCGAAGCCAGCAATTCCTGATTTTGAGATTGTATCGACAGCTCTACACGGGTGCGCATCATATCTGCAACACGGTCTATACGTCTTGAAAGATCTTCCAGACGGTTACTAATTGCTTCACAGGTTCTGACCGCTGGCGTTAACCGCCGGGTCATAAACTCGGTAATGGTTAAATGCCCAGAAACCTCATCTTCACGCAATTCCTCCAGGCGCTTAATAACCAGATCGTGATAGGCATAAGTAGCGCTGAAACGAAATGTTGCTCTTGCCCGGCAATCCTCAACCCAAGAAGCCATATCAGTTAGCCTCGACAATAACTCTGTTTCATCAACATCAGAGCTGTGAGCCAGATGATCGGTTATATCCGCCAATCTTTGGTCCATATCCGCCAGGGTTGGATTAATTTCACGAGCAACAGGCAACGACAACAAAGTCATCAAACGATAAGTTTCAATCTCCATTAACCGCTGAGTTAAACGGCCCAGCTGACTGTCACTCATCTGTTTGTTATAGATCAGGAAGCGGCCGAAACCATCACTGTGCATCTGAAAGGTGGTCCATACACGAGCATAACCATCCTGCGGGCTGCTACCAACTAAGCGCATGCCTTCAAAAAAACGTTTAACCAGAGGCAGATTAAGTTCATGTGTCTGTCTCGCATCTTCTATACCAATATGAAAAGCAGAGATCACAGTACCCGGAATATTTTCTAGCCACTCACTGGGAACTGGTGTAAGACCTGTCACTTCAAATGGGTTTCCACCTTGCTCTATGTTGGTATTAATAAACGTGTAGGTAGTGAACTCCATATGCTTTTCACGCCGCACGCGAAGCTTACCAAAATCAACATGGTAACAGAGCTCATCAACTACTGGTGGCTGAACATCAAAATGCTCATACAGTTCCTTAAGATGCTCAAACTGTTGCTTACTTTGTTCAGGCGTACACATCACTGCCAGATGTGTCACCCTCGCTGGACTAGGAATGATCTGGAATGGTCTGGAATGAAGTTCATTGTATAACCGCTCCCGCATAGGGTGCATCTGCAAACCAAATGGATTACCCGGTTGTTCCATCATTTCTCTCCGCGATAAGCACTAGTGGCAGTGCTTAATACTCATCCAAAGTTGCTAATAATAGAGGCTGTTCACTCAGATCCAATGCAATGATTTGATGTTGAATATCAAACCATTCCTGAAACACTTTGTAATTTATTTCGTGTGGCCAGCAATCGCCCAGCTCATCCCAGGCAGACAATTCATTCTGAAATATCTTTAACCAATTTTTTTCAAGTGCCGCCCGGAAATCAGTTTCATTAGCGACTTCATCAATCAGATACACAGTCCCTTCCTTTCGCTGCTCTTCCAGCGAGAGGGTTTGATGTAAACCATCAGCATCAACATTGAGATTGTTGGTCCATTCAGCAAACGGCTGTCGCGGTAACACAACAAAAGCTGAGCGATTCAGCAGTTTCATAGTCCCTATCCTTTGCTTTAAGCTATACTCTCAAACCTTAAAATATCTGGTTCTGGAGACCAGAAAACTGGCAGGTTACAGGGTAAAAATGTAAAACTTTAGTCTACATCAACCATTTAGATCAACCGTAAACTGAAAATTAAGGCTGCTTAGTGATCATACCTGTTTTACCAACGCTTAATACCCGAGAGCAATGGATGTCATTCTGCCGCAGGGAAACTGCTTACTGTTTTATTGAATCACCTGAATGCTTGCTGGATTTCCAATCCACTTATTTAAAAATCACTTTGCTACCTACAGATAGCCTTATTCAGGACTGCATTAAGTACAGTCTGGGCTCCAGGAGCAGCATGGAACCCGTATGGCGATTGATTAAATCCTGCAACTGGGATTTAAAAGTGATTATTGAAGGTATTGAGAAAATGGACTTCAGCAGTAATGTCCGTGATAACTCAATACTTAAAGTCCACACAGATTTATCTGCTCGTAAATTCTTCAGCCGTGAACGCTGCCTGGTTTCCCCCCAGGCCATTGGAGTACTGAAACCCCTGGCTTCTGTTCCGGAAATCTGGGACCGTCATGTACTGAATCGTTTAATCAGCAACGGACAATTCAAAGCCCTGCAAAGTGAAATTAAGGCATTGCCAGGCAAAAAACGTGCTGGCGCTGTACCTTCTCCATCCGTAGATGAAATCTGTATGGTGCTTCTCGACCCAGTCGAACAGTGCATTGGTCAGATCCATAAGGGGCGCTTACATATATATCGTGGTAAACAACCTTTTGTCAGTTTGATTCCAGATCTTTTGTGGCCAGAACCACGCTTAAATAAATAGACACTAATCACTGAAAAATACGTTTAGCATGCGCCCTACTTAAGGTCAAAAGCACAGCGAAAGCCAATTGACCCATAGATAGAGCGACCACTAACGGCTGGCTTAACATTACGGAATGAACTGCGTAAATTATTTACAGTCTCGTCCCATGAACCACCTCTGACAACTCTTTGGCGACCTGATTCTGGGCCTTTCAAATCACCGTTAGCATAGCGCTGGATACCATTTTTGGCATACCAGTTCATAGTCCACTCCCCTACATTACCGTGCATATCCTGCAAACCATAACCATTCGCCTGCCTGCTTCCGCGAGGCCATGTTCGATCCTCTCCGCAACCATCCGGTTCGTTAGGCACAGAGCCCATAGTTACACCATCATCCAAAATGGCATGTTTACAGCTGACTGCTTCACCCCAAGGGTAGCGGTTAAGACTTCCTCCCCTGGCTGCCTTTTCCCATTCAGCTTCATACGGAAGGCGGCCACCCCTCCAACTGCAATAATCCAATGCCTCCTGCCAGTCAACACAGTTGGCTGGATGCTGCCCTCTTCCCTCGGCTCCGACATTGCAGTATTGATTGCGTTGATGATCTTTAGGTCGTGAACATTTTCCGGCTTCAATACAAGCCATATATTCAGCTACCGACACTTCCTGCTTATCAATTGAAAAAGGAGGAACAAATACACTGATACCCCCGGGTTTACCTTCATCATTTTCACAAGCATTATCTGCTACAGAACATCCCATCTGGAAAGAGCCGGCCTCAATTATCACTTTATCTGCTGCAACCACACTGTTTGCAGCAACAGTACTCACCACAATCAGCCAAAAATCACTTATTTTATTCATAGCCCTATCCCCTGTTTTTTTATTTGCTATATGGAGCGCTTTCTTGTCTATCCAGAATAGAGTACGGTTCAGGAAAATAGTTTCAGCGATGGGAAATTAATTCATGAAATTAGCAACCTTTTCTTTTCAGGGCAGGACAGCAGTAGGAATTGTTGAGAACAGCATGATTATCCCCAGCTGGACGGATCTAACGCTTCCTCAAGAGATGAAGCAATTTCTTGGAGCAGGACAGTGTGCTCAACAACGCTTATTGAAACAAAAAGGAAAAGAGGACATTCCACTTGATCAAGTTAAGCTTCTTGCGCCAATTAACAACCCGCAAAAGTTTCTTGGTGTCGGCTTAAACTACGCCGATCATATTGCTGAAACAGGACTGGAGACACCTGAGTTTCCAACCATTTTTAATAAGCAAAGCAGCTGTATCATTGGGCCTCATATGCCTATTCACCGCCCTGTAATTTCAGAAAAGCTGGATTATGAAGGTGAGCTAGCCATAGTTATTGGTAAGCAATGCCGTCACGTTCCAAAAGATAAAGCAGCCAGCGTTATTGCCGGATACACCATTGTTAATGATGTATCAGTCCGTGACTGGCAAATTAAATCGCCCACCTGGACGCTTGGGAAGTCGTTTGATACCCACGGCCCTATGGGACCCTGGATTGTTACAGATGATCACATTAACCCTCATAATCTGGAGCTTAAAACCTGGGTAAATGATGAACTTCGTCAGCATTCGAATACCAAACATCTTATTTTTGATTGCTACCAACTGGTAGAGACCCTGTCTAGCGTTTGCACACTTTTCCCGGGGGATATCATTGCGACAGGCACCTGCTCTGGTGTCGGGGTTAAAATGAAACCTCGGGGTTATATGAAAGCGGGAGACCAGGTAACGGTGGAGATAGAAGGGATAGGCCGTTTAAGTAATCCCATCATTGATGAACCAGAAACTCAACTGTATTAATTTACCTTCCCTGTTACTGGCACTGAAATTTTGTCGTCATTCAGCAACTCACTAACTCTTTGAAATTTAATGGGATGCATACTTAACAACCAATTTCTGTCTCTAATCAGAGACAGAATACTCTCTTATCCAATCTCTTTTTATCCCCCGCGACCATAACCACCGCAAATACCAGCCTAACCAATTGTTAACAAAAGATATTTTTAGACTGGCACAACCCTTGATTATAACTAGATGAATTTAAATTTTCCCCCAATCAATTATTAATCCGTAAGGAGAACATAATGAAGTTAAACCTAGTGACCTGTGCCGCCGTTTTAGTACTAACGTCCTCTACTGTTTTTGCAGAAACTGCAAAACCTACTGAAGAAACAACTACACCTCAGCCAGAAATTATCACTGAGACTGAATCCAAAACTCCACGCATCTTTGAACAGCTGGACAAAAACAAAGATGGCAAAGTAAGTCAGCAAGAAGCTCAAGTTTCGCCTGCACTTGTTAAAGGCTTTGAAAAAATTGATTCCAATAAAGATGGCTTTTTAAGCCTGGATGAATTTTCACAGCTTCAGGTGGAAGCAAATCAAACGCGTACATACGTCGTTCTGGCTTCTCTTCACGCTCTATAAAGCGTCTGAAAAACGTTAGAACAGGGCACCAAACCCATTTCAAGCCGCCCGCTCTGTTTTGACAAGGCCAGAAGCATCGTCTTCTGGCCTTTACCTCCCATTTTCAACTTGCAATAGGATTCCGTTTTAAATATCCAGGAGGAAACATTTGAGAGATAATAGATATATTCAGGTTTTTTAAGATGCTTTTTTAATGACCAAGCAAACTCGCTATTTCTGGCGGCTAAGCTCGCTTAAGCAGCTTGTATTACTCTCTTTTCTGGTTGTCGTAACCCCATTTGGCATCCTGATTTTCTATGCCACTGACGCTCTGGTAGAACAGTCTGCGCAAGGTCGAGTACTTGCTCAACAAGCTTTGGAAGTCACCCGCAGAGGACAACAGCTGGAACAATTAGCCGAAGACATTACCCGCTCAGCCCGTCAATATCAGGTCATCCCAAAGCTAGAAATAAAGCAACGTCTTGAGCAGTTCATAACAGAATTCAAACAACAACTTACTGTGCACAGTTTTATTCTGCCGGAAGGGAATAGCCGTAAAGGGATAACTTCATTATTGGATTCCATCGAACAGGTCGGTGCTCCAGAAGGCAATTCTCTACTGGCTTTCACCCGGGCTTTGAATCAACAGATAGATCTGGTTCTTGATCGCCGCCTCCAATCACTGAATGAAACCGCTCAGCTCACACAGGCACAACTAAGCACCTTCGCCATTTTACTTCTGGTGATTGAGGCAATGCTTATCATGTTCTTCAGCCTTACAATCACCCGACCGGTTAAAAGGCTAGCGGCTAGAATACGAGCTCTGGGTACAGGAGAAGATTATACAGGTTCAAAAGTAGGTGGTCCCGATGAGCTGATACACCTTGACCAACAGCTTGATTGGCTCACTGGACGTCTTGCGGAAGTAGAAAATGAAAAGCAACGCTTCCTACGGCATATGTCACATGAGTTAAAAACCCCTCTGACCACTCTCAGGGAAGGCTCTGATCTGCTGGCGGATCAGATAACCGGCTCCCTTAATGAGAGCCAAATGGAAATAGCTTTATTACTACAAAATAACTCTCGTGAATTACAATCCTTGATTGAGCAACTTCTTGACTACAGCCGCCTTAGTCAACATGAGCCGGTCAACAAACAAACAATACAACTCCAATCAGTCCTGACTGAATCAATAGAACCCTACAAACTTTTGCTGGAACAAAAGAAAATTAACCTCCAACTGTCTGAATCGAATACCAGCATTTATACAGATCGAGCTATGTTGATTAGAATACTTAGCAACCTGATCTCTAATGCTGCCTTATATGGCTCAGAAACCGGAACCCTTAAAATTGATAGCCATACAACTAGCAATCACATTTACATCGATGTAATTAACGATGGTCCTATCATCCCTAAGGTAGATCTGCCAAATTTGTTTGAGCCTTTCTATCAGGGAACGAACCGCCGCAAAGGACCAGTGAAAGGCTCAGGTATCGGATTAAGTATTGTTCGTGATGCAGCTGAATCAATTGGTGCTTCGGTCAAGCTTATCAAAAATATAAATAATCGCGTTGGCTTTCGCATTCATCTGCCACAGCATGGAGAAAATAACCATGACTAAGTACTTCAGTATTTTATTAATACTCATACTGCAAGGTTGTCAGCTTCAGGGGATTGCAACTCCCATCAGCTCCTCTGCTCCCAACTGCCAGGTCGGGTTACAGGCGCTATTGCGTATGCAAAGTATTGAAACACGCTTCCTGAATACGCCTGTACAACGCAGCAAGCTGCTACAAAATGCTATTGATGATAAAGATCGTGCTCTGATTGCTTTACTAATGTCGACCCCATATTCCTCAACAGAGCAACTTAAGCAATCAAAGAGGCATTACGCTAAGCTCCGCTTGAAACAACGCGAAGACTGCCCAGGGGATACCTATCTCAGCCTGCGTAATCAGCACACGTCTGCACTACTCTGGTTACGAGCAGAACAAGACAGGCTTGAGCAGAAAAATATGACTCTCCAAATAAAAATTGATGCATTAACTCAAATTGAATCTGACTTGAACCAACAGCGAGAGGAACAGCAATGACCCCTCATATTCTGTTGGTTGATGATGATGCCTCATTACTCAAACTATTATCCATGCGGCTTGAAGCCAGTGGTTATAGAATTAGTTGCGCGCAAAGTGCTGAAGAAGCATTAAAGCTGTTAGATGATAAGGTCGACCTGCTACTAACTGACCTGAGAATGGAAGGCATGGATGGATTGGCTCTGTTCGCAAGAGCACAGAAACAATTCCCGCAACTTCCAGTAGTTATTATTACAGCACACGGTTCAATACCTGAAGCAGTGACCGCCACTCAAGAAGGTGTATTTGGTTTTTTAACTAAACCAATTGATCGTGAGCAGTTGATGCTGACACTTCAATCTGCGTTATCAGGTACGAGCCGTTCCGAAGGCGACTGGCGCAAAAAAATAATAAGTCGCAGTCATCTGATGGAAACAATTCTGAGTGAAGCCGAGCAGGTAGCCAGCTCAGATGTCAGTGTATTGATCACAGGACCCAGCGGTAGTGGTAAAGAACTCATGGCTCAGGCCATCCATAAAGCCAGCCTCCGCAACAAAAAACCATTTATTGCGATCAATTGTGGAGCTCTACCTGAACAACTTCTGGAATCAGAATTATTCGGGCATACAAAAGGGGCTTTCACTGGTGCCATCAGCCGCCATGACGGCCTGTTCCAGGCAGCCAATGGTGGTACCCTTTTCCTTGATGAAATTGGAGATATGCCAACTGCCTTACAAGTAAAATTGCTGCGCGTATTGCAAGAGCGACAGATCCGTCCTGTTGGCAGTACCGAAACCGTTCCAGTGGATGTCCGACTCATTTCAGCCACCCATCGTAATCTCGAAAAGGCGATGCAGGACAATCAGTTCCGCGAAGATCTTTTTTATCGCCTGAATGTTGTTAATCTGCATCTGCCGCCTCTGGCAGAAAGGCCTGAAGATATCCCTCCACTGGCGCGACATTTTGTTGAACAGGCCGCCCATCGCCACAACCCGAAAGTTAAAAGCATTTCGAGTGGAGCTCTACAACTGCTGGCTCAATCCGCCTGGCCGGGAAATGTCAGACAGCTGGAAAATATAATAGAAAAAGTCACTGCTCTCAGTAATACGCCGGTCATTTCAGATGCTGCTATCAAACGCGCACTGTCACATCAGGACGAAATAATTCCGAACTTTAACGAAGCCAGAGCAGAGTTTGAGAGCCGCTACCTGACTAAAGTTCTACAGATAACCGAAGGGAATGTCAGTAAGGCGGCACAGATTGCAGGCCGCAATCGAACTGATTTTTACAAGCTGCTGAAAAAGCACAACCTAGAAGCAGTAAAGTACAAAACCAAGAATTCGTAAGTTACCATTCAGCTATAATCATCAGGCAGTGTGATTCCCATTGCATCTGCTTCAGTCTGAGCAAGCTTTTGGAAACGTACTCTAACCTGAGTACCTTTAGGCTTTGTTAAATAAAACAACCACTTACTGGCGACTTCAGGCTTTATATTATTGTCTTCTGCCCAAGACTGGATAAAGGTAAAGAGTGTATTGTCACTTTTGTCTGGTAATGCCACAGGAACAGGGCTATTTAACTCCTCTCCCTGCCTCACACGGCGACAGATAACTTCATAGTTGTACCTGAAGTCGGGAAATACATCCTCCGTATCTTCAGTACGAATTCTGAACCACCCCGTTGCCTTACCCGCATGATAAACGGCCGGATGTGTCCAATCATACGTAGATGCATGCTCTGCGTTCATACACGCTTCTTCATAAGCGTGTTTGGCAGCAGGAAGACCATGATCACCTGTGAGATTACGTAGTACCTTAAGGAACTCAGAGATGGTCGGCATCCAGGCACTATTTTCCTTACAATAATCAATAGCAGCTACCAGTTCAGACTCGGTATAGCCTTCCAGGCTCAGTGCCCATTCTCGCTTGGCTATGCGGATTTCATCCTGAGTTTCAAAACAGCTTTTGAATTTATGCCCATAGATCGCCATAAACCGGGCAAAAATCATATTGACCAGAGTTTTGACTTCGACACTTAGCTCTTTATGGCCCGTTTGCTGCTGTTCACCTTCACCAATCGGTGTCTTTGATGTCCATGACTGCTGCGGTAACCCGTTTTCTGTTTTCGCGAGTATCTCTGCGGGGGTTTTCATTGCTAAAACCTGCTTTCTGTTCTTTACTTAGCCGCTGCTGACGGCCTTCATCAGTCTGTTTTCGAACCCATTCCCGTTTCACCCAACCCAGAAATTTCTGATCCCAGTTGGTTTCCTTACGGTCTTTATCAAGCCAGTAGAGCACAAATTCATCCAAACAACTATGTGCGAACTGAATAGCTATATTGTGACGGGGTAACAGAGCATAAAAGTTTTGCGAAGGCTGCCAGCCCAATGCCATTGGTTGCAACTGTTTACGTAGTTGTTCCTCTTGATGAAACTTAGCCTGCAGTTCATCATCATGCCCAGAACTCATCTGCTGAGCTTTACGAGCCCAGCCAATACTACCTCCAAATGTAGGGGCTGGCCCGAGCCTTGGACTTTGAGTACTGTCGATGAGAGTACTATCTCTTTGAGTACTGTGGTTTTGAGAAATAGAGGGCTCACTATCTGGATAATACGGGGTATCATCCTGAAGCAGACCATGCTCTTGCCCAGTATGTTCAGAGACGGGTTGAGCGGGTGCTTCTGATATCACAGAAACTTCAACTACTTCCACTTCATCCACAACAGGCAACCGGCTGACAATCTCAATTTCTTCGGTCTGAAGCCCTTCTAGATTTTCACCATCACTCTCTATGCAACGTATTGATACCCGTCCATCTGGCGCGTAGGTAGCATCAATCAATCCATGCTCAACCAGGATATTGGTCAACTGCGCCAAGATCTCTTCATCCCAGAAAGTGCTCAGTGAAAGCCATTGACTGCGGGACATGAAGAGTTCAGAAGAAGCACTGGCCCCAGTTAAAGCCCGCATACGTTGCCACTGTTGTTGGTAAAGAGACATCAGGACAGCAGCTTCGACTCCAACTTTTTCTGCTAAAGAAGGATAGAGAAGTATAGGCGCTTCAGGGAATTGATAACTCATAGAGTAAATAATACCTTACAGACAAAAAAGCCGCAGACCCGCTGCGGCTTTCTTACTAATTTATCGCTTAGCCATCTTGGGCAAATTGTTCTACTGCACGCAAAACATCACGACGACTAATTTGGCCGATCAGTTTACCATTTTTTACAACCGGCAGGCGACGTCGTTTATTAGTAATAAACTCTTCAGCAACCTTGATAATGTCAGCATCATGATTAACGGTATGCACTTCAGGAGTCATATAGTTACCGACATAACCACCCATCTCTTCCTCGTGATAGGTCAACGTCAGAATAGCCTTTAAGCAGTCCGCTTCAGAAAGCAGTCCAACCAAAGCACCACTTTTGTCAAGAACTGGAGCACCCGTAATCCGATGATCCAGCAATTTATTAATCGCTTCAAACAGTTCCGTTTCAGGGGTGAACGTAATCAGGTCTTTACACATATAGTCCTGAGCTTTCACGGATCTTAACATTAATCATTCCTCCAAAACCGACCATGAATTAACTACTGCCGGAGATAATTAAGCCTGCTTCATGCTCAGAGAAGCAGGACTCCTTTTAGATACTATGTTTACACCTATACTAACCAGTCCGCAAGAAAATAGATCTCATACCAAACGACTAATTGAACACAACCGTTTTGTTCCCATGCACTAGGATACGATCCTCCAAGTGCCAGCGTAAGCCACGTGAAAGTACCGTTTTTTCTACGTCACGACCAAGGCGAACCATATCCTCGGGTAAATCTCTGTGGCTGATACGAATAACATCCTGATCAATGATTGGCCCTGCATCCAGCTCTTCTGTCACATAATGGCAGGTAGCACCAATCAACTTAACACCGCGTTCATGAGCTTGGTGGTAAGGCTTTGCTCCCGCAAACGAAGGCAGAAAACTGTGATGAATATTAATGATCCGATGAGAAAAATCATTACAGATAGCTTCAGGCAGAATCTGCATATATCTGGCTAAGACAACTACATCAGTTTCGTTTTCACGGATCAGCCGGTTTACTTCGTCAAAGTGGGGCTGTTTATTCTCTTTATCTACAGGAACATGGTGATAAGGAATTTTATGCCATTCAACCATACTTCTGAGGTCATCATGATTGGAAATAACACAGGTGATTTCACAATCAAGTTCACCTTCGTGATAGCGATACAACAAATCTGCAAGGCAATGTGATTCTCTGCTTGCCATCAGAATCACTTTTTTAGGTGACGCTGAATCAGAAATATTCCATTCCATGTTGAATGATTTAGCGATCGGGGAAAAAGCTTCTGTTAGTTCATCAATCGAGAATGGCAACGTTGAAGCACTGACTTCTACACGCATAAAGAACCAGCCAGTTGTAGTATCAGAATGCTGGTTAGCATCAGATATTGAACCACCATGACTGGAAATAAAGTTACTCACCATAGCCACAATGCCAACCCGATCGGGACATGCCAGAACCAATCTGAATCTACGTTCCATTTTAAAATCAACTCCGACTACACAACAATGAAACGCGTATTCTAGCAGCTTGTAGCCGGTCTAAGTAAATAGCTGATCACATCTTGCTGCACATCGAAAATCATTACGGTGCAAACCACCAATTTTATGGGTGTACCAGGTGACTGACACCTTACCCCAAGACGTCAGAATATCCGGATGATGTTGCAATGACTCGGCCAATTCGCCAACCTGATTAGTAAATGCCAACGCCGTTGCAAAGTTGGGGAATGAATATTTCCTTCCTAACTTTTTAATGTGATTTTCCCCAAAAACTTTCCATTCCGGTAGCTGCTCTAACAAAGCATTGATTTCACTTTCTGGAACCTCAGGAGCACCGACTTTACATGCTTCACACTCTTCGGTTATCAGTAATGTTGAATTTTTCATAACCGCCTCCGGTTGTTATTGCTGTACTCATTCTAGCGGATACATTAAAGCCAAAGAAAACTAAGTCGGTGTTAAAGAGTATTTAGCCTTAGAATAGATAATCAACAGGAGCCAATTTGAAAAATGACACCACGCCCACTGCCTGAGAATTGCTGGTTAGATGATTGCTTTCTTAATGAAGAATTTGCAGAAGCTCTGCTAGAGCAGCTTATTGCAGAAGTTAACTGGCGCCAGGATGAGATATTTATTTTTGGGCGCTGGACAAAAATTCCAAGATTGCAGAACTTCATGGGCGATAAAAACACTCTATATACCTATTCAGGTTTACAGATGAACGCCTCGGACTGGCATCCTCAAATTTTAAACATAAAAAGTAATATTGAAGCGCGCACCGGACAATCTTTTAATGCCGCATTACTTAACCAATACCGGGATGGTAATGACAGTATGGGCTGGCATAGGGATAACGAGCCTGAATTAGGATCAGACCCTATTGTTGCCAGTGTATCTTTAGGTGCAGCAAGACGTTTTATCTTTCGAGAAATACAGGATAAAAGCAATAAAAGCGAAATCCTTCTAACTTCAGGATCATTACTTTGGATGGGACCTGGGACGCAATTGAAGTGGCAACATTCAGTCCCTAAAACCAAACGTTGCCATACCGCCAGAGTGAATATTACTTTCAGACAAATTCAATCCAGCTGATTGCTCCAGTCAATGACCCAAGGTTCTGCCTCTTCACAGGGTGCCATGGTTTCACATGCATCAATCACTAGCGGGACGCCTACCCGCTTGAGTTGTAACTCTTGTAGAAGTGCATTCATCAGCCCGCCGGCCTCTGCAAAGGTTTCATAGGAACTGTCGCCAAGGGTTATCAGGCCATAACGCACATCGGGCATCAATGGAAAACGATCCTGAAGCTGACAATATAATTTCAATAAACTGTCAGGAATCTCACCCTGACCTGTAGTCGAAGTACATACTAACAGGGTATCGGTATCCTCAGCTGAAATATCATTAATCTCTGGCTCTCGGTAAAGAATGACTTCATGGCCCAGACTTTGTAACTTTTCCATACACATTTCTGCGACATCCAAAGCATTACCATACACAGTCCCTACAAGAATTTTGATTTTTGCCATAAGAATTCAGTTACCTCTATAAACTCTGAGCAAACCCTGTCGATATAATATGTGAGGGTCTATTCGCTGGATCTGATTTTGCACCACGTTAGTAGATATAAATTGGCAATACAATGGCAGCTATCTAAACTGAACAATGACAGTCATGCTGAAGGGGAATTGTAATGGGAAATGAAAGCTTATCCAGACTACTCGGTGAGTGGGAAAACCGCGCCCGAAAAGTTAACAGCCGAGAGGAAGAAACTCTGTCGATCTATCAGGGTGATCTTATCAAACTTGAAGCTCTGGCAAGGATGTATAAATTATCCAAAGATGATGTTGTCGCGACTTTGATTCATGAAGCTTTAAATGAGCTTGAAGCAAAAATGCCTTACATCCCAGGTAACAAAGTTATTCGGATAGAAGACGGTGAAGAGATATACGAAGACGCCGGCCCTATGCCTCGGTATATGGCTGAACAAAGAAAGCTTCTAGACGCCTCTTAAACACCGTAATTAACAAATCGGTGCTGAAAATTTATGCTATTGCATAAAACAGGTTTTGTTGGCTTGTGAATACCCCCTTCTACGACAATTCCAAACAAATCAACAAGTAGTATTTTTGTCACTTTAATTTAATTCCAGCAAATAAAAAGGCCACGTGAAAACGTAGCCTTTAACAATCAACAACTAAAAATCATTTCAGCGTTTTCAGGTAAGAGATCAGGTAATCCTGCTCTGCTTTATCTGTAATTGCAACGTGACGCATCCGTGTACCCGGAACAAACTCATCATTACCTGCAATCCACTTACGCAGGTTATCTTCAGTCCAAGTCAGACCAGAGTTTTTCAGCGCATCAGAGTATGCGAAACGTGGCAAAGAAGCAGCCTGACGCCCTACTACTCCAATCAGGCTAGGACCAAATGCATTTTTACTGGCATCCAGAGAATGGCATGCAGAGCATTTGTTGAATAACTCTTGACCTGCAGCTTGCATCATAGCCTCTGAATCGGCCATGACAACTGAAGAAAATGACATAGAAGCTGCTAACAACAGACCTAATTTAATTTTCATATTATTACCCCTAATAAACTAAAGCTTTAAACACAGTATATTCCTGCCGCAATGCACAATACTTGATTTCGCTCAGGGTTTCTCTGAACCAGCACCAAAGTACGACATAGCAAGACCTTAGTATTAACCCAGCTCCAACCTATTATTATTCATAAAAAACACAGCACTTTTACTGATTTTCAATCAGCTCAGCAATTTTTCAGATTATGCCTGCTTGGCAATAATATCTTTCCACTTGGCAGGTCCCGTTGTATGTACGGATTCACCAGACGTATCAACTGCTACCGTTACGGGCATATCTTTTACTTCAAATTCGTAAATTGCTTCCATACCCATTTCAGGGAAAGCCAGTACCTTAGCGTTTGTAATTGCTTTAGATACTAAATAAGCAGCACCACCAACTGCCATCAAGTAAACTGCTTCGTTATCCTTGATCGCTTCGATTGCTACTGGACCACGTTCGGACTTGCCAATCATGCCCAGAAGGCCTGTGCTTTCTATCACTTGACGCGTGAATTTATCCATACGCGTAGACGTAGTTGGACCTGCAGGGCCTACGACTTCATCACGTACTGGGTCAACAGGACCTACGTAATAGATGAAACGACCTTTTAGATCTACTGGTAGCTCTTCGCCTTTATTCAGCATTTCTACCATCTTCTTGTGCGCCGCATCACGGCCGGTTAGCATTTTGCCGTTTAACAGAACAGTTTCGCCGACTTTCCACTCTTTAACATCTTCAGGTGTGATCTCATCCAGATTTACACGACGAGTGTTAGAACCTACTTCAAAAGTAACATCTGGCCAGTCATCCAGGCTTGGTGGAGTGAGTACCGCAGGACCATTGCCATTCAATGTGAAATGCGTGTGACGCGTTGCAGCACAGTTAGGAATCATACAAACAGGCAGAGAAGCTGCGTGGGTTGGATAATCCATGATCTTCACGTCCATTACAGTCGTCAAACCACCCAGACCCTGAGCACCTATACCCAGGTTGTTAACTGCGTCCATGATCTCCAGTCGCAACTCTTCAACACGATTCTGTGGGCCCCGCTCACGCAATTCGTGAATATCAATTGGGTCCATCAGAGATTCTTTAGCCATAACTGCCGCTTTTTCAGCCGTACCACCGATACCTATACCCAGCATACCCGGTGGACACCAACCAGCGCCCATTGTTGGTACAGTTTTCACTACCCAATCAACAATGCTGTCCGATGGGTTCAACATAACCATCTTAGATTTGTTCTCAGAACCACCACCTTTAGCAGCTACGTGAACTTCGACTTCATCACCCTCTACAATTTCGTAGTGGATAACCGCAGGAGTATTATCTTTGGTGTTCTGACGTTTGCCAGCAGGGTCCGCAAGAATTGAAGCGCGTAAAACGTTATCAGGATGCGTGTAAGCACGACGCACACCTTCGTTTACCATATCGGTAACGCTCATGG